>JAVBVA010000073.1:0-44036 GCA_031554665.1 Bacteroides sp. | reverse complement strand
CAGTGGTTGTGAAAGGTGTTATTTTCAGCATAGCATCGGCTCGACCAAACAACGGTTCGCGCTTATCCTGAAATATTTTTGTCATCAACGAATAGATGGAGCCGCTTACAACAAAATTTATGTATGTTTTAGTCCTGTACCTGTCCCAATAGTTCTGAATATCGCCGTATATCGATTCGTTGATATTGATAAATTCCTGAAACTCATCAATCACAAGGGAAAACTTAGTTTTAGTCCCCTGCTCAAGTAGAAAGCGAAATATATCGGAGAATTTGTCCATTGCAGGAACAAATATCCCCAACTGTTTCTCAATCTCTTTTGTGTATCCACTGCATAAATCAGCCTCATTCTTCCGGCTGACAAACAAATAGATTACGGTCTCGTTTTCAAGAGCTCTCAGAATAAGAGAAGTCTTACCGACACGTCTCCGTCCGGTAAGTACCGTAAACTTAGAGTGGTCATTGTATGCCTGCTCTTTTGTTCGCTGCAACAGAGTAATTTCGTCTGTCCGATTATAGAATTTCATAACTCGTATTTTTACGGTGGTAAATTTTACCATCGCTGCAAAACTATGTAAAAATTAGAGTTTTGCAAAATAAATTAGCGGTAATTTTTATGGCTGTAAAATTTACGGCTGTTTAATTTACCTTTTCCTATCCTGATCTGCAAAAAGCATACGTATTCCCTGAGACTAATTTTTGCCAAGAATACAATTAAAGATGCAACCAGGATAAGGATCATCCATATACGACAAAAGGAACGCAACTCCGAAGAGTTGTGTTCCTTTTAATTTTCATTCATTTGTGGTGCCACCAGGAATCGAACCGGGGACACAAGGATTTTCAGTCCTTTGCTCTACCAACTGAGCTATGGCACCTTTTTGATTGCGGATGCAAAGATAGACATATTTTTCAATACTGCAACACCTTACTGCAAAAAAATATGATTTTATGGTCATTCCTCATTATTTTCACCTGCACACATAAGCAAAAACGGCTTTACACCCAAGCATTGCAAGAAAATAAGTTTGATTCCACCTTGATCTCCACAAACCGTCCGGGGGTGCCCAGATCTTTTACTCATTCGTATTATCCGACAAAACATCTATCACACACTCTTCGCCGGCCAGGAAATGCACCGAGTAACTGGAAAGCAATATTGGTTCCATGTCCATAACCTTTATGCAGTTGATTAACATCAGCAACGGGATGAGTAATAAGAGTCCTTTCTTCATGGCTATATATTTTTCTGCAGAAACACTTGCACTTTTCAAAAAATACGCTACCTTTGCACCCGAAATTAACGGAATGTAGCGCAGTTGGTAGCGCACTACGTTCGGGACGTAGGGGTCGGGCGTTCGAGTCGCCTCATTCCGACAAGAAGCAGCAACAAGTAAAATTGATTGCTGCTTCTTTCGTTTTTACCCCGCAATTACCTGTAACTACCCGAAACCCCTGGCTCATCAGTATCAAAGTACGCCACTTTTGCATTATTTCATCTTATTTCACATCAATTCCGTCCAAAATAATATACACACTATCTCTAAACTCAGAGAAAGAACTATCTTTGCCAAACGACAACTCGTTTAATTAATCTGACACTAATAACCCCCAAATAGGAATATAATGCGAAAAACAATTTCTTTTTTACTGTTATTCACCCTCTGCTTTGCAACAACTAGTGCACAGGACCCTTTGTTGGACATCCTGAAGAAAGAGGCCGACCGGAATTTTTCCATCTTACAAAAGCAAGAAACACCTGCTTATTACATCAGTTACCGGGTGTACGACACGGAGTCTTATGGCATAAACACCAGCTTCGGAAATCTGATGAATAGTAACCCGAGCAGACAACGGCTTTTCCAAGCTACCGTCAGAGTTGGGAATCATGAGTTGGACAATACGCGGGAGATGAGAGGAAGCAATCGCTACATGTTTAACGGCACCCTTAACGCCTTGGTACTGGACAATAATGAGAAAGCGATACAAAACGCACTTTGGAAGAAGACGGACGAACTCTACAAGAATGCGTCCAAAGACTACCAGTCGCTCAAAGCCAACAATGCGGTGACGGTCGATTCGGAAGACAAGTCTGACGACTTTACCAAAGAGACAAAAGAGTTGTATTATGAAAAGCCGCTCACGCTTAAGTCTCTCCCATTCAATGCCAAAGAGTGGGAAGAAAAACTGAAGAAATACAGCAACGTATTTACGGCCAACAAAGAGCTCATGACAGGAGGTGCCTACATGAGTGTAGAGTTGGTTCGCAAATACTTTGTCAATACCGAAGGAACCAAGATCGTCGAAAATGCAGTGACCTACCGCATCAGCCTGAATGCTTCCGCCATTGCCGAAGATGGCATGCAAATCCCTCTCTACAAATCGTACTTTGCACTCAATATCAAAGACTTGCCTTCCGACGAAGAGCTACTGGCCGATGCCCGGAAACTGGCAGAGACAATCGTCCGGCTGAAGAATGCACCCGTTGCCGAAGCTTTTACCGGACCGGCACTGCTCACTCCGCAAGCCGCCTCGGTATTCTTCCATGAGATCTTCGGACACAGGGTGGAAGGGGCCCGGTTGAAAACGGAAATGGACAGCAAGACTTTCAAGAACAAGGTAGGGGAGCTGGTGCTGCCTGTCGATTTCTCGGTTCTTTTCGACCCGAAGCTAACTGTATACAAAGGCTTCGAACTGTCGGGAAGTTATAAGTACGATGATGAAGGCGTGAAAGGGCAACCTGTAACCGTTGTAGAGAATGGCGTTTTAAAGAACTTCCTGATGAACAGAACACCCATCAGCGGGTTCTCCAAATCCAACGGACATGGCCGGGGAATGATCTACTTCAATACCTGTACCCGCCAATCGAATATGTTTATCGAAACTTCCCGCCCCCAAACCATCCAGGAATTGCGGGGAATGCTGATCGAAGAAGCCAAGAAAACCGGGAAAGAATACGGATACCTCTTCGACGATGTAAGCGGAGGATTTACTACCACCGGCGTATATTCGCCCAACGTGTTCAATGTTACTCCTTTGGTGGTTTACCGCATCTATGTCGACGGCCGACCGGACGAGCTGGTCAGAGGTGTCGATCTCATCGGAACTCCTTTGGCGATGTTCTCCCAGATCACTGCCGCCGGAAACGACATCGGTATCTTCAACGGATATTGCGGCGCCGAGTCGGGTTCCGTACAGGTATCTTGCGTGTCGCCCTCCATTTTCGTCAAGCTGATCGAAACCCAGAAACGGGCTAAGTCACAAAACCAACCACCGGCATTGGAGCGTCCGGGAGCATCTGTTAGTTCACTTTCTAAATAAAACGGTATCATGAAAACTCAATATATAAGATTCTTTCTCACAGGCATATTTGCCTGCTGCGGCCTTTCACATCTCTTCGCACAGGAAGAAAAGGCCATCATCCAGGCAATCAAAGCGGAAGTCGACCGCAACAAATCCGAGTTGAAGATTAAAGACCTTCTACCCCCGTTTTACATCCGCTACGCGATTGTCGACAATGAGATTCTGAATATAACGGCCTGCGAAGGCTCCATCTCCACATCTTCCATCACTCGTACCCGCGATGGACTTCCTTTTGTACTGGTGGGCGATTTCTTCAACAACAACATGGGTTTCGTGGGCAATGGTTACAATCACAACTATCCGGAACGGATGCCGATAGAGAATTCGGGGATTGCAACCGCCGTCTGGTCGGCAGTAGACAGGAGATACAAACAAGCAGCCGTAGACTTCGAACTCAAGAAGGTAGCCCTCGAGCAGCAGAAACAAACCGAAGAAGATAAGAAAGTCGCCAGCTTTGAGCAAACAACTCCCCCCAACCTCCTGCTGGCTCGCACTTCCATGAATATGGATCAGGGATATTGGGAAGACTTTCTCAAGAAGAGTTCAGAGGTATTCAAGAACTATCCGGAACTGACTACTTCCAAGGTAGACCTGCACTTCAGAAACACCATGGTCTATTATTATGATACGGAGAACGGCCAATATGCCGTGCCGGTGCCTTATTACCTATTCAAAGTTACGCTTTCGACCCAGGCAAACGATGGACAGGAGCTGAACAACGAATGGTTCTTCGAACATTCTTACGCCGAACTAATGCCCGACTTGCAGTCGTTTATAGGCGAGTGCAAACAGTTGACCGAGGAATTCATTAAACTAAAGAACGCCCCATTGGTTACCGAGACCTATAGCGGACCGGTATTGTTCGAAGACTTTGCCGCCCTGCAAACCGTTCAGCACGAGTTTTTCATGAGCCGTCTGCTGATTGCCTCGAACAAACAGATCAATGCATCCGGGATGTCCGTCACGCGCGAAAGTGAAGCGGAGTCGATGATCGGCCGGCGACTCATCTCCAAGAGTTTGAATATGGTTTCGCTATCCGGAACGGAAGTGTACAACGACACCCGTTTGGACGGCTATTACCCGATGGACTTTACAGGAGTAGCCCCGGACAAAGAGATGTTCCTGATCGAGAAAGGCATAGTCAAAACCCTGTTAACGGGGAAAGCCCCTTCGGCTAAGATAGCCCACAGCAACGGGCACGAACGATTCAGCTTCCCCAGCGGCGCTGCTTTCGTCATGCCCGGCAATGTACGCCTGTACAGCGACGAGCCTATTGTACTCAACGAATTGAAGCAGCAACTGATTACGGCCGCCAAAGAAGAAAACTATAATTACGCATACATTGTCCGACGCTACCTGTTGGGCAACCAGACATTTCTCCTTTACAGGGTGTCTGTAGCCGATGGTAAGGAAGAGTTGGTTCGCGGCGGCGCGCTCCGTGGTTTGAACCACAAATCTTTTAAAAACATTTTGGGAGTTTCTAAAGAAGAATTCATCGGCAACCATACTGCTATGGGGCAGATGGCTACCTTGGTAGTACCCAAAGGCATTTTATTCGAAAACATTGAAGTTGTCAAGGATAACCTCATCAACAAAACGCCGCCTTACATCGTTCCCAAACCCTAAAGCGTTTGCCGGACACAGCACGTACAGGCTCCTTTCATCGGCAGAAACCACTTGTTTGCCAGTGAGATACGAACGACAACAAAGGTAGAAGAGAGCATCCTCATTACTTGTAACATTTCTCTCCACCCGGGTGTACAACCGCTGTACACCCGGGTGGAGAAGCATTGTACACCCGGGTGTAGAAGGGCTGTACACCCGGGTGGAGCAAAGACTTTCTCCCGTTGAAAACAATCGTTTCCTCGCTTGTTGCGAAGGTTATGCTACTAACAAACGAGAACGTTCCAAGGAGCAAAAACCGTTATCGAACTGTACATCAACCAACTAACAAAACAGGTGCGCGAGAGGTGCGTGAGAGAAAACAGGGTCTCTCACGCACCTGTAATGCCAATGGATAAAGGGTTTGGGCACAGGTGCGTGAGTGCGTGAGTAGTTTTTCAAACTTCTTGAGGAGGAAATAGCGGGAACGAAAAACAATCGAAAAGGATTGAGTGTTATTCACCCCGATACGTTATGTTGAACTAAAAGTATAAACCATTATGAAAAGATGTTTGTTTCTCGCCGTGCTGGCCGTACTTCTTTCGACGACCGCACAGGCACAGTTTCGCTGGGGTGTAAAGGCTGGATTGACTACTTCCGGAGTGGATGGCGATTTGGAGTCGTATCTGGACAATAGTTCGGTAGGGTTCTTTGCCGGAGCTACGGGTGAGTATTTGTTCAACCTGCGGTATGGGCAATTGGCTGTGGGCACAGAGCTCTTGTATGCTCAAAAGGGAATCCAGTTCGAGGGTGAAGGCACGAATCATTTCAGCTACCTCGAAGTTCCGTTAAGCGCCAAATATATCTATCCCGTCAGTAAGTCGGTAAGTGTATACGGTTCTGCCGGGCCTTATTTCAGTTTTAAGGTAGGTGGCGGAAGCAGCTTTAGTGTAGGAGGTTCATCAACGGTTTCGGGGCCGTGGGATGTGAATGGCTTCGCCTGGGGATTGGGCTTCGGCGGAGGCATCGAACTATTCAAACGAGTGCAACTGGGTACTGTTTACAACATCGGGCTTTCCAGTTTATACGATGAAGTGAATGCTCCGTTCACGGCCAAAGAACGGGTTTGGTCGTTCTCGGCCGCATTCTACTTTTAACGAAACCCGGCTGATTCACCCTTATCGTTGCAAAGTAATACCCATGATGCCGATCACCACATCGTTCGAAAGCGTTTCGAGGGTGAGGCGGCTCAATGTTTTCGATGCACGAAGCGGCATGTCGAGCAACACTCCGGCTCCTCCTTCGATCTCGCGACCATACACCCCTGTGATCTTCAGATCCCGTTCCAGATTGTTGCTCGCCAGTCCACTCTTCAAGTGCAAGCGGTACGGGCGAGGTGTGGGAAGCCGGAAGGCATACGAGTCGACAAAGAAGTCCTGTTCAATGGGACACCAGTTGGTGGGATTCACTAATGGTAACGTGTCGAAAGAGCCATCCGTGTAATGCACCCGTACCATGCCGTTGTCGATGTGGCATTGCATGTGGTTGGTACTCCCGGCCAGAAATAGATAAGCCCGTGAGGCACGTCCCTGAAGAGGTATGCTCAGGCTATCCGGATAGTTATCCCACAAGGAAGTGAAGGCAATGTTGCGACCTTGTGCCGGGGTGCGGAACGAGATGCCCAGATTCGTCTCCAGCAAACCGTTGCTCACTTTGGCACGCATACCCGAGTCGTCAATCTCAGCCGACAGTGCAGGATGGCACCACTCCCCTATCCCTTGCCTGGGAAGTTGCAGGGTAGTGTAAGGCGAACGGGGCGTGAGGTATTCGTTCTTATAGATATCAGTGACAGATGCATTGAAATATGTATCCATCCGTACCGGTTCACATTGGTCCGGGAGCACGTTGGCAAAGTCCGTCTGTATAGGCTTTGCGGGGCTGTTGATGCAGATGTTTACCGGTTGCCACCATTGCATCTGCCCCTGTTTCAGGCAGACAAAGAAGGTGTGATGTCCCGGTTTATCGGCAAGTATAGCTTTTACGGTTTGCTTATTCGCCTTCGGGCTGAGCAGGATACCTTGCGGATCGTAAAGCTTCACAACCTCGGCTTGGGAGGATGTGGCGATACTCAACCGGTATCCGGGAACGTACGACTCTCCGTCCAGATTGCGCGGATCCCGCATCCCGGGGATTACCTCCTTGGGAGCCGGAATCATCGCCAGTTCTTCGCCGCTCCATTCGATCCGGATAACGGCTTCGTCCGTTGCCGGCACATCGATAGCAATCACCGGATAGCCGGAAGCGGCATCGACTTGCCTCCACGTAGACGGACGTCCGTTGACCGTCACCGATGTAATATGCTCCCGGAACGCACGGACTTGCAGCGACAAAGCCAAGGGTTTGGCAAACTGTTGCTTCACGGTGTACGTATCCGTCTTCTTCTCACTAAGAAAGCTGTAACAGATATCCGGTGTGCGGAGCGATACATTTCTCCAATCTTCCGGAAAGCCGGGTCGGATAACCAACCGTCCGTTCAGTGCATCGGGCAGCACGCCGTAGAGTCCTTGTATCAACACACGCGAAGCTACCCCGATAGGATCGCCAAAGTCGCGGTAACACTCTCCACGGGCAGCATCGTAAAAGCTCACCTGTCCGAAGTTACCTGGACTATCGCCCATGTACATACCATCTAAGATAGAGCCTTTCAACAGTTCGTAACCTTCGACCGAACGACCGGCCTGGAAGTAGGCAAGAGCGGTATGCATCACTTCGGCAAACGCAACGTTGTTGATGCTCCACGAGTAAGGAAACCAATTGGTGGTAGAAAGGGTATGATAGCCTGTGCCGGTCGCTTCCCTACCCCTGACAGGGATATACGGAATTTGTGTATCTACATAGCGTGTGGCCTGATAAGCCTGGAATGGATCGGCCACATCGCTGTCCATGGCGTGATAGATGGTCCATACACCGGCGCTCTCGTGCAGCCGTTTGTGCCCCATGAAATCCTGATATTCGGCCCAATGTCCTTTATCGTCCATCCACAGGCGGGCATTTATAGCTTGGAGTATCTTGTCGGCTTCGGCCTGATAAGGCGCAGGGTCTTCGCCAATAAGTCGGGCGATGCGGGCTGCCATCAGGTTGCCCCGGTAGTTGTAAGCCGATGAGTGGGTCACGGCCCCGCTGTTGTAATACAACGCGTCGCTGGCCCAGATGCAGGCGTAAGCGTCGTACAGTCCATCGTTGTCAGGGTCGTAGTTCAGCTTCTCCCAAGCTAAGTGACAGGTGATGACGGGCCACATCCGGCGGGCATACGCCAGGTCGCCCGTCCAGTTGAAGTGCCACATCAGTTCGTCAATGTAGCAGAGGTTCATGTCATAGTGGTGCATCTGGTCGTTACGGTGCGGATTTCGGCAGATATATCCGTTGCTGTACTGAGGTGTCCCCCATTTCTTCTCGGAACGGGCAAGATTGAGTGCAGAGTCTTGTGCCGGATGAGGAATAGTGCAGGGAACGTTCGTCACCTGGCTCTCAGCGTAAGCATTGAAGTGCGTACGGGCGCGATCGTGCCAACCAAGAACATCGCCTGCGTAGGCTGCCCGCCAACCACTCAGCGGCATGCGCCAACCAATGGCTCCGTGTAGCCACACTTCGCCGTCCCAGATACCGTCGGCAGCTACGGCAAGCGTTCCACCCAAGGTATTGAAGAAGGGATCGGGTGTTTCGAAACGAATGCGGGAAGCCAGTTCGGCACGGCGTTGTTCGGTGGAGGCGAAGAGCTTTTCGCCCTCTTCCGCGCCAATAATATCCAACCACAAATCACGTAAAAGCAAATAAGACACCGTCTTCTCGCCTTCCAGATCGTATCCGCACGACCGGGTGTACGAAGGATCTTCCGGTGCCTCGAAACTATCGGCCGGATCGGCTCCCATGTCCCCATTACGGTTCAGCCGTTGAGCACGTATTCCTACCTGAGAAGCAAGTAACTGCGTACCTTGCGGCATATTCTCAGCTTCTATTTTCCAAATAGCTCCGTCCTTATCGTACAGCGCCAAGGCAGTGATACGGATTTCGCCTTTCCCCCAGGCCGGATCAGTAAGGCGATAAGTCCGGCGTCCGGCTGTGTAACGAGATTCGCAGAAACACGCCTCATCGAGAAAGATCAGACTTTTCGGCAAAGAAAGCCGAAAACTGATATTCTGGCTGTATGTCTTATCATAAGCGGCAAAGACAGGCCGGTCACTTGTCTCCAGACGAAAGGCAGTGTGCCCGCCGTACAGCGCACGGGTATAGCGGTTCTTGCCGTTGACGCAGATAAAATCCTCCCCATCAGGATGGTATTGCAAGGTACGGGAAACGCCCCGTTTGCCTTCGTTATAGGAAGTCGATTCAATAAAATCGCCAATCTTTTGCTTTTGCGGCATCTGGGCAATGGCATGATGCATGGACAGCCAAACGACGCAAAGAAGGGGTAAAAGGGTTTTCTTATTCATAATGGCGTTTATTCGTTAACTGCAAGACGAGCACTCTAACAACTAATGATCAACCCTTTATGGCATGGGTTGCAAATTCTCCCAACGCACGTCCCACGTTCCATCTTTCGGGAAACCGGGGTTCTTCTCCGTGCAACCGTCCCAACCGGCACACATCATGGCTACGGCCGTAAGCAATCCGCCGTTGCCCGGCAGATACACCCGCAAACGTCCGTCCTGATAGTTGTGTCCGTTCACCAGATACGTGTTAGTGCGTTTCTCCATCAGCAGGGCGCCGACAGCCTTTTCGGGTTCACCCATACGGGCAGCATTCATAGCCGTCATCGGATAGTCCCAACCCCAGGTCTTACCCCAGTTCCAGTTATCCCAAATCCAGTGCAGGGTATTCTTCATATAATCCTCACGAATGAGCTTGTTCATGGGCAGGATACCTACCGATCCGAGCACTGCCATGTGGTCGGAAGTGAAACGGATGTCTTTGTACGTATCAGTAGCAGTTTCGGCAGCCAGGTAGAGGTGATCCTCGTTGTAGGCCAACGGAGAAAGCTTGTCGATCATCTCGTCCCACTCGAGGTTTCGTTTTTCGCCAGCCCGTTCGCGCCACTTCTGGGCAGTCTGCATGGCAAAGTGCCAGTACGAGAGTTCGAAAGGCGGGTTCACTGTTTCCGATGCACGCAGGGTTTCCTGTGCAGGGATAGCACCTTTCAGCACAAAGCGGCCTTCGAGCTGGTCGTAGGTAGCGAAGGAGTACATGAACGTGGCCGTTTCCTGCACCAGACGGTTGTACTTCTGAATAACTTCCGGTGAGGGATTGGAACGATAGATCAGTTCGGCCATATAAATCAGGTGCGGTTGCTGCCAGATGAGAAAGCTACCGACTTTCGATGGGGCTTCCATGCCGCTCGGGTCGGTCATCTTCATCCAGCGCACACCGGCAAATCCCTGGCGGCGGGCAATCTCGCGGGCAACAGGTTCTACCGTTTCATACCAGCCCAGTGTACGGTCGAGCAACTCGCTACGGTTCCAGAGAGCGAATTGAGCTTCGTGCCACCAAATCATTTCGAGGTGGAATTTGCCAAACCAAGAGTTGTAGGTAAGTCCCGTTTCCTGCGGAGGAACAGTACCCGAGCATTGAATGGCGAGGAGATACTGGCTCAACACTACACGACGTTCGAGTTCTTGGGCACGGGCGTCGGTACAATGAGAGAAGTCTACTGCTCCGCCGTTCTTCCAGAAAGCCCCCCAGTATTTGGAGGTAGCCTGATAGGTCTGAGCAGCTGTAGCCTTGTAGGGTTGGGCAGATGTATGGACAAATCCGGGAATCGTTTTATCATCAACCATCTGGGAGGGTTCAACAGGCGTGAAAGCACACGTGAAAGCGAGTGCATGATCCGCCGGGACCAGCACGAAATAATTCTTCGATTTCTCCGTCAGCCTGGCATTGCCTTCCCAACGGATGGTAACGTAATAGGTCGTAGCATCGAGTGTACGTTTCAGCACAGCACTGTTGGCATCACTACTGACAACGGTTGTGGAGTGCTTATCGTTTTGTGTCCAGTCGCAAGCATCATCGCAATGTCCTCCGGTGGGATATGGAAAGCGGAAATTGACACCCTCATAGGCCATGGACGTGATACGGACGGCAATCATATCGGCCGACGGGTGGCAGTATGTTTCAACAGCAAACGGGTAGTCGTTCAGTTTGAACCGGCTTTGAATCACGCCATTCCACAGGTCGAGCTTCTGATTGACATCTGTGAGCTGCGCTGCCGTTACACCTTCGCCCAGTTCGAAACCGACAATACCCAGATGCAGGCGATGCGGATTCACCCGGAACCAGTCGGATGCATCCTGCGCACGTCCTTTCTCATTGAACTGGGTGGAATATAGTTCTTTGTGTCCATGACCAAAGTCGTACTCCTTCAGCGTCTCCTCGTGCTTGTAGTTTTCCGGATTGCCGAAGCTGTGCCATCCCCACTGGCTTTGCGTACCGAGCGGCACACCTTTTGAGTACATCTCGGGGAAGGTTTGCAGTCCGGTAGCATCGACGGTATAAGCAAACTCACCGTTCCCGACGGAGAGGGAAGCCAGTGAATCGAACGAGGTAACTTGCGGATTGTTACAGTTGACGAGCGCTTCGCGGTCGATAGGAGGCTGTGTGCTTGTGCCACAGGCTGTCAGTAGCACTGCAGCCAAAGAGTAGATCAGTTTCTTCATGGTATTAATTGACAAATAAATTGAGTGTAACGAAGTTACAAAGATAACCGCCCATAAGCTATTCTTCCTATTTATTGTGACAAAAAGAATATGGTATTTGATCGGCTATTCTTCTTCCACCTCTACATTACGACCGAAAGTGCGGTATTCCAGTGGTGTGAAACCGGTATGTTTCTTGAAAAGCGAAAAGAAGTGCTCAGTCGATTTATAGTCGAGCATGTACGATATTTCTTTAACAGATTGGGACGTCTCCACCAATAACTGCTTGGCTTTGCGGAGTTTCAATTCCTGGAAGTACTTCGCCGGTGCATAGCCCGTATAGTCCTTAAACACCTTACGGAACCAGGAGTAACTGATGTTGAGTTTCATAGCCAGCGCTTCGGGGTCGACATCCTTGAATATATTCTCGTTCATGATGATCTTGGCCTGTTCAATCTTCTGATCTACATCGCTCATCTCGAACACCTTATTCTTGGAAATAGAAAGAATCATCCCAATGATGTGCAATACAATGCCGGCCAGATGCTGCTGGGAG
The DNA here is from genome assembly GCA_031554665.1 of Bacteroides sp. Taxonomy (GTDB): domain Bacteria; phylum Bacteroidota; class Bacteroidia; order Bacteroidales; family Bacteroidaceae; genus Bacteroides. The sequence goes on along the minus strand of JAVBVA010000073.1, from coordinate 31,830 downwards.
GATATCTTATCTGTCTCAGCTATCCCGAGCGCCCGGGAGAAGAGCGAAACAAGTTCTTCGTTCATCCCTACCTCGAGTATCTGATGCTCTTTTGTCAGGAAAGAATCTCTGATGATGTTGTCGATAATCGGCCCCTCGAAACCGATGTAATATTCGTTCCAACCGGTCTGTGTCAATGGACGGTACGAATGCCATTGTCCGGGGAAGAGAATCATCAGCCGCCCTTTGCACACTTGCTTCTCGGGCGTACTTTCGGAAGCAAACAACCCGCGACCTTTGGTGATGTAAACAATCTGGTATTCGTGTAGCACCCGCCCTTTCTGGGTATTGAAGTAGTAACCTGAAGGGTGATCTTTGAGGGGATAAGGAGAGTTCGGTTGAATGCACTGAAAACCTACGGTATTGACCCACAAACCAAACCGCCTGTCCATATTGTTTACAATAAGGTACTTGAATTCTACGCCCGAATCATCAAAAACATTCCCCATAGATTGCCCTTTCATTATTGTTCTTCCGGGCAAATATAGAAAAATTATTTAATAAATGGCTATCGACTATACACAATTGCCACTTACAAAGGTAAGATTTAGTACTGAGTCGCCATAAAGTAGGCGCTTAAGGATTGGAGGAATCAGGAATTAAAAACCAACCAACAGTAAATCAATTGATTCTTAATTCCCAATTCTTATTAATTTAAAATGCTTTGCGATACAGTGCTTCGATATCGGCTACCGAAGTGGAACGCGGGTTACCGCCTGTACACACATCATTGAAGGCAGCTACGGCCAATGCAGGAATATCTTCTTCCTTCACACCGATTTCGTGCAACTTTTGCGGAATGTTGATGCTCAACGAAAGGGCTTTTACTGCATCGATGGCAGCTTTCACACCTTCGGCTTCCGTCATTCCATAAGTATTTACCCCCATTGCCTTGGCTATTTGGATATATTTTGGTGCGGCAGGCGATTCGGCATTGTACTCCATCACGTACGGCAGCAGCAACGCATTGGCTACACCGTGCGGGGTGTCATAGTAAGCGCCGAGCGGGTGAGCCATGGAGTGAACAATACCCAGACCGACGTTGGAGAATCCCATACCGGCTACATACTGTGCCAAAGCCATCGCTTCGCGGGCAGCTACATTCTGTCCGTCGTCTACGGCGGCTTTCAGGTTTTGTGCGATCATCTGGATGGCGTTCCACTCGAACATGTCGCTCATGGCCCATGCACCGGGCGTGATATAGCTTTCGATGGCGTGGGTCAACGCATCCATACCCGTTGCGGCTGTCAGACTTTTCGGCATGGAGTACATCAGTTCCGGGTCGACGATGGCCACGGCGGGGATATCGTTCGGGTCTACACAAACCATCTTCTTCCGGGCTTCTTCGTCGGTGATGACGTAGTTAATGGTTACTTCGGCAGCAGTTCCGGCAGTTGTCGGCAGTGCGAAAGTAGGAACGGCTTTGTGCTTCGTATCGGCCACGCCTTCGAGCGATTTCACATCGGCAAAATCCGGGTTGTTTACCACGATACCGATGCCTTTGGCCGTGTCGATGGCGGAACCGCCACCCAGTACCACGATGAAGTCAGCGTTCGAGGCTTCGAAAGCCTTTACACCGTTCTGTACGTTGGCAATAGTAGGGTTTGCTTTTACGTCGCTATATGTTTCGTAAGGAATACCGTTTTCTTCAAGGATCTTGGTCACTTCGGCGGCTACACCAAAGCGGATCAGGTCTTTATCGGTTACGAAGAAAGCTTTCTTGAAACCGCGGCGGGCGGCTTCCTGGGCAATCACACTGCGGCATCCTGCACCGAAGTACGATGTTTCGTTTAATATAATACGATTCATATTAATTAGTCGTTATTCATGTGTAAATCTTATTTCGGTAAATTGAAAGCGACAGTCATCTCTTTCATTTGTTCCTGACTCATACCATCCGGTTGGAAACCCATGTTCTTGGCGCTGATGTAGATCTGAGCCGATTTGCTGAGTACGTCGAGTTGGTCGAAAGCATCCATGATGTCTTCGCCAACAGCACATGCGCCATGCTTTTCCCACATTACTACATCGTACTCTTCGAGTTCCTTGATAGTAGCTTCGGCGAGATCAACCGAGCTGGGGAGTTTGTACGGGATGATCCCCAAGCCTCTCGGGCAGAATGCTTTCGTCTCCGGAATCATGCTCCACAATAAGTTGGTCAGCACATCCTTCTGCAAGAACGGTTCGTGGTGCGACATCGCAATCAGGTCGATGGGATGTGTGTGCAACGAAGCTTTGTACGACGAACCTTTACCGATCAGGAAGTTGTGCATGCTCAGGTGAGCGGGCAGTTCCGAAGTCGGCTGTACCAACTCATCGGCAATGATCACGTAGCTCGCGCAATCGTCCAGGATGCGGATGATCGATCCGTTTTCCATCGGCCAACGAGCCAGGTCACGCATGCGTTTGTTGGTACCTTTGCAGTAGAAATAGCAACCCTTGATGTTCGGCAGGGTGGTACCGATTTGTTTCACTTCGCTGATAGGAGCCAGGTTGCGGATCTCATCGTCCACAAATTCGGTGATGTTGATGGTGATGTTGCCGCCGTTACGTTCGGCCCAACCTTTTTGCCAGAGGTATCCGGCCACTTCGGCTACCTTGTACACTTCCTTAGAAAGTGCAGGGCGATTGTCTAAGATTGATTTCATTCGTTTTTATATTGTAAATTAAGCAGTTACACTATTTTTTAAACAGGAGTAACCATAGACCTGCCGACTGGGCAGACGTCTATGGTTGGGTAATAATCGACAAATATAGTTATTAACCTGTATTTATTGATTATTAATTCTTATTGTTGTGCCATAGCTACCACGATGATCGACGAGATCAGTACCACCAATCCGAGTATCAATACGCCGATAGTAGCCTTGCTGACACCTTTCCATTCCTTGAGCAGAATACCCCACACGTTGGAGAAAGTTACGTTAAGCGACATCAGGATACTCCACGAGAAGGCAAGCAGGATGGGGCTTTCGGTGAGGAAACTCTTACCCATCTCCAGTCCGAAGAACTGTGAGTACCACAGCACACCGGCCAACGCACAGAACAACAGGTTATTCACCAACACATTTCCTTTGACAGAGAAGTACTCGTGACCAGTCTTATTCTTCACATTCTGCGAGATACAGTAAACAGCATTCGTCAGGAATCCACCGAATGTAACGAGGAAGATTACCGGCAGTCCGGCATAGAGAGCCTCTACACCACCCGCCAGCGCAGCTTCCTTAATAGGTTTACCTGCATCAAGACCCAGTGCGAAGCAAGCGCTCATCACACCCGCCAGCAGAGCCACCAGCAAACCTTTCGTCAACGCGAAATCCTTTACAGCCGCCCGTTTTTCCTCTTCGGTCATGTTCCTGGAGCGCAAACCACCGGCAAAACCGATGATGGCAATACCCGCCAACGTGATGCAAACGCCGATCAACAACAACAGTCCGGTGCCGCTAAACAAGTCGTCCCCCTTCAAAATAGCAGGGAACAATGTGCCGAAAGCGGCACATGTTCCCAATGCTATACTTTGTCCGAGAGCCACACCGAGGTAGCGCATGCTAAGTCCGAAGGTCAATCCGCCCACGCCCCACAGCGCACCGTAAACGATGGTCATGGTAGCTCCGCCCGAACCCCAGAGTTCCAGCAGGCTGCTGCCGGCAGGAATACCGAGCAGCGCGCCGAGCAATGGAAAAACCAACCAGGCAAAGATGCCTTGCGTGAGCCAGAAGCTTTCCCACGACCAGCTTTTCACTTTATTAATAGGTACGTACGAGCTGCTTTGCCCGAAACTGCCGATGGCAATGATCAGCAATCCTATCAGTGTGTTCATCGTCCCCGTGTATTATCTTTTAGACGTTACGTCGGCTTCGTACTGCTGGATGGCAGCGATGAATTCTTCGCCTACCGGAACGTTGTTCTTCAGGCAGAACATATCCCAAACGGCGTTCCAAGGGAGCGACTTGCTTTCTTCGAGCAGAGCCAAGCGTTCGAAGCCTTGACCGTTGAGTTCGTATTTGCGCAGCGTAGCAAGCGGTTCAAGCAGACCTTGCAATACGCATTTCTGTGTAGCGCGGCTACCGATCACATAAGCACCGATGCGGTTGATAGAAGCATCGAAGTAGTCGAGACCGATGTGTACGCGGTCGAGGGCGTTGCAACGGATGATTTCTTTTGCCAGATCCAATGTATCGTCGTTCATGATGGTTACGTGGTCGCTGTCCCAACGTACCGGGCGGCTTACGTGAAGCATGATTTCCGGAGTATAAAGCAACAGAGAAGAAATCTTATCAGCCACACTTTCGGTCGGGTGGAAGTGACCGGTGTCGAGAGTTACAATCTTGCCGCGGCTGGCACCATAACCGATGTAGAAGTCGTTAGAACCTACTGTATAGCTTTCCAAACCGATACCGAATACCTTTGATTCCACACAATCCTTCATGTTCTTGTATTCGATTTCGAAAATCTGATCCAACGAATCTTTCAGGTATTCGCGGTACAGCATGCGGTTGACAGTGATGTCCTTGCTACCATCGTGTACCCACAGGTTCATGATACACGGGTCGCCCTGGTATTTACCCATTTCTTCGGCTACCGCGCGGCAACGTTTGGTATGCTCAATCCAGAAGTCGCGGATGCCTTTGTCGGGGTTAGACAGTGACAGGTCGCCCGATTTCGGGTGAGAGAACGACGTAGAGTTGAAGTCAAGCTTCATGCCGTTTTCTTTCGCCCACTGCATCCAGCTTTCGAAATGTTTCGGCTCTACCTGGTCGCGGTCAACGAATTTGCCGCCGAAGTCGCCGTAGATTTCGTGAAGATTCAGGCGGTGTTTGCCCGGGATGAACGAAGCAGCTTTCAGCACGTCGGCACGCAGCTCGTCGATGTTGCGGGCTTTGCCCGGATAGTTACCCGTAGCCTGGATACCGCCAGTCAGTGAACCGGTACTTTCGAAGCCCGTCACGTCGTCGGCCTGCCAGCAGTGGAGCGACAACGATACTTTCTGCAAGGCATCCATTGCCTTTTCTACATCTACACCTACGGCTGCATAACGTTCTACAGCTACTTCATACGCTTTTTTGATCAATTCTTCTTTCATGATATGGTATTTTTAAAATGAATATATGCTACATCCCAGGAATCAGTGTCCTGTGGTTGATAAGTTTTCAGGGAAATGGAGTTGTGGACGATTTGGCGCATGCCTGCAATGTCCGACGCTTCGCCGGCTGCCATGGCTTGCAGCATCACGTTGCCGATGGCGGTGGCTTCGGATGGTCCGGCCACTACGGGAATGCCTACGGCGTTGGCGGTAAACTGGTTGAGCAGGTCGTTGCGGCTTCCCCCGCCGATGACGTGCAATGTCTCGATGGGGCGTGGCGACAGTGAACGCAGGTTCTCAATGACCTGACGGTAGCGCAGTGCCAGGCTCTCGAAGATACAGCGTACCAACTGCCCGCGGGTTTCGGGAACGGGCTGACCGCTCTTCTCGCAATAGCTTTTGACGGCTTGCTCCATGTTGGCAGGGTTAGCGAAGAGTTCGTTATCCGGGTTTATCAGACTGCGGAACGGTTCGCTGGCTTCGGCTTCGGCAATGAGCTCGGGGTACGATGTTTCGCCCCACTCGCCACGGCAACGTTCGAGCAACCACATGCCACAGATATTTTTCAGCAGACGGATGGTGCCTTCTACGCCACCTTCGTTGGTGAAGTTCAGTGCTTCGGTTTCGGCGTTGATGACGGGTGCATCGGCTTCTACCCCCATGAGCGACCAGGTTCCGCTACTCAGGTAGGCGAAGTTGCGGTCGAGGGCAGGAACGGCAGCAACGGCCGAAGCGGTATCATGTCCGGCTACGGCTATCACAGGGATGGCGCCCAGTCCGGTCATCTGCTGTACTTCTTCGGTGAGGATGCCCACTTTTTCGCCCGGGAAGACGAAGCGTCCGAAGTTCTCTTCCGTCAGGCCGATGGCGGCGAGGAGTTCCGGTTCGAGGCGTTGTGTCTGGGCGTTGACCATCTGTGCCGTGCTTGCAATGGTGTATTCGGTCACCATCTGTCCGGTAAGCATGTAGCTCAGGGCATCGGGCATGAAGAGTATCTTTTTGGCGGCTGCCAGTGCGCTGTCGTTGTTGCGGCGCAGGGTGTCGAGCTGATACAGCGAGTTGAAGTTCATCACCTGGATGCCTGTCCATCCGTACACTTTAGTAAGAGGTACGTGGGCGAAGAAGGCTTCGGGCGCCCCTACGGTATGCGGGTCGCGGTAGGCATACGGTTGGCGGATGAGGTTTCCGTCGGCTCCTACGAGAACGAAGTCCACACCCCACGTATCGATACCGATGGAGGTGATGTTCACATCTGTGCGTTTGGCAACGATCTTCAGTCCGTCAATGATGTGTTGGTACAGGGCGTAGATATCCCAAAAGAAATGTCCGCCTGTCTGGATAAGTTGGTTAGGGAAACGGTTTACTTCCTCCAGATTCAGTCCGCTGTCGGAGAAAGACCCTAAGATGGTACGGCCGCTGGTTGCACCGAGGTCGACCGCAAAAAAACAGTTCTTCATGTTATTTATTATCAGATTTGAATTTCGATGTCACAAAAATAGGAAAACATTCCATACTTATGCCTGTATAATTTGATGCAATGCATGGTTAATTTGACAAACATATTATTTTCCGGGGAGAGACCGTGCGATTTATTTGCCCAGTTCGAGGCAACCCATAATAAACGGGCCGGTAGCTTTAGCATCGTTATCGCGCATCTTTTCACCTATATAATATTCGAAGCTTCCGTCACGGTACGGGTTGCCGCCCAGTCCGCCTACCTGGCAGCAACGGGTCAGCGTCAGTGTACCGTCCGGATTCTCCACGAGCAGTGTTGTTTTCAGTCCGTCGAACGTTTTCTCGGCTACAGCGCGGTATTTGCCATCGATATAGCCTTTGTTTACCGCCTTGGCGTATGCATACATGAATTGCGTGGTTACCGATGCTTCGGGAAAGTTTCCTTCACGGGTCGGTTGGTCGAGCACCTGGTACCACAGGCCGTCTTTATCCTGATACCTGGGTAATGTCTCGGCTAAGCCCTGAATCCAGCCGATCATCGGTGCACGACCGGGATGGTTTTCCGGGATGAAGTCCAATGCATCGACCATCGCCATGAACCACCATCCGATGCTACGTCCCCAGAAGTTGGGCGAGTGTCCTGTGGCAGGGTCGGCCCAGCGTTGGCTTTTACTTTCGTCCCAGGCGTGGTGATAGAGGCCAGTTTTAGCATCGTATGTATGTTTCTGGCAGAGGGTGAACTGCTTCACGGCTTCGTCTATCCATTCGGGCTTGTTGAATTCGGCTCCGTATTGCGCCAGGAATGGAGATGCCATGTACAGGCCGTCGAGCCATATCTGGTGCTGGTAGATCAGTTTGTGCCAGTAAGCGCCTTCGAGCGTACGGGGATGGTTCTTCATCTGCTTGACGAGTGCATCCATAGCCAGTTTGTACTTCGCCTTACCTGTCTGGCGGTAGAGATCAAACAGTACTTTGCCGGAGTTGATGTAGTCGATGTTGTATGTTTCTACGTGGTAGAGGTGAATATCGCCTTTGTCGTTGATCAGCGAATCGGCCCATTGCTCCACGTAGTCGAAGTAACGGTTATCGCCCGTTGCCTTCCACACTTGCAGCATGGCGCAGCATCCTACTCCTTGGGCATATCCGAAGAAGAGCCGCTGTCCGTGGTCGAGCTGGTAAGCTTCCGGGAAACGTTTCATTTCCGAATTGGCAAAACGAATGGAATATGGGGGAGTTGCAACGGTTTGCCTAGTAGTTTTCTTGCCGGTCTGTTTGGGCGCCTGCTTCGTAGCCTGTGCAGACAGGTGTACCGAACAAGATAAAAGCATCAACATCAACAGGAGAGGTAGAGCATGTTTCTTCATGGTGAAAAGCGATGTATTACTAAAGGATTAAACAGATAATGATCGATGTTACAAAAATAAGAGATTCCGATGGGAAACAATGTCCGTTTTTTGATTGTATTCTTATTCTTTTTGTTGTTTCGGGCTTTGTACTTATTCTTGGAGGAAATGAAGATACAAAGAAGTCGGGAAGTTTCAAAGAATTACATTACTTGTAAAAAAAATTAGAAGTAATGTAATGCCTCGTTACATTACTTCTAATTCGCCGCAGACATATACATAAGTGCTGTCATGAGGCATTTTCACAATCGCTTAGTGCACGATAGTGCATAGTGCATAGTGCACCATGCGCTTATTGTCACACCACACTTCACACAACAATCTGATTTCCAACAAGATAAAAAAAACACCCTAACATGAGAACAAGAGCACTATCGCAAAAACATTGTAAACAGCCATCTTTCAGATACTGAATAGAACAAACAATACATACAGTCTAAAAACAAAACCCATGCATGTTAGAAATTGTAACCCGATTCGACCTGCAAAAGCCGGATTAGTAATAATAAGAAACAAAAAATAGTCATATAGAGTAGACCGGAAATGCATCTCAAGGTAAATAAGAAATGCACTACAAGCCACAGGAAATCCAATTATTGAAAACCGGAAAATAGATACCAAATATCTAATTATCAATATTTTAAACCCGAAAACCAAACATTTCATGCACCATTTTGGGGCCTAAGGTGCACTTGCACTTCACTTGCACTTGACCTCCGCATTTTTTCTCTCGATTCACGAACACTTTCTTCCCTCACATAAAGTAAGTTTGGTTTACAATGAGGCCATTTCCAAACGTCCATAGTATAAACATACGCTAAATTGCATAAAAAGAAGAAAAAACTTACACATTATGCATAATATTCAAAATAAAGCAGTAATTTTGCGCACTCTTTAGAATAAATATGCAAATATGAAAAAGAAAACAAGCAGATTAGATGCCATTAAAATGATTATTTCGAGCAAAGAGGTAGGCTCGCAGGAAGAACTGTTGACAGAACTCCAAGGCGAAGGATTCACACTGACACAAGCCACCCTCTCGCGCGACCTGAAGCAACTGAAAGTAGCCAAGGCAGCCAGCATGAACGGGAATTACGTCTACGTACTTCCTAACGACACCATGTACAAACGCAACATCAACCAGAGCGCCAGCGACATGCTGATGAGCACCGGATTCGTATCCCTGCAAATATCGGGCAACATAGCCGTCATCAAAACACGGCCCGGATACGCCAGCAGCATGGCTTATGACATCGACAACCACGAATCGACCGATATACTGGGCACCATCGCCGGCGACGACACCATCATGATGGTACTGCGCGAAGGAGCCGACATAAAGAAAGTTCGGCAATTTCTGGCAAATATTTTTCCGAATATCAAATAACATGTATACATAGCCAGTTTTTAAAACAGCAAAATGGAAGAACAAGAAATAGATGTAATGGTGGCCGACTCATCACACGAAACCTACGTGGACACCATTCTGGAAACCATCAGAATCGCCGCACGCGTGCGCGGGACCGGCATAGCCGAGCGTACGCACGAATATGTGGTGCAGAAGATGAAAGAGGGCAAAGCCATCATTGCCCTGGCGGGAGACGAATTCGCCGGATTCAGCTACATCGAATCCTGGGGAAACAAACAGTATGTAGCCACTTCGGGACTTATTGTCGTAGAGAAGTTCCGCGGACAAGGTCTGGCCAAACGAATCAAGGAGGCCGCCTTTACCCTGGCACGACTCCGATGGCCCAAGGCAAAGATATTCAGTCTCACCTCCGGAGCTGCCGTGATGAAGATGAACACCGAACTGGGCTACGTTCCGGTGACATTCAATGAGCTGACGGACGACGACGCCTTCTGGCGCGGATGCGAAGGCTGCATCAACCACGACATCTTGCTGGCTAAAGAACGTAAGTTCTGCATCTGCACAGCCTTGCTGTACGACCCGGCCGACCCACGGAACATCCGCCGGGAAGAATTAAAGAAACAACAAAACAACAATATATTATGAAGAAAAAAGTAGTAGTGGCTTTCAGCGGCGGACTCGATACATCGTTCACTGTGATGTATCTCGCCAAAGAAAAAGGATACGAAGTATATGCGGCCTGCGCCAACACAGGCGGTTTCAGTGAAGAACAACTGAAACAGAATGAAGAGAATGCGTACAAACTCGGAGCAGTGAACTATGTGACGATCGACGTTACTGAGGAGTACTACCAGAAGAGCCTCAAATACATGGTATACGGAAACGTACTCCGCAACGGAACATATCCTGTTTCGGTGAGCTCAGAGCGTATCTTCCAGGCATTAGCCATCGCCCGTTATGCCAACGAAATAGGCGCAAGCGCCATCGCACACGGTTCGACAGGAGCAGGAAACGACCAGATACGTTTCGACATGACCTTCCTCGTATTGGCTCCGGGTGTAGAGATCATCACCTTGACGCGCGACATGGCGCTGACTCGTGACTACGAAATCAACTACCTGAAAGAAAACGGATTCGAAGCCGACTTCACCAAACTGAAATACTCCTACAACGTAGGTCTGTGGGGCACATCCATCTGCGGAGGCGAGATTCTCGACTCATCCAAAGGACTTCCCGAAACAGCTTACCTCAAGCAGGTAACCAAGGAAGGCAGCGAAGAGCTTCGTTTGGAATTCAAGCAAGGCGAACTGCATGCTGTGAACGGTGAGGTATTCGACGATAAGATCGCTGCCATTAATAAGGTAGAAGAGATTGGCGCTGCATACGGTATCGGCCGCGACATGCACGTGGGCGACACCATCATCGGCATCAAAGGTCGCGTAGGATTCGAAGCAGCCGCCCCGATGTTGATTATCGGCGCACATCGTTTCCTCGAAAAATATACGCTGAGCAAGTGGCAGCAATATTGGAAGGATCAGGTAGCCAACTGGTACGGCATGTTCCTCCACGAAAGTCAATACCTGGAACCGGTGATGCGCGACATTGAAGCCATGCTACAAGAGTCGCAACGCAATGTGAACGGTACGGTGATTCTGGAACTTCGCCCGCTTTCGTTCTCTACCGTTGGTGTAGACTCGAAAGACGACCTTGTGAAGACCAAGTTTGGCGAATACGGTGAAATGCAGAAGGGTTGGACAGCCGAAGACGCAAAAGGCTTCATCAAGGTAACCTCTACCCCGCTGCGTGTGTACTATACAAACCATAAGGACGAGGAAATATGATCAAAGCAGGTATTATCGGAGGAGCAGGTTATACAGCGGGAGAACTGATTCGCCTGCTCATCAACCACCCCGAAACAGAGATCAAATTCATCAACAGTAGCAGCAATGCAGGCAACAAGGTGACCGATGTTCACGCTGGCCTGTATGGTGAATGCGACCTGGTATTCACCGACGCACTCCCGCTGGACGAGATCGATGTGCTCTTCTTCTGCACCGCCCACGGCGACACGAAGAAGTTTATCGAGAGCCACAACATCCCGGAGGAGTTGCGCATTATCGACCTGTCGATGGACTACCGCATAGCCGATGAGAGTCACGACTTCCTGTACGGACTGCCGGAGTTGAATCGCCGGGCCATCTGCAAGAGCAAACATGTAGCCAATCCCGGTTGTTTCGCCACGTGTATACAGCTGGGCTTGCTGCCGCTGGCCAAGAACCTGATGCTGAATGATGATGTATCGGTGAATGCCATCACAGGAAGTACGGGAGCAGGCGTAAAGCCCAGCTCGACCACCCACTTCAGCTGGCGATCTGACAACATGAGTGTGTACAAGGCATTCGACCATCAGCACGTGCCGGAGATCAAACAGTCGCTGAAGCAGTTGCAAAACAGCTTCGACTCGGAGATAGACTTCATTCCTTACCGGGGCGACTTCGCACGCGGTATCTTCGCCACATTGGTGGTAAAGACGAAGGTAGCTCTGGAGGAGATTGTCCGCATGTACGAGGAGTACTACGACAAGGATTCGTTCGTATTCATCGTAGAGAAGAACATCGACCTGAAACAGGTGGTGAACACCAACAAGTGTCTCATTCATCTGGAGAAACATGGCGATAAGCTGCTCATCATCTCCTGCATCGACAACCTGTTGAAAGGCGCCAGCGGACAAGCGGTTCACAACATGAACCTGATGTTCAACCTGGAAGAGAAAGTCGGCCTGCAATTGAAGCCGAACGCGTTTTAATAAAAGAACTCACCACAGAGTCACACAGAGTTTCACAGAGTATTTTTACTCACCACCATGCAGAGAGATTTAAAATACTCTGTGAAACTCTGTGTGACTCTGTGGTGAATAAAATACAAAACAGCAATGAAACTTTTCGACGTTTACCCCCTTTTCGACATCAACATTGTCAAAGGGAAAGGCTGCCGGGTATGGGACGACCAAGGCACGGAATATCTCGACCTCTACGGAGGCCATGCCGTGATCTCTATCGGGCACAGCCATCCGCACTATGTGGAAATGATCAGCAACCAGGTGGGCACACTCGGTTTCTACTCCAACTCAGTGATCAACAAGTTACAGGAAGAAGTAGCATCGCGCCTGGGAAAGATCTCCGGCTATGACGACTATTCCCTGTTCCTGATCAACAGCGGCGCCGAAGCCAATGAAAACGCGCTGAAGCTGGCCTCGTTTCACAACGGACGTACCCGCGTGTTGTCGTTCAGCAAGGCGTTCCACGGACGTACTTCACTGGCGGTAGAAGCCACGGATAACCCTTCGATCATCGCCCCAATCAACGCCAACGGACACACCACTTACTGCCCGCTGAACGACATCGAAACCATGAAAGCCGAACTGGCTACGGGAGAGTACTGCGCAGCCATCATCGAAGGCATCCAGGGTGTAGGAGGAATCAAGACGCCGACCAACGCGTTCATGCAGGCGTTGCGTCAAACATGTACCGAAAACGGCACTGTACTGATACTCGACGAGATACAATGCGGATACGGACGTAGCGGCAAGTTCTTCGCTCACCAGCACATGGGTATTCGCCCGGATCTTATCACGGTGGCCAAAGGCATAGGAAATGGGTTCCCAATGGGCGGACTACTCATCAGCCCAATGTTCAAGCCGGTGTACGGTATGCTGGGAACGACCTTTGGCGGGAACCATTTGTCATGCGCTGCTGCTCTGGCCGTAATGGATGTCATTGAACAAGAGAACCTGGTGGAAAATGCCGCGAAGGTCGGAGCTTTCCTGATCGAAGAGTTGAAGAAATTCCCGCGGATCAAGGAAGTCCGCGGTACGGGATTGATGATTGGCATGGAGTTCGAAGAACCGATTAAGGAGATTCGTACCCGCTTGCTGAAAGAGCAGAAAGTATTCACCGGTGTAACGGGAGCGAATGTCATCCGTTTGTTGCCACCTCTCTGCCTGAGTATGGACGAAGCGAAAGAGTTCCTCGTTCGTTTCCGGAAAGTGGTGGGGTAATTCCACCGGGGCATCTGGCAGAATAATAGTCGAAGCATTTCCGGATCATTCAAACAAGTAATCAGCGCAAGCGACCCATAGCCGTCGCTCTACTTTATAGACTGCCTGCTTCTTCCTTCACCGGACGAGCGGGCAGTCTTACTATATAAAATTTTAAATGCAGGAGAGTGTTGCCTGCCATTCTTTGCGAATCAATAAATTATTGTATATTTGCGCTGCACCAAAGTTTACCTACTTATGACAAGGCTTGAAGTTATACAACAAATCACTTACTGGTTTAATTCTCACTCATTCTATACCCAATCTATTATGAAAAAGAAACTGGTAATTTTCTGCCTGCTATTAACCTCCATACTCATATGGAGTTGTAAAGATGATTCAGAAGATCCACAACCCGACCCTACCCCTGAGGCCGACGCAACATATACTGAGCTATACAATAAATTCGAATCCGGGCAACTGATCCAGTCGTTCCAAGCCATCACAGGTGGGAAGTATCAGGCCACCTTCGGCGACGGATCGACGATGCAATTCGAAAGCAAACAATTCTACATCAGCCGGTGTACCCCACTAACATGGCCCGTGGTAAGTCTGAACAACAACCAATGGTCGATCAACGGCACAAGCAGCGGCATTCAACTCAATAGCACTCCCCGGTGCATCGCCGCTCTATACTACGATACCGAAGGTCTGTACGCCCGTGCATCGGACGGACGCATTCTATTCTTCCACCACGACGAAGCCCGCGAAATAGGATGCTACCGGCTGGAATTGGCCAACAACGCAGCCCTCAGCAGCAGCGTCATAGCACGGGTAGAAGGGACAACGATCAGCGCCACCCTTCCCTCAGGCATTCCGGCCGAACGGTTGGTAGCTACCGTTGGTTACCGGGGAACGAGTCTGAAGATAGACGGCATGGAGCAGATCAGCTCCATCACGCCCAATAACTACAGCACAAGCAAGACCATGAAGGTTACCGGGTTCGACGGTAAACAGCAGGAGTTCGAAGTACAAATCGCTCCCTTCAGGAACATCCCCATCCTGCGGATAACGACAGAAGGCAACACACCTGTCACCTCGAAAGACGATTACCTGAACGCACAAGTCACCATCAACGATCCCGACAGACGCTACAGCACGGAAGACCTCGTAAACGTTGCCACCGAAATACGCGGACGGGGAAACTCTACCTGGGGAATGCCCAAGAAGCCCTACAAGCTGAAGCTGAACAAAAAGGCATCGTTACTGGGCATGAGCACCGACAAAGAATGGGCGTTGCTGGCCAACTACTCGGACAAGTCGCTGATGCGCAATTACCTCATCTTTGAACTCTCACGCATGCTCAAGCTCGACTGGACTCCACAGACCCGCCCCGTAGAGCTGTACCTCAATAATCAGTATCAAGGTGAATACATGCTCACCGAGCACGTCAAAGTATCGGGCGAGCGGGTCAATATCACCACTGCAGGAACCGGAGACAACACAGGCGATGCCGTCACCGGAGGGTATTTCCTGGAGATAGACGAGCGGTACGACGGTGTGAACTTCACCACTACACGCGGTCTTCCCATCGTTTTCAAGGAACCCAAAGAACCTACCAACCAACAACGAGACTACCTCAGGAATTACTTCAACAAAGCCGAAGATGCCCTCTACGGCTCTACATATACCAGCAGTACCACCGGATACGCTGCCTACATCGACGTAAAATCGTTTGTAGCCAACTACATCATTCAGGAGCTGAGCAAGAACATAGACGGTAACATGCGCCTAAGCAACCATCTTGTTAAAGAGCGCAACGGTAAGATCAAATTCTCCAACGTGTGGGACTTCGACCTGACATTGGGCAATGCCAACTATTTCGACGGTAGTATTGGCAACGGCCCCACAGGATTCTGCATCAAAAACAGCCGGTGGTACAACCGTCTCTTTCAGGATCCTGCCTTCGTGGCACAAGTCAAAACGGAATGGAGTCGCATCTACCCGCAACTCTATCGTCTCGAAGTGGCTGCACGGGAATATGCCGCGCAGATAGATCAGGCACAGAAACGTAACTTCAACCAGTGGCGCATCCTTGGCGTATGGGTATGGCCCAACGTAGTATGGCCGTCGACCTACAAAGGCGAAGTAGACTACTTGGTCAACTTCCTCAACGACCGGGCTTCGTGGATGAATCAGCAGATTAGCACCTGGTGATCCACGAAAAAGAGCAACGTTTGCTACATGTTTCATATTTTACACGTATCTTTGCAGAACACGTACTAAATAACAGTAAAATATGAAAATAGCTATCATTGGAGCAGGAAATATGGGCGGCGCTATAGCACGCGGTCTGGCCCAAGGTACACGGGTAGATGCATCGGACATCACCGTAGCCGACCCGAGCAGGGAGAAGCTGGAAGAACTGAAACAGGCCTATCCCGCCATACGAACCCTCGATAATAATGCCGAAGCCATTGCCGGTTCCGATATGGTGATCGTAGCTGTAAAACCGTGGCTGATGGAAACTGTAATGAAGGATCTCGGGCTGAAGCCCCAACAGATATTCGTATCGCTCGCCGCGGGAGTGTCATTCGCCCAACTTACGAAATACATCCTCCCCGATACGCCCGCTTTCCGCCTCATCCCCAACACCGCCATTGCCGAACGGGCCAGTATGACGATGATATCGGCATACAACGCTTCTACCGAACAAATCAATCAGTTGATGGATATCTTCAATGAACTGGGTTCCACCATCCTCATGGACGAAAGCAAACTCGGTGCAGGCACAGCCCTGGCATCGTGCGGCATCGCCTACGTACTGAAATATGTACAGGCTGCCATGCAGGCAGGGGTAGAGATGGGTATTCCGCCCAAGGACTCTATGCACATCGTAGCACAATCGCTCGAAGGAGCTGCCCGGCTGTTGCTCAACAACGACACGCACCCCAGCGTGGAGATTGACAAGGTGACCACCCCGGGCGGTATCACCATTAAAGGCATCAACGAATTGGAGCACAACGGTTTTTCATCGGCCATCATTAAGGCAATGAAAGCCAGCAGTTAGGAGTTAATTTGCACTCCCCCAAAAATTCTTCATTTTTAATTATTAATTATATAACATGAACGACCAGATTAAACAGATTGCCGAACGTTTGCGCGGGCTGCGTGATGTTCTGGAACTTTCAACGGAAGAACTGGCGCGCGAAAGCGGCATTTCCGTCGAAGAGTACACACAAGCAGAAACAGGAGATTGCGACATCTCCGTAAGTATGTTGCAGAAGATCGCCCGCCGTTACGGTATCGCTCTCGATGCCCTGATGTTCGGCGAAGAACCGAAGATGAACTCTTACTTCCTGACACGCGCCGGAAAAGGTACGAGCATCGAACGCACGAAAGCCTACAAGTACCAGTCGCTTGCAGCCGGATTCATCGACCGCAAGGCCGACCCGTTCATCGTGACCGTGGAGCCGAAGCCCGAAGACGAACCGATACACTACAACAGCCACGACGGACAGGAGTTCAACCTCGTCATCGAAGGGCGCATGATGCTGAGTATTGCCGGAAAGGATCTGATTCTGAACCCGGGCGACAGCCTCTATTTCAATTCCAAACTCCCACACGGCATGAAAGCACTCGACGGACAAACGGTGCGTTTCCTGGCTGTAATCATGTAAAAACGTAGACACAACTCACAATCATGGTAGAAAAATTCTTATCGCAAACAGCCTTCACGTCACAGGAAGACTTCATAGAGAATCTGAAAATCAACGTGCCGGAGGATTTCAACTTCGGCTACGACGTAGTGGATGCATGGGCTACCACGCATCCGGATAAAAGAGCGCTGCTCTGGACTAACGACAAGGGCGAACACCGCTCGTTCACCTTCGCTGAGATCAAACAGGAGACGGACAAAACAGCCTCCTACTTCCAGTCGCTCGGCATCGGACGGGGCGACATGGTGATGCTCATCCTGAAACGCCGGTACGAGTTCTGGTACAGTACCGTAGCCCTGCATAAGTTGGGTGCAACGGTGATTCCTGCTACGCACCTGCTTACAAAAAAAGACATCACGTACCGCTGCAACGCTGCCGATATCAAGATGATCGTGTGCGTAGGCGAAGATGTAGTGACGAAGCATATCATCGACGCTCTGCCCGACTGTCCCACGGTGAAAAAGCTCGTAAGCATCGGGCCTGATTATCCCGAAGGTTTCGATAATTTCCAAAAGGGCATCGAGTCGGCTGCACCATTCGTTCGTCCGGAAAAGGTGAACACAAATGCCGACATCTCCCTGATGTATTTCACATCGGGTACCACCGGCGAACCGAAAATGGTAGCACACGACTTCACCTACCCGTTGGGGCACATCGTTACCGCCAGCTACTGGCACAACCTGACCGAAGAAAGCAACCATCTCACCATCGCCGACACCGGCTGGGGAAAAGCCGTCTGGGGCAAGCTGTACGGACAATGGATAGCCGGAGCAACGGTATTCGTGTACGATCATGAGAAATTCACTCCTGCCGATATCCTGCAGAAGATACACGATTACCACATCACATCGCTCTGTGCTCCTCCCACCATCTTCCGTTTCCTGATCCGCGAAGACCTGACAAAGTACGACCTTTCGTCACTGAAATACTGTACCATCGCTGGTGAAGCATTGAACCCGGCTGTGTACGAAACATTCAAAAAGCTGACAGGCATCAAACTGATGGAAGGTTTCGGGCAAACAGAAACAACCGTACTCATCGGAACCTTCCCGTGGATGGAACCGAAACCGGGCAGCATGGGTGTACCCAACCCGCAGTTCGACGTCGACCTGATAGACTACGACGGTCGCTCAGTAGAAGCCGGAGAACAGGGACAGATCGTGGTTCGCACAGACAAGTTCATCCCCGTAGGACTGTTCAAGGAATACTACCGCGACTCCGATCGTACGAACGAGGCATGGCACGACGGTATCTACTACACGGGCGATATCGCCTGGAAGGATGAAGATGGCTACTTCTGGTTTGTAGGCCGTGCCGACGACGTGATCAAGAGCTCCGGTTACCGCATCGGCCCGTTCGAAGTAGAGAGCGCCCTGATGACTCACCCGGCTGTTGTGGAATGCGCCATCACCGGTGTACCCGACGAAATCCGTGGACAGGTGGTAAAAGCAACTATCATCCTGGCCAAAGAGTATAAGGAACGCGCCGGCGAGGAGTTGGTAAAAGAGTTGCAAGACCATGTGAAGAACGTGACTGCACCCTATAAGTACCCCCGTGTAATCGAGTTTGTAGACGAACTACCAAAGACTATCAGTGGTAAAATACGCCGGGTAGAAATCCGTAAAAACGATGCGAAATAGGCCCTATAACGTTTGCATTGTTAATTATACATTATTGAGTTAAAGGCTTGAAAATGCGTGCAAAAACTATCTATATTTGCACCTGTATAAACAATAGCTAAAAGCCCAATGATGACAGAAAGAAAAGGTTCGCATGTAGAAGTGTTCACCGGCAGCCCTTGGGAAGCCGCCAGCGTAAAAAGCTTGTTGAATGCCGCCTACATTGAAGTGATGATGAAAGACAATGGATTAAACAACATCCTGCTATCCGTTCCGCGTGAGAAATACTCAGTAGCGGTTCGGATTATCGGAGAACGAAAAGTGTCGTAAAAGATTGTCTCAAGTAATTCCAGGGAATTGAAAAGGAAGGCCGGAGTGGTAGTTTTACCGTTCCGGCCTTCCTTTTCAGCGAATAACGGGAACCCAGATTTCTTCTTCCGAATCGGGAGAGTTATTACTATACTTCCCGCCCAGCACTTCGAAATGCGGACGCTCGTCTAACCGATAACCCGAAGCAGGCAGCCATTCACCGAAAATATACTGAAAGATGCGGGTGTCGGTACTCAATCCTTTGTAAGGGAATACGGCATACATACCGGCAGGCAGGATAAACGTATCCAACCCCTCGGGAACAGATACGCCAAAACCAGCCACTTCGACCAATGCCCACTTCTCAAATTCCCTATCCGGACGAAAATCCAGCCAATACGCATGCGGGTAACTTTGCAGGGAGTACAAATCAGCCGACAACACTCCTGTAATCTCCTTACGCCGTGGCATAAAGCTTCGCCACAACTCACCGGTACGATTGTTTGCCAGGCTCATTCGCAGGCTTATGCCTATCAGGATCTTCTCCCGGATGGTCACTATACGAGGTTGGATATTAGTTTCCATTGTCGATCACGATGTCATATTTATCCAACAATCCGGCCAATCCAATGAACGAGAACTTAGCCTTCCGTATCCGGTTATTCTCCGGGTCGATGGAGTAATGCACGGCTGTACGCAAGTCGGCTTTCTCCAGGTTGGTACGATCGAACACTGCTTGCAACAGGTCGCAGTTATCGAAGACAGCGCCGGAAAGGTCGCACTCAACAAAGTCGGCTTCCTGCAACTGGCAATCACGGAACCGGATTCCCTTGAGTTTGGTTTTGAAGAAAGATGCATAATTGAGCGTACATCCCTCGAAACGGAACGAGAGGTTGAACGGATTGCACTGGTCGAAATGCAATCCCAGCATCTTGCAGTTTTTGAACGTGGTATCTTGTATGGAAGTTTTCAGCAGCTTCGCCATGCTGAGGTTACAACCTACGAACTCGCAATCGAGAAAGCTGCAACCGGAAAGGTCGGTTCCATAGAAGTCGCAACTGATGAAGGTACAGGTATCGTACTCCTCTTTCGGCAGTCCATCTTCCTTGAAATCTATTTTGTCGAATGTTTGGTCGATCATTTATTTAAAGGTTCTGAATTATGTTGGTTATATGGAATACTGGTACACTTACAACTCCCGGATCACCCGGCACGGATTCCCCACCGCCAGGCAGTTGGCTGGGATATCTTTCGTGACCACACTACCGGCACCAATGGTCGTATTATCGCCAATGGTCACTCCCGGCAGAATGATGCTTCCCCCACCTACCCACACATTACAACCAATGGTAACAGGTGCCGTCGAAGAATTCCAGAAGGTGAATGCTCCATCCACTTCCTTTGCCAAGCGTTCTTCTGGACGGATCGGATGCCCCACAGTATAGATCTGAACACTCGGTCCGAACCCGGAGTTATCGCCGATGGTGATACGGTTGCAGTCCAGAAACACGCAGTTGGTATTGATCTCGCAATTGTTCCCTATGTGGATATTCTCGCCATAATCGACGAAGAACGGAGCAGTGATCCATACATTCTCTCCTTTCGTCCCCAGCAGTTCGCTCAGTAGACGATTCAGCAACTCACTATCGGTTGAGTCGGCCTGGTTGAATGCACGGGTCAATCGTTTGGCTTCGTGCCAGCGGGTGATTAGTTCTTTGTCACCGGCATTGTAAGGCTCACCGGCCAGCATCTTTTCCTTTTCGGTTTTCATATTTCGATGAATTGTATTGTATATAGAAGTCTCACAAAGATAGAAAAGTTTCTTTACACCGACACCGGCTTACGAAAAACATTGTCTATATTTGTCGCACATCACTACATGATATGAGGAAAATCATCATTGCTTCCGATTCGTTCAAAGGCTCCGTGAGCTCTTTAGAAGTAGCAGATGCCTGCGAAAAAGGCATCCGGCAAGTATTTCCCAACTGCGAAGTAGTGAAATTACCCATTGCCGACGGAGGCGAGGGAACGATGAATGCACTGGTCACGGCTACCCAAGGACAACATGTCCGCTGCCGGGTGTACGATCCGCTGATGCGCCCCATAGAAGCCGATTACGGTATCCTGGGTGACGGTCGCACGGTAGTTATCGAAATGGCTGCCGCCAGTGGTCTTCCATTGGTAGAACCGGAATTTCGCAATCCAATGAAAACGACGACATACGGCACAGGCCAACTCATCCGTGATGCATTGGAACAAGGATTCCGGAAGTTTATCATCGGCATTGGTGGCAGTGCCACGAACGATGCAGGCATCGGAATGCTGCAAGCGCTTGGTATGCAATTCACCACAGGAATCCCCGTCAGAAACACATTACTACATGGCGGCCAAGCATTACGACAGATCACCGGCATCTACAAAAGCAATATGCCGGCAGAGTTACAAGATTGCCGGTTCACTATTGCTTGCGATGTAGACAATCCTTTCTCCGGTCCGGAAGGAGCAGCATACGTCTTTGCACCGCAAAAAGGAGCCGACGAAGAGATGGTGAAACAATTGGACGAAGGGATGAAGCGTTTCGCTCGTCTCATCGCCCAAACAGAAGGAGTGGATATCGAGGCCATACCCGGAGCAGGAGCCGCCGGTGGTCTGGGTGGAGCTTTCCTTGCATTTCTCCCTGCTACCTTGCGTTCGGGCATAACAACAGTACTCAATGCTTTGCACTTCGACCAGCATTTACAAGAAGCCGATTTAGTCGTCACCGGCGAAGGGAAGCTGGATGCACAAACCTTGAGAGGTAAAGCCCCATGGGGTGTATTGCAGGCGGCACAGAAACTAAAAGTACCTGTAATAGCCATGGCTGGTATAGTGGAAGATAAGCAAGTATTGCTCGACGCTGGTTTTGCAGGTGTCTATCCAATACATGAAGAAGGCTTGCCCATAGAACAAGCCTTGAAAAGGGAACAAACACTGCATGATATCCAATACAACATCGCATGGTATTTACAACACCATCCGCAAAAAGACCAACAAGCTATTTCTTAGTCAACGCATCAAGGGCCTCAACTTTGTCTCTAAATTGCTCGATTATTTCTACCGATCTCCTGTTAAGCCCTTTAATATTCAAACCACAATTCTCGCAGAATTCACTTTGAGGATCACTTCTATGCCCACTCTGACAGATAAACTTCTGCTGTTCTTTGCCCAGCAAACCGCCTTTGACAACTTCAATTTTCCCGGTGTCGGGCAGATGGAGCAGTTTATCAAGAATCTGCTTCATCAAGGCAAGTTCCTTCTCACCATAGAAATCAGAACCTGAAGACAAAATATCAATGGCCAAATAACTGTTCTTATCACATAACTCCAAGATGCTTTTCGCATCAAAAAGGGCACAACTTGCAATCAATCGTGCTACCGGATAGCCAACAGAAGGATATTGAGAGTATACTTTGGGCACAAGTATCTCTTTGGGGTAAACTGAGAGCAGTCGTTCTATCACTTCGGTCTCGCTCTTGTTTTCTTCGCTATTCTTACCGTAGTCAATATATTTGTTGATAAGAGCATCGATTACTTCCACCTGCGGGTTTTCTAACAAGAACTCCATCCATTCCTCACGGATGTACAGCCCATTGTTAATCTGGGTAATAACATATCGACGATCCATCTCCTTCTCCAGGTCAGCCTGGGAAATAAGTCCACCATTAACTTCTTCATCGAATAAATCATCCCTGCTCTCAATAACACACGCCGTACCGGTGACCGACACCATAAACATGGACTTGTCTTTCCCTGATACCTCGTCGAAGTCAACCCTAAATCCGACAATAGCATTGGCACCCAGCGACAGCGCTTTCTGTTTCAGCTCTTTGCAGGCTTCCCCATAAATTATTTCCATTTTCCTTTTGTAAGTACCCGAGCGTCCGCCAAAGAAATCGGTGAACGAGGCTGCAAAATCAGAGAACACATTGGTTCCTATCACAATGTTAGTGGAAATGACATCGATGTACTTTTTTATTGGGCAGCCTTCGATACTGTTTGTAGTCGACATAATAAATCTTTTGCTCATAATATCTTTATTTTATGTTCTTAATCAAATACACGAATCTACAAATCTATATAAAAAAACGAACCAACAATGCATACAAACCCGATTATGAGAGTATTGTTGAAAATTAATACATAAAAGGACAGAATAAGCCCAAACAATCAGTTCTTCGTTAATTTAGGTTATATCTGGATGTACTTAAACTACAACAGGGCTTCAATAGATAAAAGCAACTGGTACAGAAATAATTCCGCAAATGTGGAATACGTGAAACTAAACGGTTAAGTTTTCGAGGTTTCAACCCAAACTTTGTCTCATAATGGGGGTCAATGAAGTACAATTGCTGGTCTATCACCCGATAGTTTGAGCAGGCAACTGTATCAAGGAATTGTTCGATGGTACATTGCGTTTCTTTTATCTCCAACAGCTCCCGAATCGTATCTTCCTGCTCCCCCGAGGCACACAACACCCACCGGTAAAGTGATGAAGGCAATAAATGAATAAACGGGAGGTGCGACACCACCTTCCCCCGGGCAATTTGTTGATGTCCGCCGAATGGCATCTGCCAGGCGGGGAAAGCGAGGAAAATAATCCCGCCCGGTGCCAGAAAATGTTTCAGGTTGTTCAGGAAATGATCTTTATCGACTATATGCTCAATCACATCATGTACGATGATCAGGGGAAAGCGATGATGGAATTTTTCCAGCGCAAATATATCTGAGGCGATAAATTGGGCGGTCTGCCTCCGTTTCTCAAAGAACTCCTGCGCCTGCGCAATGCGGGTCGGTGACAGGTCTACTCCAACTACATCGCACCCCAACCGGGCAAAGGGTAACAGGTTTCCACCTTCTCCACATCCCACTTCCAGCACCCTGGAAGGAAGGATGCCCATCTGTTTGCAAATGTAAGGCAGGTAATACATCTCTGTTGTCCGTGCTTGTTCTTCGAAATAGCGCTCACGGTCTATATGTCGTTCTTGCATAATCAGTATAAAGTTTTGTTCTAACTATCTGATTAAGCCACTACCGAATGACTGCACAAGAACAATGTGTTTTTATCAACACAAATCGCGTTCTTTCCCTTTACGCAAGTTACATGCATAAAAAACAGTTAGCACTCTTGCTTATTAAATAAATTATCGTAAATTGCAGTTTGTAAGTTTATACGGCAATGAATCATGCAGTAAAAACTGACACCTATATCCAAACAGAGCAAATACCATTTTTAGTAAATAATTACCTCGATTATGAAGACTTACGATTTTACATGGAGCCAACTCGGGAATATTGAAGAGGGGCGCCCAAACTTAGGGAATACCACTAACGTGGCCGTTTACAGGTTGATGCAATACACCTTAAGAGCAGTCATGGAGAAAGAGCACGGGCCGGAAGCCACCAAGAAATTATTGGTACAAGCCGGACGATTGGCCGGACGCGAGTTCTGCATAAATATGTTGGACAGCACACTTCCCCTTAATCAGTTTATTGCACAACTTCACGATGTATTGATCGATCTTTCCATCGGAATACTAAAAGTAGAGAAGTCTGATACCAGCAACCTGCATTTTGTTGTCACCGTATCCGAAGACCTGGACTGTTCGGGTCTTCCGGTTAAGGGAAACACTGTGTGCGACTATGACGAGGGTTTCCTCGAAGGCATATTCGGGCAGTACACAAACAAGGAGTTCGAAGCCAAAGAGATTGACTGCTGGACTACAGGAGAACGGACTTGCCGCTTCACCATCTTTCCTAAGTAAACATCTTTGAAAATGCCTGAGAAAGAACAAACGACCTTATCACAACTTGTGAATATCATTGATTGCATTACCTCCGGTAGTGCAGTCAGCCACAATGAGGGTGTTCGCATAGAATCATCCGGGAATCCTGATATTGACCAACTTGCCGAAAAGATCGCTACATTACAGAAGCAATACAATGACTGTTATCCCTTTATCATGTCTCTGGCAAAAGGCAAGCTCGATAGTACTCCACCGGCAGGAAATTCGTTTGCTACCCCTTATAAACAACTGCAGGCTGAATTGCGTTACCTTACCTGGCAAATCCAACAGATTGCCGATGGTGATTACAATCAACAGGTATCTTTCTCGGGAGATTTCTCGACCTCTATCAACAAAATGATCATTGCACTACGCGAGCGGAAAGTACTGTCCGATCTGCTGGAAGAATCCAATCATACCAAAGACAAGCTCTTCTCGATCATCGCCCACGACCTGAAAAGCCCCTTCAATGTATTGGTAGGCATGAGCGAGGTCTTGTTACAAGAAATCGAGTCGGGCAATCAGGACACATCCCGGGAACTCTCCTTAGTTATACGCGACGCCGCTGTCAACGGGTATGCCCTGCTAACCAACCTACTCGAGTGGTCGAGGTTGCAAATCGGACGGATCACCCCCACTCCATCCCCCTTCGATCTGCGTAGCATCATTCTTGGCAATATTCAATTGGCTAAAGTTCCTGCCCAGACAAAAGGCATCGATCTTTACTATACCGATGACATTCAGGAGCACCCCATTATCTCAGACAGTACGCTTCTGAACACCATCCTGCGCAACCTGATCAGTAACGCCATCAAATACACCTATCATGGAGGGAAAATAGAAGTCTCCACCCAACCCACCGGTCAAGGATACCGGATCATAGTGAAAGACAGCGGCGTAGGAATGAAAGAAGAAGATGTGAAAAACCTCTTCCGGATTGAAACGATCAAATCGACCAACGGTACTTCCAACGAACAAGGAACCGGACTGGGGCTGATACTATGCCGTGATTTTGCATCGAAAATCGGAGGCGAGATCAAGGTAGAAAGTGTCTACGGCGTAGGAAGTACTTTCACGGTAACCATACCAAACATGGAGTGTCCGGCATGAACCACACGCACACACTTTCTATCAATATGTCCAACGAATACCTACCGGAAGCGTGACTCCGAACGGATGCTCTTTCCTTAACGTCTTCACTTCACTGCCATCATTGAAATAATAATTCAAACGAGGTTCGGCAAAAATGCCTACCGACGGAAGGAGTTGGTACTGTACACCCACCCCACCATCGACCGACCATTGCAACGGAAGCTTCAGTGCACGACGCCTGTTGTACTTCGATATACCGTCGATGATGTATTCGGTATCTTTTGTAGGCGATACGGGAATCTCCATCGTGACCCCTGCCGAGCTGTAGAACGAGAACCGTTTATACTGTCCCAGCCGGTAAACTCCCCGAAGCGGAATCCCGATGTAGTGTAGCCGTTGCTGCTCATAAATATACGCCCCTTCCCCTCTCGTGAAGTCCGACACCAGCCGGGTGTACTGAAGTCCGCTTTCCACACTCCAATGGCGGTCAACAGTTTTCTGCAACATGAGTCCTATGGTCAATGGAAGTTCATGGTGTACACGTTCTTCGAGCTTCTTGCCTTTATTGCGGCGGGCAATCACTTGCAGCAAATCTTCCTCAATGGAGTTCATATCCCAATCAATATCACTCTGTCGCAAATAGTGGTAGTAATCGTCCCAATTGTCGATTTTCTTTTTATCAGCCCCAGAAGAGGCATCGTTGGGCGGAACTGTCATGCACACCGGTGCAGTGCCCTGTGATGTCTGTCCATTACTATACCGTAGAGCCAGTAACCAGTTTGATTTTTGTGGCAACTTGACAGTCATCTTTTCCTGCTTATGGGTCGTATGTTCTTTCGCCAAACTGGATTCTTTCGACAAACGTATGGCCGGTTTGCTTCCGGAAGAATCGACCACCGCCGGTATCTCATCCGAAGATACTGTGCCTGTATCCACCGCAAGCGGTGTAACCGCTACAACCACAGTACAAATCCTGCGACATTCGGCCTGCGGAGATGCCGGTATAGTATCCTTCGGAAGATCGACAAGTGCAGGCATATCCGGTACCGGTTCCGATGCTGGAACCGGCAATGTAACCGGCAAATCTTTGTACCACAGCAGGTATCCCAAAGGCAAAAAGAGCAAAAGAATTAATAATAATTGTGCACGGTGTTCGATAATCATTCGTTTGAGGTATTCCTTTGCACGGAAGAACTGCGACGATGATGAATGAGGAGCGATATGCAGGAGTTCGGCTATCTCTTTGTGCGAGAGCCCGTCGAGCACAGAAAGTTTGAAGATACGACGGTATCCATCGGGGAGTTGCTCTATCATAGCCAATAGTACATCAAGCGGAAGCACTTCCGGTACGGCCTCTACATCCGCCGGTTCTTCATCTTCGGGCAATTCGGAAAGAGGCAACATAGAAGAAGCAGGTTGCTGATTGAGATATCTCAGCGAAAGATTGGTCATGATGCGGCCCATCCAGCTCTCCAGTTTTGCAGCTTGCCTCAACGAACCGATGGAAGCGAATATAAGCACAAAGCCGTCGTGCATCAGATCCAGAGCAACCTGCCTGTCCGACACCCAACCGCGGCATATCCGCAACATTTTCTGTGAATATGTTTTATAGAGCCATGCCTGGGCCTCTTTGTCGCCCACTTTGCATCGTTCTACCCATTCGTTCAACTCCATCACTTGTCTTTATACATAATAAAGATCATGTTTTATAAAAAGACTGCATGAGATTCTCCGTTTTCTTTAAAAAAATCATCCGGGGCCAGAGATCAGATCTTTACATAAAAAAGAAAAAGCCAATCATATATAGTCCAAAGAGTAATATTACACCCACCTCTTTGAGTAACACCCAATAAAGTTTCTGATCCTTAAAGAACGAACTATATGTCCAGGTCATCATGCCAAAAGACAATACATAGTCAGCAAGCACCAACAAGTGAATAACATCATCATCGGCACGGAAGTACATTTTTAGTGGTATGGTAAGAAGCATGATAATGACCCGCTGGGAGGTTATATACGAGTTGAGCACGAGATGTTCCGTATAGTTCTTCCCCGATTTCCAGAACAGTAGCCGGGTAAAAAGCGCCCAGAAGGGAATGTCGCATAGTAATTGCAGTTCATAATGAGTGCGAATCCATAGCCCTAAACGGAATGTATCCCAATTGAAAGTCATAGGTTCGTTACTGACCATATTGTCCGTTGGTATGTGAAAAGCCCATACAAGGATGTGGTACAACCCGGCCAGTACAATGACTAAAGTAAGCGGCTTGACCAGACTCACACGCTTCCCCTCTATATAATTACGGATCATATCACCGGGAACGGTAAACAATTTTATCGCCGTCGAAAAGAAACTACGGTTCACAGCAAAGAACCCGGCTAAGGCATCCTGCATAAACTCCAGAAATTTCAATCGCCCTATCTTGGCATTCTGCCCACATTGAGGACAATAGTTCCCGAAAAACTCCGTACCGCAATTCTTACATGTGTTTCCCATACGAATGATGTATTAATTCAACTTTTGCAAGTGAATAAATAAAAAAACGCCAACAATCTTTTGTCAGACTATCAGCGTTTTTTTCTTTGTACTCGAAGCGGGACTTGAACCCGCACAGCCGCTATGGCCAAAGGATTTTAAGTCCTTCGTGTCTACCATTCCACCATTCGAGCATCCTTCTTTCAAAGAGAGCGAAAGACGGGATTCGAACCCGCGACCCTAACCTTGGCAAGGTTATGCTCTACCAACTGAGCTACTTTCGCATTTTTTTAACGGGTGCAAATATAAGGGGTTTACAACTTTCCACCAAACTTTTTGGATGGAAAGTTGTAAAATAGCTTTGATTATTCTCTGCCCAGCAGTGCTTTTTCGGCTTCTTCCATCTCGCGGAAGCTGAATCCGTCGACAATATGCTGCATCATGGCAGCTATCTGATCGTTGCACAAATTGCCGATACTTCCTTCGTGAGTATGGTGTACTTGCTTGTTGTGAGTAAAGTTACCGGCTTCAATATCGAGGCCCACTTTCTTGTATGCATCACGGAAAGGCATACCTTCGCGCGCCAAGCGGTTCACTTCTTCCACACTGAAGATAAGCAGGTACTTATCATCGTCCAGGATGCGATCATTCACCTTGATCTTGTCCATGATGTAGGTAGTCATCTGCAGGCAGTCTTTCAGTTCCGCAAAGGCGGGGAGAAAAACTTCTTTAATGATCTGCAGATCACGGAAATAGCCTGACGGCAGATTGTTGGCCATCATCATTATTTGTTGCGGAAGGGACTGTAGCTTGTTACACTTCGCCCGGGTGAGTTCGAACACATCCGGATTCTTCTTGTGCGGCATGATGCTGGACCCGGTGGTACACTCGTCGGGCAGTTTCACGAAGCCGAAGTTCTGGCTGTTGAACATGCAGGCATCGAAGGCCAGTTTGGAAATCGTCCCGGCAATAGTAGCCAAAGCAAAGGCCACATTGCGTTCCATCTTACCACGTCCCATCTGTGCATACACTACATTGTAATTCATGGAATCGAAACCCAGAAGACGGGTAGTGAGTGTACGGTTCAAAGGGAACGAGGAGCCGTAGCCGGCTGCCGAGCCTAAAGGATTGCGGTTGCACATCCGAAAAGCAGCTTGTAGGAAAAGCATATCGTCGGACAGGCTTTCGGCATACGCACCGAACCACAAGCCGAACGACGACGGCATGGCTATCTGCAGGTGTGTATAGCCTGGCATGAGCACTTGTTTGTAGCGCTCGCTCTGGGCAAGCAGTACACCGAACAGATCGTTCACAGCTTCGGCTATCTCTTTGAGTTGGGTACGGGTGAAGAGCTTCAAGTCGAGCAGCACCTGGTCATTGCGCGAACGTCCGCTGTGTATCTTCTTTCCCACATCGCCCAAGCGACGGGTGAGCATCAGTTCTACCTGCGAGTGCACATCTTCCACGCCTTCTTCGATCACGAAGTCGCCTCTTTCGGCTTCGGCATAGATGTTGCGCAACTCGGCCAGCAATACGGCCAGTTCTTCTTTCTCGAGTAGCCCGATGGTTTCGAGCATGGTGATGTGCGCCATGGAGCCCATCACATCGTGCTTGGCTAAGTAAAGATCCATTTCCCGGTCGCGCCCGACTGTGAACCGTTCGATTTCGTCATTAACCCGGACTGATTTCTCCCAAAGTTTCTGAGCCATATTTCTTTCTTAATTAATATTGTATCGAGGCCAATACCTCTGCCATCTTTTCTAATCCGTCTTGCAGAGGTTTTTGTATCATGGCTTTCATGAAGGGATTCACGTCGATATCGACTGTGAGTTTCATTTTACACTCTTCTTCGGCCTGAGGAACAATCTGTATCCAAAGGCTGAAGGGGATGGGTGAGTTTATTGTGGAGAACTTGACACACTTGATGGGTTCGCGATCTACAATCTTCAACGTCAACTGCCCAATGCCGGATACCTGAAAGCTCAACGTTTCGGAGTCGAAGCTTAAATCCTGTACTTTGTCGGTAGGCAGACGATCTTTCACGGACTCCAGATTGCTCAAATCGGACAGCTTCCCATATACACGTTCCTGTGCATACGGGACTAACTTGACAGCACTTTCGAATTTTGCCATTTCGGTTTGATTATCTGATAGCTTATTTAGCTTCCCAGTGTGCGGGATCCTTACGCCATTCGTTCAGCGTAGCAATATCATCTTCTTCAATGTATCCGGTACGGAGAGCTGTTTCAAGTACAGCTTCGTAATTGGTCAATGTCACCAAAGGAACTTTGGCTTCTTTGAAGGCTTGTTCGGCAACCGGGAATCCGTATGTATAGGCAGCCACCATACCGATGACTTCGCAACCGTCGCGACGAATAGCCTCTACGGCTTTCAAGCTGCTTCCGCCCGTTGAGATAAGGTCTTCGACTACGACCACCTTCATACCCGGACGCAGTTCACCTTCAATCAGGTTTTCCAATCCGTGATCTTTGGGGGTAGCGCGAACATATACGAAAGGAAGATTTAATGCGTCGGCCACTAATGCTCCTTGTGGAATGGCACCGGTAGCAACTCCGGCAATGGCATCTACTTGTCCGAATCGTTCCAATATGAGGCGTGTAAACTCAATCTTCACAAAATTACGGAGAGATGGATAGGAAAGAGTCTTACGATTGTCACAATAAAACGGTGATTTCCATCCGGAAGCCCAAGTAAACGGATTAGCCGGTTGAAGCTTAATCGCTTTAATCTTCAACAACTTTTCAGCAAATAATCTCTCTAAATTCTTCATAACGCAACTAACTATTGTTAATAATAGGACGCAAAAATAAAGAATTAGAACGAAAGTAAAAAGAAGAAAGCATTTATTTTTATTGCCTATAGCATATTCGGGTTCCGTAACAGTGAATAGGGTGTCTTTGAGTATGCGAATACGCAACTATTCTCTCAAGAAGTTTAAAATTTCTCTTACGCAGTCACGCACCTACGCTCAAACCCTTTATTCATCGGCATTAGAGGTGCGTGAGAGGAGTATTTTTCTCTCACGCACCTCTCACGCACCCAGTTATCCGGCGAGCCTACGCGCAAGCTTATGCACAAGTTCCCCGGGGAAATCGTGCAGTATGCAGGCAGTAACAATCTGATTACAAGGGAGGAAACGATGAATTACAAGAGAAGATAAACCTCTGTACACCCAGGTGTAGAGACGCTATACACCCGGGTGTAGAAGGGTTGTACACCCGGGTCTACAAGGGCTATACACCCGGGTGTACGTAAGCATTCGGCCTAGTGCATCTTTTCCTTCCCTGTTGTAGTTCTTACCTTTGCCTTCAAAAAAAAGCTTATGTATTCTTCTGTATTACAATTTCCCGATGAGAATAGCAAACTTAAATCTTTGCTTACCGAGTC
>JAVBVA010000118.1:0-38879 GCA_031554665.1 Bacteroides sp. | reverse complement strand
TAATAAACAAGATCGCATTGATGGCTATCAAGAAGAGTCCAAAAAAGGGGAGCCTGAAAGGAAAAAGGAAAGCTGCTGGATGGGACGAAGCTTTCCTTGTTGAATTATTAGAAGGAGACTGGAAGTAATGCGTCGACCCTGGCTTGCAAATTCAATAAGTCCTGCCTGAAAGACATCAAACTACAGCTTACAGGCTTGTAGAAAGGCGGTTTACACTTAAACGATTGTCAGTTTCAATCGTCTTTTACTAAGCAGGTTGTCAATAGTCAACCAAAATCAGGACGAGACAGGGTGAATGGGGTGAAACCGGGATGAACCCCCTCCCTTCACCCCGGAAGCCCAATAAACAAAGAGTCGGCGAGAGGTTGAAGATGGTGGAGGTCTGAAAAAGATTACTATGTATAGAGGGTAATATAGAATTATTCGAACACATGGTTTTACTGATGATCCCTTTGTTCATCGGGCATACTTTATATAAAGAGAATGTGTCAAAAACCTATCGTTCTTTGACACATTCTCTTTTCAATATCAGTAGGTTACTTCGATCAGTTCATGGACTCCATCACAAACCCATACGTATAAAGCCGATTGCCATCAATGGTATATGGATCCATGGTACGGGCACCCCATCCATCATTTCCACCTACGCCATGTATATTCATATCTATATTCAGATTGATGAAGTCGCGGTGGGGAAGCTCGTGCGGATGATTTTTACCTTCCAGATCTTCTTCGCCATACGGCCAGGCACGGAAACACAACGGTTGAAGGCCAGTTACTTTTACCCCCGGCTTTCCGTTAGCGGTCAGCGAGAACCAGCGTACATCGCACCGGTTGGCATTATCCTGCGGTACGATATAGTTTGTGATAAATTCATCCAGCGGTAGACGGTAAAGCCCCAGCATGGCGGCGTCTTTACGGTCAGGATAATTCTCGAACTCGCCACGGCCGTACCATTCTATCTGATCCATCTCCGAGGGCAGACGCATCCGCATGCCGAATTTGGGCATTAACGGGATATCTGTCTTTTCGGGCTGGTAAGAAGCTTCCACTTGTATGCGGCCTGTGCCGTTCACGGTGTAGCGAAGCTGATAAGTAGCACCGATGGTAGGCAGGGACAGGTGGATATCTATGATGACCATTCCATCCTTTATATTTGTCCGGCAGGAGTTCACGGTGCGTTCCTGTGCGGCATTCTTCCACAGGCCGAGGCGTTCGACGTAGCCGTTGCGCACCTGGTTGTCATTGGGTGGTTTCCAGAAGTAAGGCTCCAGGACACCGCGCAACAATTCGTTTCCACCGACTTTCCAGCTTGCTAATGCGCCTGTGGTCTTTTCGATGCGGAACGAGGTGTTTCCGGCGGTTATCTCAATGGCCTCGGGCGATTCTTTACAGGTGGGCGTTTTCCCTTCGCTCTTCAAGCGGGGGTAATCAAAATTACTATACGCAAATTGTTCTTTGGCAACTGCGAAACCTTTCTCTGCCCACATCGTAGATTCTTTCAGAACAGCGCACACACGTAAGTAAAGTTCTCCGTCACAATTAGGTCTTGACGGCACTTCCAGCACATCACCTTCCAGGAGTCTGAGCGTGCCACTGCCCGCTTTCCAGCCGTTGCATACCCACTCGTACGTGTAATCGAATTCATCCAATCCGGTGAAATCATAGCTGTTGGTCAGCTTGATCCGTGACTCTCCATCCTTTTCGAACTTTATATACTGATACACCTTCTGCACTTCATAGTAATGCGGATTGGGGACCCGATCGGGAGATATCAGTCCGTTAATACCGGTAGGGCCATCGTTGGGGTGGTCGTCGAAATCACCACCGTAAGCCCAGAATTCACCGGGCATCAGTTGTAGCGACGAAGGGTCGTCAGGATAACTCAGGGGCGAACCATCCAATTTCTTGGGGATTCCTTGATCCACCCAGCACCAAATGGCTGCACCGATGATGCTTTCGTCGGCTTCGATGACATCCCAGTATTCCCGGAGATTGCCGATGGAATTGCCCATGGCATAGGCATATTCCCTCATAAATACGGGTCGGTCGGTTATCTTCTCGCCAAGCGCTTTCAGGGCGTCGGGATGCAGATAGGCTTCGTCGTACACATCGGATACGGAGCGGTCTGTGTCGTCGTATACCGGGCGTCGGGGATCTAATGTCCGAACCGTGTCCGCCATAGCGCGCAGGTTGCGACCGCTTCCGCCTTCGTTGCCCAGCGACCAGAAGATGATGCTCGGATGGTTTTTATCTCTTTCTACCATCGCCACGGCTCTGTCTACGTGAGCCAGTGTCCACCGCGGGTTATCTCCCAACTCTTTGCTTCCCAAGCCGTAGGCATGACTTTCGTGATTGGCTTCGTCCATGACATACATTCCATACTTGTCGCACAGTTCATACAGCAAAGGCAGATGCGGGTAGTGAGAGGTACGTATCATGTTGATATTGGCCTGTTTCATCAACCGGATGTCTTTTTCCATCGTTTGCGGATCTACATAGAATCCGGTGCGGGGATGGTAGTCGTGCCGGTTGACGCCTTTCAGTTTGATGGCTTTCCCGTTGACTTTAAAGATATCGCCTGTGATTTCAATTTTCCGTATGCCCCAGTGGTAATCGAATGATTCCAACAGCTCGTTTTTCCGGAGAAGTTTGATCGTTACCTTATATAAATAAGGTTTCTCGGCAGACCATAGCCGGGGCTCTTCGATATTCCCGGGCAGATCCACACACTGTTCCGCGGAGGCTTGCAGGGCACTTACCGGAGCGGTCATCTTTTTATTGACTGGTTTTCCCTGGCTATCTTGCCCGGTAAGGATCACTTCCAATGTCAGGTCTTTCGCCTTCCGATCGGTTTGATTCCTGACCCACACTTTGGTTTGGAAGGTGGCCGAATGCATGTCGTCCGACAAGTCGGAAGTGAACATATAATCCCTGATGTTTGTCTGATGGCGTACCCATAGTTCCACGGGGCGGAAGATGCCGCTGAGCCGCCACATATCCTGATCTTCGAGGTAGCTTCCGTCCGACCACCGGTACACTTCTACCGCCAAACGGTTGGTTCCTGTCTGAACAAACCCGGTCACGTCGAATTCGGCGGGCGACATGGAGTTCTGGCTGTAACCTACCTTTTTCCCGTTTACCCAAATGTACATGGCCGATTTTACGCCTTCGAAGTGAAGATACAGGCGTTTGCCTTTCATTTCGGGCTTCACCTCGAATGTTGTCACGTAGGAGCCGATGGGATTTCTGTTCGCATAACTGTAATAGTGGACCGGGGGCTCGCTGGTAACCCGGGGCTCGTCTTTCTGGAAAAGATAATTTACGTTGGAGTAGATGGGTTTGCCATAACCTTGTAGCTGCCAGGAGCCCGGCACTACGATCAGGTCCCATCCGTCGGTATTGTAATCGGTTTTATAAAAATCGAGGGGACGGCTTTCCGGGTTGGGCGACCATTTGAACCGCCACTTGCCGTTGAGCGAAATGATTTCGTTGCACTCTGCCTTGTGGGAAGGCAACGTCAGGGTGGCGTGGTACTTTTCTTTGTTGATGCCTATCACAGCCGGGTTCTCCCAGTCGGGAACTACCTGGGCGCTGGCATACGTCACGCCCAGAAGCAAGAGGGTCAGAAGTTTGCTTTTCATGTATGGAATGTTTTATTTACAAAGATGATACAAAAAACGCAGACAGGATGGATAAAATGTTACTAAAGAGAGGCTGATGTGTAATATAATCCTCCGGATTCTCTTTCGTGAGCACCTCTATGGGGGGGATACTTCTCAAACGGCAGGTTTATTGACCCTATAAAATGCAATTACCGGCATCACATTGGGTATTAAAAATGAAAATAAATCGAAATATAGCCTCGTTATTTTGAGAAACAAGTTATCTTTGCGTTACAAGACAGGAATCGTAATTCAGATGATCTATGAGTACAAAGTATTTAAGTCGTGCTATCGACCAGGAATTGATAGAGTGGAAAAAGGCCGCCAAACATAAGCCTTTGTTGCTGCGCGGGGCGCGTCAGGTTGGAAAATCCTCGACAGTAAAAGAACTGGGGAAACAGTTTGATTCTTTTTTGGAAATCAATTTTGAGTCAAAGGGTAGTGAAAGCGCTAAGGCTGTATTTGAAAGAAGTTCCGATCCGAAACAGATATGTGATGAATTATCGCTTATATACGATATGCCTATTGTCCCAGGGAAGACTTTATTGTTTCTGGATGAAATTCAGTCCTGCATTCCGGCCATATCTTCCTTGCGTTTCTTTTATGAAGACTATCCCGAGCAACATGTTATTGCCGCAGGCTCATTGTTGGAATTTGCATTGGAAGAATTGCCTTCTTTCGGGGTGGGCAGAATCCGTTCGCTATTCCTGTACCCGTTTTCATTCGACGAATATTTACGGGCCATGGGAATGAATCTGCTTGCGGATGCCATACAAAAGGCTTCGCCCGAAAAACCGCTTTCGGTTGCGGTACATAACAAGTGTAAACAAGAACTTATCCGTTTTATACTTATTGGTGGAATGCCCGAAGTGGTCGCAACGTATGCACAAGGGGGAACGTTGCTCGAATGTCAAAAAGTGTTGGATGACCTGACGTTTTCACTCTATGACGACTTTTCCAAATATAAGGCGCGGGTACCTTCGTCTCGTTTACGGGAAGTCTTTGCATCCGTGATTCATCAGACAGGCGGTAAATTTACATACTCTCAGGCGTCGCAGGATTCCAACCATGGGCAAATCAAAGAAAGTGTCGGCTTATTGGAACTTGCAGGGATCGTTTACCCTGTAACACATACGTCGGCAAACGGACTTCCGTTAGCAGCCGAGATGAATACGAAACATCGCAAATACCTGATATTCGATACGGGAATTTACCAACGTTTTTTGAAGTTGGATTTGGGACAATTGCTTACTTCCGAAACGCTGGAACAGGTAAATAAAGGCGCTTTAGCCGAATTGTTTGTCGGCTTGGAATTGTTGAAATCCGCGCCAAGCAACAGTCCTATACTGTTACATTATTGGCAGCGCGAAAAAGCGGGTAGCAATGCCGAAGTCGATTATGTGGTGCAATGCAACACTGATATTGTTCCGGTCGAAGTAAAATCAGGTACAAAAGGTTCTATGCAAAGTATGTTTCAATTTCTGTCCGAAAAGGAATATTCATACGGCATCCGTTGTTCTATGGAGAACTTCGGAATATTCCAGAATATAAGAGTCTATCCGCTATATGCAGTTTCGCGGATTGGAAAATAAGCAGATACCCTGAATTGATAGAGGGTGTGCCCAAAGCCCTATCGCTCTTTGACACACCCTCAGGTTCTAAAAACTACTCTCTCTTTGTTCAGATGCTAACAGTGGTCCTCAGCGGCAACTCTGCCGAAGAAGTCCCTACGAGCACTTCGATACTTCCGTTTTCCAGTTCCCAGCCATTAGCCGCTTCGTCCCAGTAACGCAGTTCGGCCACAGGAACTTCCAGCGTGATGGCTTGCGTTTGGCCTGCACCAATACTCACGCGGCGGAACGCTTTCAATTCCTTTTGCGGCCATTCCACTTTCGCATCGGGGCGGCTAACATAGAGTTGCACCACCTCATCGGCTTCCATAGACCCCTTATTGGCTACATCGAAACTGATCTTAATGATATCATTGGCTGCATATTTAGTCTTATCGCTCTTGATATTAGCATACTCAAATTTGGTATAAGACAGTCCATGACCGAAAGGATACAACACCGGAATGTTTTTCGTATCGAACCAACGGTATCCCACCAGCGAACCTTCGGAATAGCGCACCTTGGGCGAACGGTCGGCAGGGTCGTACTCCGTATCTCCTACGATATCGTGACGGAACTGGGTGGCAAATACATCCCCGTCACTTACTACCTCTTTCGAGAAATTACCCAAAGCGAAAGCCGGCGAGTCTTCCAGTTTCAGCGGGAAGGTGAAAGGAAGTTTTCCCGACGGGGAGATATTACCCAAAAGCACATCAGCCAGCGCATTTCCACCTTCCAGACCGTTCCACCATGCCTGAACGATGGCGTTCGATTTCTTCTCGACCACCCGCAAGTCGCACGGACCGCCGGATACCACTACGGTAACGATATTCGGATTCACTTCGGCTATCTTGGCGATAATCACGTCCTGACTGACAGGCAGCGTGATATTCTCGCGGTCGATACCTTCGCTTTCGATGAACTTATTGGTTCCGGCGAAGAAGAGAACCAGATCCGCATTACGGGCAGCTGCGATGGCTTCGGCCAGCAAAGTAGCATCGGGTGCTTCATCAAGGGTTTGTGCTATGACGGGAGTATTGGCTTTGTTGCCTGCAAACATACCCATGTAGTGCTTGTAAGCAGGGGCGTACTGTATTTCCACGCCCTGTCCGATGCGGTTCTTGAGTCCTTGCAGCGGAGTGATCTCGTAAGGAGTCTTGGCGCCTGCTCCCATACCACCCGAGGCAGTGGTGGCTGTGGCATTGAGTCCGATGACGGCTATCTTCTTTGTCTTCGCGGTGTTGATAGGCAGAGCAGCCTTTTCGTTTTTCAGGAGTACGATGGACTTGGTAGCCACGTTGTAAGCCACCTGCTGTTGTTCTTTCTGGGATATTTTAACCGTATTGGCCTTGTCATCCGGAATGGCTTCGATGGCAAAGCGGAGACGGAGTATCTCGCGTACCTTATCGTCTACAATGGATTCGTTGAGCTTACCCGCCCGTACAGAATCGATCAGTACCGGGCCGAAATAGTTATCGCCCGTCATCTGAACATCCAGTCCGCCGAGAGCTGCGCCCATAGTGCTGTGCGTTCCACCCCAGTCGGAAACGGTCATGCCTTTGAAGCCCCACTCGCCACGAAGAATGTCGTTATTGAGGTGAATGTTTTCGGAACCGTAATATCCGTTTACCTTGTTATATGCGGGCATCACGCACATGGCTCCCCCTTCCTTCACGGCAGCTTCGAAAGCTTTGAGGTAGATCTCGCGCATGGGCCGTTCGGCAATGATCACATCCATGCTGCCCCGGTTGGTTTCCTGATTGTTGAGGGCATAGTGTTTGAGGCAGGCAGCTGTCCCGGCATCCTGCATACCTTTGGTGTAACCCACGGCCAACACGGCATTCAATGCAGGGTCTTCGCTGAAATACTCATACGTACGTCCGCCGATGGGTAAGCGTTGAATGTTCATGGCCGGGCCGAGGATGATATCCTTTCCGCGACGGCGGGCTTCGGTGCCGAGGGCGTTACCGTACTGGTAAGCCAGGTCGGACGACCAGGTGGCGGCCAGTGCCGAGCCTGTCGGGTAGTAAGTAGCAGAATCAGTAGTCCAGTTCAACGGACGGAATCCGTCGCCTAACTCTTCGCGGACAGCAAAAGGGCCGTCGGCATATTTAATATCCTGAATGCCCAGACGGGGAACGCCTTCGGACGACATGATGGTCTTGCTGTGGAGCATTTCTACCTTTTCTTCGAGGGACATCTGCGCGATGAGCTCGTTGATCTTTTTATCGTTCACGGTAAGTTTCTCCTGGGGAGAAGAAGATTGTTGCTGGGCGGCGTTGCATCCTGCCAACGTGGCGATGAGCAGTAGCCCGGCTACGTTTTTCATACTTTGCTTCATACTTTATATAGTTTTATTTGCAAAGATGGTGAAAATTCAAAAAACAGGAGGGCTCTAATGTTTCCAAAGATAGTATAATATGTAGTAATGACGGGCAGGTGGAAAATGCGGTTACCATAAAAAGATGTATTTACAACATCACCAATTAAAAACAAACCATATACCATATTTAGAAACAACTTAACAATACGACTCTCCTTTCATAACAAAACTCCATGTCCAGACAAAGCCGAAAGCCCTTCATGGGAAACATTGCAACCACCCTTTCCGGTCATAAACATGTACTTTTGCCCCGTTCATCATGAACCGAATTTTAACAAAAGTATTAATCATTAAATTATGTACAATGAGAAAAATATTTTTTCGAAAATGCATAAACTCTCGTTTATGTAGTATTGCCTTGCTCATGCTGTTGCTGCTTCCTGCCATAGCATTACGGGCCAATCCTTTACAGGATAAAAAAGTCACGGGTACTGTCACTTCGGCCGCCGATGGCGAACCGATGATCGGAGTGAACGTACATGTGAAGGATGGCTCTGCAGGCGTCATCACCGATCTGGATGGAAAATATGCATTGAACGTTTCGAATGGAGCTACACTCGTATTTTCATACATGGGCTACCTGGAACAGGAAATCAAAGTTGGAAACCAAACCACCATTAACGTGACGCTGGTAGAAGACAGTAAAATACTCGATGAGGTAGTCGTGATAGGCTACGGTGTACAGAAAAAGAAACTCAACACCGGCGCTACCGTACAGGTAAAAGGCGAAACGCTGAGCAAACTCAACACCACCAGTCCGCTGCAAGCCATGCAGGGACAAACACCGGGTGTAAACATCGTCTCCACCTCGGGACAGCCGGGCGCAGAGATGAAAGTAGCCATCCGTGGTGTAGGTACCACGCGCAAATCGGCACCGCTTTACATCATCGACGGTATTGAAGGAGACATCTCCACGCTCAATGCTTCGGACATCGAATCCGTCGACATCCTGAAAGATGCCGCTTCCGCAGCCATCTATGGAGCACAGGCTTCCAACGGCGTGGTGCTGGTCACTACCCGGCAAGGCACAAAAGGCAAAGGACAGGTGTCGTTCGACGCTTACTACGGTGTACAAAACGTAGCCCGCAAAGCCAACATGCTGAACGCCGAACAGTATAAAGTCATTATGAACGAACAGGCTGTAAACTCCGGCGCATCACTGATCGACTTCGATGTCATGGGCCCGCTGGCAGATACGAACTGGATAAGCCAGATGTTCAAGAACGATGCCAAAACCGAAAACTATGCATTGAACATCAACGGAGGCTCCGACACTTCGGTCTATGCCCTTTCGCTCAGCTACCTCTCCCAGGAAGGAATCGTAGGCGGTGCAGCCGTATCGAATTACGAGCGCTACGGCTTCCGTATCAACACAGAACACAAACTCTATCAAGGTAAATTAAAAGTAGGCCAACATTTAAATTTCAGTTGGACCAACAATTCAGGTATTCAAGTAGGTAATCAATATAACAACTCACTGCGCAGCGCGTTCACCGTGTCTCCGCTGGCGCCCGTGTACAGTGACAACAATCTGTACGGAAGTCCGTACAACGACACCACCCATTCGCCCTGGAACAAGGCTGATGGCAATCCTTACGGTTCGATGATGACCAACACCAATAACAAGAACTCCAACCAACGCCTCATTGCAGATATGTATGCCGAGTTGGAACCCATCAAGAACCTGAAACTGAGAACCGTATTCGGTATCAACTATTTTGCCAACGATTACCGGGATTTCAAACCGCTGTACCGTTTCTCTATGTATGATTACAACGAAGACCATACTACCATCAACCAACGCGCCAACCGCGGACAGACGTTCACCTGGACCAACACAGCCAGCTACGATTACACGCTGGGCAACCACGCGTTCACTGCCCTGATCGGTATGGAAGCCAAACGGTACGACGGTGTCGGCGTAAGCGCGGGCAACTGGAACCTGTTGAGCCAGTTCAATGACTTCTCACATGCCTATCTCGCCAATACCACCGCAGTGGCGAAGATGGATGACAGTGGGGAAACAGTGATCGATCCCAAAAGCGTAGGAGGCGGTCCGGACAACCAGTCACGCACCCTGTCCTACTTTGGACGTATCAATTACAACTACCAGGAGAAGTACCTGGTGAACGCTACGCTTCGCGCCGATGGTTCTACCAACTTTGCAAGTGGCCACCAATGGGGCTATTTCCCTTCGTTATCAGTAGGTTGGGTCATCACCAACGAAGTATTTATGGAGAAAACAAAAAACTGGCTCGACTTTCTGAAGTTCCGTGTCAGTTGGGGACAGGTGGGTAACCAATACATCGATCCGTACCAATACGCTTCGCCCATCAGTACCTCTACCAATGTAAGCGGCAGTAATCCGGCAGCAAACTACATCTTCGGAACCGGTCTGGGCTCCGGAAGCAACGTCAAAGGGGCTTACCCCGTGCGGCTCTCCAACGAATTTGTGCAATGGGAAACGTCCGAGCAGACCAACATCGGTTTCGACGCCCGTCTCCTGAACAGCCGTTTCGGTGTGAATGCCGATTTCTACATCAGAACCAACAAAGACTGGCTCGTACAACCTCCTATCCTGGCCACTGCCGGCGCCAATCCACCCTATATCAATGGCGGAGATGTGAAGAACACCGGAGTAGAACTCGGACTGACCTGGAACGACCGGGTAGGCAAGCTGAACTACAACGTCGGACTCAACGGTGCCTACAATAAGAACAAAGTAGGCCGCATACCCAACGCCGACGGTATCATTCACGGGCAAACCAACATGCTGTATGCCAACTCCGAAGAGTTCTACCGCGCACAGAACGGACATGCCATCGGTTACTTCTGGGGATACAAAACAGCAGGCATCTTCCAGAACCAGGCCGATATCGACGCCTGGAAGAAGGCCGGAAACGGAATCCTGCAAAAGGACGTACAACCGGGCGACGTGAAGTTTGTAGATGTGAAAAAAGACGGCATTATCGACGTGAACGATAAGGTGGACCTCGGCAACGGATTGCCCGATTTTACCTTCGGGTTCAACTTCGGCGTGGACTATAAAGGCTTCGACTTCTCCCTGAATGCCAACGGAGTGATGGGCAACAAAATTGTACAGTCCTACGGAGGCCCGGCAGGCAAACAGTCCAACTACACCACCGCCATCCTGAAGCGCTGGACGGGCGAAGGCACTTCCAACCGCATACCGCGCGTAACGGATGTCAACATCAACTGGCAATTCTCCGACCTGTACCTGCAGGATGGCGACTACCTGCGTATCAACAACATCACACTGGGATACGATTTTGCCAAACTCATTAATTGGAAATACATCAGCCAGTTCCGCCTGTACGCTTCTGTGCAGAACGCGTTCACCTTTACCAAGTATGACGGTATGGACCCCGAAATCGGGTACGGAACCGACGATTGGGTATCGGGAGTCGACCTGGGTTATTACCCGCGTCCGCGTACCTTCCTGTTTGGTGTGAATCTTAAATTTTAATCCGTAAACAGTTTACGTTATGAAATCAATAAAAATCTATTTCGCAATACTGACGGGCGCTATCGGTCTGGGGCTAAGCTCATGCTCTGACTTCCTCGTCGTAGAATCGAAAACACAGCTTTTCGACCAGAACTTTTACAAGACCATCGACGATGCCGAAATGGCGCTCGTGGGCTGCTACGATGGCTGGCAACTAACTTCGAGTGGAATGCCCTTCTATCTGGCCTCGGAAGTAATGAGTGACAACTGCTTCGGCGCTAC
Organism: Bacteroides sp.; assembly: GCA_031554665.1. Taxonomy (GTDB): domain Bacteria; phylum Bacteroidota; class Bacteroidia; order Bacteroidales; family Bacteroidaceae; genus Bacteroides. The sequence goes on along the minus strand of JAVBVA010000118.1, from coordinate 27,473 downwards.
CGGTAATGGCGACGGCCGCGGCTATCAGGCTATCGACCGTTTCGATATTGCCGAATCACCGGCCGATGCCAATATGTTTGTAGACACCTGGAAGAATTACTACGCCGGTATCTTCCGCTGCAATACCTTATTGCTGAAAATGGACCAGGTCAACTGGAATGGAGACGAAGCTACCCGCAACCGTATTGAAGGCGAAACACGTATGCTGCGCGCGCTGATGTACTTCGACATGGTACGCATGTGGGAAAATATTCCGCTGTTGCTGGAACCTACCATTGCAAACGTGCCGCAGGCCAATCCGGACGATGTTTACAAGGCAATTATCGAAGACCTCTCCTTCGCAGCCGCGAACATTCCCGCCAATGCGTATCCCAAAGCCAATGCCGCAAAGAACGACGGCCGCATCACCTGCTATGCCGCCAAAGCCCTGCTGGCCCGCGTATATCTGTATTACACCGGATACTACGGCAAAGAAACAGTCCCCGGTGACGTCACCAAGAGCGACGTGCTGAAAGGACTGGAAGATATCATCAGCAGCCGGGAGTTCGACCTGATAGCAGAGTTCAAGAACCTGTGGGAAGCCGCCAGTTCCACCCCGGTGGAGGGCCAACACGTGTTTGAATCGACCTACGCCGGACGCGGAAACGTCGAAACCATACTGGCACAGAAATTCAACGAAACATCCGACTATAACGGTAACACCGACGGCAACGGATGGCTGAAGATGATGGGATCGCGTAATTTCAACTGGTCGCCTTACGGACAAGGTTGGGGAGCATGCACCGTTCACACCAAACTGGTCGATGCATTCGAACCGGGCGATACCCGCAAAACGGCATCTATCATCGACGTCGTAGGCGAAGGCATAAACACAGCAGACGGTTTCGCGGAAAGCGCCAAAGATACACGGGAATATACGGGATATGCGGTGAAAAAGTACACTCCGATGTGTTATGCCGATGGTAAGAGCGCTACAAAGGGCGGTGATGGCGATTTCCAGATCTCACAATCGCAGGATTACATCATCGTACGCTACTCCGACGTATTGCTCATGGCTGCCGAACTGGGAAGCCCGAACGCGCAATCGTACTTCGACCAGATACGCACCCGCGCCGGCCTGGAAAGTAAGCCCGTCAATAAAGCAAACATTCTGGCCGAACGCCGCTTTGAATTTGCCTTCGAAGGCATCCGTTACTGGGATTTGCTGCGTCAGGGCATAGATGTAGCCGCTTCGGCTCTTGCTGAGGATGGCGTACCTGTACTGAGCGGCGGCGCTCCCGACAAGGTTATTATCAAGGCCGACAACGTAAAGAAAACCCGTGGACTCTGCCAGATACCCGAGACACAGATCACTCTGTCGCAAGGCGTATTGAAACAAAATCCCGGTTGGTAATCACTTTTAAAAATACAATCGTATGAAGAAAATATATAAATTAACCGTTGCATTATGCGGAGCATTGCTGCTGCTGGCAGCGTGCAGTCCCGATAATCCGGGATTGGGAGGCGTCATGCCGCAAAGCGAATTAAAGTTTTCCATCAGCCAGAATCCCAACAAAGACAATACCATCTACCTGGAAAACAAAACCCAAGGCATCATCCCTTACTGGGATTATGGAATAGGCTTCTCGAACAAGCAAAAGGATACGATAGATATCCGCTTTGCCGGCGAATATGATATTAAATTCTATGCTTTGGACAAAGGCGGCTACGTATCGACTTCCCAAAAAGTAACCGTGACCAAGAACGATGAAGATTACTTCAAGGACCCGATGTGGAACCTGCTGACCAACGGCGCCGCCGGTAAAACCTGGGTATGGAACAACAATCTTTCGGCTTGTTACGGTAATGGCGGCCAAGGGTCTGTCGTCCCCGAATGGTGGCAGGTATCTTATGCCGACGTAGTGAGCTGGGGCTGGGAAGTAGGCGAAATGGTATTCGACTTGAACGGCGCGCAGAATTTTTCCAAAACACTCACCGGAGGCGGCAGCGGCACCACCAAAGGTTTCTTCAACCTGGATGTGGAGAACAAGCGTCTGACCATTCTGAATGCAAACATCATTCATGGCGCAGCTTATGCTGATGACGGTGCGAATGGGAATTACTACGTGATTACCAGACTGACGGAAACTGACATGACGCTGTCCCGTCAGGGAGGCGGCTGGCAGAATACGTGGGTGTTCAGGGTGAAATAAATAGTGTATAAATAAAGTGAGGGTGTCCTTTTGTGAAAGTGACACCCTCTTCTTTTTAACAAGTGCTCATGATCCGCACGATTTCTGCCAAAGTGCTATTCATAAGAAATATTCTTCAACACTTCGATCTGATTGGTCTTGACTTCTGTGCTGAGCAAATCTGTCAGAGAAGCTGCATCCAGTTTCGTATCCGGTTTGAATGCATCCGAAGCCATGTATTGCAACATGCTCTTGTACAGTTGCCGTACTTCCGGCTTGTCTTTCACGGCAGCCAAATCGGACATACATATCAATAGTTTTCCGCCTTCCACCACGAACTCAAAGATCAGTCCCAGTTTATGATTCCGTTCCACATTATCTATCACCTGTACGATCGGCTTATACCCTGCGGGCATCCGGTCCAGGATGAACGGATAACTCTGCTTGATGATGGAGAACCATTGCCAGTTGGTATGGCTGTCGGTTGGGAAATCATTGAACAGGGGATGGTCAGCATCGGTCAGAATGCCTAACGTACCCGGCGAAACTGGTCGCTTACCGCCCTCACAGATGTTCTTGAACATCCGGTAGTTCCAGTAATCCGTCTGGAACAGTCCACCCACCGTGAGTTTCTCGTACTGGCTGCGTTGGGGGAACCACAGGACTTTCTCTCCTTTTTTCAATTTATTCATAACCTCCTGACTCAGTACATCGGTCACGGTGATGTCACGAGACGGCGTTGCTTCGTTCTTATCCGGATATATCCAGAGGGGGTACGAGTTCTTGTAGGGAGTTCCTGCGATGTGTATATTCAGATTCAGCCGTTGGGCTTTCGTGATGGCAGAAATCTGCGGATTGATCTTTCCTATCGGGATCAGTCCCGTCAGTCCGGATTCTATGGTGAGATTCCCTTTGTCCAAAGTCCGGCCTTGCAGATCGTTCAACTCCCAGGTAACTTCTTTCCCCTTCAGGGAGTTTTCCGAGTAATTGGCTACCTTTATATCGGCTGTCAATTGTTCCGCAGAAGTCCAGCAGAACTTCTCGGTAATGAGCAAAGGCACGGTTTCGCTACAGAACTCTCTCCATCGCTCCGGCGTGATGAGCCCTTTGCTGTCCATGAATGCATCGAGCATGCCCACGTAGGCCGAACCTTGCCCCGGATAATCTTGCAGGTCGAGCAACTGGAATCCTCCGAATCCCGGTGTTCTCAGGTCCATCTCGATGTCTGCCCGGTACAGTTCGGCAGACCATTGCCCCGAGGCTTTGAAGAAATCATCGGCCTGATCCAGCATGCCAGCCTTTTCGAGTCGCTTTCTGAATGTCTCCATGTTCCAGGGATAGAGCACGCCGGTATATTTCTGTATCTCCCGGTAGTTGGGATATACCTGGAACTGTCCGGTTTCGTGGCTGACGACCGGAACTGTACACTTAGCCGTGGCTTTGGAGAAGTCCATGACGCTGTTGGGATAGGTATTGTTGATGTATCCCCCTTCGTGAGCGTCGGCAAAAGAGAACGAACCCCGCGTATGGGTGCTGTAGCTGCGGGGCGCTTCCCCACCGATGCGGCAGGTGACGAGGAAATCTTCGCCCGGCACTTGTCCCCCGAAACCGAGGAAGTTGTTGGAGCCGTAGGCATACAGGTGGCGGCTGTCCGCTTTCCGGAACGTGGCGATCAGGTCTTGCATGACTTCCAGGTCGCCGAATAGCTCGTTGCCGATGGCGAACATGACAAACGAAGCGTGGTTGCCGTACTCGTGTTGTATGTTGACGCCCTCTTTCCGCAGGAAGGAGATCAGGTATGCGCTGTTAGCCGCTTCGTCGTCTTTCTTCAGCGTGCCCCAGAAAGGAAGTTCCGGTTGCAGATAAATGCCTTCGATGTCTGCCGCTTCAAAGCAGGCTCTGGGCGGACACCAGGAATGAAAGCGGTAATGATTGATGCCGTAGGATTTGGCTACCTGGAAATAGTGGCGCCAGGTCTCTACGTCCATCGCCGTATGGGCCGTCAGCGGGAATACGCAGGCATCGTGTTTTCCTCTCAGGAAGGTGGTGTGTCCGTTGATGGCAAACTGGGTTCCCTGTGTGGTGAAGTCTCTTAGTCCGAAGTTGACTGCTTGGGTATCGACGCCATTGATCACAACTTCCAGCCGGTACAGGGTAGGATGGAACTCGCTCCACAGCAGGGCTTTTTCTCCCAGCGGGTATTCGAATGCATACTCTCCTTGCGATTTCACCAGCGGGTATTCTACCGCTTCCGCCTGATGGGTGGCGGAGGTGTTCCATGCTTTCGCGCTTAGCGTGATCTTGCTGCCTTTGGCAATCTGTTCCGGCGACGATAGTTTTACTTTCACGAGGACCGATTTCCGTTTGGCATCTGGATGAAGCTGGATATCATCGATGTGCAGCGGGTTCCTGGCTTCTAGGTATATCTGTCCGATGATGCCGTTCCAGTTGGTCTGGGTGGATTCCGTATAGGCGTGTGAGCTTCCCAGCAGTTGGACGGGAACAGACTTTCCGTTGTCCACCATCACGGTGATCTCATGCTTTCCGGTAGTCAGGAAGCGGGTCAGATCATATACCTGTGCGGTGGAAATGTCGTCGTTCTTTCCCGCTTCCTGGCCGTCGACCCAGATGCGGGTGGGTTTGGTTCGTTCCAGGTAGAGGATGATGTCTTTCTTCTTCCACTCTTTGGGAATGTCCACTTGTTTGCGGTACCAGGCTTTTCCTACGTAGGAGTAGATACGCGATAAGTGGGTGGTTTCGTCCGTCCGGGTGTTTTTACGGCCCTTCCGGTTGGTATCGGTGGTTCCCGGAAGTGTGATGACATCGGAGAAGGTGAGTTCCCGGATGTTTTGTTCCGTGTTTACACCGTCCGGACCAAGCGTAAATTGCCAGTCGCCTCGCAGGTCGATCTGTGGGCGGGGAGTTTCTGTCTGTTTTTGCGCCCCCAGTGAAGAGGTGAGACAAAGTAACAGAATGATCAGATTTGTTTTTCTCATGGTTGTCTATTTGTAAAATTTGAGTCCAATTCGCGTACTGCAAAGATAGAATTTAAAAAAACTATTAGCCGGTTAGCATAAAACTATTTCCGGATATGCATACAACTATAACTGAATAGCCTAAACAGTAATCTTATCAATGCACTCATCGTTTCGTTTTAATGCATTCATTCTTTCGTCCCAATGCATTAAGACGAAACGATGAGTGCATTGATAAGATTAGCTGTATGCTAAAAAGATAATAGTTGTAAGCTGTTCTGGAAATAGATATTAGTAAGGGAGCGGATAGTTTTATTAATAATCCGCTCCCTTAGTTTCTACCGGTGTAATCTATTTCCCAAAGTTACGACTCACAAACGGCAGGCAAGTATAGAGTGCCGAATGAAAATACTCCCAGGTATGTCCGCCGTCGCGTACGCGGAACTCACAAGGAATCTGAGCCTTGCGCATAGCTTGGAAGAACTCGATATTCCTGTCGAGCAAGAAATCATCGTCACCGCAATCGACAAACCAGCGGACGGTGCGCAGTTGGTTTTTACGCTGGTCGTCAGCTTCTTCCACGTATTTCACGCAACTGTTGTCTATCACGGATTGGGTGAGGATGGCCAGTTTATCGCCCGGTTCGCGCGGCTGGGCGGCTCCTTGCTGCGGAATGTTCATCAAGGCACTTATCGCATAGACGGAGGAAAACAGTTCGGCATGCTTCTGTCCATAGCCTGTGGCGCCGCCGCCACCCATGGATAGGCCGGCTACGGCACGGTTCGCTTTATCGCCTATGACGCGGAAAGTTTTTTCTACCTGGGGCAGGAATTCGGTAAAGAAGAATGTTTCGTATTTCCAGCCGGGCATGTCAAAATAGCCGTTCCAGTGGCCTTGGTCAAAGCTACCGCCTGCGGTGGGGCTGATGATGATCATTTCAACGGCTTCGCCGGAAGCGGCAAGCTGGTCCATCACTTCGCTTGCATGTCCGCGCCAGAACCAGGCTTTGTCGGTATCGGACATACCGTGCAGCAGGTACAGGACGGGGTATTTCCGGTCCGTATCTGTGGAGTAGCTTTTGGGCAGGTAGACGGTGTACTCCCGGTCGGCACCGAGGACTTTACTGTGCATACTGTGGGATTCGACTTTGCTTTGCGGTCCCCACTGGGCGAATACCAGGCATAGCTGGCACAGCGCAACGATTGATAATGCGATTCGTTTCATATTGTTTGTATCTGAATGAGTTTTTCAAGTATATAACTTGTTTTTCTATGGATATAAATAGAACATACGATCCATCAATTGCCATTTCTGGTCGGACGTGGCCTGTGGGTCGCTCTGCTGGAAACGGGCGACGAAGCTTTCCCATTCGGTCTGCCGGGGCAGGGAGGCGAGTTTTTCCATCGCAGGGCCCCATTCGAAGTCGAGCGGGGTTTCTACGATCATGAACAGGCGTGGGCCCAGGATATAGATCTCCATTTCCAGAATGCCCACTTCGCGGATGCCTTCGCGTATCTCGGGCCAGGCTTCGGCTTCGCTGTGGCAGCGGATATATTGCTCGATCAGTTCCGGATCATCTTTCAGGTCCAGTGTCTGACAGTATCGTTTCACGGGGCCGTTGTAGGGCTTGACATTGTAACCGTTTATTTTATCCATACTATGTGTATTTTAAAGAGGTTTATTTTCCATTCATTGGTGTATATCTGAAATTTTTAAATGACACCGTACCTTCTCCGTAAGCGCACAGTCCGATGCGTAGACTCATAAAGCCGCTCAGCACGTTGTGGTGCATGGAGGAGACATCTATTGAGTTCTCAATCTTTATCCAGTGGCTTCCGTCGAGGCTGTAGTACATGTCGGCCTGGTTGTCTATATTTTTTAGGCGGAGGAAGACGTGGGCCTGAATGACGTTCTTTTCGGTCGGGAACTGCCAGCCACGAAGATCGGCAAGGATATCCTTGCTGTCGGCGAGGATGCCCGAGTGGTAACTGTTGTTGTAGAAGAGTACAAGCCCGGCGGTAGCATTGCCTTCGATGTCGATTTCCACCTCTGCGGTGTACGAATGGTGGGAAGGGACACACAGAAGGGGGGAACAGTTGCCTACTCCGTTGCCTTTTCCCTGTATGTGCAATGCTTTGTTCCCGACTTGGAACCTGCCTGGTTCATAACCTCCGAAGAATGCCCAATGGGGTTTGAGGGAGGTTCCGCTGAAATCATCGCTCAGCTGGAAGGTGGTGGCGGACGCCGGCAAAGAAGGGCGTTTGATGGGGTCTTCCGCTTTCACGCCTTCCGGAGTTTTGAACCATCCATCGGCTGTCCACTCGATGGGTTCGAGGAGGGTTTGCCGTCCCATGTTGTAGAAATCCTTTTCGTAGGCATGGTACACCATCCACCAATCGCCTTTGTGGTCTTCGAAAAGGGTGCCGTGGCCTTTGGAACACCATCTTTCGGAACGACTGTATGTTTTGATGATGGGGTTGTAGGGCGAGTTTTCCCACGGGCCGAGCGGGGATTTGGAACGGGCAGCCACAATCATGTGTCCGGTTGCCGGACCGGCTGTCCCGCCTTGAGCGGCAATGAGATAATAATACTCGCCCCGCTTGACGAATTTGGGGCTTTCGAGGCAGAAGCATTCAATGGTCCATTCGCGAGGGATGGGCCAGCCGTCGTAGGAATGTTTGATTTCCCCGGCTATGCTAAGCCCGTCGTCGGACAGGGGGACATAGCCGCCATTGCTGAAATAGAGATAGCGTTTTCCATCGGGGGCTACTACGTGTCCGGGGTCGATACCCTCGCTGGTTTTCAGGTCGATAGGTTCGCTCCAGGGGCCGTTAATGGACTCGGCCCATACTACATAATTCTTGTTTTCGGCAGGGAAATAAATGTAGTATTTGCCGTTGTGTTTAATCATATCGGGTGCCCAGACGGAACCGACGTACGTATGCAGGGCATTGGTGACGGGTGTCCAGTTGATTAAATCAGTGGAATGCCAGATTAATAACCCGGGGTAGTACTCAAAGGAGGAATGGACGATGTAATAGTCCTTGCCGTCTCTGAGCAGGCTCGGGTCGGGGTAGTCTCCGGCGAAAACCGGATTCAGGAAGTCCTTTTTACCGGGAACTACCTGGTACTGTGCGGATAGATTTCCGCACAGGAGGATAGAAGCGAAGAGGATGAGAATTGTTTTCATATACTTCTTATAATTCCACCCGGAGCGCAAAACCGCCGCCCGGCGCTAAATGAATACCCAGTTCTTTTTTGCCTTTCAACTGAACAGTTTCCTTTTTGTAATCCACTCCGTTGCGGTGCGCGTTCACTCCGTCCCTGAACAGGGTGGCTGTATTCGCTTTTTCGCCGAGGAAAGAGAGGTCCACTTTCAGGTCGCGGGCATCCCAGTTGGTCATGCCGCCGATGTACCATACATTACCTTTGCGACGGGCGGTGACGATGTATTCCCCTATTTTGCCGTCCAGCGTGATAGTCTCATCCCATACGGTGGGGATGGTGGCAATAAAGTCCAGAGACTCCGGCTCACGCATGTAGTTGGTGGGGGCATCGCACAACATATTGAAGGGAGATTCGAACACGATGTAGGTGGCCAACTGGTGGCAGCGGGTTCCCTGACTCATGGGCTGGGAGTTCGAGGGGTAATAGTTCCCCTTAGCCCCGTTGCGCATGGCGCCTTGGGTGTAGTCCATCGGCCCGGCTACCTGACGGATAAACGGGATGGTTACGTCGTACTTCATCTGATCCACCGAGGCGGGCGACCATTTCATCTGCTCCAACCCGTGTACGCCTTCGAAGTTCAGAACGTTGGGATAGGTGCGGTTCAGTCCGGCAGGTTTGTACATGCCGTGCAGGTCGAGTATCATTTTGTACTTGGCGCAGGTAGCGGCGGCGCGGTAGTTGAACTCCACCATCTCTTGGTCGTCGCGGTCCATGAAGTCCACTTTAAAGCCTTTCACACCCATCTGCGAGTAGTAGCGGCACACGTTTTCCATGTCGCGGTTGAAGGCGTGGTAGCCTGCCCAGAGAATGATGTCGACTTTTTTAGTGGCGGCATAGTCTACCAGTTCTTTGAGATTGATCTCCTTAACCACTTGCATCAGGTCGGCTTGCAGGTTTACCGCCCAGCCTTCGTCCAAGATGACGTACTCTATGCCGTGGGCGGCTGCAAAGTCGATGTAATATTTATAGGTATCGTTGTTGACGCCCGTGAGGAAGTCTACGCCGGTGATGTTCCAGTCGTTCCACCAGTCCCAAGCTACTTTGCCGGGCTTGATCCATGAGATATCAGCCAAGCGCGAAGGGGCTGCGAGCTTGTAGGTCATATCGCTGTCGGCCAGACCCTTGTCGGCCGTGGTGACGATGGCCATGCGCCAGGGGAAGGTGCGCGGGCCGGTGACTTTGGCGATGTAGGGTTCGCGTTCGGTGATCTGCATTTGCAGCATGTTGTGCCCGCCCTGTTTGAAAGTGCGGGGATAGGGTGCGAGCATGCCTGTGAGCGAATGGTTGCCTTGTGCGTTGGTCAGGAAAAGACCCGGGTAGCTTTCCAGATCGGATTCGCTGATGCAGATTTTCTTTCCGCTGGGCGTTTCGGTCACCAACGGGAGGAACATGAGGCGTTCTTTGTTGAGTTGGGAAATTTTGCTGACGGTGTACGTGTTTTCGAACGAGGTGTGGAACTGCGATTCGTAGTTGCCGTCTTCGCCAAACTGCACGTAGGGCACGGTGGCTGTTACATCGCTGCCAAAGTTGTAAGCCACTTCTTCGGCGGCTATGGTGAACGCTTTGGGGCGTTTGTTGACGAAGCGATAGGCTACTCCGTCGTTGTACACGCGGAATTCCACGCCCCATTGTTTCTTGAAGGTGAGGGTGAGCAGGGTGTATTCGTCATTGATGCTCTCTTTCCGGTAGAAGGGAGAGGCGATGGTTTGGCGGATGCTCTTTTGGGAGCTTTGTGCCAGTTGGGGTTTCTCTCCCCATACTTCTCCGCTGCTGAGTGTCAGGGAGAGGGGGGAGTTGTAAAGAACGGTTTCTCCGTCGTGGGCGATGGAGTAGTTTAATTTATCGCCCAGGGTTACGGTTGCCACTATCCGGCCGTCGGGTGAGGCGGCGGTGAGTTGTTTCTGTGCCTGTGCGCCGAGGGCGAACATCAGGCAGATGAGTGCGAAAATGCTTTTTTTCATTGTATTTATTGTATTTGGATTTGTTGGGGAGTTCCCGAATAAGTTATTGTTTTCACTGGGGCAGAAGGCTTGCTTCCTGTTCCTTGTTGAGGGGTAACCACAACGATGTTCAGCATCCTTTCCTGTTTCATTCCGGCAAAAGAGCCCTTTCTGTTTCCTATTTCGAGTGTCTTTTCTGCATCGTTCCAGGTCAGGGTGAATGTGCTGAATTCACCTTTCTCGCAATTATAATTATCGCCTTCGTCCTCATAGATGGTGAACGAAGCATCGGCGCCCGGGTAAATGCGTATTTCCCACGGTGTATCTGTGGGCTGGGCTGCATATTGTTTCTCCGGTCCTAACGGAAGGATAGACCCGGCTTTGACAAACAACGGGATTTTTTCCAGCGTACTCTCGATGGTTACCGTTTGTCCGCCGGGGTATGCTTTGCCCGTCCAGAAGTCGATCCATCCTGCGGCGTGTTGAGGCAGGTAGACATTCCACTGCTTCACCTGTGGTTCCGTTACGGGAGCTACCAGCAACGAAGGACCGAACATAAACTCGTGGCGTTGTTCCAGAGCTTGTTTGTCGGCTGGGAAATCCATGACCAACGGGCGCATGAGGGTGGAACCTGCCCGGGAAACTGCTGCTGTCTGTGCGTAGATATACGGTAGCATCCGGTAGCGTAAATCAAGATACTGCGCAGTGATGCGTTCTACTTCTTTCCCGTATCTCCAGGGTTCGGTCTGGCTCATGTATCCGTGTACACGCATCAGCGGGAAGAAGGTGCCTGCTTGTAACCAGCGCAGAAATTGTTCGTGGTATTCCTTATTTGCATATTGGTCGGACGGACGGAAGAATCCGCCGGCATCATACGTCCACCAGGGGAGTCCGGTGGCCATCTGGCTCAGTCCGCCGGCAATCTGGCGGCGCAGTGTTTCCCAGTCATGCCCTACATCGCCCGTCCAGGTAGCCACGGCATAACGCTGGATGCCGGAGAATCCGCTGCGGGTGAGTATCAGTGCGCGCCTGTCCGGATCGTCCTTCCGCAAACCTTCATAAACTGTCCGGTTGACATACAGGGGGTAGACGTTGCGAAGAAGTTCGCCGGGCATCTGCCCTTGGTTGATACGGCGTTCCTGCAGGTCGTCGTTCTCGGGTTCGGTAGCATCCTGCCACCAGGCGTCTATGTGATAGGGTTTCAGCAGCCGGTTGCTGAAGTTAGACCAGTAGAAGGCGGCTGCTTCGGGATTGAAAAAGTCGACCCACTCGCTTCCGGGAATGTAATATCCTTTTTCCTGCATTTGCTTGCCTACTTCGGAGCTCGGGTCTATTTTGGACCATACCGAAACCATCAGCCGCATGTTCATTTCGTGAAGCTGGCTGACCATCGCGGCCGGGTCGGGATAACGTTCTTCGTCGAACTGCATGGCATTCCAGCCGTATTTTCCCCAGTATTGCCAGTCTTGTACGATGACATCGACGGGTAGTTGGCGTTGGCGGAATTCACGGGCATTGTCGAGCAGTTCTTGTTGGGTGTTGTAGCGTTCCCGGCAATGGATGTAGCCTAAACTCCATAGTGGCATCATGGGTGCAGGGCCGGTGAGCTGACGGTAACTGCCGATGACTTCGTCGGCCGTGCCGGCAAATACTGTATAGTCCAATGCTTGTGCAACAGGCGAGCGGAAAGTTGTTTCGTCGGTCACTTTACGCCAGTACAGTACGGGTTGGTCGCCTTTTACGCCCCGCACCTCTATGTTGTGCTGTCCTTTTTTCAGGTCGACTATCAGTGAGGTGGTCGGGGGAAGCCAGATATTGTTTACATCTACTTTGTTTTCTCCGTCGACAGAGAGGTAGTGTTTCCGGGCCATGCGCTGGCCGACGTCCAGTAACAGGGAGTACTGCCCGTCTTCGGGTGCTTCGATGGAGGCTGTGAAAGCATGTTCTACTCTTACTTCACGCTTGTTTCCACTGGTGCTTGTGGCGTCGACAGCCTGTGTTTCGCCTTCGGTCCCGGCGGGAGTCAGTTGCATGGATGTGTCTGCGGGGTTGAAGTCCGTCAGACCGTAATTGTTCCAAAGCAGGCCGTATCCTTTGTTGGAAAGGACGAAGGGAACGGCAATCTGGGTGTTGACTTGTGTCAGGCGGCGGGTGAGGCCTTTGATGTTCAGGTAGCCGTCCTGGAATTGTCCTGTGCCATACAGGTATTCGTCGCCGGGTGATATGAATTGTTGCTCTACGCGGTAGGTTGGTTCACCTTGTATGGTGGAGGCTTCTACCGTCCGGCCTTGGGCTTTTTCCTGCAACAGTATTTGTCCGTTGGCATCTTTGAACGTCAGCGTTTCACTTTTCCGGTCGTATACCACGGAGATGTGTTCCAGGGTCAGCGTGAGGTTTTCGCTGTTGGACGAGACTTTGTAGGGGGGAGTAGTTACCTTTTCGGTGTAGATCAACTCTTCCAGCGGGGTAGAACCTTGTGGAAGTACCCGGACGCGTATGGCATTCGGGTTCATGGGGGTCAGGGATAGTTGTCCGGCCGGCAGGTTGAGCAGGATTTCCTTGCCAGTGTCCTTGTAACTTCCGGAGGCGCAGGAGGCGTTGACTAACAGCAGTATCGCTCCAATGACCAGTGAGATGGTGCTTTTAAGATAGATTCTCATGAGATAAATTATATTTATTGGTACCAAAGGTATGTCAAAATTTTTATTATCTAATTTAATAAATGAATTTCCATTCGTCAAACAAAAAATCATCACCGTTAAATACAAAATAGATGTTCCCTACTCCTTTATCCATTTTCCGTGCTACTTTCTTTGAGAGCGTAGTCCAGTCGTTCCCATCAGATACAAGGGAAACAAGAGGTTTACCTTTAAGATTATTTACATAAACATCAATTTTACCTTTTCCTTTCACTCTGGCTTCAAATCTGGAAGGAATCTGTTTGCTAAAATCGGCTCCCCGAACCATCAGGCATTGTTTGTCTGCTTTGCCTTTGGCAGCCATATTGCCCACATTTCCAACAGCTTCAAACTGAACTTGTCCCGAAGTGCCTGCAGTGGTTTCTGCTTGCTGAAGAACGAATGGATTTAATGAGTTCAGTTGTGACGGACCTTGGAAAGTTGCTTTGACCATGGGGAAATTCACCTCATTCCCTTCGTCCACTTGTATTTCTTCTATACCCACATTACGAAAACCTCCCTTGGTGCCCAAATAATCCTGTAAATACATGGCATGGTAAGAAAGATAATATTTCCCTTTGAACTTGAACAGGTGCGTATGGTTGTTTGTAAAAGGCCCCACATTAACGTCGCCGGTATTCTTAAAGTAATTTCCGCAATACTTCCAACTATCCGGATCTAAGGGTGTTTTAGTCGTCATATATGACATACTGCATTGGGTTGGTTTGTCAATATCCGTATAAGGCCATTCAGTACGTTGTTCCCAACTCGTATTATAGGTATAGACCCACGTTCCATTGATAAAGTTAAGTTCGCTCGCCTCAAAAAAATAAGGAGCGGGTATCTTAGCAATATCGCTGGCCAAACTGATCATATCTGCTCCTAATTTGACGATTCTGGAAATATCGGGCATATATTTTGTTTTAGGCGTTCCACCTCCAAAAGACAGCCAGCCTGTACCTTGGTCGTCAATCACAACTCCGGGATCGAATGGAGCTTCGCAATCTACGCCCGGTACAGAGCGGTCGACTATATTCTTTCCTAACGGGTCACTCCACGGGCCAACGGGAGAGGTAGAAGTTAGTACGGCTGTGCCTATGCCGCTATTGGAGTAATACAAATAGAAGTGGGTCTTACCATCTGCCTCCAGTCTGGATGTAATGGAAGGCGCCCATGAATTCATATTCCAGGGTGCCAGCTCTGCTGTATTTATGAGGCCATGATAGGTCCAGTTGACCATATCATCCGAAGACATCATGACCAGTGTGCGGATATGCTCGTATGAATTTTTGCCATCTTTTCCTACTTTCTCATATTGTTGATGATCATTCGTTGCATACACATAAATTCTTCCATTGTATTCTACCGCTGTTGGGTCGGCGGTAAATATAAAATCTAATAAAGGATTCGCGTTATGGGTAAGAAGTTTCGGCGAAACATTTGCAAATTTTTCCTCCAAGTTTTCTTGAGCCATTATCGGTTTATCAGCTTTAGTCTGAGCTGCTGCATCTGCTTTACATCCCAGAAAAGAGATGGCAAGAACCGTACTAAACAATACTTTTTTTCTAAACATGCTTTTTGTTTTTCGCTGAATGGTTACAACTTTATTTTATAATTAAATCGATCTAATTCGTGATCTTCAAAACCAACGAAATATCATTAGGCTTTGTACCTTTTGGCAAGCTAACCAGCAGTCCTTGGGCGGTTCTCTGGAAATCCGCTTTCCCGGCTCCCAGCATTTCTACCTTCTTTACCTGACCGGTATAGTGCTTGCTGCCCGAAGCCAGCGACTTGATCAGCACCTTTCCGTCTGCGGGCCATTCCAAGACGTGTGCGTACAGCGTTTTACCTTTCTGCACGAAACGGATATCGGCAGCGGTATAGGGTGCGTTCTTACCTTCGTTGAATCCGGCGCCATCCAATGGAATAGCGTTTTCTGCTGCAGGACCTTCGCCAAAGATATGCCAGGGACGTGTATCGAAGATACCTTCCTTATTAATATCCATCCACGCGGCGATGCCTTCCAAAATCTTCTCTTCCTTATCGTCGATGGTGCCATCTCCCTTCATGGGGACGCTCAGCAGGAGATTACCGTTCTTGCTCACGATATCGATCAGCATGTGAATGACCGTACGGGCCGATTTATACCAGTTGTCCACGTAAGCCGAGCGGTGATAATGCCAACTGCCGAGACAAGAGCAGGTTTGCCAAGCCTTGTCTTGCAGGCCGGAGGGCACGCCCTTCTCCACGTCCCATACGAGGGCTTCCTTGTGCTGGTCTTGCAGCTTTTTGCCGAAGACTACAGCTTCGAGCTTGCCTTTGTTCAGCTTCATGTTGCGGTTGTAGTAGTGCGATACGACTTCCAATCCTGTATTGTTGATGGGGAAGAAAGGCAGTACGCTGTCATCGAAATAAACGAGGTCGGGATTGTACTTGTTGATCATATCCACCGTGCGGTCGAAAAAGTTGTCGTAATACGCCTGAGTGGGTACGGAAGTTCCTTCGGGCCAGTCCCACGCAGCCCAAGCGTGACCGCTCAGGGCATGGTTCTGCACGTAGAGTTCCTGCGGGTCGTATCCTTCCCACCATTTGCCTTTGCCGTCTTCCTTGGTCAGCACACGGGCGTCGTAGGAGATTCCGGCGTGCGGACCTTTCTTATCGGCTCCTTGTGCGGTTTCGTACCACGTCCATGCGTGTGCGGAGTGTATGCTCACGCCGAAGGGTAGTTTGTTCTTCCGGGCGGCTTTTTCCCATTCGGCCAGGATATCGCGCTTCGGGCCCATGTTGACGGAGTTCCAACGCTGGTATTTGCTGTCCCACAGGTCCATGTTATCGTGGTGGTTACCCATGGCGAAGAAATACTGGGCTCCTGTGCGTTTATAGAGGGCAACAAGTTTTTCGGGGTTCCACCGTTCGGCTTTCCATTCGTTGATCACGTCCTTGAAACCGAATTCCGACGGATGTCCGTAGTGTTCGAGGTGCCACTTATAGGCATCGCCGCCTTCTTCGTACATGGCGCGGCCGTACCAGTCGCCTGCTTCGGGCTGGCATTGCGGACCCCAGTGCGCCCAGATGCCGAACTTGGCATTGCGGAACCATTCGGGTGTTTCATACTGTGAGAGTGATTCCCAAGTTGGTTGGAATTTGCCTTGCTCGGCTTTTTCCTGTTGCTGCGCGAAGGCAGTAAGTGTGCTACTGAGGGCTGCAGAAAGCAGTAGTGTTTTGAGATTGTTCTTTTTCATATGTATTTTCTAATTATGGTATTGAATTGGGTTTGCAAGAGACAAAAATAAGACAAAAATCAGGATATCCCGGTAGTAAATGTTTTCAGATGGCGTCTATTATCAAAACGTCCCCTATTCCGTAACATTATTAACGGCTTTTCCGGGAAGCAATCGCTACTTTTGACAAAGCATTCCGCTGTTTTTTACAGAGTATTCACGGAGCATTTATTTTTCAACCTGATATATTTATTAATACCATGAAATGTACAAAGCTATTAGTATCTGTTTTCCTCTTGCTGACTTGCTGCTTTTTGGCGAAAGCGCAGAACCTGTACGTCGGTGCCAATTACCACCCGCACGATGACAAGAATCCTGAAAAGATAAAGAACGATATCCGCCTGATGAAAGAGGCCGGTTTCAACGTGGTGCGCCTGGGACATCTGGCGTGGGACAGCTACGAGCCTTCCGACGGGGTGTTCGATTTTGAATGGTTCGATGCTGTCATGGATCAGATGAACAAGGCGGGAATAAAGGTGATACTCGACATCGCCACCCGTCCGGCTCCCATCTGGCTGCATCACAAATATCCTTCTATCGACATAACCGATGCCAGTGGAAACAGGCTTTACCCCAACCACCGCTATATGGATGATGTGGGCGACCCGATGTTCCAGCAGTATGCCATGCGCTTTGTCGACGCGGTTTCGAAACGTTACGCCAAGCATCCGGCGCTGATCGCTTTCGGTATTGATAACGAACCTGGCGACGGTCCTATTTCTTACTCGGAAACGGTACGGCAACGCTACATCGACTGGCTGAAAAACAAATACACGTCCTTAGACAAGCTGAATGAAGCATGGGCTACGCAACGCTGGTCGCGCAGAATCAACCAGTTCGAAGAGATTGGACTGCCCATGTCGGGCTATATTAAAGGTGCGCCCGAACGGATGCTCGACTTCCGGCTGTTCATTTCGGATGAAGTGAGTAATTTCTACCTGAAGATGATGGATAAAATCGGCGAGAATGCTCCCGGCGTATTGCTCAATACCAACGCCTGGTACTACAGTCCGCTGAAACACTTCGACTATGCGCCGATTGCTTATTCGGGCAAGATGACGCGTCAGGGGTGCGGTTTCTATCCGGGCTCGTCGCTGACAACGAACTGGGGAGTGATGGCTGCCCTGTTCGGCATTGCGCGTATTCAGTACGAAAGCGCCAACCCGTTCTGGTGTACGGAGTTTACCACCATGACGGCTGTTCCGAACTCTATCCGGAAATCGGCCTACGCTACGCTGATGTACGGCAACCAAATGATTTGCGGATGGACGTGGCAGAGCATGCACGGTGGCGAAGAGCAGTATCTGGAGGGTATGCTCGACTGGGATGGTATTCCGAACCGCAAATACGATGAATACAAGAAGATTGCTTCGGAATTCAAGAAAATAGAGAAGTATTTCCCGTACAGGTTGGAAGCCGAAGTAGGTCTGGCGCTTTCGTTCCCCAGTCAGATGGCCAGCAGCTATTTCCCGGTGCAGCATCAGGATCAGGTGCAGGCATGCTTCGACTCGTTCAGTTACCGTAATATGGATGCGCGTGTGGTGGAGATCAGTCGGAGTGTGCTCAACTATAAACTGCTGTTTCTTCCCGGGGTGGCGGTGATGGACGAGGCCTCTGCTGCTAAGATTCGTCAGTACGTGAAAGAGGGTGGAACGGTGATTATGACTGCGCATTCGGCCGTCGTGGACGAAACCGGGAAGGTGTTTTCTTCTACGCTTCCGGGACGGTTGAGTGATGTGTTCGGCATCCGCGTTGCCAGTTTCGAAGAGACGGAGGTGATGAACGAAATCTCCCGGAAATCGTACAAGGGTAAAAAGTTGGGTTTCACTTACAAAGGAAGGGAGATCGATACTGAGTCCGTCCGCTTTGATGTGATAGAGTCCAAAGGGGCGAAGGTGCTTGGAAGTATCACCAGTTTGGATAAGGATTATCCTGTTATTACTTCTCACACTTACGGGAAAGGAAGAGCTATTTACATCGGCCTGCCTGCCAGAGGGGAGATCATCAATCCGATTATTGACGAGCTGATCACTGAACTTTCTCTTCGGAAAGGTCCTGAAGTGCCCGGCGGTGTCATGGCGCGGAACATCGATAAAAAGCATGTGCTTTACCTGAATACGACCGGGGAACCTCAGACTATTGAGATCAAGGGGAAGGCGAAGAGTATCTTGCAGGATAAGGAGTATACAGGCAGATTGACTATTGCGCCTTATGAGCCGGAGTTTATCGAATTTTTAAAGTAATGTGAGTTCTTATTCAATTAATTATTCCTATGAAGATGAAAAGAAAATTACTCATTCCCATCTGTTTCCTATTCTCCATCGCTTGCAGCAGTGGCGAAACAATAAAAAACTCTCCAGACCCGGAAGAAATCAGTGGTAACCACCTCTATGAGATAGCTACCTGGAAAGGCTTTACCAAAGCGGTTATCAATTATACATTCGATGACGGCTGTCGCAACCAATATGATGTAGCTATACCTATGTTCGATGAATACCGTTTTCAACTCACCATTTATCTGGTTGCCAATTCCATTCCCGCTGAGAGATGGGGAGTGATAAAGCAATCCATCGCCAAGGGCCATGAAATGGGAAGCCATACGGTGACACATCCTTCATTGGCCGAATTATCACTGGAAGACCAACGAAAAGAGCTATCGGACTCACGAAAAACCATTGAGGAAGTTACCGGTACAAATACATGCCATACCATAGCTTACCCGTTCTGCATTTGCCCTGACTTAGAATTATGTAGCGAATATTATATAGCCGGTCGCGATTGCCGTGGAGACATTGAAAAAGCAACGCCCGACTCGTATTACCGAATCAGTTCTATCGGGTGCGGCGACCTGAGTGCATTCAACACCACCGAAGCTTTTACGAACAAAATGCTCGAAGCTACTTCCCAAAACGGATGGTGCGTATTCCTGCTACATGGTATTGATAATGACGGAGGGTACTCTCCTGTAACCTCACAGTTATTAAGGGAATGTCTGGAATACTTAGACAAAAACAGAGATAAATATTGGGTTACCTCTCTGCTGAATGCTGCTTTGTATGCGAAAGAGAGGGATGCGGCTGTCATTTCGGAAAAGAAGACTACAAAGAATGAGGTCACGATGGAAATTACACACAAGCTGGATAAATCTATTTATAACCATCCATTAACCGTCCGCCGGCAATTGTCTGATAAGTGGGAGAATGCATCCGTCCGGCAAGGAGGAAAAATAGTGGAATCGAAAGTGGTTATAGAGAATAATAAGAAATATGTTGTTTTTGATGCGGAACCTAATAAGGAGGAGGTTGTAATAAGTAAAAGCACGGCGCGTTGAAATAACTACAATAAAAATAGCAATAGTATAACGTCTGAGTTTCGCAGTGGATTTTCCGTTCGGATATTGGAGCAATGTTGCCAGTTTTATCGCGCGTATCCAATTGCGAACGCACTGCGTTCGCAATTAAACTGGTATCCTAACTGTTCAAGGTTTAAATCGCCAGCCGGCAGCTGGCGATTTGATTTGGCATCGTCCTTTATTCAATCTTCTTTGAGATAAACTTTTCAATTTCTTCCTCAGTAGGTAGCTGAACCATATATTTCTGTACAAAAATGTTGGGATCTAATCCTGCTGTGGCATAACGAACTAATGTATCTCCCTTTTCGGCACAAAGCAAGATACCAATAGGAGGATTGTCGTCTGTTTGCATTATTTCGGCTTTGTAATAATTGAGATACAGGTTTAGCTGCGAAGCATATTCGTGACGGAACTTATCTATTTTCAATTCATACGTTGCGTAGCCATTTATGTTGGCTTGCTCCATCAATATTCTATTACTCAGTATATTCTTCATTTTCTACCCAACATAAATAACTACGCAAAAGTACAACCTTCCTTTCAAATTATCTAATAAGCAATAAACTTTCTTCTCTGTTTGACTTCCTCAAAATCGTTATCTTAGGCACACTCACTTATGTCTAACTTTTAAAGATAATGATTATGCTTGAACAGGTTATTTACGCAAATTCTATTTGCTCAAACATCTTGAAGCTCCCCTTTTAAAGGAGCGGGAAATCTATGTAACATATTTACACGCCAAAGGACTTAGTCGTGGCACTTTATTGTCAGTTGCAGATTATCTGCTTCGCATTGTTCAATTACTGGATTTGAAAGATGATGAATGTTATCCGATAGCCCTTTCATCCATTGAGGTGGTAGCCAATGAATGGGCAAATACAGTTTTAAACCATCCCATGAAGCGAAAGCATGCAGCCACCAGTAAGGAGAAATTCATTGCTATTGCCATCGAATGGCTGAAACATACCGGACGATTGGAAACGCTATTTGAGGATAGTGAGATTATTATCAATCAAATCTATTTCAGACGCTTTGCCAAACGAAAGTATTTATCCGCCCCTTTCCTTCGGGAACGTCTGGGATATCTCTCTTTATGGCAATCACGCGGAGCATCTGTAGCCCTGTTGAGAGAAATAGCCAATTACCAATTGCATATATGCCATTATCTTCACATGGACAAGTTACGAGTGGTAACAGAGGAAGAACTACTTACTGCATCCATCCGTTGGGCAACAGAAACAGATGTACAGGGGCGGAAACAGGATTATTCCACCTTTGCCCGGCAGCGCTTTCTTCGTTTCTCCAAAGGCTGGTTGTCTTATCTGGGACTTTTGTCTATCAGAAAAGAGCTACCAGCCTTTTCTGATTATCTGATCCAATATCTGGATTGGCTGGAAATAGAAAAAGGCTATTCTACTCACACTATAGAGGGACGCTATAGCCAGTTAAAAACCTTTTTGAACGAATTTGAATCACAACGGAAAGACTTTGCAGAGTTGAGTCCTTCCGACATTGATTCCATCCTGAACAAAAGGCATAATGATAACGGGTGTAACAGGCGAACCATATCCTCGTTGGCATCCGTCATCAGGGACTTCCTGCGTTACTCCGAATCACAAGGCTGGTGTAACCCCGGCCTGGCAACATCAGTCAAAGCCCCCCGGGTTTATCATCTCGACAGCCTTCCTTCGTCACCTCCATGGGAAAGCATACAAGAATTTATCGAAAGCAAGAACACAGCTAATCCCACTGACATAAGAGACCGTGCAATATTACTCTTATTATCCGTATACGGCTTGCGTTGCAGCGAAGTCACCGATTTGAAATTGGAGGACATCGACTGGAGAAATGAACAAATACACCTTCAACGAGCCAAAAACGGCAAGCCGCAAATCTTCCCCTTGCTCCCGACAGTCGGCAATGCGATGCTCCGTTATATGAAAGACGTCAGGCAGAACGACAGTCAACTCCGCTATCTGTTTTTATGTAGAAGAGCTCCTTACCGTCCGCTATCCACGGCCGCCATATACCGGATTGTATCCACCGGATTGAAAAAGATAGGTTTGCCAATGCGGCACTATGGTCCACACAGCCTGCGGCATGGATGTGCCACCCGTTTGATAAACCTGGGGTTCTCATTAAAAGAAATCGCGGATCAGTTAGGCCACCAACAACTGGACACAACACGTATTTATGCCAAAGTAGATATAAACAACCTGCGTAAGGTTGCCGACATGAACTGGGAGGGTATATTATGAAGATCAAAGATATCATACCGCAATACATATCATACCGCCAGGCTTTGGGAAAGAAGTTCAGGACAAATACAACCGAGCTAAAATGTTTTCTTAAATATGCAGGCGAAGAGAGCGAGTTTGGTGATCTTGACTTAGATGTTTGTACGAGTTTTTTATATGCCCCCTCAGGAAAAGTAACCGCCAACTGGTTCTGCAAATATACCGCATTGAAAGGATTGTTCCAATGGGCTATGGTGCGTGGGCACATCAACGAGATCCCTCTTCCTGTAGATAAGCCCAAGCGTCCTCCCGGCACATCTCCATACATATACAGCGATGAAGAATTGAATTTGCTGTTTTCCACCGCACTTACCTTCCAGAAGAACCGTAGCCATATTTACCCCGAATGCATAAGAATGATACTCATGCTGACGTATATGTTGGGATTAAGACTACACGAGACAGTCGCCCTACCAATAAAGGCCATAGACTGGAACAACTCCCTGATCCAGATCAACGAGTCCAAGTTTTATAAATCAAGAATTGTCCCCTTTAACAATAAAGTAAAAGAACTTCTGGCGGAATTTATGGTATGGAGAAAAGAGAACGGGCAGCCTGATGATGTAGAATCACACCTGTTTTTGGACAGGAAGAACACTCCTGTCCATATCAATACAGTCCGGGAATGTTTTAAGCGGATACGCTCTCAAGCAAACATCTCACGGGAAGATAATGCAACCTACCAGCCAAGAATACATGATTTGCGGCACACCTTTGCTGTCAATCGGCTGATAAGCTGGTACAGGCAAGGCGAAGACGTACAAAAGCTATTGCCCATCCTCTCTACCTATCTCGGTCATAAACACCTGTCGCACACCTCGGTCTATCTGACAATGACCGGGAACTTATTAGAGGAAGCTAACAAACGTTTTGAAACCTATGTAAACAGAGAGACCCATGAATGAAGATAAGACGAAATATGCAGGTTATTGGATTAGACGGTTTTTGTGTGAATACCTTGTAACTGTTCGTAACCTATCCAGAAATACATGTAAGAGTTATAGGGATACGTTCAGATTGATGCTGCCCCATATTGCTTGTAAATCGCACATCCCGATTGATGCTTTATCAGTAAATGATATCAACCGTGAACGAATATTATCGTTTCTTGCAGAGGTGGAAGAAAAGAGAAACTGTTCCATAAAGACAAGAAATCAGAGGCTTGCCGCTATTTATGCATTAGCGAAATATATAGCCTTAAACAGCCCGGAACATGTGGAATGGTGCCGGTTGGTACATACGGTTCCCATGAAAAGAACGGAGCAAATGTTGATAACCTATCTGGAAAAAGAAGAAATGGATGCCTTGTTAAACGCTCCCCAATGTGATACGAAACAAGGATGGAGAGATTACCTGCTTATGTTGTTCTTATACAATACAGGAGCAAGAGCGGATGAAGTTGCTTCTTTGACTGTAAATGATGTGTTTATCCCTGGTAGTAATAATAAGGGAATACCGATAGTAACGATAAAGGGTAAAGGAAACAAGCTACGACGCTGCCCATTATGGGAGAAAACTTCCAAAGAAATGAGTAAATTGATGAAAGGAAGGGATGAATCAGAAAATCTGTTCCTGAATCGACTCGGACAACCTATAACACGCTTCGGTATCTATGAAATGGTCACCCGGTATGCCCATGCAATAGAACATATAATACCTTCCATCAAGAATAAAAGGGTAAGTCCCCATACAATAAGGCATACGACGGCTACCCATTTATTGCAAGCGGGAGTGGATATTAATACAATCAGAGCATGGCTCGGGCATGTATCAATCAATACGACAAATATCTATGCTGAAGTGAATCTTGAAATGAAGGCAAAAGCATTAAAATGTTGTGAGGTAAAAGAAGAGGTAAAAGGACAGAAACGATGGAGGGATGATAAAAAACTGATGGATTTTTTAGATTCCTTGTAGGATATATGGTAACTTTGCGTAGTTATTTATGTTGGGTAGAAAATGAAGAATATACTGAGTAATAGAATATTGATGGAGCAAGCCAACATAAATGGCTACGCAACATATGACCTGTTATGTTGTGCACAACATAACAATTCTACTATAACATGACATTTCAATATGCGATGATAGAACACGAGGTCTGCAAAGAAATAGTCTCCATCTACTAATATCCTCTTTTGGCGTGCTTCAAAGCAAAAGCCATGTCCCATTTCGATAAGAAAATTCTGCAGGTTATCAAGTATGGACTGTTCTAAGTCGTTTTCTGTCACTAAGGCTCGTTCATTAAGTCCCAGGAACTCTAATGTAACAGGAGTATTTATTACATCCGTAGGTTGCAGTTGAATTGCCTGCTGTTGCACCAATGCAGAAAGCGCTTCTTTATTTTTGGATAGTCCACTACGTTCGTATATATAAGGAATTTATCTGACGACCCAGTTCTTTGTACGACCAACACCCGCGAATAGTTTCCATTTCATAGAAAGCACGCTTGGTAGGATTGTCAATTGTTGAGATTAAGGCCAAATTAGAATAAGTAAGTTTTTTGAATAGTTTATCTGCAGGTATCGTCCATTTCTGCATATTCATTAATTCGGCGGATGTCGTCCGCCGAATTTCGTTTTCAGATTTGGCGGATGCCATCTGCCGAATTGGTGAAGTGAATTCGGCGGTCAGCAACCGCCGAGTTTCCGAGTCTGACATAACATAGCTCAAAACCTCTTCTTTCAGCTGCGGATAAACAATATACAATCGTCTGAACTCTCGGAACCGGCGTTCGTTTAATCCTTTGGTATTCAGTCGTTTTTCCAACTTTGCCAAAAGTTGTTCGCCATAGGCGGCACGGTCGTCACCATGCTGTTCAAACTCAACGATGTAACAACCCATTAACCAGTTGCGAGAGGTTAACGCAAGATTCACGGAATGTGCAGCTTGCGCTTGTAGAGTATCCTGAACGGCACTGATATGATTGACTAATGATTCGAAATTCATATTTTGGTATTTTGGGCAAAGTTAGTATTTTAGTATCAAAGTTTTAATTCGGGCAAACGATTATTTGTTTTGCCAGTTGACAACTGGCTATTAGCCTCGGATGACATAATTCCTGGTTGTGTCCCAATTATTTACTAATTTTGTAAAATTCAGAAATTACCGAACTTATGATTACAAATGACGAAATACAAACAGCTATCTCTACTCTTCGACAACCGGAAGATATCAGTAAGCATTCGGCCTAGTGCATCTTTTCCTTCCCTGTTGTAGTTCTTACCTTTGCCTTCAAAAAAAAGCTTATGTATTCTTCTGTATTACAATTTCCCGATGAGAATAGCAAACTTAAATCTTTGCTTACCGAGTCCCATGTTTTTGATTCTGTAATCTTCATCTTTGAAGGTTGCCGGCGTTACAAGTTCGAGAAATCGGTTCTTGGCATTACTTCCGTATCCGATCTCCTCTCTCCTTTGGGAAGTGGCCTTTTCCGCAACAGCCCTTTGTGGAATTACTACCTTTACCCTTGTTGCAGCAACTTTGGCAAAGATATTGATGGGCTTTGTGGTGAAGTCATCCGTCTGCAAGGCAGTCCTGTCTTTCCCCGGAGTTGTCATTTGTTTGTCCACCGGAGTAAACGCCAGGTAAAGATACTCTACTTCAGGGATGGCTCCCCTATTGTTGAGCACCGCCGCCTTAACGGGGGACTTTACTCCCTGCAGAAAGGAGAGTTGGAGATGCCATTCTTGCCTATCCCCTGGGGGCGGTTCAATGAAATCCTCACCGTTCATAAAGCCGGAAAAAAGTCACGTTTTTCGGTAAAATAAACCTGCTATCTCTTTGTTATTAGCTTGATTATCAGTATATTTGCATAGCAAAAGAGATAAAAAGTAATGAAAGAACAGGACGTGACGCTTACGGCGGAAGAATATAATCTCCTGATAGAGGAGAATCAAAAAATGAGGACAGAGTTGGACGAGCTTCAACAGGAGCACGAAACAACCAAGCAGCAGATAAGTGAGGTCTTGGAAAAACAACTCAAGACAATCCAAGAGAGAGCTGACACTACGGCGATGATTGCCAGTCTACGCTGGCAAATTATGGACCTCAAGCGTCGTCTTTGGGGGAAGTCCAGCGAGAAGCGTTCGCTGCCGGCCGACCCACAGGACTTGAGTATCTGCACCGGGTCCCCTTCGGATGTGGAAGACCCCGTGGCTGAAGAAACCCAGGCCAAAGAAAAGGCAAAGAAGTCCGAAGGCAGTTACAGCCGTTTCCGCAAGACCTTCACGGCCAAAGTACAGCCCCATGCCCGTAAGCCCATCGATCCAAGCTTACCCCGCCAGGAAATCACCGTGCCCATGCCGGAAGGCCTGGACATGACCGGGGCCGTGCGCATGGGGGAAGAAGTCACCGAACGATATGCCATCCGTCCCGCCCAACTTTATGTAATCCGCACCATCCGTCCCAAATACCGGTTCCCGGACGGGCGTATCATCACCGCACCTATGCCGGTAATGGCCCATCCCCGCAGCAATGCCTCCGAGAGCATACTGGCGCATATAGCCGTTAGCAAATACGCCGACCACCTCCCCTTGCACAGGCAACTGGAAATCTTCCAGCGGGAAGGCATCCGCCTGGCCCCTTCCACTTTGAGTAACTGGATGATGGCCACCGCCCAAAGGGTAGAACCCATATATAATGAGCTACGCGAACGGGTGAAAAGCAGCCCGTATGTCATGGCCGACGAGACACCCCATCCTGTATTGGAATCCGACAAACCGGGATCCCTGCACCAGGGATATATGTGGAACTTTTACCTGCCAGATTGCCATGCCCCCTTCTTCGAATACCACCGGGGAAGGGGAGCCCAGGGAGTGGAAACACTACTGGCTGGGGATGTACAAACTGTGCAGAGCGACGGCTTTGCCGTCTATGATGTCTTTGACACGCTTCCGGGCAAACTACACCTATGTTGCTGGGCGCATGTCAGGCGGAAATTTGTAGAGGCCGAAAGCTCCGCACCTTTGCTGGCCAGGCAGGTGTTGGATAAAATATCCGGGTTGTATGCAGTGGAAAAGGAAATACAAGGAAAGGGACTGGCAGAAAAAGAAATTGTAGACCTGCGCCAACAGAAAGCCTATCCTATTATCCGTGAGCTGGAGCAGTGGTGCAAGCAGGAGTATGGGCAAATGATCATCGACTCGCCTATAGACAAGGCCACACGCTATATGTATACACGCTTTGAGCAACTCTCAGGCTATGTGAACGACGCCAGGTTCCACATTGATAACAACCCGGTGGAAAGATCCATCAGGCCACTTACCCTAAACAGGAAAAACACGCTCTTCTCAGGATCACATGAAGCGGCGCACGCAGCAGCCATATTCTTTACCCTATTGGGAACTTGCAAAGAAAATGAGGTGAATCCAAAAGAGTGGCTGCAGGAAGTGCTTATAAAAGTGGAAGATGTGAAAGACAAGAACGATTACTCCAAATTACTCCCATTTAACTGGAAAAAGTAAATCATTGAACAACCTTTTAGGAAAGCCCGCAACTGCAAAAACTGCAGAAGCGGGCTGGGGAAGTATGCACTAGGCCGAATGCTTAC
>JAVBVA010000112.1:0-15315 GCA_031554665.1 Bacteroides sp. | reverse complement strand
AGGCACTATCGTCAAAGTTATCGGCTTCGGCACCTTTAATGTCTCCGCGTTGGAATCGCCAACCGGGGTTGAAGTTATAGACTTCTCTTCCACTGTTTTTTAAGGGGATGAACCCGGCTACGGAAGTTTCTGTTTGTGCTTGCCCCAATAAAGGGAACAGGCATAGACAAAGAATGAGTAGTTTCTTCATAACAATATAGTATTCTTTAAAATTCAAACGAGCAGACAATGTCCTTCTTCCGGCTTTCCGGGGATACATTCAGTTTGACAATCTTACCGTTCTTCAGTTCTGCTTCCACTATCGTCTGGTCGGTAGCATGCAGTTTGAAATGTACATCCCACTCTTTCGGCCAGGCCGGGAAGAGCAGTATATTGTGTCCATTTGTTTGCAGAAGCATTTCCTGTAAGCCGATCATGCCGCTACCTCCCCAGTTGTGGTCGGGTGTCCAGTCATAGCCAGGTCCCCAGAAAGTAGGGAAACGAT
This sequence comes from Bacteroides sp., assembly GCA_031554665.1. Classification (GTDB taxonomy): domain Bacteria; phylum Bacteroidota; class Bacteroidia; order Bacteroidales; family Bacteroidaceae; genus Bacteroides. The sequence continues at coordinate 14,831 of JAVBVA010000112.1, read as the reverse complement.
GCGGACCATCGGCCAGCTTCAATAAGGTCAACTTCCGGGCTTCGTCTGTCAATCCCAAGCAGGCTGCCCATATATTATCTTGCTTCCAACCGATGTGGCTGCGGAATTTCAGTGCATCCGTATCATACCTATATGTATTACGGGCAATCTCCAACTGTTGACCGGCTTCCGTCCCCCATTCTCCCTGACGTGTTCCTACGCCGTACATTCGCCACGGGAATACAGGATAAAGCTGCGGTGTCTCCACATTATTAATACGTTCCCATGTTTTAGCAGGAGCAATCATTTCTTTGCCATCCACTATTCGCAACGGGATAGGCGGAATGCGTTTCAACATCCCGGGTACACCGCTGTCTATCTTCAAGATACCGGCAGGCTGCACATCTCCTTTCAAAACAGTTTGCTGATACGTTTCCAATACGGTACGCAAGGCAGCAATGGTGCTCGATGCATTGTTGGTCATTTTATATGTTTCGCAAGCCGAACCGGGGAAGAGCACCAGATGTCCGTTCTCGTCCAAATCTTTTCGTCCGCGAAGAGAAGCCAAGTAGCGGTAATGCTCGTCAAAGAACGTCAATGAGCTTTCTATCAAAGGCAGATAAGGAGTGATATCGGCACCTGCGTAAAGCTTCGTTTCGAGTATCATCTGGCAGAACTCCAATACGGTGTCCCATTCATATTCCAACCAGGCATTGTACTCCAACCCCTTGTCAAACCACTCCGGACGCTTGAAACCGTATTCAGCAGGGTTGGGCAGCCCGAAGTTCTCAATTTGTTCGGCAAAGCAGGCTCCCCGGTGCTTCCAGTATGTTTCACTGCGCAACTCAGCATTGCGAAGCATCCGGTTGTAGAAATCGAACTGTGCAGTCATCATGTCTGTGTCTCCGCTTTTCAGCATCGGCCAGTAAACAAGACGTTGGTTTTGTGCGGTCATTGTACCTCCACCCCATTTGCGGTAGTCGGGTGTGAAGGCTTGCTTATCGTCTACGAAGCAAGGATCGAAAGTGAAGAGCCCGCCGTTGAACTTGGTGGGTACGCTTCCGTATGCATTGCAGCCCAGCATGTAGCGGAAGAGCGTATAGTTTCGGGTGAGGTGCTCGGCTTCACCTTTGGCGCAAATAAAACTCCGTTGCCAGAAAGCATTCCACCAGGCACGGGTGTTGGCTTTATCTTTAGCAGATATGCCATTCAGCGTTTCTAAGAGGTTCTTCTTCCACGCATTTAACTCAGTTGTTTGCTCGGAATGCAAAGCTATGGTAACTTGATGTACGCGGCTCGTCTTGTGCGATCGGAAACGCCATGCACGATAATCTGTCTCAGCGTAAACACCGTCTGTTGTTCCGTCGAATACCCAACCGCCGGTATTCAGGCATCCACCGAAAGTAAGATTAGCCAACGGATTCATGAGTTGTGACTTTACGCCATCCAGCCCTTGTTGACTGACAGCCATATCGAACACCGTCTGCTGCGGATTGCGATGAACAAAATAAAGCTTTCCGTTTTCCTGAAAGATAGAATCGGCGGTAGTAACTGTACCTTGTGGAGGTGCCCATTTGTACGAGCACTGTTGCCCCTCTCCTTTTCGTACCAGTCTGTCCTGGTATCTCCAGTTCTCGTAAAACAGTTCCGCACTAACAGATTGCCGACTGTCTACTTCTACATGAATCACCGGGCGGAATACATCTGCCCAAAGTTGTATGGTAGTTCCTCCGGCGCGTACTTCTACGTAGCCATCGTTGAGCTTTAGTTCTTGCCGGAAATTGGTTGCGTCTTTCAGGGGATTAGGAGATAAGCGAAGGCGGAAGCGACCTTGTTTCAGTTGGCAATTGTTCTCGTCGAACGTGCCGCTACGACTTACGTAGAACAACAGATCACCCTCTTCCACCCATACATTCAGGCCGATGTCGCCACCTCCGCAAGGCATCGACTCCGACGAATTGCGGCTGAGCTGATCCCAAACGACGTTGGCATGCTGACCCCAAAGCGCCAACATGCCCCCCATCATTATTAACCAACTAATACAAAATATCTTTTTCATAGGCTATTTCAACAATGACTTACCAATTGTCTGATCGGAATGAACCGACAGGCAATCCGTCGCAAAAGACATCTCCTTCTACATAATTCTCAAAACCATAGCGTACAGCTACCGGATTGGATACAGCATCACTCTTTACATACATCTTGCTGCGCACAATCCAGGCTTTAGCCGGATGGAATACTTTATCAGCACCTGCCACCTTGAACAGCTTCGACTCTTTGCCATTGGTAGTAATCCACATCTCCGCACGTTCGAAGCTGACAATCACCGTATCGCCCTTGATTTCTATCTCCTTGAAGTAAGGACTCTGACTGGTAATCCCCTCTACACCGTATGTCTTGTTCAGTGCAAGCAGAGCCAACCGTTCGCCTGCCACTTGCTTCTTAGCAGGATGAATACCCGTTTCCATACCGGCATCGAGCAAAACGGCCATTCCTGTATTCGGCACCCGGAGTTCTACCTTGGACTGTGCCTCGCGCAGGTAAGCCGAATTAATAACTTCCTTACCCTTCTCGGTGATAAGACCGTATTCGTATGGAGCTATCTGGCAGTAGTAGAACGGGAAATCGCCTTGTTTCCATTCAGCCCGCCAACCGTTGATAAGGGTGGCAAACATATCGGCATACGTATGGGCGCGGTTCCAGTTGTCTTCGCCCTGATACCAGATAACACCTTTCATCGTCATGCCGATAAGCGGGTGTAGCATACCATTATATAGTGCAGTCGGGGTGCGATTCTTGGAGGTGATATCGGCTTCGGACTTGGGAATCTTCGCATCGGGAAATGCTTTCAGCCAATCGGCAGTCATCCATGCTTCGCAGGCAGAACCTCCCCAAGCAGCAACTACCAATCCTACGGGAACATCGGTAATCTCATTCACCAACCGTCCGAAGTAATAAGCCGTAGCACTGAAATCACCCGTGTTGGCCGGACAAGCTTCTTTCCACTCGCCCACCACATCGGTTTGCGGAGCGAAGGTAGAGGTACGCTTCACAGTAAACATGCGTATGTGTGGGTTCTTGCTTCGGAGGATATCCATATTGGAGTTTTCGACGGGTTGGTTCTTGAAACCCTTCATTGGCATCTCCATGTTGCTTTGACCGGAGCAGAGCCATACTTCACCTATTAATATATTACTGAGCGTGGTTATTTTCCCATCATTGAAGGTGATGGTGTACGGACCTCCTGCTTTAGGAGTAGATACGCTTAGCTTCCATTGACCATTGGCATCAGCATTGGCGGTATATTGTTTCTTGTCCCATCCGGTGGTGACGATGACTTTGGCTTTCGGTGTGGCAGCTCCCCACAAGTTGGCTTGGGTCTGTTGTTGCATCACCATACCATTGGAGAACATGGCCGGTAGTTTTACTTCGGCATTGGTTCCTGTAATGGCTGCCAGCAAGACGGCAACTGATAAGATAGATTTCTTGAGATTCATATTCTTCATCATCATTCTTCACTCATTTCTTCTGTTATTTCCAACGGTCCCAGTAAACCGGCAGGGAGCAGTTCGCTCTTCTGCATCCGGAAGTTACCGTTCGTCCAGATTCCTCCGAAAGGCGCCTTTCCTTCGTCCGCACCTTTGAGTGCATTGGCCCAGGTGTTGGTTACTTCAATTTCGAGTTGATTTGTTCCTTTCTTTGCTGCACCGGTGATTTCCACCCGGTACGGAGCAGTCCACACAATGCCGCAATCATTACCGTTGATACGTACGGTAGCCACATTATTCACCTCACCCAGATTGAGGAAGATTCGTTTCGCCTGACTTTCCTTCCAGGTGAATGTTGTTTTATATACAGCTGTTCCGGAGTAGTATTTGATGGCATCGTCTACTTCTTTACTCCAGTCGAATAGGGTGGCGCGCTTCAAAGACTTACCGTTCGTAGCGAAGGTAACGGTAAAGCCCGATGTCTCTAACGGCGACTTGAATACGTTTACAGTCTTTGTTTCGTAAACAATATCTTCCTGAGAAGCGGCGGGGATATCTTCTTTCAATACAATGAAGACCGATTCATGGGGAGCAAGCGACAGCGTAACTTCCGTACGTCCGTTGCTGCGTTGTGTGTAGGATACGTCACTGTTGATTTCGCCTGTCATCGGATTCCAAAGCTCCGGTTTCTTACCACTGATGCGCATGCTGGCCATGATACGGCGTGCCTTGTCCTGCTGATTGGAAATGAAGTAAATATCTCCTTCGTCGTCCCTGCGATGTGTCCATGCGATATCGGCAGGTACATTCAAGTCACGCTCCAAACCGAACTCCGAGAAATCTTCGTTTGCGTATGGAAGTTGTGGAAATATCACACCGGCTGCTTGAAGTTCGGCTATTTTAGCGCGTACCTCGGGAGACATCGGCAGACCATCAGGAGCCATTGGGTGTGGAAGCGGAAGTACCACTACCTTATAACTGGCTCCTCCGGGAAACGTCATGCGACCGTTTTCAGGTTTGGCCAACCGAAGCAAGGCGTCGCGGTTGAAACTATCGTAGACATATCCGCGCATCGGGTTCACCCAGTATTCCGGATCCACAGTATTGGCTGAGTTGGTTACTCCTACAGGGCGTACACGCATCGGCTGATTTTCATTAGCCAAACGAATACGTTCACTTTCTACCCGTTCGGCACCGAAGATACCGGGCAACGACGGAACCAGACGGTCGGGAAGAATAGCGCGGCGTGGCATCTCTTCACCTGTGAACACGGCAATGTCGGTTACCGGATGTCCATATTGCAACAAGGAATGGCACCGGGTGGCATATTCGGACAGCGCCTTGGCGCCATCTTTCCACCATGTTTGGTCGCGCTGGAAGAAGAGCCCGATACCGTCGAGTGTCATACCTGGTTTTCGATCCATCCATGGGTTGTGTACATACACATGATAGAAAAGTTTATTGAGACCCAACGCATAATTGCGGTCTAGCAAAGCCTTCAGCATGGCGGGATGTTCGTCCCACGTTCCGCGTACCTCGGTAAACCCTTCGGCTTGTATGATGTTCTTGCCATAGATACGCGCACCGCTGATGGCGTCGAGCATATCATTGAATTTATCATGTGTAGGACTATTGAGCCAAAATTCGCCCATCGGAAGATCTACTTTCTGATAGTGCATCATACCATCGCTTACCATTGTGGGCGACACGCATTCGGCAGATAAACGGCAGTCGTACTTATGGGCACAATCGGCCATAACCGTGTAGAATACATCGACTACTAATTCGGCAATCGTGGTACGTATATCGCGAAGAACAGCTTCGCTACGTGCTGCACTTTCTACGGGAATTCCGGCCATAACAGGCAGATACGGCATCAAGTCATATCCGCGACGCTGTTTGAACTCGGCAGCGAAGTTATCGCTCCAGTTCTGGCTACCACACTCCCAACTATCGATATGCATGTATTTCAGTACCCGGCGGGGAAGCGATCGGTCGCCTTGTGCAAAAGCCATGGCAAACCAGTTGTCGAACTGCTTTTGAACAGCCGCCGCATTGAACTTATCGCATTCCAATCCACGTCCGCCTCCAGCAGTAGCATTTTCGTGTCCGGTCGAAGTGTGTCCCATACGGAGCAGTTTCCAATTACCGGCAGGCAAAGTGGCAGTCACCACTCCCTCTTTCAGGGAAGTAGTGAGGTTGACAATGCGACTGAGGGAAGCGCATTCCTTGGCGCCGATCTCTGTTGTTTTGGTTTGTGGAGCCACGCGCCATACGAACCCGGCTTTACCTTCCCATTGGTTCAGTTTCGGTTGGCTATGCAGTTGCAACTTGCCTATTTTCAGGTCGGCTTTCCATTTGGCATCGTTCATATCCTCGCTGCCCGGTTCGGTACCTTCGGGTGTCCAGTAGAAGCGGAAGAAGCGTGCGGTGGTTGTCGGGATAGCATGGGTCGATTTCTCATCCCAGTTCTGCCATCCCTGGCGAGCCGGAATAAGTTGTTTCACATAACGGTAATTCACGCCGTCATCACTGGCCATTACCTTGAGACGATTGGCCTGGTAACTGCTGTTGGCTCCTGCCGTGATTTCAATATTCCGGCAGGTGAACGGTTGGTCGTATTCTACCTGTATATAACAAGAATAGCTGGAACGGATCACTCCCTTCTCGTCGATGTTGACTGTTTTCGTAGGAGCACTGACGGTTCCCGGTTCAATGTTGGTACATGTCATCCGGAATGGCTGTTCGTCGGGCATACCGTCCGAAGGGATAGCCAACAGAGCTATGTCTTCGTAATATCCACGAATTGTTTTCGGTTGTTTCAGCCGGATGCTGATGCGCCCACCCGAAACAATCGTATCAGTCCAAACGACTTTCTGCATGGATTCTTTCGGTGATATCCATGGACCACCGGCCAGTGCAAAACCGTCGCAGATATGCATACCGAGTTTCAGTCCCAAACGATCGGCCTCCTGCATACTGAAGCGCACCATTTCCCACCATTCGGGTGAGAGCTGTTCGGCCCTTCCTTTGTATTGCCATCCTTGCCCGACGCTTTTGATAGGCATCAGATGAGTACCTCCCAGTCCGGCCTGCTTCATGGCTTCGAGGTCGGCGGTAATGCCTTCTTTGGACACAGCGCCATACATCCAGTACCAAAAAGTCCAGGGTTTGGCTTCTTCCGAAGGCTGAGTGAATTGGTCACGAAGCGTACGTTGTGCACGGATGGGGCACAAAACAGAGATGAGCAACAGCAATAGCAGTATGCGTAGTTTGTAGTTTATCATTTTTCAGTATATACGTTTTAATTCAGGACGGTTTAGGGAGGGTTTTGTACTCACTTCAAAGGGTTATATGGCATCGAACAGGTCAGCCTGATAAGCCAGGTTGATAACAAAGAGGATGGTAAATACAAAGATACAGATAGCATACGAAAAGACAATCAACCCGGTACGCCACAACACTCCCCAAATGCTGGGGCGGAATACCACCCAGGCAGCCCGGAGGAAATAAACAGCGGGAATCAGGACGACCCAATTGGGGTAATCTAAATCCGGGAAGACATAGCTGGTGGCCATAAAAAGAATGCCCAGCATAAAGACGAACGCATGAAAGTGCATCGAGAATGCGAAGTAATCGACAAAGAAGTTTCCTTTCCGTTTGAACAGGATCATGACATGCAGGGCAAAGACGGGAATCAGAAAGAAAGCAGCATACGGAGCGTAAGTTTTGAATAGTTCGATGAACTTCTCTGATTTGAGTATCGTCTTCAGTTCTCCATCCTCATCATATTCATCTATGGGGGTAATGGGGACAGCAGTGCGGGCCTTTTTCCCTTTCTTTTGTATTTTATTTACGTTGTTAGTATCGGCTACCGCAGTCTTGAATTCGTCTACAGCTTGTTTAATATTGGCATTTACTTCCTGCTTGTTCGCAGAGCCGTTTACTGCCTGGGTAATGCTGGCTTCCAGTTTTTGGGCATTGTCTTCTATCTCTTCCGGAGTCCTGGATTGTAGGAGAGAAAGCATCTCTTTCTTCGGACCGGTTTCCTCCTCTGTCTTTTCTTTGCTTTCCTTTTCTTTGTCGATGTGTATGGTGAGCAGGGTAAAGAATAGGATGGAGATAAACCAGAAGAGCTTGCTTGGATGCACGTAGCTCACGATACGCCCTTTCATGTACTCTTTGGTTAGCTTTCCGGGTACGAAGAGTAAGTATATCAGTGTGGAAAATATTTTATCATCGAACGAGAAGATGTTTTCGGTCATGTTGAAAGTCAGATCCCTGATGCTACGACGGGCACCACTCATCAAGTGTTGTCCGCACTGAGTGCAATAGGGACCTTGAAGCGGTGTTCCGCAATTTCGGCATACTGCCTGGACGGGTAAACTGCGTCTTCTGTATGGTATCTTGAAGCGTTTCACGTTCGCGTATTATTTTTTGGTTGCACAAATATAAATCATAAAATAGATTTACGAGTCATTACGAACGATAAAGTTATAAAATAAAAAAACAGGTTTCAGATAGTTCTGTCTCGACCGAGAGCCCACAACTATCTGAAACCTGTTCAATATTTACTTTTACCTGCTATTCGAATTCCAGTGTTAAATAACCGGTATATGTACCATTCGCCCATTTGGGTTGTGACGATGGGCCGATAAGGTCGGTGGTATTCACCTTATTGCGTACCGGAGGAATCACATCGAGTACAGAGATTCCACTTTCGGGCAACGTGTAAAGCAGGCGGTCGCGGCCATCGCGGGGTTGATATACACCTACATACCCATTCGCTTTCGGATTGGACAGTTTGATAACGCCTTCCTGTGTACGGATCTCCATCCAGCTAACATTGGCGAAGTATCCTTTGAACTCGGGGTAAGTGAATGTTTCGCCTGGGATAGGATCATTGTAATCGTTTTCCCAGACATCGAATTGCGTGCCATGCAGACGGTTTTGCCATACGCGGTACGGACCGTCGCCCAGCCAGCGTTTGCTCAATACTTTCGCTTCGGGATAGTCGAAGCAAACACCCATCAGATCGACAACACCCTGGAAGTTGTAGGCGTAGTTCAGCGCCAGCTTGCCGTCCGGAATAATGAACCACTCGGCTTTGTCGAAACTGCCGAGCTTGTAGTTGGCAATTACCTTCAGCATACCACCTTCTTCTTTTACTTCCAGTCCGGTGAAGACACCTGCATCGGCAAACTCGCTGTAGGTGCGGTTCTTGGCCTGAGCATTCTCATCGTCGTGGTTGTAGAACTGGTCGAGACTGCGGTCGGCACGGCGGGCGGCGATGAAGCGCGGACCGTTGGCGAAGCTCATCGCACGGTTTCCGATGGTAACGCCCTTCAGTTGACCGTCTTTCTTCGAGAAGGTGAAAGTGCGGTTGTTGGCTTTTACCATGATGGCATCGGCTGTCTCGGTGTAAGTGGGTTGGCCGGATACATTGGCTTGTGCAGGAGCCTGGTGTATTTTGGTAACAGGCATTGTCCAACGCCATATCTCATGTCCGTACTTGTCGATGGCAGTCAGGAAGAGCGCGTCGGCTTCGGGAAGCATGGATAGCTGAAGATCCAACGTTCCTTTGCTGTGCGCGGGCAGGTCGAAACCCTTTACTTCGCCTTGTTTCAGTACCTTGGTAGCTGCTTTGTCGAACGGTACGGGGAATTTCACTTGTTGCCAAACGAAGCGGCAGCTATTCAGATTGAGGAAGTCATAACGGTTCTCAATGTTGAGTTTCCCGTCAAAGTTTGACGGAATGGTTTTAAAGTTCCTGGAGTTATTGTTAATACCTAATATGTTAATACGAACAGGGCTCCATATCTCCTGAATGGTGAAGAAGCTTCCCTCCTTCTCGTGGTGCGGACCAACAATACCGTCGGCACCGTAGTTTCCTACATTGTCGATAAATCCGTCCAGGTCTACACGCTTCACGCCTTCATCGGCCAACACCCAAAGGAAACCGCCGATACAACGCGGATGATTGTACATCATTTCCCAGTAATCCCACAAACCGGCACCGTGACCACCGTCATAGAGTCCGTGCAGGAATTCCGTCGGCATGAAGATCTCCGGCTGACGGAGGTAGTTCTGACTTTCGCCGTACGAACGGTAGTGCATGGTTTCGAAACCGCCGTAGTTACCTTGCGGATGCAGTACCGGACGCTTCTGTGGGTCATACTTATGGAATTCACCATCGAGTTCCGTATTCCATCCTTTTTCATTTCCGTTGCTCCACCAGATGATACTGGGGTGGTTCACATCGCGCTCCATCATCTCTCTGACCAAACGGACGCCTGTAGGAGTGTCGTACTTGCCGTGCCAGCCGCCGAGTTCGTTCATTACATACAGACCGAGTGAGTCACACGCTTGCAGGAATTCCAGATCGGGCGGGTAATGGCTCATGCGGATGGAGTTCATATTCATGCTCTTCACCAGTAAAACGTCTTCGATGTTCTTCGCCTTGCTCAGCGTACGCCCTGATTCGGGACGGAAACTGTGACGATTCACACCGCGTACATTGATGCGGACACCGTTGACATACAGCCCGTCGCTCTCACGTACTTCGATGGTACGGAAGCCGAACGACTTGGTTTCCTGATGCAGCACTTTGCCACCCTTGTCGAGTAGTGCGAATTGGGCTTTATAGAGGTTGGGCGTTTCGGCTGTCCACAGATTAGGGTTGGACACACTCAACGACACCTCCGTCCAGTCACCTCCTGCTTTCACAGGAGTGGTTGTTTCGGTCAGCTTCTTGCCTGCTGCGTCGAGAATGGTGGTACGGATGGTTCCGTCTTTCGCCAGATTGAGGTGGCAGTTGGCACGGAACACACCGGATGCCTGTGCATCGATAGCAATGTGGCGGAAGTTAAATGCCGGTTTGATCTCGAAGAATACCGGACGGAAGATGCCACCGAAGTTCCAGTAATCGGCCCGACGTTCGGCCAGGTTGACACTGGCATTCTCGCTTTCTTTCGATACGGTAGCTTCGAGCAGGTTCTTTTTACCGTACTTCAACTGATCGGTCACGTTGTACGTGAAGCGGTAGAAGGCCCCTTGGTGCTTGCTTCCGGCTTTGCGGCCATTGATCTTCACTTCCGTATCGGTCATCGAAGCTTCGAACACCAGTTCTACTTGCTGTCCGCGCCATGCTTCGGGCACATCGAACTCATACTTGTACATCCCTTTTTCATTGGCAACACCATCGGGGAAGGGTTTGCCGTAGAAAGTGATTCCGTACTGGTAGGTTCCGAAACCTTGCAGCTCCCAACACGAGGGAACGCCGATCTTGGTCCACTTACCTGCATTACGGCCGTCGGTACAGTAGAAATCCCATTGCACCATGTCGTCGCATCCCGTACCCGACAGGTAATGTCGCTGGGTTTGCGTAGCCGGTTGGGCGAATAAATTCGCCGCCACCGCCAGGGCTGATAGTAATGTAATTGCTTTCTTCATTTTTCTATGTTGAATGGATTATTATTTAGTCGATGATATCCGTACATGCAGTGTATGGGGTTTCTTCTCGATGGCATATTTCTTCAGTACGCCCGGCCCGCAACTGCTGTTTCCTAAGCCGAGTACGGCAGCGTCGAGACTGAGAATCACTTCGGCACGTGGCTTTAAATCGCAATCATGCGAGCAAGCGTATAGATCCTGCGCCGTGAAGTGCAAAGCCGATGCAGAGAACATATCACCTACAGCCTCTACTTGAAGACCGTTTCCTTTGGTATCGGTGAGCGACAGGCGGCGTACTTCTTCCTTGTTTCCGCTGTCCTGCGGACGGGGATAATGTACGTATTGACCGGCTACATTGCCTTTCCACAAGCCGATGGGCGAGGAAGTTTTCCGGTCGGGATAGTTATCCTGCGGACCACGTCCATACCACGTGAAGGTATCATAAGCCTGATTGATGCACAGTGCTACTCCCAAACGAGGAAGTTCGGGCAATTCGCCTTCGGGCAGGAAGTCGGCTTTCAGATCGATCGTACCATCGGCCAGTACCGTATAGGTGTATTGTGTAGCTACCGAACCATTCTTATATTGATTGCGCGTACGAACCTGAACCATCAAAGCCCCATCCGCACGCTGCTCGTAGCTAACTTTCTCCGTCTTTACATCAGGGGCATCCATCCCGTTCAACTGCCAGTCTTTGGCTATCCAGTTACCGAAACTCTTATCGTTGTCGGTCGGCGCACGGAATACTTGCGTGATGGCTTGACGGGCGAAGTCGGCAGGATTGGCCAGTATCTCCTTTCCTTTATATATAAGTGAAGTCATACTTCCTGTTTGCAAGTTCCAGACAGCAGAGAAACCTTTTCCGTTGACTTGCAAGGATTGGTTGGTTTCAGATAGTTGCAATTTTCCATCATTCGCAAGTTCGGCAGCAGCCAGTGGCCCTTCCTGCAGACAGAATTGCTCCCACCCTACTTCATATCCGGCTTTCTCCCAAAGGGTATTTTCTTTCAGCACCATCGTCACCTTCATGCGGGCATCTGTTCCTTCTTTGAGTTTGAACATCGGCAGGCCCACCTCCACGGTTTCTCCCGGAGCGGCATCGGGCAACGGACATTCTCCTTTAATACCATCCTTGCCATCTATCGAAAGCGTCCACAGGCAACGGTACTGGGCCAATCCTGTATGATGATTGCGGTTGGTGATCAGCAGTTTCCCGCCTTCCTTCCGAAGCAGGAAAGGTGCATAGACTTTCTTAACTTCCATGTACTTCGGAGTGATCTCCCTTTCGGACATCACAATACCGTTGAAGCAGAAGGCTTTCAGATTCGGTTGATCGCCGAAGTCGCCACCGTAGGCTACCATGGTACGCCCATCGGGAAGTGTTTTGTACACACCCTGATCCACCCAGTCCCAGATGAAGCCGCCGAGCATGCGCGGGTTGCTGTATATCTCGTCCCAATATTCCTTAAAGTTACCCAACGCATTGCCCATGGCATGTGCATATTCGCTGGTCATCACCGGACGGTCGTCGTTGGTGCGTTGTGCAATGCTGAGCAGACGTTCCCAACGGGCGTTCTCCGCACGCTCTTCATCGGCTCCGTCGGCTATCCCGGGATTCAGGTATTCCTGTTGCACACGGGTATAGAAGCGGCTGATGACATCGACCGTCTTCGGATCGGGCTCTCCATTCACACCTTGCGCTCCTTCGTAGTGTACAGGACGTGTAGGGTCAAAGTCGTGCAACCAGGCCGAGATGGCGGCAAAGTTGGGACCGTAACCGCTCTCATTCCCCATGCTCCACATCACGATGGAAGCATAATTCTTGTCGCGCTCCGCCATGCGAACGGCACGGTCGAGGAATGCGGCGTGCCAATCGGGTGCACTGGCTAATGTCCCACGCAACCCATGCTCTTCGATATCGGCTTCGTCCATTACATACAGCCCGAGTGAGTCGCAAAGCTCGTACCAACGGCTCACGTTGGGATAGTGACTGGTACGTACGGCGTTGATATTGCCTTGCTTCATCAGGAGCACGTCCTGCAACATACGTTCTTCGGACATCACACGGGCCGTGCGTGGGTCGTGCTCGTGACGGTTCACGCCCCGGAACCGAACCGGTTTGCCATTGACAAGTACTTGTCCTTTGACCACCTCTACGCTACGGAAGCCGATGCGCTGCTGAATGCGTTCCACCACCCGTCCGTTATGATCTTCCAATGTCAGTGTCAGCAGATACAGGTTTGGCGTCTCGGCTGTCCACTGCTTGGGCGACTTGACTACAGCCGACATGCGCCCCAGCTTACGGGGGCCACGTTGCGGATACCACTCGTTCATCACGGCTGCCTTGTGATCCAGGTCGAGAATGGGCTCGGCAGCAACTTCCATAGAAAGTATCGACGCACCGTCACCATTCAGTTCCGTAAGATCTGCTTTCACCTTATATCCTTCGCCCTTCTGATTGCGAAACACACTTAACTGCGGATCGATCTGCAACGTAAAATCGCGATACTCTTTATCGGGCAAAGTACGTACCGCAAAGTCGCGAATACGGATATCGGGTGTCTGTATCAGGTTGATGCTGCGATGAATACCACTGAATCGCCAAAAATCCTGATCTTCCAGATAAGAGCCATCGCTATAACGATACACCTCAATGGCTATCTGATTCTTTCCGGCTTTCAGGTACGAGGTGACGTTGAACTCGCTGGGCTCCATGCTCCCCTGGCTGTAACCCACGCGTTCGCCGTTCACCCATACATAAAAAGCACTAATCACCCCTTCAAAGCGCAGAAAGGTCTGCCCTTCTGCTTCCCAACCAGAAGGTAAAGTGATGGTTCGGCGGTACTGTCCGACGGGGTTTCGTTCTTTGTACGTTGTATAAGATTCTTTCGGAGTGCCCATCACCCGTGGCGGGTCGATCTTGAACGGATATCCTGCCGATACATAGATCGGTGTTCCGTAACCGTTTACTTCCCAGTTGGCAGGAACGGGGAAGTTCACCCATTGGCTATCGTCGAAGTTGGTACGATAGAAATCGGTGATGCGTTCGCCGGGTGTGGCAGTCCAGCGGAACCGCCATTGTCCGTCTAAGGACATGGTACGGTCGCCGGGTTTGTTGGCGTAAGGGGTGAAGGCTGCCCTCGCCGGCTCGCGGTTGATTTGTAGTACATGGTGGTTTTCCCAGTCATGTATTGCTTGGGCTTGTATGCTGATGATTGTCATCATGCAGCATACGGTTGATATGATTCTTTTCTTCATATTTCTTTTTTCTTTTTTCTTCCTTTCGGCCGGGAGCCGAGCTTCTTTTTTCAAAATCTCTTCCCCCCTGCCCCTTCTCTTAACCTTTAAGAGAAGGGGTGATAGGCTGCGCTATGGAAATAGGCTCCTTCGGACCCTCGAAAAGGGGGTTGCACCCCCCTTGGCCCCCGTGGGGATGTCTATCGCCCTACAGTTGGTGCCCTTTCGGCACCGTGACTGCCTGTGGGGCTTTCTTTGTAGGGTCAGTTAGCGGTTTGCGGAGTGGCATGTCCTTTTGAACTTATTTTTTTCTTCTTCTCTTATGTGATAAAAATGATTTTATTCGTCACGTCGTCACGATTTGAAAGCTTATGTGTTAGTAATCAATTATATATCCCGTGACGAATGGCTGATTTATTCACCATTCATTCGTCACTTTCTGATTTATTCGTCACTTCTGGCATCCTTCATCTTTCTTAGTCTCCTCCCTGTTCTTCGCTGTTACATTTCCCATGGTCAGTAAGCCATCATTCAATAGCAGCGAGGTACGTGTCCCTTTCCCGTGAGGTAATTCTCCTTTTCAAGCGAGGTAACACCTTATTTCAAAGGCTATAACACTCTGTTCCCCGTAGTGCAACACTCTGTTTCCCGTAGAGCAACACCTTGTTTCTC
>JAVBVA010000030.1:0-8930 GCA_031554665.1 Bacteroides sp. | reverse complement strand
TCATACACTACCAGATGTACATCTCGTACTGCTCCAGATGTACATCTCGTACATCGACCCTCGTAGAGCAACACAACCTTGCTCGTAGAGTACCGCATGCTTGCTCTACGAGTAAAGCCAACGAGCATAGGGAGGGCGCGTTTCGGCACTTTAACATTTTCCTGCAACGTTAAAATCTTCTTCGGATGTATTTATCTGAAAAAGAGTTAGGATATTGTCCGGGTTAACCTTCCTTCATCTATTTTTTCTTGCATATTGTTTGGTGGTAGTAAGTATCTCGGTCGTTCATATAGATAAAAAAAGGTGAAATAATACTAACGGGTATTCCCGCCTTTATGAATGAATTTTGATGAGGAATGGATCGCCGGAGCGATCACAACCAATATGCAGCTAATAGTATTTAATAATCAATATGTTATGTTTATGAAAAACATTCTTTATTCATTTTTATTGATTCTGGCCGTATGGCTGCCGACATCCTGTGATGATGCAAGCTTCCTGGATGAAACGCAGACTAACGACCTGGATTATGATGTGGTTTTTGCCGACAGTGTATATACTGTTGCATTCCTTCAGGAAATCTACAGACAAATGGCTTTCGATGTGTATCCCTCCCGGTTTATCGTAGGATTAAATTCATACGGTGGACTTCAAGGGGCATGCGATGAAGCTGAGACGAAACAAGCGTCGGTTATCACTACCGATGAACAGTTTGCTACCGGAACGATCAATGCGATTACGGCAGACGAGAATACATGGAAGTACGTCTATCAAAACATCCGGAGGGTGAATATCTTTCTGAGCAGTGTAGACAAAGCTCCTATTACAGCTCCCCGAAGGGAAATCTATAAAGCTGAGGCCCGTTTCCTGCGTGCCTTATACTATTTTATATTGGTGAGACATTATGGTGGTGTACCGTTGCAGGGTGATGTGGTCTATACCGGTCCCGACGACGATATTAAAACGACACGAGACAGCTTTGAGGCCTGTATCAAATACATTGTAGACGAGTGCGATGAAGCTGGTAGTAAACTACAAGTCCGGCCGAGAGGACGTGATTACGGTAGGATAGGTCGTGGCGCTTGTATGGCACTGAAGGCCAGAACGTTGTTGTATGCAGCCAGTCCTTTGTACAACGGTGGTAACTATGCACCCGATGGATATCCCAAAGAACTTGTCGGTTATACCGATTATAAATTAGAAAGATGGGAACAGGCGATGGAAGCTGCTGCGGCAGTTATCGGAACCAATCAGTATAAACTGTTTGTAAAACATACGGACGGAGACGGAAAGGCTGAACCGGGTTGGGCCTACTATGCTACGTTTGTGGCTGCCGACTACTATAGGGATGGTGCACAGGATGCGCTTATCCTCGATCTTCAGAAAGTGAAAAATACAGATCTGCATCAGTTGTACTCTCCCCCTACTTGTGGCGGAAACATGAAAGCCGGTTATCCGTACCAGGGACTGGTAGATGCCTACCCGATGAAGAACGGTAAAGCTATCGGCGAAGAAGGATCCGGTTATGATCCGCAGAACCCGTATGCCAATCGCGATCCCCGCTTAGACAATACCATCATTCACGATGGCTCCAAGATGAAGAGCGCCAGTGACGACAATCACATCATATATACTTATCTGGGCGAAGGAGAAACGTCGGATGCTGTGTACGACGGAACTCCTACCGGGTATTATTTCAAGAAGGGTTGCCACCGGGCAGCGGCTGCCAACTGGTGGATTATGCCGCCTCAAACATTCCCGGTATTCCGTTATTCGGAGGTATTGCTCAACTATGCTGAGGCCGCGAATGAATTTAGCGGTCCTTCGAAGGCGATATATGATATTTTGGGGGAAATCCGTGAGGTAGCCGGAATAGATGCCGGAAGTGATAAACTGTATGGTCTGAAACCCAATATGACACAGGCTGAGATGCGCGAAGTTATCCAGAACGAGCGCCGCATAGAGTTGGCTATTGAAGGACATCGCTTCTTCGACGTACGTCGTTGGAAAATAGCCGATAAGACCGACAATAAGCAGATGACCGGTATGGAGATCAATAAGGACAGTAAAGGTGTGAAAACGTACAAGGTATTCAATGTCCGTCCACATGTTTTCCGTGATGCCATGTACCTGTTCCCGATTCCCAACAAGGAAGCAGCCAAGTCTCCGGATCTTATTCAGAATCCTAATTACTAATCAAAAACATTCACGATATGAAAATCCAGTCATATACAAAAACACTCATTGGGTTGCTGGCATGTTGCTTTCTGGTCTGCTCGTGTAACACATTCAACAGTGACGAGGACGAGAACGTAACAGAATTCACCAAGGAAGTCGACGGAACCTGGCGAGTGATCAAGGCCTCCCGCAACGGTACCGAGATTACCAAACTGATGGACTTCAGTAAGTTTACGCTCATTTTGAATAGCGACAATACATACAGTATGCAGAATTATCTTCCGTTCTTAGTGAAGAAGGAAGGTACCTGGCATGTGGATGATCCGCAGTATCCTTTCAAGCTGATATTCGACCAGGCAGGAGCGTCCGAAGAGGTGGTGGCTATGTTGAGCTATCCGGTGGTGAATGGCAAAAGACAGGTTTCCCTCTCTTTTAGTCCGGGCTGCCCGAGCAACATTTATACGTATGTTTTCGAAAAAGTGTCCAACTAAGCAACCATGAAAGCAATGAAACTGAATATTAAATTCAATAAGAAACATTTGTACAGGGATATACCTGTGCTCGTTTTGGCAGCCTATATGTTGGCGTGTGTGTCCATCACAGGTATCGATTATGAGAAACACTATAAAGCAGGCGAAACGGCTACTTTTACAGTGGATATGGAGATCAATACGGAGGAAGGTAAAAACGACTCCAAACTGATTGTGGCTATACTTGTGCCGAAAAGCTGGAAAGCAGCGTCCAATACAACGGTGACGTACACCGATAATATCTCGTCAGGAACGAAGCTGCTGAAGATAGTCCCCGAGACGGTACAACCGCTTAGCAAGCCGGGTATGACGTGGCCGCAGGCGCTTCGTGCACAATATGATTTTGCAGGAAACGTACTCGAAGATATGGAATGGATCGCATTTCAGAGCGAAGAGGTATATAGTGTGGTAAAGGACGAACAACTCACGGCCAAGATAAAATTCGTGACAAAGATCGGTCCCGAAAATATGCGGGTGAAACTGGCATTCTTCGTGAACCATAGCCAGGACGGTCTGGGCGATTCCAAACACTACAAGATGCAGGCCACCGATTGTATCGACATTGTCGAAGGAACAGGTGAAGTGGTTGACTTCTGCGAGTTGCACTTCAACATGGTTCAACCGGCTTATTCGAATAAAGATGATATCGTTACCTTCAAGTTCCAGGGTGATATTGCAAGCAATGCACTGGACGATGCCCAGGCTATCTATTTCTATTCGGTAGCGTATACCGATGCCGGAAAAGAATACCCGGTAACCGATAGAACGGCCAAAACAAAAATGATGCGTGAGTCGGAGTATGGCAGAACATACAGCCTCACCTGCTGGCCGGCCGATTACTATGGCATACCGGAAAATGAGTCCATCACATGGATAAGCTACTTCTTTACCAATGAAGATGGTACCGTGTGGGTGAAATCAACACCGACCGAAGGCACGGAAATTCCGTTCGAACGTCAGTTCACTTGCGGCGATTAAGAGGTAACTTTCAATTTTACATTCAACTTAAAAGTAAATTCTATGTATAATTTATCATATAAAAGAATTAGCAAAGGCTGTTTCTTGTTTATAGTGATGATATTGTTCGGGTATGGGTTTGCGTATTCCCAAGGGAGTACTTCTGCGACTGATGTTTCGGGCGTAGTAGTCGATGAGTACGGCACTCCGGTAACCGGTGTAAAGATATCCATCAAAAAGAGCAACTATGAAGCTGTAACCGAAGAAGACGGCGCTTTCGAGTTTTCCTTTGTGAAAGGAATCACTATCGTATTCTCGCATCCCGACTACTTAGAAAAAGCAATGAAACTGGGAAGCAGTTTCAATCCGTACCGGACATTCAAAGTGTCACTCACCAAGAATTTCCTTCGCAATCCGAAAGAAATGGCCATTCCTTACGGTTCGGTCAATAAGGATAGCTATCTGGGTGCTGCATCGACGGTATATACCGATCAGCTTACCAAACCATTGGCCGGTACCATCATTGCTCCCTTGTACGGGCAAATTGCCGGCCTGAATATCAGTCAGAACAGTGGCGCCAAAGGGCATCCTACTACGGTAAGTTCCACCTGGGATATCGGCGGGGCTTATATTCCCGATAATGCGGCTGTGGGTTATACCGATAATACGCAATATAACATGAGCCTTCGTACCAAGATGCCTGTAATCATAGTAGATGGTGTGCAACGGGAACTGTTCTCGCTCGATCCGGAAGCCATCGAATCGGTTTCGGCACAGAAAGACGCTTTGTCTACCTTGAATCTGGGTATGCGCAGCTCCAGAGGAATGTTGGTCGTTACTACCAAAGAACCGAATACCAAGGGCTTCCAATTATCGTTCACCGGACGGTATGGTTTGCAGGAATCGATCAAGACTCCCAAACCCTTGTCGGCCTACCAGTATGCCTACCTGCTGAACGAAGCGTTGCAGAACGACGGCAAGACTCCGGCTTATACCTATAATGATTTCGAAGCATACCGCAACGGAAGCGATCCGGCACGTCATCCCGATGTGAACTGGTACAACCAAACCATGAAAGAGAATGCAGCCATCCAGTCGTACAACCTGAATGTAGCCGGTGGCGGTAAAGTGGCACAGTACTTCGTAAGCCTTGGTTACTTTAGCGAAGAAGGTTTGTTCCGTACTTCCTCGGTCAATAGCTATAATACGAATCTGAATACAGAACGTTACCTCATCACCTCTAAGGTGAATATCAATATTACCGACGACTTCAAACTGGGTGCTACCCTGATGGGACGTATCGAGAACGGTAACCAACCGGGCGCCGGATACGGTAACATTTTCGATGCGATCTACAAAACTCCCAATAATGCCTATCCGGTTTACAACCAGAACGGAACGTATGGCGGAAATGCCTCTTTCATTCAAAACCTTTGGGCACAGACCATCAGCTCGGGCTATATCAGCGATAAGTCACGCGATGTATTGACCAGCGGCTATCTGGCTTACGATTTCGGTAAACTGCTGAAAGGACTCTCCGCCCGTATCGACGGAAGTATCTCCAGCCAGAGCCGTTCGGGTATCCTCCGTGTCAAGAAAGAGATGGTATTCGATTATCAGATAGACGATGAGGGTAATGACGTATATGCTCCGTTCGGCGAAAAGAAATCACAATCCAACGCTTATGCCGGTGTGTACAATTACCAGTATCTGTTCGGACAGTTTGCCGTGAACTACGAACGTACGTTCGGTAAACACGGAGTGAATGCTACCTTGCTTGCCAACCAGATGCAGGAAACCATGAACTACAACCTGCCGGAAATGCCTGCCAACCTGGTGGCACGTGCCAAGTATAACTATGGCATGAAGTATTTCGCCGAAGCGGCTGTAAACAGAGCTTATTATAATGGTTACACACCCGGTAAGCAATGGGGCACATTCTATGCCTTCGGTTTGGGATGGGACATAAGCAAGGAAAACTTCCTGTCGGATGCCAAATGGCTGAACCAGTTGAAGATCCGTGGTGTATACGGAAAAACAGGCGACGGTATCGATAATACCGGTTACTATACCTGGCGACAGTCATACAGCAGTACTGCCTTGGGTGGATATACGCAAGGAACGCTTCGTACCATGGGTATGGGTGTTTACGAAAACAGCCCGTTGGCCAATCTGAACCTCACGTGGGAGAAAGCTAACAAACTGAATATCGGTACCGATATCGCCTTATTCAAAAATACATTGCTGCTCACAGCCGATTATTACTATGACAAGTATTTCGACAAGCTTCAGGCAAGAGGCAAGAGCATTGAGCTGATCGGCCTGAGCTACCCGGCTGAGAATATAGGTAAAGACCTTCGTCAGGGACTCGAACTCTCCTTCACGTACCAGAATCATGTAGGTAGTCTCAACTATTACCTCACTGCCAACTGGAGCCGGGAATGGACCGAGTTGCAATACATGGACGAACAGTATGTGCCTTATGATTATGCTCGCCGCACCGGACGCCCGTTGGGAGCTATCTACGGCCTTGTTGCCGACGGATTTTTCAATTCCGAGGAAGAGATTGCAAACAGTCCCGTCATTGCCGGATACAAAATCCGTCCGGGCGATATTCGCTACAAGGACCTGAATGGCGACGAAGTTATCGATGAGTTCGACCAAAAGGTGATCGGAGGCGACAAACCCCTTACTTACTTCGGTATCAATTACGGATTCGAATACCGTGGTCTTGAGTTCTCCATGCTGTGGCAGGGAGTGTACAACCGCGATATCTATCTGGGTGCCAACCAATCATCCTTGATGGCAGGTTTCCAGACTATCGGACAATCCTACGGTCAGGCCTACGAAAACATTCTGAACCGCTGGACACCCGAAACTGCTGCCACAGCTACCTATCCGCGACTGACTGCCGGTGGTAATGAGTACAATCTGGAACCGAACAAGATGTGGACCTCGTTCTTAGTCAAGTCGGGTAACTATATCCGTTTGAAGAACATCACAGTGGCCTACAATCTTCCACAGAGCTTCTGCCGGAACTATCTGGGAGGTATGAAAGTGAAAATATTCGTAGGTGGCGATAATCTGCTGACGAAGGCTGCTTGTACCCTGGTAGATCCCGAAGTGCAGGATTTCAGAAACTACCCGATGCAGAAAGGATTCAACACGGGAATAAATATCAAATTTTAATGTATCCTGAAACAAGAGAAATATGAAACGAACAAAATATTTTATACCAATAGGATTGAGCATATTACTCGGTGTATCGGCCTGTGATAGCGATTTTGAGAAAGTTCCTGTGGAAAGATTTACCATTGATTATGTGTTCTCCAAAACAGACTCTCTGGGAAAGAATGCTCACTACTTCCTGAATACGATATACGGAAAAATGCAGAACGGGCATAACCGGGTAGGGGGTGACTACTTAGATGCTGCTACCGATGATGCCGTTACTTCCGCTTTGAGCGAAACCGATGTGTACAAACTCTCGGTAGGACGTTATACCCCAAGAACGCTGGTTGGTTCGGATATGCAATGGGGCCAATACTATGAAGGTATCCGCGAGGTGAACATCTTCATCAACAACATCGATGTGGTGCCTTTGATGGACAAGTTCGATAACAATGTGGCCAAGAATATTCCATTGAACAGAGCATGGAAGGCCGAGGCCCGTTTCCTGCGTGCACACTTCTACTTCGAACTGCTGAAGCGTTATGGTGGAGTGCCGTTGGTAGGCGATAAACCTTTCGAGTTGAGTGACAACCTGCAATTGCCTCGCAATACGTTCGAAGAATGTGTCGATTATATTGTAGACGAGCTGGATGCCATCAAAGACAGTCTTCGCACCCTTCCGATGGCCAATTCGGGTACGGACGGACATGTGGCCACACAAGAAGCTGCCATGGCCTTTAAGAGCCGGATATTGCTTTACGCCGCCAGCCCGCTGTTCAACGAAAGCCCGCTCGACAAGTCGAATGCATGCGTGGGTTACCCGAGCTACGATGCCAACCGTTGGAAGAAAGCTGCCGATGCCGCCAAATGGTTTATCGACACCTATCCCAACTACTCGCTGGCGGATAACTTCAAAGATGTGTTCCTCAATTATTACGGCGATAAGAACAAGGAACTGATCTTCTTCCAGCAGGGAAGCAGTGCAAAAGAAGTTGAACAAAACAATGGACCGGTAGGCTTTACCGGCGATAATCTGGGTAAAGGAAGAACCAGTCCCACTCAGAACTTAGTCGATGCATACCCCATGCTGGACGGTAAACCGATCGGTGAAAGTTCCAAGTATGCTTACTCGTATAGCAGTATGTACACCAACCGCGACCCGCGTCTCGATATGACGGTGCTTCACAATGCATCGAAATGGTTGAACAAGAGTGTGGAAACATACGATGACGGATTGAGCAATCCTACGGGCACCAGCCAGAAGACCAAGACCAGCTACTACATGCGTAAATTCATGGGCGATTTCGAATCGAGCGATAAGTATGACAATACGTTGCACCTGTGGGTGATGTATCGTTATGCCGAGATACTGCTCAACTATGCCGAAGCATTGAACGAGTTCAGTGGCCCTACAACCGAAGTGTACAATTCCATTATCGCTTTGAGGAAGAGAGCCGGTATAGAGGCGGGTGATGATGAACTGTATGGCCTGAAAGCCGGTATGCAGAAGGCAGAAATGCGGAAGATCATCCAGAACGAGAGACGTATCGAAATGGCTTTCGAGGAACAACGTTACTGGGATATCCGCAGATGGAAGATTGCGCAGGAAGTATTTGCCAAACCCATCCAGGGCATGCAGATCGTAAAGGCCGGAGGCTCGTTGAACTTCTCTCCGACGGTCATTCTTACTACCTCTTTCGATGAGAAGAGATACCTGTATCCCATCCCGTACTCTGAAGTGATTAAGAATAAAAACATGGTTCAAAATCCGAAATGGAATTAGATATGAAAAGATTATTAGTACTATTAGTAAGCATACAAGTCTTTGCCCTGTGTTACGGACAGCAGTTCCTGTTAACGGGTAAAGTCACGGCAACCGATGGGGAAGCGTTGATTGGGGTGAGTATTGCACTCGAAGGAGGAACAGGTACCATCACTGACATGGACGGTAACTACAAACTGAGTGTAAAGACGGGCAGCAAGCTGAGCTTTTCTTACATCGGTTATCAGAAACAAACATTTACCCTGAAGAACCAGAAGGTGCTTAACGTGGAGATGGCGCCCGACCAGACCAGTCTGGATGAGGTAGTGGTA
>JAVBVA010000046.1:0-103014 GCA_031554665.1 Bacteroides sp. | reverse complement strand
TCTTTGGATTCTATTAAAAAGTGTCTATCTTTGCACCCGCTTAACCGCAAAACAAGAAGGATTGATTCGCTAGCTCAGCAGGTAGAGCACAACACTTTTAATGTTGGGGTCCTGGGTTCGAGCCCCAGGCGGATCACTTTTTTAAATGGAAAAACGACGTAAAACCCTGATAATCAAGCATTATCAGGGTTTTATTTTTTACTTCCACCGGCATTTTACAGCAGAATAACGCACTAAAAAAAGGCTTATTCGGTGGACTTTGTTCCGCAACAAAAAAGTCCACCGAATAAGCCCATAACTCTCTGAATGACTGCATTTTGCAAAACGGGTTTTTCGGCCTCAAAATCTAATTTTGAACCGTTAAATTTGAGAAATTTATGGCAGTACAAAGAACTATTTCAATTCTGTTTTTTCTTAACCCAACTTTCCAAGAGTCGGCAAATAGTTTCAGCTGCTTATTCTCGGTAAGTTGAATAATAAATATAGGCTGACTCTCAGCACTGCTTCAGTGAAAATATTGTTTTCCTTTTGCCCTGCTTTCTACTTTCACTATATTTGTACCATGAGGGAGTTCCGAGTCTAATTCACATGCAAAAGATGGAACATCCGTATAATCTAAAAGAAATCCAATGAAACAATTATTTCCCATACTCATTCTCTTTTTCCTGCTGTCTTGTTCCGGTGGTTCAGACCTTTCCGTTTCCGGAAACCGGGATTGGAAACTATTCCGTGGAGACCCTTCTCTGAGTGGTTATACAGCGATGAAACTACCCGAAGAACCAGTTCTCTTATGGACGTATAAAGGTGAAACCAATACCGCATCTTCCCCTATTATAGCCAATGAAACGACATATTGGTGCGACAAAAGAGGGCTGATCCGTGGAGTAGATATAAAAGGCGAACTGGTTTTCGAATATGACATGAAAACCGCTGTGGAAGCAACCCCGATGATCTATGACTCGACCCTTTACATCGGACGCATTGATGGGTTTATGACCGCCATTTCGCTGACCAGAAAAGAAATAATCTGGAGCTACGAAACGATGGGGCAAGTCTCTGCATCCCCCAATATGATGGACTATGCCGGACGTAAAACGATCGTATTTGGCAGTTACGACAATTATCTCTATTGCGTTGATGCAGAAAACGGAAAAGAATTAAGCCGGTTTGCATCCGGTTATTATCTGAACGGCGCCGCTGCCCTTTGGAAAGGCCATGTGGTTTTTGGCGGATGCGACGCCTGGGTCCGCATCATCGATTGCCAAACAGGAATTCAGACCGATTCTTTATCACTCGACGCTTATGTACCTGCTTCTCCTGCCATCCGAAACGACATTTGTTATGTGGGCGATTATTCGGGCAATATTTATGAACTCATGCTGGAAAATGGAAAGATCGCCCGTCACCGGAAAGTAGCTGCTGAGGATAGCGAGAATGGATCGTTTGTGTCTGTTCCTGCCGTTACTGATAAAGCCTGTTATTTCTTTTCCGGTGGCAGGAACCTGCATGCTATCAACCGCACTGACGGAAAACTGAACTGGAAATACCTGCTGAAAGGCGCTGCCGGAGAAAGTTCGCCGGTAATATGTAAAGATAAGGTAATTGTATGTACAAAGACCGGAATTGTTTCTATCTTAGATGCCGATTCGGGAAAGCTGCTGTGGGAGTATGATACCGGGGAGCAAATCACAGCTTCTCCCGCCATCATAAAAGATCATTTTATGATTCTCACAGCCAAAGGTACCCTGTTTTGTTTCGGGAAAAACAAATAAACTTATGACACTGATTCGACTGAAAGACATAAAGAAAAGTTATCCGGATGGTGAAAACCGGCTGAATAACGTTTTGCAGGGAGTAGATATGGAAGTACGGAAAAGCGAGTTTGTCGCAATAAAGGGTGCTTCGGGTTCGGGCAAAACGACTTTACTGTCCATTCTGGGAACGCTTCTCGTGCCGGATAGTGGTAGTTACCTGCTGGACCAGACGGAAATAATTGCTCCGGGAACCGACTATTCGCTGATCCGGAATCGGCAGATCGGTTTCGTTTTTCAGGATCATCGGCTGTTGCCACAATATACAGCCATGGAGAACATCCTGTTGCCTGTACTTGCCTATCACTCCAAAGCCAGTGGGGAGGTGACAAACTATGCCCGCCATCTGATGGAACTCACCCGCATCTTAGGGGTAGCCAACCAGTATCCACATACTTTATCCGGTGGGGAGGCCAGCCGGGTAGCTGTGTGCAGGGCGCTGATCATGAAGCCGTTACTGCTGTTGGCCGATGAACCTACCGGTCAACTGGACCGGGAGAACGCGGGAAACATAGCCTCTCTTCTTTCCGAGATCAATCAGAACTTGCAGACAACGATCGTCATGGTCACCCATTCGGATGAAATGTCTGCCGCCGCCCATCGTGTACTTACGCTTAAAGAAGGTCGATTACAGTGAATTTCCGGGGGCTGACATACAAGAACATCCGCTTTTATACCCGTTATTGCCGACTGGTATTCCTTGCCACGCTTATTACCGTTACTGTCATTGTGGGTAGTATGATTATCGGCGATTCCGTACGGACTACATTAGTGAAACGGGTCACCGAACGGTTGGGAGATACACAAACGATCATTTTCTCCCGCCACTCCTATCTGTCCGAAGAATTGGAAAGAGCGCCCCTGTTCGACGATCGGGCAAGGGGAATCCTGCTGACCAGCGGCTTTCTTTCTCAAAATGGGAAACTGATCCCTGTGTTTGTTTGGGGAGTGAACGATATGTCCGTGTCCAAAGGAGCTGCCCGGATCAATGCCGCTTTGCGCAAAGAGTTGGGACAGAACGATCCGGATGCGCTCGTGCTTCGTTTGCCGGCATCGGGATTGGTTCCGTCAGGTTCTCTATTCGTGACAGAGAATTATACCACCAGTATGCGCCTGACCTTTGAAGGAGTAGTCGGGGTAGAAGAGGGGGGCAACATCAGCTTGAAGAACGAGCAGGTGCTGCCGTACAATGTCTTTGTCAACCGGGCCGAACTGGCTGAAACCCTCGGTCTGGAAGGAAAAGTAAATCTGATACTTACCAGCCAACTGGTAACTACCGACGAACTGGAACAGGCATGGCAATCTTCTTTCTCCGGGCTTTCTGTCCATCGCCGGAAAGATTTCACAGAGATCGTCTCAGATCGTGTTTTCCTACAGGATAAGGTGGTAGAAACCATCAGCCAATACAACCCGAATTCCAACCGCCTGTTTTCCTACCTGGCCAATTCCATCGAACGGAACGAAACATCCATTCCTTATTCTTTCGTCACGGCGGCCGACCAGTACAAAGGTCAACCTTTAGCGAAAGGGGAGATTATTCTGTCGGACTACTCTGCGAAACGTTTGCATGCCGAACCGGGTGATCGTATCCGGATCAGTTATTTTACTTCACGCGATCTGAAAACGTTAAAGACAGACACGGTATGTTTGCAGGTAAAAGCCATCGTTCCCTTAAGCGAACTACAGGAAGATAAGACGCTAAGCGCTGACTTCCCGGGATTGTCTGATGTAGAACGATGTACCGATTGGGATAGCGATCTTCCCATCAACATGAATCTGATTACGGATGAAGATGAAAAATATTGGGAGCTCTATCGCAGTACGCCCAAAGCGATTATTGCCTATGATGCGGTGGCTGCTGATTGGGGCAATGCCTACGGAAGTGCAACTGCTATACGTATCCCGACGACTACTTCCGATCCCGATCTTTCGGCACTTACAGCTGATATGTTCGGCATTCAGGTGATCCATCCGCGTGATAAAGGTCTGTATGCGGCTATGAATGGGGTCGACTTCTCGGGACTTTTTCTTGCGCTCGGTTTCTTTATTATCGTGTCGGCCCTGTTGCTTATGCTGATCCCGATATCGGAAATGCTTTATCAACGGAAGGGTGAAATAGATCTTCTGAAAGCGTTGGGATATACCTGGAAACGAATTGCCCGGATCTTCTGGCGGGAATCTGCTCCGGTTGTGCTGTCGGCATCTATCGTAGGAGTGGTGGCTGGATTGCTTTACACCAGTCTCAATCTGTGGCTGTTGGGCAATGTTTGGAAAGGAGCTACGCATACGGATGGATTCTCGGTTTATCCTTCTGTGACTACGGTTGTTTCAGGTTTTCTTGTTGGCACCCTTCTTTCCTTGGGACTTCTCTATTGGACTATCTTACGGAATTTGAAAGATAAAAAGCAACTTTCCGGAACGAAAACGCATGACTTGCAATGGAAGAAAATAGTTACTTTCATCTCCACGCTGGTTGCTGCGATAACGATTGGTATCAATCTCTTTTATCTACACTCAGTTACGCTTTTTGTGGTTGTAGGAATGATGTGCATAGGAACGGCTGCGCTATGGGGGGATTACCTGATCTGTCGGAATGGCTCCGCTTCCTCCGGCACTTCTACTTCTTCCGGAATTTTCAGTACGGATAAACTCCTATGGAGTACCCTCTTTGCCAATAAAAAGCAAGCCATTCTCTCGTTTTTTGCTCTTGCCATTGGGGTATTCATTGTTTTCTCCGTCGGACTTAACCGGAAAGGCTTTGCCGACAGTTCTCAACTGCGTACCGGAACCGGTGGCTTTACTCTCTGGTGCGAGAGCGCGGTACCTGTGTATTACAATATGTCTACAAAGGAAGGAAAAGAAAAACTGTCGCTCGCCGACCTGCCCGATGATACAGAAATCTTGCAATGCCTCCGTTACAGTGCCGATGATGCCAGTTGCCTCAACCTGAATAAAGTGACGACTCCCACCGTTTTAGGTTTGGATATGAATGCCTTGGCAACCAGTGATTTTCAAATCGAGCAAAACATCTATGCTCTTGACAGGGATGAGGCCTTTGAACAGATACAAGTACAGGCAGGCAACGTATATCCTGCGCTGGTAGATGCTACCGTACTCACCTGGGGGCTTATGATGAATGTCGGTGATACACTTTGGTACGAGAACGGTCGCGGGCAGACAATTCCTATTCTATTAGCCGGAACAATATCCAATTCTATCTTTCAGGGAAATATCCTGATAGATAGAAACCTCTTCTCCGAAATATGGGAAGAAACTACCGGAAGCGAAGTATTTCTTCTGAAAACAAAGGAGACTGAAAAAGAGGAAGCGAAGGCATTGCTCTCGCAAGCATTGAACGAATACGGGGTAAGAGTTTCTACCACCAACGAACGGTTGCAACAATTCAATACAGTGACCGACACGTACTTAACCATCTTCCTGACACTTGGAGGTTTAGGCTTATTGGTGGGCATTATGAGTTTTATCATCGTGATCCGTAAGAATTTGGCTGTTCGCCGTCGGGAGATTGATTTATATCGTACTCTCGGCTTTACCGATAAGAAGATTGAACAAATCCTTTACAAAGAGAATCTGTTTGTTCCTCTTTATGCGATTGCTACAGGAGTGATCAGTTCGCTTATCGGCGTGAGCATTACCTTTATGAACGCTGGTGTATCGGTATGGTTGCTGGTCTTTCTGTTCACTCTGTTTTTTGTGGTATGTGTAACTGTATTTGTCAGGCGATCGGTGAGAACAATAATAAATGAAACACTTATATAATTATGAATGAGGTATTTGGTAAAATCGAGGCACAAGCCGAATTGACTAAAGAGGAAGTAGTAAAGCTATTGTCGGTGGGAACCACAAGTGCCGAGTATTACCGGTTGCTGTATCTGGCGCGTAAGTACAGCGAAGAAACGTTTGGTAACAAGGGGTATATTTTTGCCCAGATCGGTATCAATGCCGAACCATGCACGGTTAATTGTGACTTTTGCTCAATGGCGGCCGGACATTATGTGTTGCCCAATCATTGGCAGAAAAGCACAGAGGAGGTTATCGAAGGTATTGAGCAACTGGTGGCCGACCGCGCCAACGATATTTTCCTGATGACCACGGCCGATTATCCGGTGGAGAAGTTTATCGAAATCGGGAAAGCTGTCCGTCCGTATATTCCTTCCGAGATTCGTCTCGTTGCCAACATCGGCGATTTCGACTTGCCGACGGCCCGTCGACTGAAAGAGGCTGGCTTTACCGGTGCTTACCATATCGTGCGTATGCGCGAAGGCATAGCTACCGGTGCACCGGTGGAACAACGCGTCCGAACGCTCAATGCGATATGCGCTGCCGGTTTGGAACTGTATTATTGTGTGGAGCCTATCGGTCCTGAACATAGTTATGAGGAGATTGCCACGGAAATATTTCGTGCAAAGGATTATTGTGTAGAGGCTATGGCTGCGATGCGCCGTACTCCGGTAGAAGGGACTCCGCTGTGTAGGTATGATGCTATTTCAATTCCCGAATTGTGCAAGATTGCGGCGGTGGCTTTGTTAGTCGTCCGTCCTACCCGGTCTATGAATGTGCATGAAGTAACCGAGATGTCTCTTCTTGCGGGAATCAATCAACTTTATGCGGAGGCAGGAGCTAATCCGCGCGATACGGAGGATAACACGGAGAATAACCGGGGATTCAATACGAACTCGCTTCGGAGATTGCTTGAGAATTCAGGCTATGTCGTTTGTTGAGCTTTGTAACACCTGATAAACCGACTATCAGTGAACTGACAAAGTAGGTGCGTGGGATAAAAATACCCATCCCACACACCTCTAATGCCGATGAATAAAGGGTTTGAGTCGGATTACTTGCACCTAAATTGACAAAGAACCACTTCTTGAGAATACTTTTGTAGCTCGTCCCGCACTGTTTAAACCCTTTTCGAGTATCAATTAATTATTTGATACTCCACTTCTATTCTATGTAAATCCGTTGATTATTAGCTTGTTATAATTTAATTAGTCTACCTAAATGGGTTGAGATTCATTCGCCCCTATTTCTTCATACTTTTGACAAAACACCTCCTATATTTGCATTCAGTAATCGCAAAGAAAAGCTAATATCATGGAAACAACCCTTCAAAAAAACGATTGTATCATCACCCGCTCGTACGAAGAATACCACTTGGCTATTCTGAATTACATCACCTGTCGCATCACACATCGTCACGAAGCCGAGGATCTGGCTCAGGATGTTTTTGTTCGTTTGCTCGACTACAAGCAGATGCTTCGCCCCGACACCGTGAAGTATTTCCTCTTTACCATTGCACGGAATATCGTGACCGACTACCTGCGCCGTTACTACAAAAAGCAGGAGGTCAATACCTATATATATGATGTAATGTCGGCCACATCGTGCAACGAAACGGAAGAGGCAATAATCTCCAACGACTTGCTGTCCGTAGAACGGGCCAAGCTGGCTACGCTCCCCGAACAACGTCGCATCATCTATACATTGAGTCGTTTCTACGATCAGAATACCACCGAGATTTCGCTCCGGATGAACCTCAGCAAGCGCACCGTGGAAAACCATCTGTTGCTGGGCCGTAAGGAGATGCGCACGTTCATGAAGAAATGTATTTAAATCAACTAATAAATTATTAAACACTTTGTATGCTTATGAAAAAGGACACAAAAGGGAATAACGGACATTTTAATGCTCCGGAAACAACAAAGAATGAGAAAAAATACTTATTATTAACGCCGCAAATTTAATTTTATGAAACATTTGAAAATGATGCTTGCGTGTATGTTGATGCTGATTGCTTCGGCTACGGTTCATGCACAAAACAAAGTCACAGGTAAAGTGGTCGACCCAAGTGGGGAAGGCGTCATCGGAGCCAGTGTATTGATAAAAGGTACAGCTAATGGTACGATAACGGATATTGATGGTAACTTTACATTGAACGCTTCGACGGGTACACTGGTGGTATCGTTCGTTGGGTATAAAACGGCTGAAGTGCCCATTGCCGGTAAAACCCACATTCAGGTAGTGCTTCAGGAAGATTCGGAGTTGCTCGATGAAGTAGTAGTGGTAGGATATGGTACGCAGAAGAAAGCTTCGATGTCGGGTGCCGTAACCACAGTCGGACCTAAGAGTTTTGAAGAAAAAGGAGGACTGTCCAGTCCGCTACAAGCCCTTCAGGGACAGGTGCCGGGTGTGATGATTACCCGTTCGTCTTCCGCTCCGGGTGATGAAAGTTGGAATATGAGCCTTCGTGGCGCTTCTTCGCAGAATGTAACCGAGCCATTGGTTATCATCGACGGGATAGCCGCCAACAGCGTGAACGAACTTCGCCAGTTGAACTCCAACGATATCGAATCTATGAACTTCCTCAAAGATGGAGCGGCTGCTATTTACGGTTCGCGTGCTGCCGGTGGGGTTGTACTGATCACCACCCGGAAAGGTGCCGAAGGTAAAACCAAAATAGAGTATAGTGGTACGGCTACCCTGAAAACAGTGGGGTTGATGCCTACCATGATGAATGTCGACCAGTGGGCCGATGGTGTAATGACTACGCTGAACAACGATAACAACGCATCGAACGTATGGTTTACGTATGCCGAACTGGCAAAGAAGTACAAAGGCTCGTACATTGATCTGGAACAAAGCGCCAATCCGTTCGGTACGGCTGCCTTTACCGACGTAAGCGATTTCGTATTCGATGACAAGGCCGACTGGCTGGGATCACTCTTTGGCAACACGTGGTCGACGGAGCAAAACCTGAGCATCTCGGGTGGATCGGAACGTTCTTCGTACCGCATTTCGTTGAGCTATTTGTATGACGGATCGACCCTGCAGTTTGGAAATAACAACAATCAGCGTTACAACTTCCGCATGAACAATACGTATAAGCTTACCAACCGGATGACGTTGGACTCTTCTATCGCTTATAATCGTCAGGAACAGGTAGTACCTACCGGCATTGGTTCGGTACTGACTACCAGTATGCCTATGCCCGGTTTGCCTTTTACTTCTATTGATGGAAAAGCATACGCCTGGGGTACTTGGGGATCACCCGTTGCCAAGGTTACCGATGGTGGCGATAACAAGCTCTCCGTATCGGGCATCAACATCAGCGAATCGTTGAAGTACAAGGCTACCAATTGGCTGAATGCTACGGTCGATGCCGGTTATAATACCAGCACTGCCATGCGCAATACAGTGGAAAATGCCATTGATTTCTACAACTACACTGGAACCAAGAAAGTGCTTTCGAGCCCTATCCAGAGCAACTCTTCATACAAACAAACCTCTTCGCGCACGGATTTCTACTCCATCGCTGGTTACCTGAATGCACATCATGCGTTTAATAAGCATGACTTAAGCCTTACAGTAGGTGTACAGTACGAATATAAAGAATATGTCTATTTCGGTGCGAAGGTGAAAGATATCCAGGAAGGTCTGGAAGTGATCAAGGGAGCCGGAGAGATCACGCTGAGCGGTGATGAAGATAAATATCAGCACGCCATGTTGTCTTACTTCGGGCGTTTCAACTATGCGTATGGCGATCGTTATTTGTTCGAAGTAAATGGTCGCTATGATGGCTCTTCCCGCTTTATGCCAATTAACCGTTGGGTGGGTTTCTTCGGAGTATCCGGTGGATGGCGCATCAAGCAAGAAGCCTTCATGGAAGATGTGAACTGGCTGAACGATCTGAAACTTCGTTTTTCGTATGCAGAGATGGGTAACCAGAATGGTATCAAGAACTATGACGGACAGTTGCTCTATCTCCCTCAAGCGTCCTCGGGTGCTTATGTAGGTACCGACAAACTCTCGTACATCAAAACGAGCGGTCAGCTGGCTTCTATGACACGTACTTGGGAACGGGTGAAGAACTACAATGTCGGTTTGGACTTCGGTTTCTTGAATGGTAAACTCAGCGGATCGGTAGATGCCTTCCTGAAGAAAAACGTGAACATGTTGATAGACGTCGCCTATCCGGGAGTTCTAGGCGAAAAAGCACCTTATTCGAATGCCGGTAAGTTCAAAACGTATGGATTCGAAGGACAACTAAACTATCGCGGTACGATTGGTAAGTTGAATTACCGCGCTGGTGGTACGGTAACCTTTGCACGTGACAAGATCGTAGATAATGGAGGTAGTACTGTACTCTCGCCGGGCTACCAAACCCTGCAACAAGGTTATTCGCTGAAATCTGTTTTCGGTTACCGTTACGGTGGCAAGATACAGAATGAAGAACAACTGGCAGCATACAAGGCTAAGTATTTTGAAAACAATGGAATCAACATGCCTGGCAACCTGCGTGTAGGTGATAACATGTATTGCGATGAGAATGGCGACGGCGTATTGGACGAAAATGACTTGATCTGGCTGGGTAGCGATACTCCGGAGATGTCTTACTCGTTCAACCTTGGTGCCGAGTACAAAGGTTTCGATGTAGGACTTATATTCCAGGGAGCAGCCAACCGCTTCGTGTATCGTATGATCGACAACTGGACCGTTCCGTTCCGTGCCAACTATACAAATACTACTACCGCTTCCATCGGAAACGTATGGAGTGTAGACAATCCCAATGCATACTATGCACCGTACACCAATGATGGAAACATCAACAATTACAACTATGTGGCCTCTACGCTTACTGCACAGAATGGTAGCTATCTGCGTCTGAAGAACATCACCATCGGTTATACCTTCCCCCGCGCGTTGCTGGCTAAGACCAAGGCTATTGTGGGAGCTCGTATCTATGCAACTGGTACCGATCTTTGGGAAACTACCGGTATCAAAGATGGATGGGACCCCGAAGCACAAGCGTACGACAGCAAAGACAAAGCTGCAACCGGTGTGAAACGTTATCCGTTTACCCGTAATTTTACCTTTGGTGTTAATTTAACTTTCTAATTTTAATAGTATGAAGAAGATACATTACATAAAAATAGCCTGCCTGTCGTTCATGGCACTGGTGGCATCCTCTTGCTTGGATCTTGAACCGCTGGCCGAAGTCGGTGATAAGATGGTCTGGAAGAAAGCAGAAAACTTCCAACTGTTCGCCAATCAGTATTACAGCTGGACACGTGACTTCCAAATGAGTGTAACTTACGGTTGCGGTACCAGCGATGGTCCTCACAGTGATTACCGTTCCGACCTGATTGCTACTGCGTCTTCCAATGCCTACAGTCAGGGTATCAATACCATTCCGTCTACCGATAATAATTATACGGAACTGTATAAACGTATTTATTATACCAACCTGTTGCTCGACAGAGCCGGATCGTTCGGCGATCAGGCTGCTATTGCTACTCCGGTGGCCGAAGCCAAATTCTTCCGGGCTTACCTCTACTTCGAACTGGTGCAGATTTGGGGAAACGTCATTCTGGTGACCAAACCGCTCGACCTCGACTCACCCGAGCTTCAGGCTCCGCGCGATGATCGTAGCTTGGTTATTGACCAGATTGTAAAAGACTTGCAAGAAGCTGCCGCTGCTTTGCCCGAAACACCTGCCGAAGCAGGCCGGTTGACGAAGTATGCCGCCCTGTCCATGCTCTCGCGTGTAGCTTTGTACGAAGGTACCTGGCAGAAGTTCCACACCGGTGGCGCTCAGGCTGCCGCTAATACGGCCCGCAGCACAGAGTTGCTTACTATCGCCAAGAATGCAGCTAACGACGTGATCAAGGGTGGCAAGCACCAACTGTTTTATAATGAAACGCTGGGCGACCAGAGCTACCGCTATATGTTCATCCTCGAAGACGGTGCCCAGTGCAACCCGGCCAATCTGTCGAAGAAGGACAACCTGGAATACATCCTGGCTCACCGTCACCGCAATGGCGATGCGTTGGGTACCAACATCACACACGGTATGCAGGCCAACGTGTGCTACCTCACCCGCAAACTGGCTAATATGTACCTTTGCTCGGATGGTTTGCCCGTCAGCAAATCTCCACTCTTCAAAGGATATGTCAATGCTACGGACGAATTCCTGAACCGTGACATGCGTATGAGCAATACCTTCTTGCAGAACAACCAGAAGTATTTCAACAACGACGGTAAGTGGCGTACCACCTGGACCGATACCGACTTTGACGGTACCAACTTCCTGACAGCCAACGTACGCTCCAACAGCGGATACCAGAACAACAAGTGGGCGGTAGAACGTCAGGTAGCCGATACGTACGAGTCGATGGACTATCCGGTGATTCGCTATGCCGAAGTGTTGCTC
Source organism: Bacteroides sp. (assembly GCA_031554665.1). Classification (GTDB taxonomy): domain Bacteria; phylum Bacteroidota; class Bacteroidia; order Bacteroidales; family Bacteroidaceae; genus Bacteroides. The sequence continues at coordinate 90,972 of JAVBVA010000046.1, read as the reverse complement.
AACTATGCCGAAGCTACTTACGAATTGACTGGAAGCATCTCCGATATTGATTTGGACCTTTCGTTGAACTTAGTTCGCCAACGCGTGAATGCTAAGATGCCGAAACTTAGCAACAGCTTTGTCACTACCAACGGCCTTTCCATGCGTGAGGAGATCCGTCGCGAACGCTCCATTGAGCTGATTATCGAAGGCTTCCGCATCGACGACCTGAAACGTTGGGCTACGGCTCCTACCGAAATGGTACAGGACCAGCTCGGTGTGAAGGTGACCGGAACCTGGTTTGAAACCAACTGGTCGGCCCAGTCGCGCCAGCTCAACAGCGAAGGTTGCATCATTCTCTATAACGGTCGTACCTGGAACGATAAACTCTATCTCTATCCGTTGCCTTCCGATCAGTTGCAACTCAATACGCACTTGGGACAAAATACAGGATGGACCAATTAATAATCGTTTAATCATTAAGTAAGATAGTTATGAAACATATACTGAAATATAGTTTGGGTTGTCTGGCATTGATGGCAACCTCTGCGGGACTCTTCTCCTGCAGCGATGAAGACGCATCATCAGATCTCTATTCGGCCATCTATCCCCGGACGGTTACCATCGATCTGACTGCCGACTTGCAACAGAAAATATATACCGACGAGACCGGTGCCAAGGTACTACCTATGGTGAAAGGTGAAAAGGCTACGCTGGCCTATACCGTATCTCCTGATAACGTGACGTTCAATGAAGTAAACTGGACATCAAGCGATGTCAGCGTAGCAACGGTTAATGAGAATTGCGAAGTGTATGCCGTAAGTGGTGATGGCAAGGGATACTCCATCATTCAGGTAGCTCCTTCGGCTTTCTACTCGGGCAGCAATATTTATGGTACTTTGAAGGTGGCTGTATCCAATTCGTTGGTTAAGGCTCAAAGCATCACCATCAGCTCCCCGGCGGATGAAGTGTTCGAAAGTGAAACTTTGCAGCTAACTGCTTCCATTCTTCCGGCGGATGCTACTTACCGGACAGCCAAATGGACAAGTTCTAACGAGGCAGTTGCTACGGTAGATATCAACGGGCTGGTAACCGGTAAGACTCTCAGTGCCAACTCGGCCACTGTAACCATTACGGCCACTTCGCTGGACGGTGCACAGGTGGTTGCCACCAAGCAGATCACCGTTCGTAAGATTGTCGATCCGCAGAGTATCACCATCGATCAGGCTTACTCCATCGAGAAGAATTATTTGTGGGCGATTGCCGACAAGACTGTGAAACTGAGCTATACTACCGTACCTGTTGATGCTACGTTGTCGTTGATCCAATGGACATCCAGTGACGAAAGCATCGCTACGGTTCAGAACGGCCTCGTAACATTCAACCAGAATGGTGTGTTCGGCGATGTGACCATCACAGCACTCTGTCCGGCTACCTCGAATAGTGCTACCATCAAGCTGCGCCTGGAAGAAGGATTAGTGCGTGAACTGTATCACGATAAGAACAACTATTCCTGGTACAATGCTGCTCAGTCGGGCAACGGTACTTCCTCTTCGCATGTGTGGAGCTATGGTAAGGTAACAGTAACTACCTATACTCAGAATGCTACCAACCAACGCGGTGACTTCAAATGTTGGAGTCCGAAGACCTGGTTGCACGCCGGTAAGTACCCGATCATCGCCATCCGAATGGACGATGCTCTGGATCTGTATGCTGATATGGGAGTTACCGCACGTAATATCACCCTCGATGCATCGGGAACTTGCAACGGAGCTGCCTACAGTGGTGGTCTGAACGGTAACAACAACAAGTGGCTCAACGACTACAAGTGTAGTGACGGCAGTCATGTATTCATCTACGATCTGTCTACACAGGCATGGGCTACGGGTGGAGTATTGCCTACCAATGCACAGGCCACCTTCAATACGCTCCAGTTCAAGTATGCCGATATCAAGACATTGACTGCGCAAGTGACATACAATGTATATTGGGTACAAACGTTCAAAACGATTGATGATGTGAAAGCATACATTGCATCAGAAGGATTGAGTTATACCATTATTAAATAACGCGATAGGATGAAAAGAAAATATATTGTAATAACAGGTCTTGCATTGCTCATGGCAATGCAGACCTCCTGCCGGGAGAACGAACACGGCGTAGTAGACCTGACCATGCCCGAAACTCCGGTAGAGCCGGTAGCAGGCAAGTACACGTACAACCATCCGTGTGCCATGTACAATCAGGCAGACTTTACCCGTGTAAAGACCATGCTCGATAATGGTACTGCTCCGCAAGCCGTAAAGACTGAGTTCCAGAACCTGAAGAACAATTCGTACGGAATGACTTCGTACATCGCCAATCCGCAGGCGATGATTGTTCGGGGAGATGCCACAGGTATCACCAGCGATGGTAAGGAGAATTATGCTCCGGCTATGCGCGATGCTGCCGCTGCTTACCAGATGGCGTTGTTGTGGAAACTCACTGCCGATGCGAAGTATGCTGATGCTTCGATCAAGATTCTGAACGACTGGGCGAAGACATGTAAGGAGATTAAGTCGAACGATGCCAACCAGATGTTGGCAGCCGGTTGCCAAGGTTATACCTTTGCTAATGCAGCCGAGATCATGCAGACCTATTCGGGCTGGGTAGCCAAAGATGTGGCTACCTTCAAGAGCTGGATTGTCGATGTGTTTGCCACCAAGAACAAGCAGTTCATGGATTATCATTGGTACAAAGGCACTACCGACTGTGTGTATCACTACTGGTCTAACTGGGACTTGGTGAACATGTGCTCGTACCTCGCTATCGGTATCCTGACCGAGAACGATGAGATGGTGAACTACATCGTAAACTATTTCCACACCGGAGCCGGTAACGGTAGCATCAAGAACGTGATTCAGGGTACACATACCGATCCGCTGGGAACAAACGAAACCATCTGCCAGAATCAGGAAAGCGGTCGCGACCAGGGACATGCCATGATGTCGGTAGCCGTTGCGGCCAATCTTTGCCAGATGGCGTACACGCTCTTTCAGGATAATCAATCGGTAGCCGAACTCGACTTCTTTGCTGCCAATGGCAATGCTCTGATGAAGATGGGCGAATACGTAGCGCTCTTCAACCTGAAGAATGGTACAGACAATGCCAATGGAACCGGTTCCTGGCTCGTCACAGCCGACAAGATGCCGTTCAAGGAATATAAGTATTGCGTAGATTGTACCTGTAAGGATAAGAATCACTCTGCTACACACAAGACTGTGGCCGATGATACCGGTCGTGGCGGTGTTCGTCCGGGATGGGAGATTATCTATACGCACTATGCCAAGATCAAGAAGTTGGCCAACGGCTATACATATAGCCAGAAGTTTGCCGATAAATTGCGTCCCGAGGGTGGGGCAGGCGATAGCCGGTACGGTGTGAATAGCGGTGCATTCGACCAGTTGGGTTGGAGTACGTTGATGTTGTATCGTGAGTAACGATTACTGCTTCTATATTAAAAGAGACTTTTTCAAAAGAAAGGTCTCTTTTTTTTGTTGCCATACAGTATTCTTACATTTGTCTTGTTTTGCTGTCATTATTTCTGTTTTATTTCTTCTTGGCTAACACGTAATTCTCTCTTCTCTTTACTTCTGGAAAATAAATGTTCTGAATTACTGAATCTATTCGGGATGAAGTGGTACTATTTTAATCGATCAAGTAACGTTGATGATCGTTCCTCGTAGACCAAAGGGTCGTTCCTCTACGAGCAAGGGGGTATTTCGTCGTAGTGAAACACTGTGTTTCTCGGTGTGAAACAACCCTTTGCTCGTAGAGGAACAAATAAGAAGGAAAAAACAAAGAATCTGATGCCTTAAAATGAACCGGATTTTCTTCTGGTTGAGTCAATAATCTGTTTTCTTTTTCTGTGTTATTTTGATTTGAATTTTCTTTGTATGTTTTCTATCTGTTTTCTATTTTGGCTTTTTTGAAGGAATATGATCTGTAATTTAATAGATTCCGAATAATCTGAATATCCCAAAGTGTAAATCCTTGCTGTTCCTTTTGCAAACTTGTCATCTGTCCCCAAAGAGACAACTGTAGAAGAGTCAGGTTTATCATTCTGTCAAAAACTGACATTTTGCTAATTCCGTTTATTGCCCGAATCTATAAATCTTTCTTCCCCTGCCAATCGAAGCCTAAATGTTCACTCTTTGGAGTATCATAAATTTGTGGTACTCAATGTATGTTGCTGATTATAAGCGTGTTGTATTTCTGTTGTTTCGTTGGTTTGCGTGGCACCTATTTCCCCGTATTTTATCATTCAGGCTATTATTCTTTCTCTACTTTTGCTTCCGGGGAACAGAAAAACAAATGGTTTCTTTCTCCACGGACAATCGAATAATGAAAAACAATAATACCATGCAAACATCTTCTTCATTTTCCGACCAACTGATAATTGATGCGTACACTGCGTACCAGCCTTCGATTATTCGTTTCATCCAGTCCAAAGTGGACGATCACGAGCTGGCGAAAGATTTGTCGCAAGATACCTTTCTGCGACTGATGACTTACAAATCTATGATTCGCGAGGAATCCATTAAGTCGATGATCTACATGATAGCCCGCAACTTAGTGTACGATTACCTGCGACGCTATTATAAAAAGGCAGAAATAAACGCCTGCATCTATGAAGACTATATAGAAGGTTCGAACGAAGTGGAAGAGCAGCTCGAAGCAAAAGAACTGAAACTTCTGGAAAGAAATAAACTCTCCACACTACCCACACAACGACGAATAGTCTATGCACTGAATCGTTTCCATGAAAAGAATGTCACCGAGATTTCCGATGTACTGAATATCAGTAAACGAACGGTAGAAACTCATCTGTTACTGGCTCGCCGGGAAATGCGCTCCTATATAAGAAAATGTATTTAATCCATTTATAAATCATTAAACAACAGATTCGTTTATGAAGAAAGACAACCAAAGAGAGGTTTATCAAAACCTCCGTGAACGAGATTTTTATTTTATTATTAACCCACAAATTTAGTTTTATGAGACATTCAAAAATGATGCTTACGCGCATGTTGATGCTAGGAACTTTGTTATCCGTTATCTTCTGCTCATGCGGAGATGAAGTGGAAGGCAGAATAACAGTCAATGATGCTGCACCTTCACAAGTTAGCAATGTAAATGCCACTTCCGGACCGGGAGAAGTTTATCTTACGTGGAATGCTCCATCCGATGCCAGTTTTATGTACACCCAGATAGAATACATAAACTCCAAAGGAGAGAACAAATCTATTTTTATCGCGAAAGACAAAGCGGAATCCAACGGTACATTCAAGGCGACTGTAAGTGGTTTTGCCAATACAGATCCGGTAAAGTTCTCTCTGTCGGCCTGTTCGGTGAGAGGCAATAACAAAGGAGCTATTACAATAGAAAAAGCACCGGATACTCCTGCATTTGCAGCAGTGGCCGGAACAGTGAAGTTGGAATCCAACTACGGTGGTGTGACAGTTAGCTGGGAAAACACCTCTATCGTTCCGGTTTATGTGGCACTTGACTATGCGGTGAAGAGCGATGCCACCAAGAAAGGAACAGTCAAGTTTAAAGTCGATGGAAAGACAAAAGGTAGCCGCTTTGCCGCATTGACATTCGGAAATGGCGAAACAACCACCGAAGCATACACTATACAGGTAACCACTCAGGACGAAGAAGGAAACGCTTCCGATGTATTTGCCTTCGAGAAGTCCCTGCTTGCCATGGAAAAGATTGCAGATAAGTCAGCCTGGTCGTTCCCGGGTTATAAGGACTCTTACGATGCGGCTATCGGATACAACTCTCAAGAGGCCGGAGGTGAAGGCGCTGCTCCCAACGGACGGGTTATTGCGATGATCGATGGCAACAATAACACCTTTTGGCACACAGCTTGGACTGCCGCCTACAAGAAGACGTATCCTCACTTCTTCATTCTCGACCTGGGTGCTAATACGGAAATCACCAACATGGATATCCGCAGACGTACCGGTAATGCAGGTACTCATAAAGGACAAACCATCTCCACTTGTTCTGACGAAGGTGCTGCCGATAAGGGCAATCCCGATAGTTGGAACTGGACCAGCCATGGAGCCACTTCGTTCGACCCGACAACAGACAATCCTCAGTTGTACGGTTTCGCTGCTGCTCCGTTGACAGCCAGATACATCAAGGTTTATTTCTCTGCCAGCGATAAAGGAACCGGCGACTTCGTAATGATTTCCGAGATCAATGTGTATGCACCTAAGAAGTGAGTCTTATAGTAGAAAATAGAAAAACTAATATATTAAAAACATGAGAAAAACATTCATTTTTCTGTCGGCTTTATGCCTGATGATGCTCTGTCCGGCTTATACAGTCAATGCCGTCGGATATGCAGTACAAGAAGTGCAACAGGATGGAAAAACCATACGTGGTACAGTAAAAGATATCAATGGGGAAGCTGTCATTGGTGCAAGCGTAATGGTGAAAGGAAGCGCAAATGGAACCATTACCGATCTGGACGGACATTTCAGCCTGAATGCCGGTAGTGGCACGTTAGTTATCTCTTACATTGGATATATGACTCAGGAAGTAGCTATCGGAAACAAAAGAGAGTTTGCCATCCAACTGAAGGAGGACTCCAAAGTATTGGATGAAGTAGTGGTAGTGGGTTATGGCGTACAGAAGAAAGCGTCGCTCACCAGTGCTATCTCTCAGGTAAAGGGAGAAGAAGTATTCAAGAATAGGGGAGTCAGCAGCCCGACGGTGGCTCTGCAAGGAGAGATCCCGGGATTGGTGGTCACACGTACCTCTACCCGCCCGGGTAGTGAAGGAGCTGCCATCAAGATACGTGGTGATATATCCATCAATGGCGACTCAAGTCCGCTGATCCTGATCGACGGCGTGGCTGGTTCGCTGGACGAATTGAACTCCATGGATGGGGGAGATATCGAAAACATTTCTGTACTGAAAGATGCTTCGGCTGCTATCTATGGTGCACGTTCGGCATCAGGAGTGGTACTTGTTACTACCAAGCGCGGTAAGAAAGGAAAAGCTCAAGTAAACTACAACGGTTCCTTCAGCCGTACCATCGATGGTATCCAGTCTCCGCTGACCAATAACATGCAATGGCTCGATATGTTCTATCAGGCACAATACTACGATGCCGCCGCCGGTAATCCCAGTTTGAAAACAAAGGAAGATATTCATAAATCAATCAACTGGTGGATCTTCGGCACTTTTGGCGGTACCTCATTAGACGATAACGAGTTGTACAAAAGCGAATCCTTATTCAATGCTTTGCGCGAAGGCAAAACACTGAGGTTGCAAAACGGGAACACGGTAGAGATGTGGATGCCGAATAATTACCTCATGGATACCCTGTATGGTCAGGCCAATTCGCAGAAACATTCGGTAAGTGTGGCAGGTGCCGACGAGAAGTTCTCTTACCGTGCCTCTCTGGCTTACTCCGAAGCTAACTCACAGCTGAAAGTGGTAGAGGATGGCGAGAAGAAATACAGTGCACGCTTGAATGCCGATTATCAAGCCACCGATCAGTTGAAGTTTGAAACAGGCATGTCTTATGAGAAACGTGATATCAGTACCCCGCATGCCGGTGTGGGCGATGGTTGGTACGACCCCTGGTTCTGGGCGATTTACAACGAGAACGGCGATCCGTACGATACCTTCAGTAAAGAACGTAATCCCATTGCTTACCTGAAGAACGGTGGACGCAACAAGACAGGGTTCACTACCTTCCGTGGTAATGCCAAGGCAACATACGATTTCTCTAAATGGGTTAAAGGTTTGTCGATATCCGGTAGCGGAGCTTACAAAACAGTGGAGAAGGATTATCAGGAACGCAGGGAGCAGGTTTACTTTTACGACTGGGTAGGAACGCAGACCGGAACGAAGAACGGACCGGGCCATCTGAAAGAAGAACACATGAAGTGGACTAATATTACACTGGGAGGTTTTATTAACTACCAACGCACTTTTGCCAATGTGCACAGTGTGGAAGCTATGGTAGGTATGACGGCCGAACAGGAAGACTATAAAAAGATCAGCGCTGCGCGTTATAAGGGTCCTATCTATCCGGGGAGCGATCTGGTAGATCTGGATGTATGGACTTCGGGCGACAACAATGGCGCCGGTGGAGGACAAAGCTCGTGGGGATTTGTCTCTTATCTCAGTACGTTACGCTATAACTACGATCAGAAGTATCTCATCGAATTCCTTGGTCGTCGCGACGGTTCATCCAAACTGTCCAAATTGCAGCGCTGGAAAAACTTCTACTCCGTTTCGGGAGGTTGGGTGATCTCCAATGAAGAGTTTATGAAGGGCATATCTGCACTGGACCATCTGAAAGTTCGCTATAATTATGGTAAGACGGGTAGCGTAACGGGCATCAATAACTACGAACGCTATTCCACCATCAAAACTGGTTCCGTATTGTTCGGCACAGCCAATCAGACTTCGCTCTGGATCGATGGTATGACTTCTGATCAACGTACCTGGGAAACCATCAACAGCCACAATGCTGGAGTGGACTTCGGGGTGATGGACAACCGCCTGAGAGGTTCGTTCGATTACTTTATAAAGACGAACAATGGTATGTTCATTGATGTCACGTATCCGGCGCTGCTGGGTGCCAGTGCTCCCAAGTCGAACAATGGTAAGCTGCGTGCCAAAGGTTGGGAAGTAGCCCTCAACTGGAACGACAAGATCGGTGATTTCAAGTATAACATCGGTGGCTCTTTGGCCGATGCATGGACGAAAGTACTTGAGTTGACCAATAATGAGAATGTACCTGCTGCCGGTAAGAACGAGAAACGTCTGATCGGGAAGCCCTTGAATGCTATTTATGTGTATCAGTCCGATGGCCTGTTCCAGAACATGAACGAGGTAAATGCATATTACGAAATGTACTACTGGAATGCCGACCGTACTGGGCCTAAGGCAGGCAATGTGCTTCCGGCTCCGGCTGAATCGGGAACCAACCGCCTGCGTCCTGGTGCCCGAAAATTGGTGGATATTGATGGAGATGGTGCTATCACGGATAAAGATCTCTACTATGCCGGAGATGCGGCTCCTCGTCTCACCTTTGGCTTCAAAGCCGGATTCGAATGGAAAGGCATTGATTTTCAGGCATTCTTTCAGGGTGTTGGCAAGCAGACTATCTTAAGAGGAGGATCACTGTATGCACCGTGGGTAGTGAACTATGTGATGCAGAACGCTACCTTCTTGGGCAAGACCTGGACCCCGGAGACTCCCGATGCAGACTACGCCATCATGTCACGCGACGCTGCTTTCAATCGGTGGAACTATCAAAACAAGGATATCTCTGTGCAGAACAATCGGTACATCCGTCTGAAATCATTGGTAGCCGGTTATACGTTGCCGAAGAAATGGACCTCCAAAGCCGGTATCAACAAAGTACGGGTTTACTTCTCGGGCGATGACTTGTGGGAGTGGACCAAAGTGAAAGACGGCTATGATCCTGAATACGGAGAGAACTCGAACAACTCCTTCCCATTCAGTCGTCTGGTTACGTTCGGTGTAGATCTTACATTCTAATCAACTAAAAACAACGTTATTATGAAATCAATACTAAATAAAGTACTTTTACTTTCGGCCATTACTCTCTCCCTGTCGGGATGTAGTGACTTCCTTGAAAAGGAACCCCTGTCGAGCGGAACAGAAGCGATCTTCTTCAAAACTCCCAAGCACTTTGAACAAGCTGCCAACGGACTGTACAATCTGGAAGGTTGGAAGGACTATAACAATGGGACTACTTACTATAAGATGGATCAGGGCATGGATATCTCCGGTCTGGGCAGTAATGGAGGCGCTTCGGCTCCGGAAAGCAACTGGCAATGGGGCAAACCTTACGAATACATCCGCAACTGTAATATCCTGTTGAAGAAAGCATCTGAATATTCCGGCGATCAGGCGGGCATTGCTCACTCAGTGGGTACGGCTTATTTCTTCCGTGCCTGGCAGCATTATTACCTGCTGAAATATTTCGGTGGTGTGCCTATCGTCGATCATGTGGTCGACCTGAACGATGCCGTTCTGCAAGGTCCGCGCAACAGCCGGTATGAAGTAGCTGGATTCATCATCTCCGATCTGGAGAAAGCCATTCCGCTGTTGACACAGGAGAAGAACATCGGCGCAGCCGACAAAGGTAAAGTCAGTAAGGAAGCAGCGAAAGCTTTTCTGGCACGGGTGCTGCTTTATGAAGCCACGTGGGAGAAGTATGTTCCCGGCATTGGATTTGATCTGGAAGGTAGTGCCGTCGCAGATCACGGACCAGACGTGGGTGCAGGAACAAAAAAGCCCGAAGGATACCTTTCTATTAATGAAATGCTCACCAAAGCCAAAACACTCTCGGGTGAGGTCATTACAGAAGCCGAAACAGGAACGTACAAGTTGTGGAATGAGTGCGACTCGCTGAGCTACTACTACCTGTTCAACCTGGACTCAGGAGATGGCAATGTGGCCAACTTCAAAGGAGCAGCAAAGAGTTCCAACAAGGAGTTCATCTTCAGTGTCAAGTACGATTACAATCTGAAAAGGGGAGGTCTTAACTTAGGCCATACGGTAACTACCTGGCAGGCTGCCAATATCAGTGCTTACTTTGGAGAGATGTTCTTGTGCCGCAACGGGTTGCCCATTCGTATCAGCAAAACAGGAAACTTGGAAGATGCTGAGAACAATCCGGAGTTCTTAGGCTTCAATAACTTTATCGATGAGTACCGCAACCGTGACTACCGCTTCATTGGTTGTACGTATCTGCCCGACCGTTCGCGCTGGACATGCCGCTCTGAATACGGGAATCCGCTGACGGCAGCCAAGATGCAACCTTATCCGGATCCTGTGTATCCGGCACCATCGACATCGTTTGATAAGAGCGACCCGGCTCACACTAATAAGGATGTAATTTATACGCCGATGATTGGCAAGAACGCTACCCACAACGGATATGGCTGTCGCAAATTCCTCATCGAAGGAGCAGGAAGACCTACTGAGACAGAGTCGCCCGACTATCCGCTCATCCGTCTGGCCGAAGTACATTTGATCTATGCAGAGGCTGCCTGTGAGTTGAACAACGGACAGATATCAGATGCTGATCTGGATTTCTCCGTCAACAAGAACCGCGCCCGTGCACGGGTGGCTCCACTCACCAATGCGCTGATAGCCAACCTGTGGGATGCCGGATGGTTCGACCATGCACAAGGCAAGACCGTATGCAAGAAGATGAATATGCTCGACGAGATACGTCGCGAACGGGCTTGCGAACTGTTTGGTGAAGGCTTCCGCGAAGACGACCTGAAACGTTGGGGTATTGCTCACATCAATCTCCGCGGTCAGAAACTGGGCCGTCACATTCTGGGTACCGCTTATGAAACAGCTACGGTCAACTCCATGGAGTTCTTCGGTTCTCCGGCTTACGATCCGGTAGGACGTCCGTTGCTGTATGGAATGTACTCCACAGATACAGGCAATGCTGACTACGGTCGCCCCATTGCTAACCTGCCGGGGAACCTGCTCTACAGCCAGCGCGATTATCTGAAGCCCATTCCCTTGCAACAAATCCGTTTGAATCCGCAATTGAAGCAGAATCCGGGTTGGTAATTTAAAAATCTTAGCATAAAAGAGCATTTGGTTGTTTGAGAATGAACGGCCAAATGCTCTTTGCTGTATTTAAGTATACTACATTGAATCAATGACCTTTCAGTTTTAAATCGATACTGTCATTATTCTAGAAATAGTGATTGCTTAAGATCAAAAAGAAATTAATTCTTGCTTTTTAAAAACGCACTATAAAGGCGAAAAAACGATTGTAGAGAAAAAATGCATGAATACATGTATACTTATGCGTTATTATGATTGTATTCTGATTAAATATACGGATATATGGAAGGGTATTCACCCTGTTTCTTTGAATTATAGGGGTCGAAGGTTTTAAACCTTCAGGTGGAGGGTTTTAAACCTTCGGCCTGTACCTTTTAAACCTTCGGCTTGAAGGGTCTGAAGCATCGACCGAAAAGTTGCTTTTTTATCTATTTGACGTAAGTATGATTGCGGTTTTTGAATATTAAAATGTTATATATCTTGTGCGTTTGTTTGTTTATTGTTTTAAATAATGATTAAATATCTGTTTATTGATACGTTTTTAGCTCTGTATGTGTTTCTATTTGATAATATGAAATTTCCAGTGCTTCCCATTTTTTGCTTTGCCCATTCGATGGAGTGTAAATAAGCCAGTGTAGCAGCAATTCAATTATCATTTTGACAGAACTAACAAATAGTAACTTTATCTTATTCGTTTAGTAGAAAGATAAAAATAGGAGCAAATTTCAAAAACAGGGAATTTCTTTCTATTTTTGTCCGGACAAAATCCAGCGTGAATGAATACTATCGGAAAATACATATTGACTTTCAGCTTTCTACTACTGATAAACCTGTTTGCAGCAGCGCAGGATTATGCCATCACACAACGTGGAGAAAAGGGAACATTGAACGATAACTTCGTTCATTGCCTCTACAAAGATTCAGATGGCTTTATTTGGGTAGGAACAGGAACCACTGTCGAACGATATGATGGGGTACGAAATTTGCTCTATACGTATGAAGGGGGAGGGCAGCCGAATCTTTATGCCGGCTCATTGGCCAATGCCATTATCGAAACTCACCGTCACGAATACTGGGTGGGGAATATCCGGGGATTGTGGCGTTTGAATCATTCCAACCGATTGGCCGAACGCATGTTTTCCGAACAGATCAACTGTCCGGTACAAGCCTTGGAGAAAGACAGCCGGAATAACTTATACATAGGCACCACAAATGGTCTGTATGTGTATGATGGCCGGCAGTTGCGCCACTCCATGATCGATGTGAAGAGTATATACCCGGACGAAAATCAAGTGAGAGGTATTGCTATAGACGAAACCAATAATTGCTGGCTGCTTACCATCAAAGGCGTGGCTCTGTACGAATCCAAATCGGGAACCGCCAAGTCTTATCTCAACACTGTCCCCGATTGCGGGCGATTCCTTTGTTTCACTAAAGTCAATGAGACACTTTATATCGGAACCGAAAAGAGGGGAGTCGTGACGTTCGATTTGAAAACATATCGCTTTTCGCCTTACTGGGAAGAACTTAAAGTCCCTGTAACCCAACTTTCTTATGAAAACGGGCTGCTTGGAGCAGCTACGACAGGGGAGGGCATTTATTTGCTTTCTTTACAGAAAAAGCAATTGGTGTACTCCGCTACCTATCAGGCAGACAAACGGAAAGGTCTGCTCTCCAATAAGATATCTTCTATCCTGTTATCGCAAGGAAATATCTGGTGCGGTACGGAATATTATTTAGGGATGAACTTCCTACAGAATGTCCGGGTGCCGTTCCGCTTGTATGAGAAGAGCGATTTTACTACCCGGGATATTGCCGTACGCAGTACGCTATGCCATGATGACTATACTTACATCGGCACTCGTGAAGGCTTCTACTGTATCAAAGAGAGTGATGGGAATGTACGATTCTTCGAAAGTGAAAAGACCAGTGTGAAGAAGTTGCGTTCCAACCTGATCTTCTCTTTTTATCCGTACGATGGATATGTGTTGGTAGGGACTTGTATGGGTGGCATGTCGGCGTTCGATCCCCGGACAGGAAACTTTGTGGATACTCCGTTGACGGAGCGGTTGACTTCGAACGACATATTCATGTGCATCGAGGATGAAGCTGGAAAGCTGTGGATAGCAGCTTCGGACGGGTTGTATTGTTACGACCGCCGCACACAGAAAATTGAAGAATACAATGCCGCCAACAGCGGTATGCCCGGCAATATCGTATATGGTATCTATATTGACTCAGCCACTCGTTTCTGGGTGGCTACCGATAAGGGATTGACCTTGCTCGACCGCAAAACAGGCAGGTGTACACAGGATAAACTGCCCGAAGAACTCAATAAGCAGGAAGCCTTTCGCTATATAAATGAGGGGAGGGACGGAGCGCTGTTCTTCTTCCAGTTGCCTAATGTTGTTTATACAGCCGATAAGGAGTTAAAATCAGTATCTCTGTTGCTTCCTTCGGTGGGGATGTACAGTATGGCCCAGGATGCAGACGGCTATTATTGGTTCTCCACCGTTTTCGGCGTGGTGAAGGCTGATGAAAAACTGACTCGCTTCACGCTTTCTTCCTTGAATGAGCTGGTCGATATGGAGACAGGAGGCAGTCCGGGAGCGCTTATACAGAAGGACAAGAATGGAGAGTTGTGGCTACCCTGTACCAAAGGGCTGGTGATCATCGACCCTAAGCAACCTATCCATACTTCTCCCATACGTATCACGGAAGTACTGGTTAATGGCGAACACTTTGCCGACAATTACGACGTGAAGCCCGACTCCGTTCTTACTGTCGGGAAGAATGGCAATAACGTGACATTCCGTTTCGTTAGTCTGGGGTACGAAAACCCGGAGTTAATGAGATATGAGTATATGCTCGAAGGACGCGACTCAACGTGGCAGCAGGTGTTAGGCAAGAATGAGATCTCTTTGTATAACCTTCCTGGGGGGCAATATACTTTCTGCGTGCGTAAGATTTTGGATGCTGAATCAACCGACCGGCTGACTTTCAGCATCGAAGAAAAGAGCGTATGGGGCTGGTATCTGGTTGGGGCGTTGGTACTGGGCGCATTTGTGTACCTTATCCTATTAGTGCGTAAGCGGAAAGCAACTGCGGTCACCATTGTGGAAACACCTGTTGCCGGACAATTAGCGGAAGATAAAGCCGATTCGTCACAGTCTGATAATTATGTTAAGTTGAGCGATGAAGAAGCACAGAAAGTAATCGATGTATTGAAGGCATATATGGAGAAGGATAAACCTTATCTAAATGTAGATTTGAAGCAGTCGGAAGTAGCTTTGGCCATCGGTTGCTCAGCGCATTTACTGTCTGCTATCTTTACTCATTACCTCAAAGTGGGTTACTATGACTTTGTGAATGCATACCGGGTCGAAGAATTGAAACAGGCTATCAAAGCGGGCCAGCATGAGAAATATACGTTGGTCACATTGGCGGAGAAATGTGGCTTCAAATCGAAAAGCTCCTTCTTCCGCACTTTTAAGAAGTTTACAGGTGTTACTCCGAATGAGTATATACAGCAGCAGGAGAAACATTGACGATAGTGAAATAATAAATACAGTCCCTGAGAGTATCACCTTCCCGTGATACTCTTTTTTTGTTATTATTTACGTGTTTGCCTCTCTTAGAACGTACTAACAGTAGAATATAAACATCAATGAAATAGTTATGACCCAAAAACACATTTTTTCTCTTTTCGTATGCATGCTCTTTTGCTTGGATGGGGTTGCAAAGGCACAGGAATATCCCAAAGTTATATTCCCGGGGGATTATCCCGATCCGACCATCGTTCGGGACGGTAAAGACTACTACATGACTCATTCGCCGTTCTACTACATGCCCGGTTTCCTTATTTGGCATTCACAAGACCTTATGAACTGGGAACCGGTGAGCCGTGTTATCCCTGAATATACGGGATCGGCTATGGCTCCCGATCTGATAAAGCATAACGGAAGATTTTATCTGTACTATCCGGCAGCCGAAACCAACTGGGTAGTTTGGGCAGACGATATCAAAGGTCCATGGAGTAAACCGGTTGATTTGAAAGTGCCCGGAATCGACCCCGGCCACATCGTAGGAAAAGATGGCAAACGCTATCTCTATGTCAACGAAGGCTATGTCATCCAGTTAGCTGATGACGGACTGAGTACCGTAGGTGAACGCAAAAAGGTGTACGACGGATGGGAGTATCCCAAGAAATGGATCACCGAAGGTATGTACCTGGAATCGCCCAAGCTGAACTACAAGGATGGATATTATTATATGACTTCTGCTGAAGGAGGTACTGCCGGACCACCCACCAGTCACATGGTGGTAGTTGCACGTTCCAAAGAAGCTACCGGCCCGTGGGAGAACTCTCCTTACAACCCTATCGTGCATACGTATAGCCCTTCGGACAACTGGTGGTCGAAAGGACACGGCACCATCATCGACGATGTGAACGGCAATTGGTGGATCGTGTATCATGCTTATGCCAACAGCTATCATACATTGGGACGCCAAACATTGATCGAACCCATCGAATGGACGTCAGATGGATGGTATCGTGCTACAAAACAAGCCACTCCGGTCGTTCCGGGAAAGCAAATTCGCCATGGAATGGATTTGTCGGATGATTTCAGTGGTACACAGTTGGGACTACAATGGACATTCTGGAAAGAGTACGCTCCGAAATCCATCGTTCTCAAAGACTGTACGCTGACTATACAGGGTAAAGGACAAAACCTTGCCGATGCTCGCAAATTACTTACCACAGCTACCGACAAGAACTATGAGATACAGGCAGAAATAGAGGTAGGAAGCGGTAGTCGGGCCGGACTGGCATTGTACTACAACGAAAAAGCCTTTGCCGGAATAACCTCCAATGGCCGTAACTTCACAATCAATACGAATGCAGAGAAGAACCAAAACATACCCAATACATTCGGAAGGCGATTTTACCTGAAAATAAGCAACCAGGGAAATATTTGTACCTTCTGGGCCAGCAAGGATGGAAGCAACTGGGCTATATTGGCCGAAGGTGTAGATGTATCGCAGATGCACCACAACAATTATGGAGGCTTCTATGCACTACGCCCCACATTGGTATCAGCAGGAAAAGGAAAAAGCCAGTTCCGCGACTTCCGTTACACGAATGCTATACCTTCCGAGAAGGATATGAGCGCCTACCTGATGGTGTTCCACAAAGACGAGACACACGGACTCTACATGGCCTTAAGTGCCGACGGATACAGCTTCACCGCCTTGAACGATTGTCAACCGATCATGACTGGTGATAGCATTGCCGGACAGAAAGGTATCCGCGACCCGCATATCTACCGCGGACCGGACGGAGCTTTCTATCTGTCTATGACTGATCTGCATGTATTTGCTCAAAGAGACGGATTGCGGGATACCGAATGGGAACGCGATGGAAAGATCTACGGTTGGGGCAATAACAAAGGCTTGGTTCTGATGAAGTCGTGGGACTTGATCCACTGGAAACGTACCAATATCAACTTTCAGGACCTATCGGCAGCCTACAGCGAGATAGGTTGCGCATGGGCGCCGGAAACGATATACGATGAAGCGGCAGGCAAACTGATGATTTACTACACGATGCGCTTCCGAAACGAACCCAATAAACTGTATTATGTATACGTCAACGAGGACTATAATAAACTGGAATCAACTCCGCAACTTCTGTTTGAATATCCGGACCGGACGGTGACTGCCATCGACGGAGACCTCACGAGGGTAGGTGACAAGTATCATCTGCTCTATGTCTCGCATGACGGACAGCCCGGCATCAAGCAAGCCATCTCCAATAAGGTAAATGGTGATTTCGAGTACGATGCCCGCTGGTACGATCCGGAACCGAAGTCGTGCGAAGCTCCACATGTATTCAAACGAATCGGAGAAGACAAATGGGTTTTAATGTATGACATCTATGGCATTCAGCCCCATAATTTCGGTTTCAGCGAGACGACTGACTTTGTGAATTTCAAAGATTTGGGGCACTTCAACGAAGGAGTGATGAAGGCCACTAATTTCCTTCCTAAGCATGGCGCTGTGGTTCATATCACCCGCCAGGAAGCCGAACGTCTGGCTGCACAATGGGGGTTGAAAATGGAATTCAAATAATTTAGTTCTCTGTTGTGTGAATAATAATCCGAAGATCGTTTACGTGTGTTTCCATTCTGATTCGTATTAAGAGTAGAATAATATAGAAAGATTCATATTATGAGAAGATTTTTCAAACAGGTATTAGTAAGTGTGGTGGCTCTATTGGCCACCACAACCATTTATGCACAGGACCAACTGGTGATCTATCCGTCACCCAAGGGGGCGGCATTGAATACGGATTTTACAGTAAAAGTCCGGCAAGCAGGAAAGGGATGGCAAACCACTCCTTCCTACTTAGTGAAAGTGGACGAAGTCAAAGAACACAGCCATGAAGTACAGAATGCATCAATGAGCTATTTCGACTTCGCCGGAAAAGTAGAAGTATCGGTTACTTTCAACGGAGGACCGATCGAAACAGCCCGGATACGTCCGTTGTCGTATCAGATAGAACCGAAGATTAATGGCAATACGCTGACATTCACGCTGGATCGTCCGCGCAACCTGTCGGTAGAGGTGAACGGTGATATATTCCACAACCTGCACCTCTTTGCCAATCCCCTTGAGATAAACAAACCAGATCCGAAAGATCCAAACGTCATCTACTTCGGACCCGGTATACATAAAATAGAAGGAGAGAAGCTGATGATCCCTTCCGGAAAAACAGTGTATGTAGCAGGTGGAGCCGTCCTGATGGGACGTTTGATAGCTGAAAAGGTACAGGACGTGAAGATACTGGGACGAGGCATGATCGATCATACCATCAAAGGAGGCATCCGCATCGCTTATTCCCGGAATGTAGAGGTCGAAGGGCTAATCACTGCACAATGTTCTACCGGTGGATCATCGGATGTAACTATCCGCAACGTGAAGAGTATCAGCTATTACCAATGGGGCGACGGAATGAATGTCTTTGCCAGCAACGATGTGTTGCACGATGGAGTCTTTATCCGCAGTTCGGACGATTGCACTACGGTGTACGGAACCCGGTTGGGTTATGAGGGCGGCTGTAAAAACATCACCATGAAGAATTCTACTTTGTGGGCCGATGTGGCGCATCCCATCTTCATTGGTATTCACGGTGATACAAAGAACCCGGAAGTGTTGGAGAATTTGAATTATATAAATATAGATATCCTCGATCATAAGGAACGGCAGCTCGACTATCAAGGATGTATGGCTATCAATACAGGCGACAATAACCTCGTGCGTAAGGTACGGTTTGAGAATATCCGGGTGGAGGACTTCCGTCAGGGGCAGTTGGTCAATCTCCGCATCTTCTATAATAAGAAGTATTGCACAGCGCCCGGCCGCGGCATTGAAGATGTACTGTTCAAGGATATCACCTACAATGGAAAGAATGCCGAACTGTCCATCATCGCCGGATACAACGAAGAAAGAATAGTCAGGAATATACGCTTCGAGAACTTGAAAATCAATGGGCAACTGATAACCGACGACATGCCCGGGAAGCCGGGTTGGTACAAAACCGGAGATATGTGCCGCTTCTTCTTTGGTGAGTTTGTAGAAAATGTTACATTCGCGAAGTAGATTGTTTATTCAGTAATAGAGATCGTTTATGAAAAAGAAATTAATAATCCTTGCATGCCTCCTTGGAGCACTTTCATACGCCAACGGCAAAGTGATTCATATATCAAGTCTGAAAGAATTGGCTTACTATGCCGGTCAGAACGGAAACTCGGTAAAGCTGACTCCGGGACTTTACAAAATGGCCGATTTCCTGAATGAAGATTCCATTGCCCAACGCTTGGAACACAAAGAATACCCTTATCTTATTTTTACGGGAAACAACAATACGTTTGATTTGCGAGGAGTGAAGTTAGAGATTGATACCCAATTGCGGAAACGGCTTCGTCATCCGATTCATACCAATGAACTGACCGTCTCAGGAGCATCAAATGTACTGAAAGGATTGGAGATTATCCATGTAGGCGATGGTACGTCGCCCGGTGGGGCTGCTTTCTGTGTAGAAGGCAATGGAAATACGGTGTCCGACTTTACCATCCGGGTACAAGGATCGTTTCCGTACGGGTATGGCGACTTGTTCGGCAAAGGCGGACCGGATGTGATACGGCATCAGAAACATAGTGGTTTCCTGATTACCGGCAGCGATACGAGGATCCTGAATTGCCGTTTGTACATGCGTTCTTTCGGGCATGGGTTTTATATCCAGAAGGATGCCGGGAACATTCGTTTCGAAAACTGTTACGTGGAGGGTGAAGTACGTTCAACCGACGATGTGTTGAAAGAGACATCCGGTCCGGCTTTCGATGTGCAGTTCCGTACCTGGACACCCAACCGGGAAGGAAAGTATGTAGTAACTCCGGGCTATATGAAGTCATTGTGCGAAGATGGGTACCGGACGTATGGACAAAACAAAAACATTACCTTTATTAATTGTACAGCGAAGAACACCCGCGGAGGTTTTGAACTGCGTACCAACGGTGGTGTGCGATTAGAGAACTGTACCACCATCGGTACCGAACGTGCTTACTGGGTGGGCAACGACGCTGTAATCAAGAATTGTAAGGGCGATGCCAATTACGGGCCACTACTCTTTTTGGAAGGAAGCAATGTGGAGGTCGACCTGTGGGTGGTTCCGACTGAATCGGATCGAACCGTGCATGCGTTGGCCACCATTCAGGGAAAGAATAACAAAGTTCTGCTTCGCCCTTATAAAGGAAAAAACAGAGAAAAACAATTACCCATTCTGGTAGGCTATACACATCCGGAACATGGTGAAGCGATGTCTCCTTACGGTGAAGCTCCTTGCATAAATCTGCAATTGGTGAATAAAACCTCTATGCCGGTGGTAGAAAAATAGTATATTTGCGTTCGTAAGAATTTACAAATACAATGAACATGAAAAAGATAATACTTGCATGCATCCTTGCAGCCGGATGTTTGGTTGGTACGGCATCCGCTCAAAAGGCATCGTCTCCCAAGAAATCCAAGGTTACAACAGAAGGGGTATTGGCTCCCAAACCCGTATTCCGTGATCCGGTGTACGATGGGGCTGCCGATCCTATTGTGATATGGAATCCACAGGTACAGAAGTGGTGGATGTTCTATACCAACCGTCGTGCTACAATGACTGAGCTTCCGGGCGTGAGTTGGGTATTCAAAACACCCTTGGGTATTGCCGAATCCACCGACGGGGCCAACTGGAGATACGTAGGCACAGCTAACTGTCCCGATCTGCCACTCGAGTGTGGAGGAGACAGCGCCACACTTTGGGCGCCGGATATTGTGTTGGGCGACGATGCACAATGGCACATGTATCTCAGCATACAGCCGGGTATTGCCGAACGGTGGGGCGTGGTACAAGGATTCATTGCACACCTGTCGAGCAAGAACCTACGCGATTGGAAGTACGAAAGTCGCATCGCACACCTGAATCCCCGTAGCTACGATGCCGATGTGATCAAGATGCCCGATGGTATGTGGCGTCTGTATTACCGCGATCCTGTAGCCAGTGATTTCAAGATGATCGAGAGCAAAGACTTGTATCAATGGTCGGACCCGAAAGAAGCGCTGAAGACAAGAGGCGAAGGTCCCATTCTCTTCCAATGGAAAAACTACTTCTGGTTTATCGTGGACGATTGGAAAGGCTTGACTGTATTCCGTTCCATCGATGGCGATTCATGGGAGCATCAACCCGGCGAAAGCTTAATGCCTGACGGCGCAGGAACCGGTAACGAAGACATTCCGAACGGGTTGCATGGAGAGATTCTGATCAGCAACAACCGGGCATACCTGTATTACTTCACGCATCCGGGACGGGTAGGGGAAGACAAAAAGAAAGATACCTACGAGCAACGCCGCACGTCGATTCAGGTGGTGGAGTTGAAATTAGACGAGAATAATTGGATCATAGCCGATCGGAATAGTCCGACGTATGTGAAACTGGTTAAACCCTGACAAATATATAACCACCATGAAGCCCTCTTCGAGAATCTGATTACTAATGCTTGCAGTGCTGATTACCATTGCCTTGCAAGCAGCCGGGCCACGTGTACTCTTCATCGGCGATTCCATTACCGATGGAAACTGGGGCGGGGGAGGATACCGCATCGCTTCCTCTGCTCGTAACCTTTGGGATCAGAATCATCTTTTCGGTAGTGGATACATGTATCTCTGTGCTGCACATTACTTAGGAACCTATCCCGAACGGGAGTATCAATTCTTCAATCGGGGTATCAGCGGCAATACATTGAATGATCTGGAAGCCCGATGGGAAGAAGATGTGATGCAGATGAAGCCCGATGTACTTTCTGTACTTGTGGGTATCAATGATGTAGATCAGTATTTCCAAAAGAAAGCCGATGGAAAAGAAACTGCCTCTTTCGACTTTGTAGCTTGGGAACAGAAGTACCGATCGTTGCTTGATCGTACATTACAAGCTTGTCCGAATGTGAAATTGGTGCTTGGCACTCCGTTCTTCTATCGGACGGGTAGCCGGAAAGAGGTTCCTGATTTTGCTGAACGCAATGCTACTGTACGGCAATGTGCTGCTATCGTGGAGCGCATCTCCAAAGAATATCGTGCAGTATATCTTCCTTTCCATACGATGTACGACCGCATCTTTCAATCCACCCCGACGAGTGTTGATACCTATTGGATTTGGGATGGCATTCATCCCACCGTTGCCGGGCATCAGCGCATGGCGGAACTCTGGATTAAACAAGCCGATAAACATAAACTGTTGAAGTAGGAAACCAGTACCATTTGCCCATAAGCAATCTTTATCTAATTAATATATTGTGTCATGAAGAACAAAATTACCCTTTTATTACTTCTCTTTTTCTGTTCGCACAGCATCTTCGCTAAGGTAATGAAGACGACGAATGAACCTGATTCGGCATACCTCTTTGCGTATGCTACTGATAAGAATTCTAATCACAACGGATTGCACTATGCTTGGAGCATTGATGGTGAAACGTGGTATGCCATCGGTCCGGAACACCGTTTCATGGGTAGTGATTATGGAACTTGGGGAGCACAGAAACGGATGCTTGGTCCGATTGTGTTTCAAGATCAGAAGGGTTTATGGCGCTGTTTGTTCAGTGTGAATGAGAAGGATGGTGTGATAGCCAATGCCTGGTCCACTAATCTGATTGACTGGCGGCCGCAATCGTATCCCATCTTGACTACTACCGGTAACTGTGGATCCATCGAGGTGGGTTATAGTACTCCGAACGATCATTATGTTATCACGTGGGTGAGTACTTCCGGCACACAACAAGGTATCTTTGCTACCACTACCAAAGACTTCCATACGTTCACTCCGGTGGTTTCGGCTCCCGAATTGGCCCGTGTTAATGAACGCGACTTGGTACGCATAGCAGGTGAAGACCAAACAGGAACCCGGTTGAAGGTGTCTTGGAATACCATCGACGAGTTGATCAAAGCTCACAAACTGGCTGATTATAAACGTATTCTCTACAGCGAGACGATGGCAGGCGATGCCACTCGTTTCGCTTCCCTGAAGCCGGTACAGGCTTCGATCACCCTCAACCCGGAGCAGAGCAAATCCATCAGCGACATGCTGATCGGTATCTTCTTCGAGGATATCAACTATGCAGCCGATGGCGGACTCTATGCCGAACTCATTCAAAATCGCGATTTCGAGTACGATCCGGGTGATAAGAAAGGACGCGACCCGCAATGGAACACTACCAAGGCATGGACCTGGAAAGCCGAAAGCGGATCGTTCGATATCAATACACTCAACCCCATTCACCCGAATAATCCCCATTATGCTGTTCTTACAATCGATAAGGTAGGTGCGGTACTTGTCAACGAAGGCTTCGACGGTATTCCTGTGAAGGCAGGCGATAAGTATTACTTCTCGTTCTTCTCACGGATGCTGCAAGGCAAAGGTGGCAAGATTCTTGTTCGTTTGGTTGATGGTAAGGGCGAAGTATGCGGACAGGCTACCGTGAATGCTTCTGCTGCCGACTGGAAAAAACAGGAAGTGCTACTCACGGCTACCCGTACGGCAACCGATACCAAACTGGAACTGGTTCCGCAATTCACCGGATCGGTGGCGCTCGATATGATCTCCCTCTTCCCGCAGAAGACATTCAAAGGACACCGCAACGGTCTGCGTCCGGATCTGGCACAGACGTTAGCCGATATGAAGCCGCGTTTTATCCGCTTCCCGGGTGGTTGTGTGGCACATGGCGACGGATTAGACAACATGTATCGTTGGAAGAATACCATCGGTGCGCTCGAAGCCCGTAAGCCACAACGCAACATCTGGAACTATCACCAAACAGCCGGACTGGGTTACTTTGAGTATTTCCAGTTCTGCGAAGATATTGGTGCCGAACCGTTGCCGGTACTTCCTGCAGGAGTGCCTTGCCAGAATTCCAGTCATGGCGGACACGGTCAGCAGTGCGGTATTCCGATGAGCGAGATGCAGGACTACATCCAGGAAGTACTCGACCTGATCGAGTGGGCGAATGGTGATGTCAAGTCTACCTGGGGAAGGAAACGCGCCGAAGCTGGACACCCGAAGCCGTTCAACCTGAAATACATCGGTATCGGCAACGAAGACCTGATATCTGATGTGTTTGAAGAACGTTATGCGATGATCTGTAAAGCCATTCAGGCGAAGTATCCGGAGATGATTATCATAGGAACCGTCGGCCCGTTCTACGAGGGATCGGACTATGAAGAGGGATGGCGCATTGCTACCGAACTGGGTCTGCCGATGGTGGATGAGCACTACTATGAGTCGCCGGGGTGGTACATTCACAACCAGCAATACTACGACCGGTACGATCGCAGCAAACCGAAGGTATATCTGGGCGAGTATGCCGCCCATTTGCCCGGTCGCCCCAGCAATATCGAAACGTCTCTCGCTGAGGCTTTGCACCTGGCCAATGTAGAACGTAACGGCGACGTGGTAGCCCTTACCTCGTACGCTCCGCTGCTGGCCAAGGAAGGCAATACACAATGGACACCCGACTTGATTTACTTTAACAATACGGAAGTGAAACCTACGGTGGATTACTATGTGCAGATGCTTTATGGACAAAACGCAGGCGATACGTATATTCCAAGTTTGATCAACCTTTCAAACCAGCCAAGCGCAGTGACCAAACGGGTGGCGACATCGGTAGTACGCGATAGTCGCACAGGCGACTACATCGTGAAGATGGTAAACTTGCTGCCCGTTTCCATAAAGGCGAAGTTTGATTTTAAACCATTGGGTTTCTTGACAGCAGAAGCTACCTACACGATATTGAGCGGACGTCCCGACGACAAGCAGGCGAAACCGGTGACCGGCACTGTTTCCATTTCGGAGGTAAGCGAAGGCGAAGTACCTGCTTACTCGTTCTGTGTGCTGCGGATAAAGGCTCCCAAGTAGTAATTATTACGTAGGTTCAATTTAGATTACCGATAAAAGAGGGAGGCGCATGCTTCCCTTTTTTTGTGCTTGCCGGAGGTCTTTCTGTTGCTCGCTTCTTTGTCGGTTGTTCCTCACTGCTAACAGTGTGTTTCCTCGCTTGAAACACACTGTTTCATGCCGTGAAACACTTTGTTTCTAGCGAGGAAACACCTTTAAAGAAGCAAGCAAAAACGGTTGTTCCAGCGAAGACAAGTGGTTGTTCCAGCGAAGAGAAATGATTGATCCAGCGAAGACAAGTGGTTGTTCAAGCGAAGAGAACGGGTTGATCCAGCAAAGACAAGTGGATTTACAAGCGATGTAATGCTAATTATGAAGCGATGTAATTACAATTGATGCACACGTTTTCAGCACGATCTACCAGCAATTTGGCTTTGACAATGGTACCCGGAGCGAGATACACCGTTGTGTTGCTCGCATACTATAAAACTGTCAATCGTCAATTGTCAACTGTCAATTACTAATACGTTTGGCAATCCCTAAATACTTAAAAGAAATTCATACCTTTGTTTCTCAGGTAGTCGATTGAGTGAAAAACGCACTTCATCCGTATTTAAACACAAACAGTTGATCCATGAAACGAATACTATTTTTTCTGCTGCTTTGCGCAATCTATACAGCTTCCGTTGCCTCCTCGGTGTGGCAATGGTCGTTGCCCATTCCGTCCATTGTTTCGCCGGAGACAAACGACCATCCGCAGGCCTTCCTTTGGATACCCGAATCATGTAGTCAGGTGCGTGCCGTCATTGTCGGGCAACACAATATGAGTGAGGAACCCATCTTCGAGCATCCGGCTTTTCGCCGGGCGATGAGCGAACTGGGGTTTGCTATGGTGTGGGTTACGCCTGGCATTAGTCAGGAATGGGATGTGAAGACCGGCGTGCAGGATGCTTTCGACGACCTGATGACGCGCTTTGCCCAACTCACCGGGTATACCGAACTACAATTTGCTCCCATTGTCCCTATCGGGCACTCTGCCATGGCTACTTACCCTTGGAACTTCGCTGCCTGGAACCCCGAACGAACGCTGGCTGTACTTTCTGTTCACGGCGATTCGCCCCAAACAAAGCTCACCGGATATGGCCGGGCTAATCTCGATTGGGAGCACCGAACGGTTGAAGGAATCCCTTCATTGATGGTGATGGGCGAATACGAATGGTGGGAAGATCGCCTGTTTACGGCTTTCGATTACCGTCGTTCGCATCCCGATGCACCACTTTCGATGCTTGCCGATGCCGGACACGGACACTTCGACAACTCCGATGCGTTGGTCGACTACCTGGCACTGTTCCTGAAAAAGGCAGCCCGGTATCGTTTGTCGAAGCAAATGCCGCTCGACCGTCCCGCTACGTTGATTCCCGTCCATGCTACCACAGGATATCTTGCCGAACGCTGGTACCGCGACGAGAAACCGCATTATATAGCAGCGCCTTATGCCATATATAAAGGTGATCCCGCTAATGCTTTCTGGTATTTCGACCGGGAGATGGCCGAGGCTACCGAACGTTACTATGCTGCTGTCCGTGGCAAGCGGGAACAGTACATCGGCTACATGCAACAGGGCCAACTGCTGACATTCGACCCGAAGAATCATGCCCGTATCAACACCCGGTTCGTGCCCGAAGCCGATGGAGTAACATTTCATCTGAAAGCTGTATATACCGATACATTGCGTACTTGTTTGAGCAGCGACCACGCCAAGGGAACGCCTACCGTAACCCGTATATGTGGACCGGTGCAGGTGGTCAACGACTCTACATTCACCGTACGCTTTTATCGCATGGGACTGAATAACCCGCGCCGTACGGGTGATATCTGGCTGATGGCTTCGCACCCGGGGGACAAGACTTATAAGAGTACTGTACAACAGATTACGTTGCACATTCCCTATCCGAACAAGGAAGGCGAAGCTCAGACGATTGATTTCCCGGAATTGAAGGACGTGTCGCGTAGTAAAGCTAAAGCGGGAAGTTATTACAAGGTGGATGGAAACGCTTTGCAAGCCACTTCGACCAGTGGCCTGCCGGTGTACTATTATATAAAGGAAGGACCTGCCGAAATCGTTGATGGGCAACTTCGCTTCACCACCATTCCGCCACGCGCCCGACTTCCCATCCGGGTGACGGTTGTAGCCTGGCAATACGGTCGAAGCATGGAACCGAAAGTACAAACGGCCGAAGCAGTGGAACGGAGTTTCTATCTGCTTCCCTGAGTCAGGAGCGCGACCGGATGTTACGGATAAACGACAGCAAGGAGAGGGTGATGACGCTGCCAATCAGAAGGAATCCCCAGATGGTACCTTTCAGTTGGTGAATGGAAAGCGGAGCAGCCTTAACAACGTCCGAGAAGAAAGCCATCAGGAAGTAACCAGATACGAAGAGTAAGGCGGCACTGATAACTGCTCCCAGTATTTGAAGACGGAATTGCAACTGGATGATCAGTAAAAGGGTTATTCCAAGCACTATAAAAAAGAAAGGGGTAAATCCTAAAGCAACGGCTTCGATAATGGCTGTTACACCGAACCCTGCAATGAGTAGCAGGTCGGGAAGAAAGGGAAGGATCTTTTTCATAACAAATTGTCTTATAAAGGTAACTGTTACAAATATAGTCATTTAATAGAAATAATAATAACCATGAGAACAAAACTTGTATTGGGAATGACTTGTTTCATTATCAGCGTATTGGCATTTCCGTGCCGGGCGCAGAAAATAAGTCATCCCGCCCTGTACTTTACCGATAAGAAGATACAGGAACTGAAGCAACGGGTGAAGTCGGACAAGGAGATGGAAGCGGCCTGGAACGAGATCAGGCAAACAGCTGATGAACTGTTGCAGAAGAATGATTTTGCCAAGAGCGGTTACCTCGCTCTGGCATACCGCATGACGGGTGAACGTAAGTATGCTGATAAGGTGAAAGAACAACTGATCGATCAGACCAAGCGCAACTGGAGCGATGCGGAAATGATCCTTCGCAAACCGGCCTGGCGTTCGGAGCTACAGATGGCGCACCGGAGTTTCTATGCCGCTGTGGCTTATGATGCCGTGTATGACGCACTGACTGCCGACGAACGCAAACTGATAGCTACCGAACTGACGCGCCTTGCTATTCGTCCGGCATTGGAAGACTGGCTGCTCGAACCTACCCGCATTCACTCGCTCAACTCGATGGGGCACAACTGGTGGACATCCTGCGTTTGCATGGCAGGTGTACTCTCTATGGCCTTCGAGAACGAAATACCCGAAGCCCGCGAATGGGTGGAGCAAGTGAATCAGGCCATCCCCGAGTGGTTCGACTTTGCGGGTGATGAGTTGCAGCACAAACCCAAGACATTCGATGCTGCCGGAGGTATGTACGAGAGCGTGAATTATGCCAACTTCGGTATCTCGGAAGCATTGCTTTTCCGTTATGCCTGGCAGAATACTCATCCGGGAAAGAAATCGCCCGAGATATCACAACTGTCACTTCTTCCTAGCTTCTTCATGCACATCTGCTACCCGCGTACAGGTATGCTTTACGATATCAATTTCGGTGATAGTCATAAGGACGTAACGGCGGAAAGCTCGCTCATGCTGCTTTATGCTATGGGTATCGGCAATACCGATGTGTTGTGGTATCTCAAACAAGTACAGTCGGGGCAGCATCGCGACGGTTTCTTCGTCAACCGCCCCATGGGCTTCCTGTTGATGCCTGATGTGCAGAAAGCTCCTGCGGTTCCTTCGCTTCCGTTGTCGAAACTGTATGCCGATTTCGGTTGGGCTACGATGCGCGATTCGTGGAAGAAGGATGCCACAATGCTTGCCGTGAAGAGCGGCTACACCTGGAATCACTCGCATGCCGATGCCAATTCGTTTATCCTATTTCATAAAGGAGTGGACATCATAAAAGATGCAGGCAACTGTTGGTATCCTCGTCCGGAATATCGCAACTACTTCTTCCAGAGTCAGGCACACAATGTGGTGCTCTTTAATGGGCAGGGGCAGAGCCGGGAGCAACAATATCATGGTTCGCCGTTACGTGGATACCTGTATCACTTGTTGGACGAAGGCAATATCAAGTATGTATTGGCCGATGGAACCGGTCCGGTGGCCGATAATTTCAGTCGTAATTTCCGTCATTTCTTGTGGATGGACCATGTCATCTACATTGTAGACGATCTGAAAACGCATAAGAACGGCCACTTCGAATGGCTGTGGCATCCCAATGGAGAGGTGAAAAAGCGGGGGTACGATCTGCATGTGACGAACGGTGAAGCAGCCGTCGCCATCCGTCCGCTCTATCCGGAATTCCTGGCTAAGAGCGACTTTGTACACGATTATCCGAATGATATGTATGTGGAAGAACGTCAGGGGCCGAAAGAAACGAATCTGGAAGAGACGGAAACGTATTACTCTTTCAACCTTCCTGCCGAGGTAAACCGGGTGAAAGGACTCACAGCCGTTATCCTCAAAGATTCGCCCGATCAGAAGGAACTTCCCGTGATGGAGCGTCTGCAAGGGGAGAACTGGATCGGACTCCGTTCCGTATACCAAGGGAAAGTGACCGAACTTTATATCAATCAACAGGCCGACGGACGCTTGATGCATCTCAACTCCTGTGTCGATATGAACGGTTGGGAAACAGATGCCTATATGTTGGCCGTGACTTATCCCGAAGGAGCGAAAGTCGATACACCGAAAGAAACGGTAGTCATTTACGGCAGCTACCTCCGTCGTGACGGGAAGAGCCGGTTCTCTTCATTGAGTAAACAATATTTTATCAAGAAAGCCAAGTAATTATGTCGAAAATGAAACTTACCCTGCTGTGCATGATACTTCTGCCTTTCGCAGTAACGGCACAGACTATAGTCAAAGGATCTGAAAACAAACTTACATCGCCCGACGGGGCATACTCCTTTACTTTCTACCAAAAGGAAACCGGAAAGGATAAGAGCCGGATGTGTTATACATTGACATTCAAAGGTAAAACCGTGGTCGAAGAAAGCGACCTTGGTGTCCTTGTCGAAAACCAGCTCTTCGAATCAGCCCTCGGCATTCCCAATGATACCTGTACGCCGTGGGTTGAGAACCTATCGCTCACCGGAACGGAACGCCGTGCGAACGACGAAACCTGGAAACCTGTCTACGGTGAACGTGCACAGATACGCGACTACTACAACGAACTTACGCTGAAATTCAGTAAGGGTGGCGATAAAGGCGGTCATGATAGCGGGTATGACAAACGTCAGCAGTACTTTATGAATATCATCGTACGGGCGTACAACGAAGGGGTAGCCTTACGCTATCACTTTCCCGAAGCTACCAACGGGCTCTTTCTGCACATCACCGGCGAGCAAACAGCTTTTACCTTCCCCGAAGGAACGATGGCCTATCACGAACGTTGGGCACAAGGTCCTTTCAAACTGCTTCCACTCAAAGGCTGGACGGACGAAAGCGAGCGCCCGTTGACGTTGAAACTTCCCAATGGTTTGACGGTTGCTTTGGCCGAAGCGGAGATGGTGGACTATGCCCGTGGCAAGTTCCGCTTGTCGGCCACTAAAGCCAATACGCTGGAAACCTCTCTTTATAGTAGCGTCGATGTTATTACTGCCTACAATACTCCGTGGCGTGTTATCATGGCTGCCGAACGTGCCGTCGATCTGATCAACCACAACGACCTGATACTGAACCTCAATCCTCCTTGCCGTATGGCCGATACGTCGTGGATTCGTCCCGGAAAGGTATTTCGCTCCAACTTGAAGCAGGCTGATGTAATGGCTGCTATCGACTTTGCTGCCGACCGCGGTATCGAGTATGTACACATGGATGCCGGTTGGTATGGACCGGAAATGAAAATGTCGTCCGATGCAACCAAAGTCGCTCCGGAGAGGGATCTGGATATTCCAACACTGTGTAAGTATGCCGGGTCGAAAGGCATCGGCCTGATGGTGTACGTCAATCAGCGTGCATTGGTGCAGCAACTCGACGAGCTTCTGCCGCTCTATAAGAAATGGGGCCTGAAAGGTATTAAATTCGGTTTCGTGCAGATTGGTAATCAGTATTGGAGCACGTGGTTGCATGAGGCCGTCCGCAAGTGTGCCGAATATGGTATGATGGTGGATATCCATGATGAATATCGTCCTACAGGTTACAGTCGTACATACCCTAACCTGATGACGCAGGAGGGTATCGGAGGCAATGAAGAGATGCCCGACGCTACGCACAACGTGATTCTTCCTTATACCCGCTTCCTGGCCGGGGCAGCCGACTATACACTCTGTTATTTCAATGGCCGGGTGAAGAATACCAAGGCACATCAGTTGGCCATGGCAGCCGTGTACTATAGCCCGCTTCAATTCATGTTTTGGTATGATACTCCTGCATTATATAAAGGAGAAAAGGAATTGGAATTTTGGAAGCAGATCCCCACTGTGTGGGACGATAGCCGTGCATTGGATGGTGAAGTGGGAGAGTACATCGTCATGGCGCGTCGTTCCGGCGAGCAATGGTTTGTGGGCGCAATGACCAACACCGAAGCCCGCACCGTCAGCATACCAACTGATTTTCTTGAACCGGGCAAGAAGTATGTAATGTCGTTGTACGAAGATGATGATAAGCTCGATACCCGCACCAAAGTGCGTATCACTGAGAAAACCTTCAAATCCGGTAAACCGCTTGTGTTGAATTTGAAAGCCAGTGGTGGAGCAGCCTTACAATTCCGTCCGGTAGAGAAATAGTATAATATGCGGAGTTAATCGTGAAAAGCAAGAAAGGAGTGGCAGTTTAAGGGATAATTTTCTCTTAAGCTGCCACTGCTGCAATTATTATTATTACATTTGAGGCCTGCTTAATTGAAATAGAAAAGTTCAACTCTTTAAAATGGATAATAATATGAAAAAGGTAACAATGCTTGTTCTTACGGTTTGGGTTGCATCCGTGATGGTTTTATCTGCACAAGAAAAGCCGCAAAGTTATTTATGGCCTATACAAGATGGTAAGGCGGGCGAAAATATTCTTTTTGCTCCTCAAACGTATATTGCCGGTGAGCTGAATTTTGGTAGTTTGTTTATCAGTGCTCCGGAAGGTGCAATTGTGCTGTCACCGGTAGATGGGACTGTTTCGTCTGTAAGCCTATTCTATTCAGAAAGTCTCACATACTTAATGACTTATAGTATTGAAAGTAGTTATAATGAATCACACGCAAAACAGATGGGAAAACTCGGTAAGTCGAAAGACCCCAAATACTTAACTGGAAGCTTGACTATCCAATGTAGTGATGGTAATCAGATACATATATCGGGACTAACGGGAGATAACCGCTTCAAAACGGGGCAGAAACTCAAACGGGGTGAACCAATTGGGAAAGTTGGTCACAGCTATCACAAAATAAAAGAGCCTTCCCTCCATGTTAGCATTTCGAAATATGGTAAAGTGGCTGATCCCATGCAACCATTCGGAATAAAGAGCACTTTTATTCCGGCTGGCGAAATCAAGCCTATTAAAACCTTGACCAAGCAGCAAGCCAAAGAAGATTTTTCGATCTATATCGATGCATTGAAAGAAGTATATCCGGGATTATATAATGTGTTGTCCAAAGAAGAACTAAAACAATATGTGGATGAAACGATGGCTTACATTGATTCATTTACCGGTGATATGAGTTTTGACCAATTTTGGTATATGATGCGGCGTACTGTGGGCAAAATTCACGACAGTCATATTTATATGCATAGTCCTATATGGGAAAAGTCCGGAGCGAGACCTGCATTTCAACCAAAGATTTTGATCGGCTGGATTGACAATACACTCATCTGCATCACTGCTGTCAAAGAATACCAGCACTTGATAAAAAAACAAATAGTGTCGGTCAACGGTTTATCGGCCGATTCGATAAAGAATATCATACTCTCGCACTCCACTACTTATGACGCCAAAGTAGAACAGTGGAAAGATAATCGGCTGGCTCTAAACTTTGGCGCTATATTTCGCGAACCCTACGGAACCGACCGGTTTGATATGATGGTGGAATTTGCAGATGGAACGAAAGCGGATATAAAAGGACAAAGTACTAAGGAGGGAGCACCTAAATATGTGGCTAGCTTAAGGGACTTTCATATGATAAACTGGCATAAAAATCAGGTTGAATTAAAAATACTTAATGATTCGACAGCCTATATCGGCTTATCAACCTTTGTGCTTAACCAGGTACAGACTGAAGAGATTGCTGCATTTATTGATTCTATATCCGACAAAAAGAACTTGATTATCGATGTACGGAACAATGGCGGAGGGCATACCGAAGTACTTAGCAAGCTATATTCTTACATTGCAGGCGACCCCATGGTGCTTGACGGCTATATGAGGGTAAATAAAAAAGGAAACTTTGAGTCGTTCAAATACTCACTTAACCGTACTTCCGATGATATAATATTCCCTGACTATGTGCCGGAAGAAGGGAAGGAAGGTTTTTATCTGCGCACAGAGTCGGAATATAAAATAATGCCCGATACGGCGATCAACTACAAGGGAAAGGTATATGTGCTTAGTAATGAAAGATCACTGTCGGCTGCGACTTTATTTCCTGCCTTGCTGGTGCGTAACCATCGCGGGGTAGTGGTGGGACGTGAAACCAGCACGGGTTATCATTTTATGAATGCCTTGAGGTTTTCAGATATGCGATTGCCGAATTCTTATATCACCATTACTATCCCATTGACAGAGATTTGCTTCGATACGGCAGTTAACGACAGAGTACCTTTCGGAAGAGGTGTACTTCCCGATTATTATGTGCCTATTACGCTCGACGAACTTACGTCTAAGAACGGTGACGCAATACTCAATCATACTTTGAAGCTTATAGAGAATGGTGAGTATCTGAAGACTGATAACCCATTTAAATAGGTTTGCAGTATGTATGTAAAAAATGTGATGTGGCTGGTGGCCGTACTGCTATGTATCAGTGCATGCCGTAAAGAGGATGGAATAACGTTATCGGGCTTGGAAGCTAAAAAGTACCAGACGGAGGTAGATGGACAACTGACTGATCTGTATGTATTACGCAATAAAAACGGAATGGAAGCCTGCATCACCAACTATGGTGCCCGGCTGGTTTCGTTGATGGTACCCGACCGACATGGGAAGCTGGAAGATGTGGTGTGTGGTTTCGATAGTATCTCAGACTACCTGAATTACCGCCAGAACTTTGGGGCGACCGTAGGACGTTACATCGGGCGGATTCTGAATGGTACATTTACGCTGGATTCCGTGACGTATAAATTGGATACGGGTGGGACAATGCATTGTTCGCATGGGGGATATCCTGGGTTTTCGGATCGCATCTGGCAAGCCGAAAAACTGACGGAATCGGCCATTAAGATGAGCTTGGTGTCGCACGACGGCGAAAACGGATTTCCGGGCAACCTGAATGTGTATCTTGTCTATCGCCTCACAGAGGATAATGCCCTCGACATCAGTTACGAAGCCAC
The DNA here is from genome assembly GCA_031554665.1 of Bacteroides sp. Lineage (GTDB taxonomy): Bacteria > Bacteroidota > Bacteroidia > Bacteroidales > Bacteroidaceae > Bacteroides. Next base: position 56,344 of record JAVBVA010000046.1, on the reverse strand, counting down.
GACGGACAAACCCACGGTGCTGAACCTGTCACATCATTCATTCTTCAATATTTCGGGCGACTTCCATACGACAGTAGAGGATCAGATTCTCTACATCGACGCCGACTCCATCACTCCATACGACTCAACGAAGTGTGTCACGGGCGAATTTATGGCTGTTAGCGGAACACCGTTCGACTTTACCGAACCGCTCCTGATAGGCAACCGTATCGACGAGGATAATTTTCAACTGAACATAACCGGTGGGTACGATCATTGTTGGGTGCTCAATACGCAAGGCGACGATACAAAACCAGCTGTACGCCTGATTGATAAGAAGAGTGGGCGTACACTGGAAGTTTATACCAATGAGCCGGGGGTACAGGTGTATACAGCTAATGGGCTGAGAGGAAAACTGGTCGGGAAGAAAGGCATCGCCTACGATAAACGCACGTCTGTATGTTTGGAAACGCAACATTTCTCTGATAGTCCGAATAAACCTCAATTCCCGTCAACCATATTACGTCCGGACGAGAAGTACGTGAGCCGGTGTATGTATAAGTTTGGTATTTTTCCTCTCAGCAAAGAATAGCCGGTTACTTCTTCATTTCAAATCCCATCAACATTCCGTCGTATCCGCTGGCCAGCGTACCGATGGTCTTGGTGGTGGTACTACTACTCTTGGATGTCAGGAAAGCAAGGATTTTCAATAACTTGTCCGATTCGAAAAGAAGCTCCAGCGAGCTGTTGGTGCAGTTTACCGATGCACTTACGTTGAGCAGATACATGTATGTAAGCTGCACCTTGCGGGTTGTTTTGTCGTATGTGTACGTGCCGCTCATGGTACGCTTGCCTACGGTGCTGGTGAAGGTATCATCGTCGTTGAACGTGAAACTCATTTGGCCGGCCTTGATACCCACTTTGCTCAATTGAGTGCTCATTTTGGATTCTACTGCCGACGCGGCAACGGCTCCTCCTGCTTTCTTCAGCAAGTCGTCCGATTTGAACTCTACCGCTGGGTTGGTATAATTCCATGTCCCGGTAATATTGTCCGAAGTGTTCAGACCGGTAACAGAGTTCACCACTTTAGAGATTTTGTCCAGATTCAATAAATCTGAGAGCGATTGTGCCTGGCACTGTGCAGTTGTCAGGAGGGCTGCCACAAAGGCGAGCACTACGATTCTTTTAGTCATACGTTTTACTTTGAATTAAATTCTTTATTAATAGTGTCTATATAATCCAATATTTCTGTCCGTCCGGTGCGATTTTCCGACGAGGTGACAAAGTAGGGTGGGAGCTCTTCCCACTGCTTTTTCAGTTCACGCAGGTAATTGTTGATGCTTATCTTCAGTCGTCCGCCACCCAGCTTGTCGGCTTTGGTAAAGACGATGGAGAAAGGTACTCCATTTTCGCCCAGCCACTCCATGAACTCCAAATCGATCTTTTGCGGGTCTAACCGGCTGTCGATAAGCAGAAACAGGTTGGTCATCTGTTCACGTTCCAGTATGTAGTCCTCAATGATGGTTTGAATCTGCTCCTGTCCTTTCTGCCCGCGTTTGGCATAGCCGTAACCGGGTAAGTCGACCAAGTACCAGCTCTTGTTGATCAGGAAATGGTTGATAAGCATTGTTTTTCCCGGAGTGGCCGATGTCATGGCCAGCTTCTTGTGATTGGTCAGCATGTTGATGAGACTCGATTTGCCCACATTGGAACGCCCGATGAAAGCATATTCAGGAAACATGCCGGCCGGACATTTCTTCACATCCGTGTTGCTGATTACAAATTCAGCAGTTGTTATATCCATATCTTTTTACTGTTTTATACGTTTATATCCCGTCGATGCTGCCCACATTCCTGCGAATGTTAGCAAACCGTTCAGCATCAGCAGTTCGTAACCGAACCGGTAACCGGTGGCGGAGCTCACCCAGCGGTCGAGCAGATAGCACGCTACGGGCGAAGCCATTGCTATCCACGGAACCAGTTGGTCGTTAGTGTTTCGCCGGGTGAACAATCCGAAGGCGAACATGCCCAGCAACGGGCCGTAGGTGTACGATGCGATGATGTAAATGGCATCGATCACACTCTTATTATTGAATGCTTCGACTAAGCAGATAAAGAAGGCCAGTACCGCTGATAGAACGATGTGTACTTTCTCCCGTTTCTGCCGGGCTACCTTTTCGGTATCGTTCTCTACCCCCAGCAGGTCGATGCATGTACTGGTGGTCATGGCCGTTAGCGCCGAGTCCGAATTGCTGAACGAGGCTGCAATGATGCCGATGGTGAACAATACCAATACTGTCTGTCCCAGATACCCTTCTGTAGCAAACATCGGCAGAATGTCGTCGTTCATCTGCGGCAGAGCTAAATTCATCTTTCCAGCCAATGCCAGTAGCAGGATGCCTAAGCAGAGGAACAGGAAGTTGAGCGGAATGAACGAGAAGCCGTAACAATACATGTTCTTCTGTGCCTCGCGCAAGTTACGGCACGACAGATTCTTCTGCATCATATCCTGGTCAAGCCCTGTCATCACAATCACAATAAAGATACCGCTCAGAAACTGCTTGAAGAAGTTCTGGCGCGATACCCAGTCGTCGAACACAAAGATACGGCTGTGTTCGTCGTCACGTATCAGTTGCACCATGCTGCCAAAGTCGAGATCCAACTCCCGGACGGCAAACAGAATGATGCAAACCAGCGTGGCGATCAGGCAGAACGTTTGCAGCGTATCCGTCCAGATGATGGTGCGTATCCCGCTTTTATGCGTGTAGAGCCATACCAAAGCTACTGATCCGATAGCTATTGCCTGAAACGGAACGCCCAACTCCCGGAATATATAGGTATGTAGGATGAGGCAAACTAAATAGAGCTTGGCTGCTGTGCCCAACATACGCGACAGGAGAAAGAAAAATGCTCCCGTCCGGTAAGTCCGTGTGCCGATTCGCGTGCCTAAGTAACTGTAGATACTGGTCAGATTCAGCCGGTAGTATAGTGGTAACAAAATATGTGCCACTACTAAATAACCAAAGAAAAAGCCAAGCACCGTTTGCATGTACGTCATGTCCATGCTGCGCACCATTCCGGGTACCGATACGAAGGTCACTCCCGAAATGCTGGCGCCTATCATTCCGAACGAAATGATATACCACGGCGAACGGTTCTCTCCTCTGAAGAACACTGCGTTCGATCCTCCCCGGCGTCCGGTGAGGCGGGCGATGAGCAACAACACCGCGAAATAGCATACGATTGTGACAATAACCATCATAGCGGCTGCAAAGATAGTGTTTATTTTGTAAAGTCGCTTCCTTTTATTTTTACCATATTTTGCCAGTACCGATAATTATTACCATCTTTGCGCCATCATTGGTGTGAGAATATGAGTCAACAATACCCATCTGTACTTCTCGAAAAAGCAGTCGGCGAGTTTGCCAAGCTACCCGGTATCGGGCGCAAAACGGCCATGCGCTTAGTGTTGCATCTGCTGCGTCAGGATCAGGCTACAGTCGAAGCCTTCGGCAATGCTGTTATCACTCTGAAGCGGGAAGTGAAATACTGCAAGGTGTGCCACAATATCTCCGATACGGAAACCTGCCTGATTTGTGCCAATCCGCAACGCGATGCGGCAACCGTCTGTGTAGTGGAGAATATTCGCGATGTGATGGCTGTGGAAGCTACCCAGCAATACCGCGGGCTGTATCATGTGTTGGGGGGAATTATTTCGCCAATGGACGGAATAGGACCGGGCGACTTGCAGATAGACAGTCTGGTACGCCGGGTGGCCGGGGGAGAAGTGAAAGAAGTGATTCTGGCGCTGAGTACCACGATGGAGGGCGATACGACGAACTTCTACATCTATCGCAAACTCGAAAAAATGAATGTGAAACTGAGTGTACTGGCGCGGGGAGTCTCTATCGGCGATGAACTGGAATATACCGATGAGGTAACGCTGGGACGAAGCCTTGTCAATCGCACCCCTTTCACCGGAAGCATGTAACAAACTACAAAACAATGGAAATACAAAACAACGTACGCCGGTTAAAATTACACTATGCCTTGTTCTGGGCGCTCCCGGTGTTATTTATCTTTGCCGGGGAATTTGAATTATTCCCGTTGGGGACGCTTGTGGATGATGAGCGGGGCACCTATCTGCTCGAAACCATTGGAATACTGATTATTGCTTTGAGTGTACCTGTGTCTTTGAAACTCTTTAGTTGGGTACTTGCCAAAAAGATCGACTCGATGCCTCTTCTGATGGCGCTGAAGCGTTACTCACAGCTCAGCGCCTTACGGCTGGGGCTGTTAGAGGTGGCCATCATGCTCAATCTCTATTGTTACTACGCAACAATGAATGCACAAGGAGCACTTTGTGCTCTGATAGGACTTACCGCTTCATTGTTCTGCATACCCTCCGAAAAACGAATGCGTAACGAACTACATATAACGATTGAAGAAGAATGAAACAAGCTTTTCTGATAAACGACCGCATCCAGCTACGAGCAGTAGAACCGTCCGATCTGGACATCATGTACGATCTGGAGAACGATCCTACAATGTGGGATGTGAGCAGCTTCACGGTTCCCTATTCGCGTTACGTGCTCCGGCAATACATCGAGCAGTCGCAGTGCGATGTCTTTGCCGATAAACAACTTCGCCTGATGATTGCCCGCCGGGAGGATAGAAAGGTGATAGGTACCATCGACCTGACCGACTTTGTTCCATTGCACGGAAGGGCGGCAGTTGGAATAGCCATACATCAGGATCACCGTAACCAAGGATATGCCACCGATGCGTTGATGCTTCTGCGTCAGTATGCATTCGATTTCCTGTCGCTGAAACAGTTATATGCCCATATACCAGCCAACAACGAAGCCAGTTTGAAGCTTTTCGAACGTTGCGGATTTGTGAAGAGCGGGTTGTTGAAGGAGTGGGTTCTGACCGACGATTCTTTCAAAGATGTGGTTCTGGTACAGTGCATCAACCCGAAAAAAAATAGGGCTTGTATATAGCCCTATTGTGTAATTGCTTCAGTTCAGCGATGGTACCTGCGGGAAACGCGACCAGGCTTCATACTTGGTTCCGAGTTTCTCTAACGACTTCCGCCACATTTCCTTGGCCTCTTCTCCTAACAGGTAGGAGGTTTCTTCCTTGCCAATGATCCATGTGTTTTCCTTGATCTCTTCTTCCAACTGCTCTCTGTTCCAGCCGGAGTAACCCAGGAAGAAGCGGATCGTTCCTTCGATTGGATTACCCTGTAATATGTACTTCTTAACTGCATCAAAGTCGCCGTTGAGATAGAGTCCGTTACTAATGGGCAAAGCACCCGTTACATCGCTCAGGGTGTGGAGGTAGAATAAGGTATCGGTTCCAACCGGTCCGCCTTTGTATAATGGTATATCGTCGATGTATTTGAATTCTTTTATTACGTCGTTTACATACAACGGCAGTTCTTTGTTCAGAACCAGCCCCATGCTGCCTTCTCCCGAGTGATCAACCAATAACACTACCGAACGACCGAATGTGGCATCACAAAGGAAAGGTTCCGATATGAGAACCTTTCCTCGTGATGGTAATACGTTGTTCGATTCAATTTTAAATATGTCAGCATTGATGTTCATGCCACTAATATAAGAAATAAAACGCACGCACCAACCGTTTTTTCTTTTTTTTTGATGTTTTACGCTTCTTTTCTTAAACCACCGGATGGTTTTCTGCAAAAATAGCCATTCTTTCGTCTAATTGTGTGTACTGGTGCTCCTTGATGAAGGAAGTGCAGGCACGAAGCCCTTGTTGCTGGCTTCCTGTAGTGATCAGGGAGATGGCGCTCACCCCATAGTACATCAGTTCCAGAGCCAATTGGCCGCTCGTCATACCCGGATAACCGATGGTGAAGTAGAATCCGTCGGCAATAGGATCGCCCAGATCCTGATCATAAACAAGGTGGAAGTTGTGTTTCAGGAATATTTCTTTCAATTGGTGGGCACGGTTGCCATAGACCTTCACTTCGTCGAGGAAGTTGTATCGACCTTCGTTGGCAGCTTTCAGCATGGCAGCCATGGCAAATTGCGCCGAGTGACTGGTTCCCGAAGAAAGGGCATACAGCACCCGGTGGATGAATACGGTTCCGAAGGTACCTCCACCGTAACGCTTGGTCAGTCCCGGGTAGCTGCGATGATACAGCTTGTCCGAAATACAACTTACACCAATACGCTGTCCGGCATAGCTGAAGGCTTTCGAACCGGATATCAGCAAGATATAGTTGTCGGTGTAATGCGCTACGGTAGGTTGGTAGGGCGGTTGGTAGGGCTTGCTCAGATCTTTGCGGAAGTCCATGGCGAAGTAAGCCAGGTCTTCGAGTACGATGACATCGTAGCGGGTAGCCAGCTCACCTATGATACGCAGTTCTTCGTCGTTCAGGCAGATCCAGCTCGGATTATTGGGGTTGGAGTAGATGATAGCAGAGATATTGCCTTTGCTGAGGTATGATTCGAGTTTGTCGCGTAATTTATTGCCCCGGAATTCGTACACATCGAATGTTTCGAACTTTTGTCCCATCACCACCAACTGCTGTTTTTGTACCGGAAACCCGGGGTCGATAAATAAGATTGTGTCTTTTTGTTCGTCGCATTGGCTACAGGTGAGGAAGGAAGCGAACGTACCTTGCATGGAGCCTGTTACCGGTACGCATCCTTCGGCACTCAGGTCTACATTGATGTAGGCTTTTATAAAGTTTGAAGCTTCCTGTTTTAGCTCCGGCAGTCCGTTGATATCCGGATAGATAGCAGCGATGCCGTTTTTCAGAGCTTCAATCTCGGCTTTTACCCCTACGGCCGAAGGTGGCAGGCCGGGTACTCCCATTTCCATTTTGATAAATTCCACTCCCGATGCAGCTTCTGCTTTGGCGGCAATGGCTTTCACTTCGCGAATAGTAGCCTTCGAGAAGTCGGCAATTTGAAATTCGTTGATCGTGTCATCAATCAGATGGCGTTTAATAGGTGTATCTTTCATGTTTTTATTTATATATTATTGGTAATATTGTTTACAGATCGTTACCGACCTCCAAAGATAGAAGATTCTTTTGAAAAAAAGAAATCCCGGCCTGTTATGAGCCGGGATTTTCTTAACCATGAATTACCACAAGTTCTATCGTTTTTTTCACATCTTACGACTCTACGCCATAGCAATAGAGCCTCCTAATCCTGTAAGCAGGGCCATTACTAATACTACTAATATCTTTTTCATGATCATAACTATTTGCTGATTAAATTTCTTGTTGTTTATTCATAGGAATAATTACAAAGATGATGCCAAAGTTGTTGTCTGCCCGTGTGTCAATTAGAACGTGATATGCGTCCGGACGAATCTGTGGAATCTGTGGAATCCGTGGGTGGGGAGTGTGGAATTATTACACACCTCATTGCTTCAACAAGTTAATCGCCTTCAACAATTCAATTATGGTTATTTGGTTTCCGGTTCTTTCCACTCTATCGGAATGTCGCGGCCTTCGATAGCATCGTGATAAAGATACTTGAACTTAATGTTGATTGCCTTTGTGTTTTCAGGCACTCCGGCAATAGTTTGAAACTCTACTATCTGCGTTACGCCTGTTTGAAATTTGTAACGCAATTCGCTGTCTTGTGCGAAACCGAGTTTTACGCCGTCTGTTGTCTTTGCTTCCATCAGCCAGAAAGCCCCGCCTGTACCTTCTTCTTCAAATCGGGTTACTTTAAGTTTCAGCTCCACCGTGCCAAGTTCCTTGTTGCCGACACAGCTTTCGACCGACATTTTCCATTCCCCGATTTTGGGATAGACAAATACCGCTTCGTTCGACACATTAAGACCGGTAGTAGATTCGACTGCTTTCTTGAGTCCATTCAAGAAACCGCCTTTCTTTTTCTCTTGTTTTCCTTCCTGTGCCATTGCTGAAGCGCAGATAAACAATGCTGCCAATGCAAATACCAATATTCGTTTCATGTTCTTTTTTTTTAATGATTTATTTGTTGTGTTATTGAATAGCGTTATATTCATCCTTAGTGATGAACTCTACGCCTGCAAAATCTGCATACTTTTCGGGCATACCTGAGATTCCGGCAGGAAAATTATAATCCGTTAATGGCTCTTTTGCCCTGAATGTCAAATCTTTTGTGTCCGCTTTAACAGGCAATATCACCGATTTGATAATGGTGGAACCGTCAGAAGCAATAAGCCTGAAATACGCTGCATAATCAAGTCCCTTGTACTTTGGCACTGTGAAATCCTGCTTTACTGAGAGAGAAAACGCAATCGCAAGTTTTCCATTGTTGTCGATTAATTTCGGCGCTGCAACATTATAGAAAAGATTGTCCGAATCGACTAACGCTTGACTGTACGAAACAGTAACTTCCTTGCCTGCAATTTTCGCAATTTCGGCTTTTACATCTGCCTGCATTTTTTCTTTCATGGCTTTTGTCTTTTCCTCGTCTTCCTTCATCAGTTTCATAATCTTATCCGAGTTTTTCTCGCCGCCCGCCATCAGCTTGTTTCCTTGCTCTTCCATTTTTGCTTCGTGAGCAGCTTTCTCTGCGTTGTAGCCGGCATAGATTGCCGGAAGTGCACCCAAATACTCGTTTTTCTTTACTTCGGTGCTACCACTACTGCCGCTGCACGAAGCCATCATTGCAATAATTGCCATCGCTGAGATACATTTTAAAATTTTCATTATAAAAAATACAATTTGCCTACACATTGCGAGGTTTTAAATTTAATAAAATATTCTTGTCATTAACTGACTTTAGAGTTGTAATAATTTGAACCAAATGATGTCTGTTATATATGGCAAAAGTATGGAGTTAAAATATAGAAAACATAGACAAAAATAGATTTTTCGTATAAAATAAAATTGCTGCAAATGCCTATATATTTGGCGTTTGCAGCAATTCAAACTGTTGTACAAATAACTTACATCAGAAACTTGAAGGTGTTTTTCCCTTTGAATTTCTTTTTTATGCGATAACGAACGGTACGGATACTGGCAGGCTCTACATTGAATAACAAACTCATATTTTTTACATCCATGTCGATAGCAAAACAGATAATGTACTTCATATCCATACCTGATATTTTTTCGTCGGCAGTAAGGTAACCTTGTTCCAACATATCAATATCCAGACCGGATAATTGCCGGATATAAGTGTCTTTCATGGATTTTTCCAGTACCGATTGGGAAATCCATCCGGTCAGTTTTTCTATCATGATTTTGGTGGGTTTTTGTTCTAATTGTTGTCGCAACTGTTCTTTTTTCTGTTCCAGCTCATTTTGCCTTAACTCCGCAAGCAGCACCGATTCGTAAACGGATTGTTCCAAACTCTTTTTACGTAATTTATAAAAACGAATAAAGAGCAGCAGCGCAATCAGCAAAACACCGGCTAAACAAACAGTCAGCCACAAAATACGTTGAGCTGTACTTTTTTCCTTTATTAAAGTCCGTATTTGCGTTTCCTTCTTTTCGGTTTCATATTTTGCCGACATATCGTTTATTGCCTGCACTTTTTCGTGTTCATAACGCTGTTCCTCGCTTTCGTGCAGCAATTTATAATATTTCAACGCTTCGGCGGGGCAGTTTTTATTTTCGTAATATTCCGACATAAACTTATGGGCAATATAACGCTGTTCATTCAGATTTTGATATCCTTTCAGCTTGTCGAGCAGCAACAACGATTCATTCATATATTTATACGCCTCTTCTGTTTTCCCTTGACGTAAAAGCGTTTGAGAATGCAACTGATAGATATATATTTTCAATTCCATTTCGGCGTTGGCTTCCAGTTTTCTATTAAATATATCCTGTTCCAACACTTCCGATGCTTTATCTAAATAATGAAAAATGCCATCTGTCTGTTCGGGGTAATATTCATACAAGGCTTTTGATAAATAATAATAAGCCCATCCATGCAACCAATTAGGACTTAATTCATTATGATGATTTTCAACCAAATAAATATTTTCTCTAATTGCCGATATAACCGTATCAACCAATAGACAATCAATCTGTTCACCATTTGACTTCTCTTTTTCCAACAACATTTCAAAATACGTTTTCTTTATCACATTGTACTGATATAAAGATTGTTTTGAATTATCTTTTTTGAGGCATTCTTCCATTTGCCGTAATATCCGTTGTATTCCGTCTGTGTCTTTTATTTCAAAGAAATTGCTGCATATCACATATAAAAGTTCTGATACTTTAACATAATCCTTCATCTTATCATAAACTTCAATGGCTTGATAGAGGTATTTGTGCGCTTCTTTTATATCGCCCCGTTTTATTTCCATATACCCGGCTGCTGTGAGATAATAGGAGTAAATGGTGTCATTGCCCGATTCTTTGGCTGCTTTTATGGCTTTTAGAGAGTAGTTTCGTTCCTTTTCATCACGACCGTCCCCACCGCGTTCGCGGTAACAAACGCTGACCGTCATATTCAGTTGCGCCAAGCGGCTTAATTGGTCAGATTTATTTTTCCAGTTCTTTTTAACGAAAGGAAAAACAACGTTTGTGCATAACTCTTCCGCCTCTTCGGGCAAGGAATTGCGCGAGATTAAGAAAAAAGCCCTAACAAAACGCTTTTGCGCAATAACAGTATCGTTTTGCAAAATTGACAGAATGCTGTCTTTTACGTTCACTTGCCCGTACGCTGTGAATGAAACAAACAGGTACAATACAAAGAGAATACTGAGTTTATTTGATTTCATCTGATTTTTTTATGGAATATAACTTCAATACAAAGTTAAATGTTATTTGTAAATATTCAAGTAAAATAACGTGTTGTATATTTTCCAATTGTTTTTATTATTCCAAGAAATAAATACACCTTACATTATTGAAAGGACATCTATTCAGCTAGGTGTCCTTTCTGCATTTTAATAACTTACAAATACTTACTGAAAATAAAAATCCCTGTAACCTATTCGATTACAGGGATTTATTATCTAAAGTAACTTGCAATTACTTACCCAAAGCAGTAGCAATATCCACAGCCACAGCAACCGTACAACCTACCATCGGGTTGTTACCGATACCCAGGAATCCCATCATTTCCACGTGAGCGGGAACTGAAGAAGAACCTGCGAACTGAGCATCACTGTGCATACGGCCCATCGTATCGGTCATACCGTAAGAAGCAGGACCGGCAGCCATGTTGTCCGGGTGAAGCGTACGACCTGTACCACCTCCGGAAGCAACTGAGAAATAAGCCTTACCTGCCAACATACGTTCTTTCTTATACGTACCGGCAACCGGATGTTGGAAACGAGTCGGGTTAGTAGAGTTCCCGGTGATCGATACATCTACCCCTTCTTTCCACATGATAGCCACACCTTCGCGAACATCGTCGGCACCATAGCATTTTACTTTGGCACGTGGACCGTCCGAGTAAGCGATTTCGCGAACAACATTCAATTCACCAGTATAGTAATCGAACTGAGTCTGCACATACGTAAAGCCGTTGATACGTGAAATGATCTGAGCAGCGTCTTTTCCAAGACCGTTCAGGATACAACGCAACGGTTCTTTACGAACTTTGTCAGCCTTAGCAGCGATTTTGATAGCACCTTCGGCAGCAGCAAATGATTCGTGACCAGCGAGGAAGGCGAAACACTTGGTTTCTTCGCGCAGCAACATCGCAGCCAGGTTTCCGTGGCCGATACCTACCAAACGGTCGGCAGCTACTGAACCCGGGATACAGAATGCTTGCAAACCGATACCGATAGCTTCGGCAGCGTCAGCGGCGTTCTTGCAACCTTTTTTGATAGCGATGGCAGCACCTACTACGTATGCCCACTTGGCATTCTCGAAGCAGATAGGCTGAGTTTCTTCACACGTCTTGTAAGGATCGAGTCCGGCAGCTTCGCAGATAGCGTTTGCCTCTTCAATATCTTTGATACCGTTTTCGTTCAAAGCAGCAATAATGCCTTTGATACGACGGTCCTGACTTTCAAATTTTACTTCTCTAATCATAATTTCTTTTCCTCCTTTATTATTCGTGACGTGGATCAATGTGTTTAACTGCACCCTGCTCGGCAGTGAAGCGTCCGTACGTGCCGGTAACTTTCTTCAATGCTTCGTTGGCATCTGTTCCTTTCTTGATTTCGTCCATGAACTTGCCCATGTGAACGAATTCGTAGCCGCAGATTTCGTCGTTCTTGTCTAAAGCGAGGGTTTTGATGTAACCTTCGGCCATTTCGAGGTAACGAGGACCCTTAGCCAATGTTCCGTACAGTGTACCTACCTGGCTGCGCAGACCTTTACCCAAGTCTTCCAGACCGGCACCGATGATCAGACCGCCTTCCGAGAAAGCCGACTGAGTACGTCCATAAACGATTTGCAGGAAGAGTTCGCGCATAGCTGTATTGATAGCGTCGCAAACGAGGTCGGTATTCAGCGCTTCGAGCACTGTTTTACCTGGAAGGATTTCCGATGCCATAGCAGCCGAGTGAGTCATACCCGAGCAACCGATGGTTTCGATCAGGGCTTCCTGAATGATACCTTCTTTCACGTTCAACGTCAGTTTACAAGCGCCCTGTTGTGGAGCACACCATCCAACACCGTGTGTTAAACCAGAAATATCAACAATTTCTTTTGATTTTACCCATTTGCCTTCTTCGGGTATGGGAGCCGGTCCGTGGTTAGGACCTTTCTTTACAACACACATGTGTTCCACTTCGTGTGAATAAGTCATAATCAGCTCTTTTTTAAATGATATAATTAAAAATACGTAGTCACGATTCTCAGAATCGACGGCAAAGTTAGTCCTTTTATTGGTTTATGCAAGATGCATTTTATTACTTTTTTGATAAATGAAACAATTGAAAGTCTGATTTTGTAGTAGACAGCAGGATGCGTTTTGTGTTTGTAATGTGCACATTGCATTTTTATACAGGAGAATCTTTTTTGGGCCTCCACCATCTTTAACTCTTCGGAAGTCTTCTGTTTATCGGTGCTGTAAGGTGAAGAGGGTTTCTTCACCGGGGTTCACCGCTCCTCCTACCTCTCCCTACAAAAATGCAAACCAATCTACCACCTTCCACCTTTTGGTTTAACTGTTTGTTTTTCAGTGCGATAAATGTGTGGTAGATCGAAATCATCTCCCACCGCATCTCCCACCTCCGTCACTAATTTATGCTGTAAGCGTCTAAAAATGTAAACATAATTCAGTAAAAATAGGTTGGAAACGGCGTTTAGAAAGGTGCTACACGTTTTCTTGAAAGCTGTAGCACCTTTTTGAAAAAGCTGCTAAACATTTTTTTGAAAGCTGCTGCAGCTTTTTTTCATCGCTTCAAAACCGTTTTTACATCGCTTGTCCATTGGGTTTACATGGCTTGATAGTTGGTGTTACATCGCTTCATAAACCGTTTGTCTTCGCTGGATCATGTAACTTTCCTCGCTTGATAAACTATTTCTCTTCGCTACATAAAGGCTTTTGCATCGCTTCATCATTCATTTCTCCTCGCTTCAAATGGAGTGTTTCCTCGCTTCTAACAAAGTGTTTCGCGGCATGAAACAAAGTGTTTCAAGCCGCGAAACACTCCGTTTCAAGCAATGAAACACCTGCAAAGCTGCCGGCAAACCTTCAGTTTCCCGGTAGGATATCTAAGTCAATATTTTTGCCAGGACGGCACAAGGTGAAGAGGTGAACCCCGGTGAAGAAGGGGCCATTCACCCCGGAATGCCGATAAACAAAAGGCTGTCGAAGGGTTGAAGGCGTTGGAAGGTTAAAAAAGATTTCCATGTATGTCTGTTTATTCGCAAAATGAGCGTATTTTTGTCTTTTAATTAATAAGTTATAATTATGGTAGAAGTAAAAGAGGCCGATCTGCAAAAAGCGGCAGGCGAGGGGATGGATGAATTTATCCAAGTGTTTACAGATAAATATAAAGAGGTAATCGGCGATGAACTGACCGCACAAACGATGCCATTGCTCACCGGTGAACAACATTCGCTGTTGGCTTATCGTATCTTCCGCGACGAAATCATGGAAGGTGGCTTTTGCCAATTGATACAGAATGGTTATGGCGGGTATATCTTCGACAATCCGTTTGCCAGAGTAATGCGTCTGTGGGAAGCTGGTGATTTTTCGAAACTGGTATACAAAGCCAAAAAAATCTACGATACACATCGCAAGGATCTGGAACAGGAGCGGAGTGATGAAGAGTTCATGGCTATGTACGAACAGTATGAAACATTTGACGAACTGGAAGAAGAATTTTTTGACATGGAAGAAGAGGTAACCGCATGCATTGCTTCCTATGTCGACAATCACCTGGAACTCTTTGCTAAGGTCGTAAAATAGTTGATCAGTAAGCGCTTTGCATGTAAAATGCATAATTACATCTGTTTGTGTTAAAAACGCAAACAAAATCTTCCATTTGTTGTTACTTATTTGATTTTTTTGTTATATTTGACATGAAATCTACTTAACAAACAAGAATTATGATAGTAGCAGTACCCATGGAAGCAACAGTTGTTACGCAACAGTTCGAAAGCGATATAATAGACACCCGTGATGGTAAAACACTCAAGATAACGTTTATCAAACACGGAAGTCTGTTGCTGGACTATGACGGCATGGTGGTGTATGTCGATCCGGTGTCGGAGTATGCCGATTACACCCAAATGCCCAAAGCAGATGTGATTCTTATTACCCATGAACATGGCGATCATCTGGATGTAAAAGCCATTGCGGCCGTAGAGAAAGAGGGAACATGCATGGTGACCAATGCCGCATCGGCCCTTAAATTAGGAAAAGGCACTGTGATGGCCAATGGAGATAAGCTAAAACCTGAACCATGGCTGGCGCTCGAAGCTGTGCCAGCATACAATACTACCGAAGGACGTGAAAAATACCATCCTCGAGGACGAGACAACGGATATGTACTACTAATCGGAGGAACCCGCATCTATATAGCCGGGGATACCGAAGATATACCCGAAATGGCTGGGCTGAAAGATATTGATATCGCATTTCTGCCTGTCAATCAGCCCTATACCATGACCGTTCCGCAAGCAGCAACCGCTGCCCGAATGTTTAAACCGCGAATACTTTATCCCTATCATTATGGCGATACGGAAATTGCCGGATTGAAAGATGCTCTCAAAAACGAACCGGAAATAGAGGTGCGTATCCGGGCATTGCAGTAGGTTCGTTTATTGTCTGACGGATTATCAAAGACTTTTTTAATTAAACTAGTAATACTTAAACAGAATGGAAAAGACTAAAATTGGTAAAAAAGCTGGTGTCGTTTGGGGAGTCCTGAACGAAGTTATGGAAATCTCCATGTTCGATTTGTGCCGGAAAGCCGGATTGAACTTCGAAGATGTTGCATTAGCCATTGGTTGGCTGGCCAGAGAAGGAAAGATTTGCGTGAGAAAGAAAAATGACATGTTATTTGTCGGGTTACAGGAAAAACTGGATTTTTCGTTCGGGTGACCTGATGATTAAATGTTGAAAAATTGTTCCCTGTTGTCTGAAATATCCATAGAAAAGGATGAATTCAGGCAGTAGGGGATTATTGTTTTGTGGAAGAGTGTTTTTTTTGAATAGCGAAGCAGTATTTTTTAAGCTTCTGCATTTCTCTATTATAAAATAGAATTATATCTTTGCACAATCTTAAAAAAGAGAGTTAATATGAAAGTGTTGAAAATTTATGTAGTGGCCCTTGTGGCAGTAGTGGGTGTGTTATTTGGCTCATGTATGAGTTCAAATGATTCTGGATCTTATGATGGAGCTGCTTTTGTTACAGTGAATGATGATTATTGGATGGGAGGGGTGACTTTAACAACTGATGGTGATAATCTGACTCTAATACCCAGTAATCCGAGTGCTTTGAAGTATAAGGCTGGTCCGAATGTAGGGCAGTACCCGAAACGTGCGTATGTATATTTTAAGTTGCCTGATGGTGTGAAATTTACAAGTGGTGTGAAAGAATATAATGTTACACTTCTTGAAGATTTAGTAATGGATATACCTGTATCTGGTTTAAATCAGCGTCCTGATACGTTAAATAACTATCCTATTATTGATTACTTAGCTTGGACTTCTCAGGGATATCTTACTACTTTGACTAATGTATATTATAATTCAAGTCCTCTTGATGTTCAACTTTATATTGATACGAATAATATACCTGCTCCGGGTGAAAATAGAGACAATCTCCTTCCGATGGTTCTTAAATATACTACAGGTGGAAATGAATCTGGCTCAGGTAGTTATACTACTAATTTGGCTACCAGTTGGAGATTGACAGATATTTCTCCATGGGAGTTGGAGGAAATGGGGCTGAATCTTTCGGATTCTGTACTGATACAGGTTACTGCCGGTAAACAGGCAGAAAGTAGTACCCCAAAAGTCTTTAAACTGAAATACAAATTCAATAATTAGCATTGAACTATAAAAGTTTATTTAAAATAGCAATGTTACTGATTTCCTCTCCGGCCAAGGCCTGGGAGGAAATTCGTTTGGAAGAGGATAGGCGAAAGGTATTTACCGATTTTGTCTATCCTATGATTGGTTTTTGTGGGTTGGCCGTCTTTATCGGCTCGCTGGTAGACAATGGCTGGGGAGAGCCGCAAAGTTTCCAGATAGCCATGACGCAGTGTTGTGCTGTGGCAGTGGCTTTGTTTGGCGGATTCTTTCTGGCAGCTTATGCTATCAATGAGATGCGGGTGAAGATGTTCCGCATGCCACACAACATGCCGTTGACTCAACAGTTTGCCGGTTATGCGTTGGTGGTGACTTTCCTCATCCAGATTGTAACGGGGTTGATGCCCGACTTCCGCATTGTAGGTTGGTTATTGCAATTCTACATCCTGTTTGTGGTATGGGAAGGTGCCACTGTGCTGATGGGAGTACCCGAAAAGAATCGCCTGCAATTCACTGTACTATCCTCATTGATACTTATTATTTGTCCGGCAGCCATCCAGTTTGTATTTACCTGGCTGACAGCCGTGCTTAATTGAAAATTATGAAACCGACTCCTGTAAATATTAAGAACAAACGAGCCACGTTCGATTACGAAATCGTCGAAACCTTTACGGCGGGTATCGTGCTTACCGGTACGGAGATCAAATCCATCCGTCTGGGAAAGGCCAGCCTCGTAGATACGTATTGCTACTTCGTAAGAGGCGAACTGTGGGTGAAGAACATGCACATTGCCGAGTATTTCTATGGATCGTATAACAACCATGCAGCCCGGCGCGAACGTAAGTTGTTGCTCAACAGGAAGGAATTGAAGAAGCTGGAACGTGGTACCAAGGAAACAGGGTTTACCATGGTACCTGTACGTATGTTCATCAACGAAAAGGGGTTGGCTAAGGTGGTGATCGCTTTGGCGAAAGGCAAGAAACAATACGACAAACGCGAGGCATTGAAAGAGAAAGACGATCGCCGGGATATGGACCGAATGTTCAAGCATTGACAATGAGAAAAAATATACAACAGCTGATATCCGAGCGTATCCTGATCCTGGATGGCGCTATGGGTACGATGATTCAACAATACAACCTTAAGGAGGAAGACTTCCGGGGAGAACGGTTTGCACAAGCTACCGGTATGTTGAAGGGTAATAATGATTTGCTTTGCCTTACCCGTCCGGATATCATCCAGGATATTCACCGTAAGTACCTCGAAGCAGGTGCCGATATCATCGAAACAAATACATTTAGTTCTACCACCGTTTCCATGGCCGATTACCGGATGGAGGCATACGTGCGTGAGATCAACCTGGCGGCTGTAAAGCTGGCGCGTGAAGTAGCCGATGCCTATACGGCAGCCAATCCGGATAAGCCACGTTTCGTGGCAGGATCGGTAGGACCTACCAACAAGACCTGCTCTATGAGTCCGGATGTGAATAATCCGGCTTTCCGCTCACTGACGTATGATGAACTGGCATCGGCTTACCAGAAACAAATGGAAGCTTTGCTCGAAGGCGGGGTAGATGCCATCCTGATTGAGACTATTTTTGATACCCTGAATGCCAAAGCCGCCATTCATGCGGCCAATCGCGCCATGAAGGCGACGGGCGTGCAGGTGCCTTTGATGCTTTCGGTCACCGTATCGGATGTGGGAGGACGTACGCTGTCCGGTCAGACACTGGATGCTTTCTTAGCTTCGGTACAACATGCCGATATCTTATCCATCGGCTTGAACTGTTCGTTCGGCGCCCGCCAATTGAAACCGTTTCTGGAACAACTGGCTGCCCGTGCTCCTTATTACATCAGCGCCTATCCCAATGCCGGGTTGCCAAACAGTTTGGGCAAGTACGACCAGTCGCCTACCGACATGGCACGAGAGATCAGCGAATACTTGAATGAAGGTTTGGTCAATATCATAGGAGGATGCTGCGGAACCACCGATGCATACATCGCAGAGTATCAGGCACTGATTGCCGATGCCCGTCCGCATGTGCCTGCTCCGCGTCCGGATAGCCTGTGGCTGTCAGGGTTGGAACTGCTCGATGTGAAGCCTGAGATCAATTTTGTCAATGTGGGCGAACGGTGCAATGTGGCAGGTTCGCGCAAGTTCCTGCGACTTATCAACGAAAAGAAATATGACGAAGCACTCAGCATTGCCCGCCAACAGGTAGAGGACGGGGCGCTGGTGATCGATATCAATATGGACGACGGCCTGCTCGACGCACAGGCGGAAATGACTACCTTCCTCCATTTGGTTGCTTCCGAGCCCGAAATAGCCCGGGTGCCGGTTATGATCGACTCTTCCAAATGGGAGGTGATCGAAGCCGGTTTGAAATGTGTGCAAGGTAAACCGATCGTGAATTCCATCTCGCTGAAAGAAGGCGAAGAAGCATTTATCGAACGTGCCCGTTTGATAAACGAATATGGTGCGGCGGCTGTGGTGATGGCTTTCGATGAACGTGGACAAGCGGATACCGCTGCGCGTAAGATTGAAGTATGCCGGCGGGCGTATCGGCTGCTGGTCGATAAGGTTGGCTTTAATCCCAATGATGTCATCTTCGACCCCAATGTGCTGGCTATTGCCACGGGTATCGAGGAGCATAACAACTATGCGGTAGACTTTATCGAAGCTACTGCCTGGATCAAGAAGAATCTGCCCGGTGCACATGTAAGCGGTGGGGTGAGCAACCTGTCGTTCTCATTCCGGGGCAACAACTATATCCGTGAAGCCATGCACGCGGTATTCTTGTACCACGCTATCCGTCAGGGCATGGATATGGGCATTGTAAACCCGGCCACTTCTGTTCTTTATACGGATATTCCTGCCGAGGTATTAACTCTTATTGAAGATGTGGTGCTGAATCGTCGCCCGGATGCTTCCGAACGCCTGATCGAATTGGCATCACAACTGAAGGAGAGTGCTACCGACTCTGCCGGTCAGCCGGCCAGGCAGGATGCCTGGCGCGAAGGTACTGTAGAAGAGCGCTTGCAATATGCTTTATTGAAAGGTATCGGCGACTTTCTGGAAGAAGATCTGGCCGAGGCATTGCCTCTTTTCGACAAAGCCGTAGATATTATCGAAGGACCCTTGATGAAGGGCATGAATATAGTTGGCGAACTGTTTGGCGCCGGAAAGATGTTTCTGCCGCAAGTAGTGAAAACAGCCCGTACGATGAAGAAAGCAGTGGCTATTCTGCAACCGGTCATTGAGTCGGAAAAGCAAGTGGGTACTGCTTCGGCGGGCAGGGTGCTGCTGGCTACAGTCAAAGGAGATGTACATGATATCGGAAAGAATATTGTAGCCGTGGTGATGGCCTGCAATGGTTACGAGATTATCGACCTTGGCGTCATGGTACCGGCTGACAAGATCATTGACCGGGCCATTGAAGAGAAGGTGGACATGATTGGTTTGAGTGGGTTGATCACTCCCTCGCTCGAAGAGATGGTACATGTCGCTTCCGAACTTGAGAAACGTGGATTGGATCTGCCTTTGCTGATAGGTGGCGCTACTACTTCGAAAATGCATACAGCCTTGAAGATAGCTCCGGTTTATCACGCGCCGGTAGTGCATCTCAAAGATGCCTCACAGAATGCCGGTTTTGCTTCCCGGTTACTGAATACTCAGGCCAAACAAGAACTTATTCAGGAGTTGAATAAGGAATACGAAGAACTTCGTGCCAAGAGCGGCTTGTTCCGCCGGGAAACGGTTTCTTTGGAAGAAGCTCAGAAGAATAAGTTGAATTTATTTTGATTCACCACAGAGTCACACAGAGTTCCACAGAGGAATTAATAGTGCGAATCAGCAGTTGACTTTATGTGTAAGTCCTTGGCCCGCTGGGCTATAAATTCTACTGCTGATTCGCATTAATAAATAAAAACTCTGTGGAACTCTGTGTGACTCTGTGGTGAATCAAAACTTTAGTGCTTGATTTTTTCTTTATACAAAGAATACCTTTCTTTGATTTCGCGTACGAAATTATACGTCTCCCGTCCGCGGAAATATCCATTCTTACAAACCGGATCGGAGTAATATTCTTCATTGCTTTTCAGCAGGATGAATTTTTCTACGTTATCGGTCCATACATTCTTGTCCTTCCCATACTTCTCGGCCAAAGCCATGGCATCGTAAATATGTCCTATGCCGGCATTGTAAGCAGCCAGGATGAAATCGATGCGTTGATCCTTGTCGGGTATGGAGTTAAAGCTTCTCTCCATGGCGGCAATGTATCTGGTAGCGCCTTTGACGCTTTCTTCTGCATTGTCTTCAAGTCCGGGAGGAATACCCATGGCCCGTGCGGTGCCCGGCATTAGTTGCATTAATCCTTTGGCGCCTGCCCAGGAAACGGCTGTACTGTCGAAGTTCGACTCCTTATAAGCCAGTGAGGCCAGCAACCGCCAGTCCCAATGAATCTCTTTGGCATATTTCTTGAACAGCTTGTCGAAATGCGAGATCCGCCCCTCTTTCAGGGAGAGGATAGGAGTGTAGGTGATTGTTTTACTGATTTCGAAGTACCGCTTCATACTGGCTGTATAGGCGGGGGAGGTGACATTTTCCTGATGCCATTTGTTCGCGGCAGCCGCGAGTTCCGGACAATCCTTGCGTACTGCCCAGGAAGCCCGTTGGTCGAAACTGATAGGAAGCTGGATATCGATATTGGGATAATAGGTGGCATTCAGACGTGCCAGATCATTGTCGGCCACCGTATAGGTGATTTTTCCTTGCGCCACTTGCATGATCAAGTCTTCGGCGGAGACGCTGTCATTATCTACCTTGTGTATGATGATGCCCCCACCCAGTTCGCTGTTCAGGTTGAGCAAGCGTTCGAAATACTTACCCGGTTTCACATACACATCTTTGCCTACAAGTTCCGTTACATCTTTCAACGGAGGCGTTTTACTGTTTTTTTGTTGCACAAGCACCTGATGCGTGACTACCTCTTCTCCACAGTAGGTCAGGCTGTCTTTCCAGTCCTTGGTGATGGGGAGGTTGTATGCAATGATGTCTCCTTCACCTTTCCTGAGTTTTTCGATCATTTCAGGAATACTCCTGGCAACCTCAATGCGTAGTTTCACTCCCAGGCTTTGGGCAAATTGCTGGCTCAACTCGTACTGGAAACCCATATCTTCGCCCCGGTAGATGAAGTAAGAAGTCGAACTGTACATGGTCAGCACCACCAGTTCGCCGCTATCCTTGATCTGGGTGAGGTCGTATGCTTTTACCTCCTTCTCTTTGTGCGGGCGGCATGCCATCGTACAGAGGGCGAGGAGCAGAGTCGCCATCATGAATGTTTTTCCAGCTTGTTTCATAGGTGTAAGCTAATTTATTTCAGATGTTTCTTGATGTACATGGTCAGGATATCAATCGCAATATTATTATTCCCTCCTTCGGGAATGATCAGGTCTGCATACCGTTTGCAAGGCTCAATGAACTGCTGGTGCATAGGTTTCAGCACCCGCGTATAGCGTTCCATGACCGCCTCGGCCGTTCGTCCGCGTTCGATAATGTCACGCTGGATCACCCGGATCAAACGCTCGTCAGGATCGGCATCTACAAACAGTTTGATATCCATCATGTTGCGCAGTTTCTTGTCGCACAGTGCCAGGATACCTTCTATGATCACCACTTCACGCGGTTCGATATGTACCGTTTCCGGCTGACGGGTGCAGGTGAGGTATGAATAAGTGGGCTGTTCGATGCTTTTTCCTTCCTTCAGCATACTCACATGTTTCGAAAGCAGACTCCACTCGAAAGCATCGGGGTGGTCGAAATTAATGTTCTGCCGCTCTTCCACGGGCACATGGCTACTGTCTTTGTAATAGGAATCCTGTGGCAACAAAACCACTTCGCCTACCGGCAAACTCTCAATGATTTTTCGTACGACGGTAGTCTTTCCCGAGCCTGTACCGCCTGCAATACCAATTATTAACATCGAATTATAGTG
The DNA here is from genome assembly GCA_031554665.1 of Bacteroides sp. Classification (GTDB taxonomy): domain Bacteria; phylum Bacteroidota; class Bacteroidia; order Bacteroidales; family Bacteroidaceae; genus Bacteroides. Next base: position 33,985 of record JAVBVA010000046.1, on the reverse strand, counting down.
TGTAATTGAAACAAAAAAATTAAATTTGCAAATGGATCTCATTAGCAATGTGTTCGTATGCGGATGCATAACTGATGATAATCCACACAAATATAGAACAATTAATTAAAATAGCAACCAGATGGTAAAGCACATTGTATTATTTAAGTTAAAAGATTCGCTTCCCGAAGCAGAGAAACTGGAAATTGCAACTAAGTTTAAATCAGCAATAGAGGCACTTCCGGCGGAGATTCCTGTCGTTCGTAAGATCGAGGTGGGGGTGAATATCAATCCGGGTGAAAGTTTTCATATAGCCTTGTACAGTGAGTTCGATTCGCTTGACGATGTAAGATTTTATGCTACTCATCCGTTGCATGTAGCTGCCGGAAAGATTATTGCCGAAGCCAAAGAAAGTCGCTCCTGTGTGGATTACGAAGTGCCTGATACTGTCTGAATGACTCATTCTAATCTTTTATAATATAAGGAAATTATGAAGAAAATAGCTGCCTTTTTAGGAGTGTTGTTTATTGTACTTACTGTTCGGGCACAGATTCAGGAGCCGGTTAAGTTTAAAACCGAATTGAAAACATTGTCCGATACGGAAGCAGAGATCGTATTTACCGGAAGCATAGATCCCGGTTGGCATATTTACTCTACCGACCTGGGCGACGGAGGCCCCACTTCTGCCACTTTCAATATTGAGAAGATCAGTGGTGCACAGTTGGCAGGTTCCCTGAAACCGGTAGGCAAAGAGGTTGCCGTTTTTGATAAACTGTTTGAAATGAATGTACGCTATTTCGAAAAGACGGCACAATTCTCTCAAAAGATAAAATTTACCGGTGGAGCTTATGTGGTAGAAGGTTATCTGATCTATGGCGCTTGCAACGATGAAAACTGCTTGCCGCCTACTTCGGTGAATATCCGCTATACCGGTACTTCCAAGGCTGCTCCGACAGCTGATACCAAACCGGCTGAAACGAAACCCGATGCTCCTACCGAGCCGGCTGTTGCCGAAGCTCCGGTTGGTTCCGAACCCGTTACTGCCGGGCCTGTACAATTGGCTGCTCCTGCCGAGGGTAGTATTGATTTATGGGCGCCGGTTATCGATCAGTTAAAGAGCTTCGGAGAAGACCAGCAAACCGACCGCTCTTGGCTGTATATCTTCCTCGCCGGATTTGCCGGTGGATTGATCGCTATGTTTACCCCCTGTGTATGGCCCATCATTCCGATGACGGTGAGTTTCTTCCTGAAACGCAGTAAGAATAAGAAGAAAGGAATTCGCGATGCCTGGACTTATGGGGCTTCGATAGTGGTCATTTATGTTACTTTGGGACTATTGATCACGGCTATTTTCGGTACCAACGCACTCAATGCGATGTCTACCAATGCCTTCTTTAATATTTTCTTCTTCCTGATGCTGGTGGTGTTTGCTGCTTCGTTCTTCGGAGCTTTCGAGATCACCCTGCCTTCCAGGTGGAGCAATGCGGTGGACAGCAAGGCCGAAGCTACTACCGGGATGCTTAGTATTTTCCTAATGGCGTTTACGTTGGCTTTGGTATCCTTCTCCTGTACCGGACCGATTATCGGGCTTTTGTTGGTGCAAGTAGCCAGTACGGGTAATTGGGTGGCTCCTGCCATTGGCATGTTGGGCTTTGCCATTGCTTTGGCATTGCCTTTTACACTGTTTGCCTTATTCCCCACCTGGTTGAAGTCGATGCCCAAGTCGGGCGGATGGATGAATGTGATCAAAGTAGTGCTTGGGTTCCTGGAACTGGCATTTGCTTTGAAATTCCTCTCGGTAGCCGACCTGGCTTATGGTTGGGGAATTCTCGATCGGGAAACATTCCTTGCCTTATGGATTGTGATCTTTGCTTTGCTTGGGGTTTACTTACTGGGCAAGATCAAATTTCCGCACGATGATGATGACAACAAGGTAGGAGTGACACGCTTCTTCCTGGCATTGATATCGCTGGCATTTGCCGTATATATGGTTCCCGGTTTATGGGGTGCTCCGTTGAAGGCGGTCAGTGCTTTCACCCCTCCTATGTACACACAGGATTTCAATTTGTACAACGATGAGGTGCATGCCAAGTTCGACGATTACGATGCAGGTATGGCGTATGCCCGCCAGCATGGCAAACCGGTGATGCTCGACTTTACCGGTTACGGATGTGTGAACTGCCGGAAGATGGAACTCGCCGTATGGACCGATGATAAAGTGCGCGATATTATCAATAATGAGTATGTACTGATCACATTATATGTAGACAACAAGACCCGTTTGCCCGAGCCCGTCATCGTGAATGAAAACGGAACGGAGCGGAAGTTGCGTACATTGGGCGATAAGTGGAGTTATTTGCAAAGTACCAAGTTCGGTTACAATGCCCAACCCTATTATGTGTTGCTCGACAATGAGGGCAAGCCACTGAACAAATCATTTGCGTATGATGAAAACATACCGAATTACGTTGAATTCCTGCAAACCGGGTTGAAGAATTATAAAAAGTAATCACTAAAAACCTGAAAGCCATGAAGTACAAATTACTGGTTCTCGATGTAGACGGAACCTTACTCAACAGTGAGAAGGAGATCAGTGCCCGTACATTAGCCACTCTGTTGAAGGTGCAACAAATGGGAGTGCGTATTGTATTGGCATCCGGCAGACCGACCTTAGGTTTGGAGTCAGTGGCCGAAAAACTGGAATTGGGACGGTATGGTGGGTTTGTTCTTTCGTATAACGGAGGGCAGATCATCAATCAGAAGAGTGGGGAAGTGATGTTCGAAAAACGCATCGACCCTGAAATGATACCATACTTAGAAAAGAAGGCGAAGAAGAATGGGTTTGCCATCCTCACTTATCAGGGAGAACGCCTGATTACCGACAGGCCCGATAATGAACATGTGCTATGGGAAGCTTACCTCAACAAACTGAAATTGGTCAAGGCCGAACGTTTTGCCGAAGCGGTAGACTTTGCGCCCTACAAGTGCATGCTTGTAAGCGATGACGAAGAAGCGCTTATCGGCCTGGAAGAACATTGGCACCGGCGTCTGAACGGGGTACTCGATGTGTTTCGTTCGGAACCGCATCTGCTCGAAGTAGTTCCTTGCTTCATTGACAAGGCGAATACATTGGGTATACTTCTCGAAAAGATCGGCGTGAAGTCCGAAGAGGTGATAGCCATCGGTGACGGCGTATGCGACTATTCAATGATCCAGATGGCCGGGTTGGGTATTGCTATGGGCAATGCACAAGAATCGGTGAAAGCTTGTGCCGATACGGTAACGCTCTCGAACGATGAAGATGGCGTGGCTGTGGCGGTTGAGAAAGCCATACTGGCTGATATACGTCCTGCCGAAGTGCCGCTCGACGAACTGAACAAACGGGCCCGCCATGCCTTGATGGGTAATCTGGGTATTCAATATACGTATGCTTCGGAAGACCGTGTAGAGGCTACCATGCCGGTCGATGTACGTACCCGTCAGCCATTCGGCATTCTGCATGGAGGAGCTACCCTGGCATTGGCCGAAACAGTGGCAGGGTTTGGCTCGATGATCCTTTGCCAACCCGACGAGATCGTCGTGGGGATGCAGGTCAGCGGTAACCATATATCATCAGCTCATGAGGGAGATACGGTGCGGGCTGTAGGGACGATTGTGCACAGAGGACGGTCGTCGCACGTGTGGAATGTGGATGTATTTACTTCGACCGACAAGCTGGTATCGTCTGTACGTGTGGTGAATAGTGTTTTAAAGAAAAGATAGGTTTTGGAGGAGATATCGTTTATTCCGGTGATTGATGAATTGATACGGCAGAAGCGCCCTTTTGCCTTGTATCGTCTTCCCGGGGAGAAGACTTCCCGGTTCCTGATGCAGAGTGAGGGAGATGTGCGTATCATCAGCACACTCGAAGCATTGAACGAACAGAAAGGTTTTGTGGTTGCCCCGTTCCGGGCAAGCGCGGGGTGTCCGGTTGTGCTGATACAGCCGGACATCTTTTCGTTGAAGGATTTTGATCTCTCACAGGTTGGTGAAGTGAGCTGTATAGAGCCGGTGAAAGTACCCCATGATGTCGTTATGGATGACTTGCATGGATCGTATTGGGAGAATTATGTCCGTTGCTTTGATGTGTTTATCGGGGCGTTACACAAGGAACAGTTTGCTAAGCTGGTGCTTTCGCGTAAGCAGGAAATGTACCGGAGTGACGGTTTCTCACCGGCGGCTGCCTTCTATAATGCTTGCGAGCGCTACATCTATTCGTATGTTTATCTGTGTTATACTCCACAAACCGGATTGTGGCTGGGCAGTACCCCCGAACTGATCCTGTCGGGTGAACAGGGAGCCTGGCATACGGTGGCTCTGGCAGGGACGCAGTCGGTGCAGAACGGTGAGTTGCCCCGGCAGTGGGATGAAAAGAACCGGAAGGAACAGGCATATGTTTCATCTTATATTCGTGATCAGTTGCTTTCGTTCGATATACATCCGCAGGAAGAGGGACCTTATCCGGTATTTGCCGGAGCTTTGTCACATCTGCGTACCGATTTTCGTTTCGCATTACCGGGCAACAACGACTTGGGTAGTTTACTTCAGTTGTTACATCCTACACCGGCAGTTTGCGGACTTCCTAAAGAGGAGGCTTACCGGTTTATTTTGGAAAATGAAGGATATGACCGTCGCTATTATTCCGGTTTCATCGGTTGGCTCGATCCCGAAGGAAAGACCGATCTGTATGTCAATCTTCGCTGTATGAGTATCACCCATGATACTTTGTCGCTCTATGCCGGTGGCGGACTGCTTTCGTCGTCCACGCTTGATGATGAGTGGCAGGAAACGGAAAAGAAAATGCTTACCATGCGCAGGCTATTTGAACCATAGATTGTATATAAGTCCTCATCTAAACCTTAATCGTATATAATTTTTGCTCAATGCCTCCCTGAATAATTAAAAAAGCAGTAAGTTTGTACTTTCAACGATAAAAAATCGATAAATCGTACATAGCCTTATGTTTTCAGATAAGAGAAATATCTTGCAATTGGTTGCGCTGCTCGAAGCGCATGGAGTAACAAGAATCGTGCTTTGTCCCGGAAGCCGTAATGCCCCCTTGGTACATACGTTGTCTACCCACCCCTCCTTTACATGTTATGCTGTGACCGATGAGCGCAGTGCAGGTTTCTTTGCCATCGGGCTATCGCTTTCGGGTGGCCGGCCGGCAGCTGTATGCTGTACATCGGGAACAGCCTTGCTCAACCTGCATCCGGCGGTGGCCGAGGCATATTACCAGAATGTTCCCCTCGTTGTCATTTCGGCCGACCGTCCTGCTGCCTGGATCGGGCAAATGGATGGGCAGACGGTTCCGCAACCGGATGTGTTTCGTTCGCTGGTGAAGAAATCGGTCAACCTCCCCGAGATCTATACAGACGAGGATGAGTGGTATTGTAACCGCTTGGTGAACGAAGCCCTGTTGGAAACCAATCATCGTGGTAAAGGCCCCGTACATATCAATATTCCTGTGTCCGAACCTCTGTTCCGGTTCTCGGTCGATGTCTTACCCGAGGTACGCGTTATCACTCGTTACCAGGGGCTGAATGTGTACGATCGCGATTATACCGGTCTTATCGAACGGCTCAATAAGTACCAGAAACGGATGATCATTGCCGGACAAATGAATCTGATCTATCTGTTCGATAAGAAATACACCAAGTTGCTGTACAAGCACTTTACGTGGTTTACCGAGCACATCGGCAACCAGACTGTTCCCGGGTTTCCCGTGAAGAACTTTGATGCAGCCCTTTATTCCATGACCGACGAGATGCAGGAAAAGATGGTACCCGAACTGGTGATCACTTACGGTGGGCATGTGGTGTCCAAGCGATTGAAGCAATACCTTCGTACTCATCCACCCAAAGAACACTGGCATGTATCGCCCGACGGAGAAGTGGTCGACCTGTACGGCTCACTGACTACGGTCATCGAGATGGACCCATTCGAGTTCTTAGAGAAGATAGCCTTTCTACTCGAAAATAAATCACCCGAATACCCGCGTACGTGGGAGAATTATTGTAAGGCACTTCCACAGCCGGAATTACCTTACTCCGAGATGTTAGCTATCGGCTCGCTCATCAAGGCGCTTCCGGAGCAGTGTGCATTGCATCTGGGCAATAGTTCGTCGGTGCGTTATGCCCAGCTGTTCGATGTTCCGTCTACGGTAGAAGTCTGCTGCAACCGGGGAACGAGCGGAATCGAAGGATCGCTGTCTACCGCCATCGGCTATGCTTCCGTATCCGAGAAGCTGAACTTTGTGGTCATTGGCGACCTGAGTTTCTTTTATGATATGAACGCTTTGTGGAACAGCCATGTAGGCAACAACCTCCGCATCCTGTTGCTCAATAACGGTGGGGGTGAGATATTCCACACACTGCCCGGACTCGAAATGTCGGGTACTTCGCACAAGTACATCACGGCTGTACATAAAGCTTCTGCCCGTGCCTGGGCCGAAGATCGAGGTTTCGCCTACCTCAAAGCCGAAGACGAAGAGCAATTGGCCGATGCTATGGCGCAATTCGTACAGGCCGAACCGCAGGAACATCCGTTGTTATTAGAAGTCTTTACCAACAAGAACAAGGATGCCCGTATGCTGAAAGAGTATTATCATCAATTAAAACAACAATAACGTATGTCAACGAGAGAATGGACAACGATCAAGGAGTACGAAGATATTCTGTTTGATTACTATAATGGTATTGCCCGTATTACCATCAACCGCGAACGCTACCGCAATGCTTTTACCCCTACCACCACAGGCGAGATGAGTGATGCTCTCCGCATTTGCCGCGAAGAGGCCGATATTTGTGTGGTGGTGATTACCGGTGCAGGCGACAAGGCTTTCTGCTCGGGAGGCGACCAGAACGTGAAGGGTTTCGGAGGATACATCGGTAAGGATGGCGTACCCCGCCTGAGTGTACTCGATGTGCAGAAGCAGATCCGTAGTATCCCCAAACCGGTGATTGCTGCTGTGAATGGTTTTGCCATCGGTGGCGGGCACGTACTGCATGTGGTGTGCGACCTTTCCATTGCTTCGGAGAATGCTATCTTCGGGCAGACTGGTCCGCGGGTAGGAAGCTTCGACGCCGGATTCGGTTCGTCGTACCTGGCGCGGGTTGTGGGACAGAAGAAGGCGCGTGAGATATGGTTCCTTTGTCGCAAATACAATGCCCAGGAAGCGTTGGACATGGGATTGGTGAATAAGGTAGTTTCCCTCGAACAACTCGAAGACGAATATGTACAATGGGCCGAAGAAATGATGCTGCTCAGTCCGCTGGCACTGCGCATGATCAAAGCCGGACTCAATGCCGAGCTCGACGGGCAGGCAGGTATCCAGGAACTGGCAGGCGATGCCACCATGTTGTATTACATGACGGAAGAGGCACAGGAAGGCAAGCAGGCATTCCTTGAAAAGCGTAAGCCCGACTTTAAGAAGTTCCCGAAGATGCCATAGTTTAATGATACAAGTCATTCCGAAGATATATCAGTTCAAGCAACCGGCGGGTACATCGCGTGGAGTATATACCACGCGCCGGGTGTGGTATATTCATCTTACTTCGCCTGCCTATCCCGGACGGGTGGGAGTAGGAGAGTGCGCCCCGCTTCCCGACTTGAGTTGTGATGCCAATCCCGATTACGAACAAATACTTGCCGACGTATGCCGGCAAGTAGAGCAGATGTCCCAACTTCCCGTTGAAGGCCGCGAACTGTGCGAACATATGCCGCAGCTTCGCAACTATCCTTCCATCCTCTTCGGATTGGAAACAGCCATTGCACACCTTGTTGCCGGAAGTTATGCGTTCCGCAATACCCCTTTCAGTCGAGGCGAAGTGGGCATTCCCATTAACGGGCTTATCTGGATGGGCGATTACCGGCAGATGCTTCAACAGATCGAAACCAAGATGCAATCGGGCTACCGCTGCATCAAGCTGAAGATCGGTGCCATCGACTTTGAGGAAGAACTGGCGCTGCTCCGGCACATTCGCTCACACTTCCCGGCAAAGGAAGTAGAATTGCGGGTCGATGCCAACGGCGCCTTCTCGCCGGGCGATGCGATGGATAAATTGAACCGGTTGGCCGAGCTCGATCTGCACTCCATCGAACAGCCCATCCGCGCTGGACAATGGGAAGCAATGGCCCGGCTCACAGCTGCCACTCCCTTGCCCATCGCACTCGACGAAGAACTCATCGGCTGCAACACGCTCTTTGGCAAGCAACAACTGCTCGATGCCATCCGCCCACAATACATCATCCTGAAACCCTCCCTTCACGGAGGTTTCTGCGGGTGCGACGAGTGGATAAGCGAAGCCGGCAAACGGCAGATTCCCTGGTGGGTCACCTCTGCACTCGAAACCAATATCGGGCTGAATGCCATTGCTCAGTGGGCAGCTACCTATCACAATCCGATACCGCAGGGATTGGGCACCGGTCTGCTCTTCACCGAGAATGTAGAGATGCCGTTGGAGATACGGCGCGACTGTTTGTGGTGGACTGCTCCTGTTAATATTACTCCTGTTTCCTTATGAAACTGAATCGGAAAGAACAACTGTTGTGCCTGGATGGCAAGTTTTACACGCCGGATGAGTGCATACGTATGGCCGGAGAAGAAACTCTTTCCATGCAAAGCGAATTGTTTCAGTTTCTGGCCGACTGGTTTGCCGATTCCCCTTACATTACCGTACAGACTTCCGGCTCCACCGGAACCCCTAAACAACTCACCGTTCGAAAAGAACAGATGATGCAAAGCGCCCGTCTTACCTGTGAGTTCTTAGGCTTGAAACAAGGGCATACCGCGCTATTGTGTATGCCTTTGCAATATATAGCCGGTAAAATGGTGGTGGTACGTGCCTTGGTAGCCGGGCTGAACTTATTGGTGCGTACACCTTCCGGTCGTCCGTTGGTCGATGTGCATACTCCTTTAGATTTTGCTGCCATGGTTCCGCTGCAAGTTTATAATTCCCTTCGTACGCCTGTAGAAAGAGAACGCCTGAAGCAAGTGGTTCGGCTTATTATCGGCGGTGGGTTCATAGATGCCTCACTTGAAAAAGAACTCCGCACCTTCCCGGAATCAATATATTGCACATATGGCATGACCGAAACCTTATCGCACGTTGCCCTCCGCCGGTTGAATGGCCCCGATGCCAGTGCAGCTTACCAACCCTTTCCCTCCGTACGGCTTTCCCTGTCGCCCGAAGATACCCTTATCATTGACGCTCCGCTGGTGTGCGACGAATTGCTTGTTACCAACGATGTAGCACGCATCCACCCCGACGGTAGTTTCACTATTCTCGGCCGGAAAGATAATGTGATCAATACAGGTGGAATCAAAGTACAAATCGAGGAAGTGGAATCTATCCTTTGTCCACATATTTCATTGCCGTTTGCCATCACTTCAGTACCCGATGTTCGTTTGGGCGAGGTGGTTGTACTCCTGTTGGAATACACCGGCCCGTCGGCTGTTGCTATCATTGAAGATGTAAAAACATGGGTAAGCATGCCAAACGCTCTTCCGCCGTTTCATTGTCCCAAGCATATACTGACTGTACCTTCCCTTCCTTTGACTGGAAGCGGTAAAACAGACCGCTCCGGTTGCAAAACCCTTGCTGCACAACTCCTGACAATTCTTTGATCTACCTATAAATTGTAAATAATAAGATATCCGGGAACTATTTCGGATTCTTTCTGTTTATTCTCAAAATCAAGAAAAGAAGAAGATTTTTTCTTTAAATTTTGTGCTTTTATCTTTTTTAATTAATTTTGAATAACTATTTATAGTAAAACAGTTTAATAAATCAGTAAAGTAGCGTATGAAGAAGTACATTGCAGAAATGATCGGAACAATGGTTCTGGTATTAATGGGCTGCGGTAGCGCAGTATTTGCAGGGAGTTTTGCGGGTGCAGTAGGCACCGGAGTAGGAACATTGGGAGTAGCTTTGGCTTTCGGTCTGTCGGTTGTTGCCATGGCTTATGCCATCGGCGGCATATCAGGCTGCCACATTAATCCGGCTATCACGTTGGGTGTATTCCTCACCGGCCGGATGAACGGTAAAGACGCCGGTATGTATATGGTATTCCAGGTTATCGGTGCTATTATCGGTTCGGCTGTTTTGTATGCCTTGGTATCTACCGGTGCGCACGATGGCCCAACAGCTACCGGCTCCAATGGATTTGGCGAAGGCGAAATGGTGCAAGCTTTTATTGCCGAAGCTGTGTTCACGTTTATCTTTGTGTTGGTGGTACTCGGATCGACCGATTCGAAGAAAGGTGCAGGCTCACTGGCCGGTTTGGCTATCGGTTTGACCCTGGTGTTGGTACACATCGTTTGTATTCCTATCACGGGTACCTCGGTAAACCCTGCCCGTAGTATCGGTCCGGCATTGTTCCAATGCGGAGAAGCTCTGTCTCAGTTGTGGCTCTTTATCGTAGCTCCTTTTGTAGGTGCTGCTTTGAGTGCTGTTACCTGGAACTATTTCGCAGATAAAGAAAAGTAAAATTGAAAGAGATGTCTGATATCGATCAGGCATGGAATAAAGCAGACCGGGCAGAGTTCAAAGAAACTTAGCCCGGTCTGTTTTTTTTTATTATCTTAGCATCCTGAAAATAAATACAGATTTGAGATGATGAAACTACGATTGATCAGCATGGCTGTTTGTGTATTGATGGCCTATTCGTGCGGACAGCACGAACACACTGCGTATTCTTTGAATATATGCGACGAGTATCTCACCTTCCCGATCGATGAGGATACCAAAATACCTTTTTATGTGGCGTCGTTTACCGACAAGAACGGAAACGAGTACCTTTGCTTACAGAATGGTTTGGAACCAGAAATCGGGATATACGATATCCGCAGCAAGCAACTGATTCGGAAGATGAAGTTCCCCGTCGAAGGCGATAAAGCTATTCCGGGAGGTTTTGCAGGGCTGTATATGAAAGACTTTGATCACATTTTTCTACAAAGCCTTTACGAAACCCGATTGTTCATGGTCGACTCGGCTTGCCATATCAAGCAGGTCATCAAATTCCTGAAAACTACCGATACAGGGCAGATGTTGATACCTTTCATGCCTATATTGGGGCAAGAACTATACTTTATCAACGACTCTCTGTACATACCACAAACTCCCAACATGAGGTTGGGCGATAAAATCATGGAGCAAAGTCCGGTTACTGTACTGATCGATACAACCCATCGGCAAGTAACAGCATTGCCACTCCGGTTTCCTCCCCTTATCGATAAGTCCGACTTTGGTACCTCCCGCGCTATCGGCGCTAATTATCAGAAATGCTTCAATGGAAAAACATTTGTCTATTCATTCTCGTACAGTCATGACTTGTTGGAATTTGCTCCCGATCATATTACTCCGAGAGTCGTAACAGCCAAGAGCCAATATATCGACGAACTGAAAGTTCCAGGCACCAAGGGTAGCAATCTGATGGAAGAATTAAAACTTACCTGCGAGACTCCTTCATACGAAACGTTTCTGTACGATCCATACCGGAAAGTATATTATCGCATCGCATACCCCAGAGTAGAGTTGGAACCGGGAGCCGATTACCTGGAACTTGTCCGTTCGGGTCGTAAAAGTTTCTCGATCATGGTGCTGGATGAGAATCTACAGCTTATTGGCGAAACAGCCTTCCCCGAGTACACCTATAACGCCCGGATGTGTATGGTGCTGAAAGATGGGCTGTACATCAGTACCCATCACCCCAAGAATCCGGATTTCAGTGACGAACAGCTTCAGTTTCAGAAAGTGGAGTTGGTGAAGAAGTGATTTGTTTTCGACCGTTCGGGAAAACATCTATGGATAAATATAGTTGAAATTAGATGATAATGTAGTAATTACAATTTGCGAATTCAAATAGGGATTCTTTTATAATGATAGGCTTTCCAGAAAAATGCAAACTTTTTGCTTGATCGTTTTAGATACGTTTCTTGATGCCCTTATTGGCCTGTTGTTTACTTTTGATTTCTTTTCAATAAATAGTACTCATCATCCGCAGGATCAGTTATAATAGTCCACCCACATTCAGCCTTGTCCAGAGACAGTTTTAGCCTATTTATAGTAGTGGTCATGTTATTTGTCGAATCGATGTTATGCTCCCAGAACCTTTTCTTAATTGCATCTTTACTGACCCTGTTGTCGTTTTCCAGAAACATATTTATTATATGGAGAGGTTGAGCCGATAATTTTACTTCGACGCGTCCTCCTATGATTTTCTTGTCCTCTATTTTCAATGTTTCTGTATCGGAGAAATTCGTAGCCGTTTCTGTGACTGGTATTTCTATTTCTGAGCTTGGTTCTATTATCACCTCTTCTTTCTGTGGCTTTCTTTTTAATGTATATACTAATAATCCCCCAACTAATAAGGTCATAGAAAGAAGTATGTATATAAGCATTTTGGGCATTAACTTCCATACAGCTAAAAATGAAATATCCGAATATGCATGGTAATTAATGTCCTCGAAAATACCTTGTTTTGCGAACGAACTTTTGATGTTTGCTTTAAACTGCGTAGTATCACGACTCCAATCATTTAGCTTGATGTAAAAAGTGTCAGTAATTCCTATGACAGAAGGTACATAAATTCCTTTTTGTTGAAGTAGGCTATCAAATAGTATTTGGATTTCACTACTATGCAGATCTCGGGTAGATAATAGATAGGATTGCCGCGATCTGTTTATCTGCGTTTCTATATTTACTATTTTAGAACGATATTCGAATGTGGTATCTGCATCTCGGAAAGTTCTGATTTCGTAACTTCCTATGCTATCTGACTTTTTATTAAAGGTTCCACTCATATACAAATCTGATGCTTTTCTTTGGGCATTTGCAATAGCAGCTTCTTCTAAAACTCGGGGATGTTCCTTGTAAATATATTCTTTTGTTTCTTTTTGATTATATGAGAATACTATAATAGTCGATATACCGAATAGGCATGTAAGGATGGCTAAAGAAAGTATGTAGATTTTAGATTTCATAAATTTGTGTTAATGTTATTAGAGGTTGCAAATGTAATGTTTAATTTTATTTTGTAAAAGAATTTAATTCAATTTTTTGAAATATTGTAGTTAGATCTCGTTTTTGCGACATAAATGCAGTGTGTTGTGATTTTGTGACGTAAATGTGACGTATAAAGTTTGTTTGTAACGTGGCTTGAGTCTACTTTTGCCGTACACATTCAAAATATCATGAGTTATGAAAAATGCATTCAAAGTATTATTTATTGTCTTCATTTCTGCAGTAGTTTATTTCTTTTCAATTAAGAAAGATAAAATGAATGAGTCAGGACTATTAAATATAGAGGCTTTGGCAAGCCCGGAGAATAACACTTATAAATGTATAGGAATCGGTTCCATAGATTGTCCATTAGATCACGTAAAAGTATACCAGATAGAATGAGAAGAATTGTGCTTAATCTTCTAAGTCTATTGTTGATAGGTTGTTCTTTTCCCAAAGGAGATCATTATATTTTCCCCAAAGAAGAAAGATTATTAGCACAGACTGTAGAAATTGATACTGGGCTATTCAGGTATGCTTTTAGGATACGTGCTCAGGCAGATACAGCTATAGTAATGGATTTGCATGGAGCAGATTATTTCTATCATGCTTTTACTTATCCGGATTTTCGATATCTGACTTCCTTTGGTAAGCATGGAGGCTCTCCTCAAGAGATGCTTTCTGCAGAAAATGTACGATACGCCAATGGGATAGTTTGGACATTAGATGCCAATAAAAGTGAGATGGTCCGACTTGAATGGGCATTATTGAAGGATTCTTTGGTACGTAAAGAAGCAATATCGTTTGGCGACGGTATACTTCGCGCGCTCGACTTTGCAATTTATGATGATTCAACCTTTATAGTTCCCGATTATTCGGGCGAAAGTCGTTTTTGTAGGGTAGATAGAAAGGGACAGTTACTATGTAAAGAAGGTTTTATTCCCACTCGGCATACACAAATGCTAAAGAATGCCGGTCCGGCTATGGCACAGGCTTGGCGAAGTTTTATTGATTACAATCCCCGGAATGGAGTTCTTGCTGCTGTTACCCAGTTGGGAGAAGTTTTGGAAATATACAATCTGCAAGACAGTACACATGTTGTGCGCTTTGGCCCATACGGGGAACCGGAATTTAGGGTTTCAGAAGGATATGCTGTTCCATCGGGTATCATGGGATTCAGTGATGTGCAGGTTACTGACCATGCTATCTATGCCGTGTTTCATGGACGTACTTTCAAAGAATTGTCACAACAGAGGGGAGAGTTAATTGATGGCGGGCAATATATTTATGTATTTAGCTTGACAGGAGAGCCTCTTTGTAAATATGTGTTGGACAGATTTATTTATGGTATTTGTGTGGACGAGAAGAATAAAACCATCATAGCTACAGATGTGAATAGTGATCAGCCGATAGTGATGTTTAATACAAAGATAGGATAGTTAAATTTGAAATAGAGAATAGATATGCTTAGAATAACTTGAATGTATTAAATTAAGTCGAATTTAAAATTGTTTTTTATGAAAAAAGTAAAATTTATAATCATTATTGTCTCAATATTTGGAGCGTTAGGGATATATATGGGATTAAATCCCCAACCTAAAATATTGTCATTAATTAATATGGATAATATTGAAGCATTAGCAGCGGCAGAAGGTGGGTCTTCTGGCACTTATGATACAATGTATGAGGTCACTAAAACATGGGAAGAATGGAGTCCTGTGAGTGGAACTAATGGTTTATTATGTCTTGTCATTGAATATAAAGCGAAATATGTAGACTGTCGTGGATTTGGAACAATTGATTGTATACCTCAATTGGCTGGTTTCGAAAGTGTAAAAGATAAAGGTTTTTGTCAATGTAGATAATTTCATAGTATAAGAAGTTATTCTATGCTATCTATATAAATGAATGAAGGATACCATGAAAAAAAGTAAATATATTATATTATTAATAGTGATTTTAGTCCATTCTTGTTCCGTATCTAATACTGTTCCTATTGATCGAAATGCAGAATCACTTATAGTAGCCCAAAAAGAGAACTGTGCAGATACTCTTTTATTCAAGTCGACTAAATTTGTTAAATTGGAAACGGGTGATGACTCACAAATTCGTAATATAAATAGAGTTTTAACAGACGATCACAAGCTTTTTATATTTGATCGTTTACGAAAGTCTGTGTTTATATTTGAAGATACAGGTAAATTTCTGTATTCAATAAATACAATAGGATTAGGTCCGGGGGAATATAGAGAACTGTATGATGTTTGTTTGGATACAGCTACTAAACGACTTATTCTTTATTGCGATGTCCCATATAAGTTTCTAATTTACAATTATTTTGGAGAATTAATTGGAGAGAAGAAAATGGAGGATATTGATGAATTTATAAATCAAATAAGTTATGCGAATAATACATGGTTCGGATTGAAAAATGAAAGTAGTCGATTATTGAATGCTATTGAGGAAAAAACGATGGAAACAAATTGTCTGATGGAAAATCCAAACTTTCACAAAGGGGTTTATGTATTTCCTGAAGGGTGTTTTATTACCCAGAATCGTAGTGTGACTTTCTCTAATAGATTTGATAATTCGATTTATGAAATAAACTCAGAAGGAGTGAGAATTCAATATAACATTGATTTTAAGGAACTTAATCTACCGGAATACTATACCCGAAACGATGTGGATAGTGATGATCTTGTAGAAGCCTGTAGAGAAGATAAGTACGTGTATGCTATCATAAACGTACATAACAACGAGCATTTTCTGATTTTTGGAACCAATCAATCAGGCTTTTATGTCTATTCGAAGTTAGAGAAGAGTCTTAAAAAACATCCGTTCATTTTAAATACACAATATCAAATTGCTTCTAGTAGGATGCTTAATGTAGATTATAGCGATAACCAAGTTGCCTTTATTATTTCCACAGATTATTTGTATAGGATAAAGGAAAATAGTGACAAGTTAGACAAGAAATTAGCAGAATTGATGAGTGATGTTAAACCTGATGACAATGATCTGTTAATGATTTGTGAATTCAAATAAAATAAAGAAGAGGAGAATGGGTGTATATGAATACGAGAAAATATAACTTTTTATTTCTTCTATTACTGACTCTTTTGTCATGCAAAGACGTGGAGAAAGAGAGAATAACTCATTTGGTAGAAAAATGGAGCGGAAAAGAGATTGCTTTCCCGGAACATGCTGTCTTTACTGTCTTAGGCAAAGATACAGTAGATTTCAGAATATCCGATTTTCAGTATAAGATACTTACTTATGTAGATACTATAGGGTGTAGTAGTTGCAAATTAAAGCTACTGTCATGGAAGAGTTTTATAAAAGAACTGGATGCTGTGGCAAATGTACAGTTCTTATTCTATTTTCATCCTAAGAGTACACAAGAGCTGCTTTATACTATTCGTAGTAATAACTTTACCTATCCGGTGTGCTTCGATGAACAGGATGAATTCAACAGATTAAATCAGCTATCTTCTGAGATGACTTTTCAGACTTTCTTGTTGGATGAGAACAATAAGGTGGTAGCGATAGGGAATCCTATACACAATGCAAAAATCAAAGAACTCTATATGAATATTATTTTGAGAGACAAAGCACCCCAGACGTACACTACAACCGAAAACCAGACCCATATAAAAATCAGCAGTGCTGAAATGAATTTAGGTAAGATAGATTGGAGTAAGGAATATACCGTTAGTTTCACACTGAACAACATTGGAGATAATCCTTTGGTGATAGCAGATGCAAATTCATCGTGTGGATGTACTATTGTGGATTATTGCAAAGAGCCGACGCGTCCGGGAGATAGTTTGATACTGTATGTGAAGTATAAGGCCGATGCTCCCGGATATTTTAATAAAGCGATATCGGTAATTTGCAATACAAAGAACTCGCCATTAACTTTTCGGGTGACTGGCGAAGCAGAATGAGATAAGCAAATATGTGTAGAGCAATTATAAAGAAAGGAGGTACTTTTTGGCATAGTTTTTAAATAGTTTTTGTGATATGTATTTCATTCTAAGAATGGAATATCAGTTTTAATAATTAATTTGTGATTTTAATATTATGAGAAAAAAAGTTGTTTTGGTATTAATCGTAGTTATTGCTATGGTGAACATCGGTTTCAATATGTATAATAGTAATGACTTGTTGGACTTGGCATCCTTGAGAATCGAAGCTTTGGCTGGGGCAGAAGGAGGAGATGCAGGAGAAAAAGGTCCGCTTTTTACGAATTGGTGTCCTATTAAACTTAATGTGATAATCGGTCGGAACTTTGATGGAAGCCCTGTAGTTAAGGAGGTTTGGTATGATGGCGAAGAGGGAAAATGCCAAGGCTCTTCCGGAAGTTGTACTAGCTATTCTTGTGTAAAGAGTTATATTTGATTAACTTGGGATTGGCTTACAATAGTCAATCCCTTCGATATTTAATTATTAATGCGTAATACTATGAAAATTGCAGCTTTATTTATAGCCGTTTGTTGTTTTATAGGATGTAAATCTGACTTAAAGATGACAGTGGATAATTTGGAGGTAAAGGAGATTTTAATAGATCCCGAGAAGACAGAACCATTTCTGGACTTGTGCGAAATTTTAACTGATTCAGTAGATATTATACCTTTGGAAACAACTGAGGAGTGCTTGTTATCAGAAATTAATAAAATAGAGTTTTACAAAAATAGAATATATATATCAGACAGAGCAAATGCTAAAATTTTCGTATTTACTCCAGAAGGAAAATACTTGAAGAGTATTGGCAGGCAAGGTATGGGGCCCAATGAATATTCTTTTTTAGGCGATTTCACTTTTATAGGTGATTCTATTGCTATACAAGATAGGTCACAACGTAAATATATCCTATATAATTTATATGATGATTTATGTAGGGAAGTGTTTTATGATGCTTTTCATGTTGAAATAGTTTCATTTGATAATATTGCTTATTTTATTGCAAATAACTGGCCAACAGATTATGGGGACTTTAATTTTTATAAATATGACTTCAATTCGGGTAAAACCCTTTCTTATGGAATGCCTTTTGATAACTCTAAAATAGATAAATCGGGATATGGATTAAAAAGACATGTCAGCCAATGCTTCGATGAATCTACTCTTATTTTCCCTTTAAATGATACAATTTATACATTAAAAAAGGACTCTGTATACCCTTCTTATGTTGTGCATTTCACTTCAAGAAATCTTCCGGAAGAAATAGATGTTGGTAGAGAGCAGCTATATCGTTTTGTGCGCCAGAATAAGTATTTAAAAGGGGTGGAGTATTTGCAGAATTCAAAAGATTATTTAATGGGACTTTATATATATAATTCTTTCAATTATTTTTTATATAATAAGAAGGAGTCTACGGTTGTCGTTGGAAAATCATTAAGAATGAGTTTGTTTGGAAATCTCTTATTTCATGAGTTTTATACGACTAAAGATAATGAATTATGCATAGTTAGGGATACCGATATGCTTTCTGATATTTGGCGATCAGCAAGGGAAGGGGGTGCCAATGAGTATTATCAGAAAAAGATGGACCAAATTGTTGAAAAGATGAAAGATGACTCTAACCCAATATTATTCAGATGTAGATTTAAATAGATGTGAAAATGAAAAAGAAGGAATACATCTTTGTGGGGCTACTCATTGCACTTTTGGTGATTAGCACTATTTATAGTTACATTCGATACCAAAGGGTGTATGAAGTGCAATCATTCCTGTATGACTTGAAAAAGAAGTCGGATGCCACCATTGAACAGTTATATACATGGAAAGAATGTAGATTTCATGAGTTATCATTAAATGGGAAAGAAATTTCAACAGATTGGGGTGTTGTTGATATGCAGGGAAATGAGAAAAGATTTCCAAGTGTAATGTCTGATAATACGTTGGTCTTACGTTATTCGGAAATGCATTGCGATGTATGTATAGATAGTATTGTAAGCAAACTAAATGTATATAAAGATTCTATTGGATTAGACAATATTGTGTTGCTTACATCGAGCAAGAATTTGAGTTATATCAGGAAGTTTAGGAAAATCAATAATATTCGTTTTAATGTGTACAAAATAGATGAAGCAGCCGAATCGATACTGCTTGATATAGATATGCCCTATCTGTTTATTTACTCTTCGGCAAATAAAAGAGTAAATAATATGTTTGTTCCACAGAAAGAGAATGCGCAGTTGACAAATCAATATTTGCATTCGATATTGATGAAATACTATACGAAGTAAATCTTTATAGCTGTATTATGAGAATTTTTATTTCAACAATGATATGTATACTCTTTTTGAACTCCTGTTCGGAAGTCTCATTAGGTCCTTCTAAAAAGGATATCCTGAAATTGAATCCCCAATTGTTGGAAGTGCTTCAAAGATTTGAGGGCGATTCATTGAAGTACAAAGCGGCAGAATTCTTGATCGAGAACCTGCCTTATCATTACAGCTATGAGGGTGAGGAGTTGGATAAATATCTTGAACTATATGCGCTACATGGTACAGGAAAGTTCTATCCACAACCTGTATACGATTCGATCATGAGAAAGTATGGCTATATAAACATTGCATCCTTGCAGATGGTAAGTGATACATCCATTGATCCGGACTATTTGATTGAGAATATTGAATGGGCATTCAAGGTCTGGCAGGAGCAACCTTGGGGAAAGAATGTCTCTTTTGAAAACTTTTGCGAATATATATTGCCGTACAGAGTGGGCAACGAAAGACTATCGTCGTGGAGAGAAGAGATCTACAACAAATATAACCCGATGTTGGACAGCATCAGGAGTCTACCCGAAGCAGAAGATCCTTTGTTCGTTTCGCAAGTATTACTCGATTCGTTGAGTAAGGGTCCTATCAACTTTACAGAGCTTTTCGCCTTTGGCCCTCATGAAGGTCCTAAAGTGGTTGAATGGCGTTCGGGTAGTTGTGTGGAATTCACACATTTGCAGCTTTATGTATTTCGTGCTTTGGGGCTACCTTGTGGAGAAGATAAGATGATTATGAGAGGTGATGGCAATGTACCGCATTGTTTTAATTCTGTATTCGATAAAAATGGAGTGTCTTATTTCTGCTCTCTGCTGTACCCAGGTGCCAAGATAGAAGAAACAAATACTTACTGGAATCCCAAGGGCAAGGTGTATCGCAATACATTTAGCTTGAACAGAAAGATGATAAAAGAAATAGGCAAGAAGCCGGACGCGGTTTATCCTACTTTTCGTTGGCCTTGTATGGTGGATGTGACGTCGGTTTATGCAGGAGTAAAGAACCGAAATCCGGAAATCCCGGCTGAGAAGATGTATCATTCACTTAAAAAAGGGGAAGTAGTGTACTTATGTTCTTCCAGTTGTATGAAGTGGGCTCCGATAGCATGGGGACGGTATGAAAAGAAAAGAGTGCGATTCGACGATGTGGAAGGAGGAGTTGTATTCAGACTCGCTACCTACCAGAAAGGCGAACTAACAATCCAGAGCGATCCTTTCTTTGTGGACAGGGAAACCGGAGGTATACGTTATATATCACCGTCGGACAAGGAAGAAGAAGTCTGTCTGCTACACAAGTACAATTTGTTTTATGAACCTTTTATCAAGCGTATGCTAGGCGGAGTTTTCGAAGGAAGCAATGATGCAGGGTTCAGGCAGAAAGATACATTATTTGTAATTACCAAAGAGCCTGTCAGACTTCACAATGTGGCATTGACCCGCCCAAACGACCGTAAGTACAGGTATGTTCGTTATGTGGGTCCACCAGACGGACATTGCAATGTTTCGGAAATAACATTTTATGAATCACGTGTCGATTCTATTTCGCTGAAAGGTAAGGTTATTGGTACGCCGGGGCCTGATATGTATGATGGTACCCACGAGTATACAAATGCTTTTGACGGCGATCCTTATACTTCGTATCATTATCACTTGCCTACGGGTGGATGGGCAGGATTGGATCTCGGAAAGTCATATTCAATAGGTAAGATAATTTTCACTCCACGTAATAGAGATAACTTTATCCGTAAAGGCGATCGTTATGAACTATTTTATGTCGATGGGGCAGATTGGCATTCTGCCGGGATTGTTGTTTCAGGATCGGATTCTTTGTTGTACAAGGTTCCTGAGGAGGCATTGCTTTACCTCAGGAACCATACACGCGGGAAGGATGAACGGATATTTGAGTATAAGGATGGGAAACAGCTTTTTTTGTAAGTACGTCCAATAAGTGGAAATGGTAGAATTGAAAAGAAGATTATTCCAATTTATAGACAAGCTATTTACGCTTTTTTATGTAGCGCTTGTCATAGGAGTATTGTGGGTAGTGATGCAAATAACAAGCATAGCTACTTTCAAGATTCCTTCCGACTCTATGGAACCTGCTTTGCTTGCAGGAGATAATATTGTAGTCAATAAATGGATTATGGGAGGTCGATTGTTCAATCTATGGGATGCCGCTGATCATAAGGATATTAATATATCAAGGCTACCGGGATTTGGCAAGATTAGCCATAATGATATGTTGGTTTTCAATTTTCCTTATCCGGCAGCTTGGGATAGTATAGGTATGAACCTGATGACGTATTATGTCAAGCGTTGCGTCGGATTACCTGGTGATACATTGGAGATAAGGAATGCGCACTATCAGGTCAGAGGATGCAGTAAACCTTTGGGGAATCAGGAATCGCAAGATGCTTTATCAGCTTTACTCACAGCAGGGCAAACTACCGGAGTAGTAATGAAAGGGTATCCATACAACGACGTGGTCGAATGGGATATCGAAGAGTTCGGGCCTTTATATATTCCAGCCAAAGGTGGGTGTATAACGATGGATCCGGTTAACTATGCGCTCTACAAGAATATAATAGAGTGGGAGCAGAAGCAGAAACTTGTGCAGGGGAGTGGACTTTTTAAATTGGGTAATGAGCCATTGACAGCGTATCGTTTTCTGCATAATTATTATTTTGTGGCAGGAGATAAAGTGACGAATTCACAGGATTCACGTTATTGGGGATTGCTACCCGAGGATTATGTAGTGGGAAAAGCTTCTTTTATTTGGAAATCAAAGGAGCCTGTAACCGGGAAAATCAGATGGAAACGTATTTTCAAAGCGATAGAATAAATAGTCTGTGTTGTTTCTCTTTTTGTGACGTAAATGTGACGTGGGAAATTTGTACCAAGTTTGGCTTAGGCCTACTTTTGTTTTAAAACAGGAATATAGAGATTGGCTCTTATAGCGATATTTCGCTTTGGTTTATATTGTGTGAGGAAAATGTAATAAGGAGTGAACAAATCCTTAGATTTTCAGAAGAAGGTTATTGCTCACTCCGTCACCACTTATTAAGAAAGGAGGGAAACATAAATTTAAAGAATGTAAAAATGAATAGTGATGGTTTACTAGTGTGGTAAATGTTTTAGTTTTTGGATTATTAAATTATTAATTATTGTAAGATTATGAGAAAGAAAATGATGATTGTAGCTGTTATAGCAATTGTTGCAATTCTAAATGTGTACATAATTTCTGATAGAAACATTTTTATGCCTAATCTTCAAAACATAGAAGCTTATGCAGCTGACGAATCAAATAAAAATGATAAAGATGAGCTGGACGTATGTTTTAAACAACAGTGTGATGAAGAAAAATCCTGTGAATGTGTAATGTGTCAGAGAGGGAGTACTGATTGTAGCCCTACATGTCCCTGCTGTTCATAGCATAGTAAAGAGTTGTTATATTTTATTTTTTATAAGTGTGACTCATTCTCCTATTTGTTTGTGTTAAACAAGCATTAGGAGAATGAATTCATACAATAATTCTTTTTTGGAAAAGTATTATGAGAAAAATATATGGATTTATAGTTTTGGCTTTTCTATTTAGTTGCAATGAAAACAGCGTGGTTTCTGTAAATAATCTAAAAACATATAAAGTCAAAAAACAAAGTGCCTCATTTCTTCAGTGGGATGAATTTGTGAAAGATGTTGAAACCATTAAGCTGGAAACAACAGAAAATGGTTTAATAGGTCAATTTACTAAGGGTATTATAAACAATAGCAACATCTATATACTAGATTATAAGTTGAAGAAAATTGTAAATTTTGATATTGATGGAAATTTTCTTGGGAATATTGGTACGCAGGGAAATGGCCCAGGAGAGTACATCGAATTGAGGGATTTTTGTGTTTCAAGAAATTCAATATATTTATTGGATTATGGTAAAATACATTGTTACAATTCTGATTCGCGCGATTTCCTTGAATCATGGTCCTTAAATAATGAATCAGATTTTAATCCGTCTCATTTTCTTGTTTATGATAAGAAACATTATTTCTTATGGTGTTGTAAGCCCGATGCATGGGATAAAAATAAAAAAGAAAGTTTTCGATTGAGAGAAGTGAGGAATGGAAGTGTGAGGAATCAATATTTTAAATATTATCTTCCAACATCGGGGGATAATAGATTTTTCAATAATGGTAGTATTAATTATATAGCCCCTATTGATGGTGAAAATATTATTTATAGACTGATAAATGATTCTATTGAGGCGGCTTTTGAAATTGATTTTGGAAAACATGCTATTTCTGCAGAGCGAATAGATGAATTAAGGAAGAGCAAAACACGCAATGCTTATTTTGAGGATAATTCTTTCAAATGTATATCGAACATATTGGAAACTCAGAAATATATCTTTTTTGATTGTGTAGGGCCAGAGGCAAAGACTTATGAATGCATGATTAATAAAGAGACTGCAGATATTAAGTTTGGATTACGAGATTATAAGAGAGCTCCACACTTCTTTTTCACAGATGGAGAATTTTTATATGGTTATTACGAACCATATACATTGATTAAGCAACAAAAAATGGAAGTAGATTTGAATACTTGTTTTAATTCGGTATTTGATGGCGCAACAGACATTGATATTAGTGATAATATTATTATTGTCAAGGTTGCTCTAAACTGATTTATTGTTACATATATTTGATTGATTTTATGAATACAAATAGAATGTTAGTTATTGGTTTACTCTCTTTACTGTTTTCGTGCATAGTTGTTATTTTCGTTATGTTCAGGAACTACTCAAACCACTTATGTGATTTGGATAATCAAAGAGTAAAATTGGAACATACTGTTTTTTTATTGAAAAATAGTTTGATTGATAGTTGGAGTATTGACGGAAAGAGTTTTAAGAGTGATAGTATTTATGAAGAAGATGGAACCAAAATGTCTTTAAATTATTTCGAAAGCCATGCTCCTATCCTTATTTTTCGATTTTCAAAAATAGATTGCTCTGAGTGTGTTATTGGACATATCTCTTTAATAAAGGAGTTCGTTAGTAGGATACAAATAGAATATATGATAATTGGTGATTACTCAAATTCTCGAAATCTGGGCCTGTTTAAACGATCAAATGCAATAAAGAGCCTTATTTATAATGCAGAGAGAATTGTGGAGAATGAAAATCAAACTCCTTTTTTGTGCATATACCATAATGGCATTATTTCTGATGTGTTTTTTCCAAATGACAATTTTCCAGATTTAACTAAACAATATATTGATGAGATACAGAAAAAATACTATAATTAATCTTTGTAGATATTTTGGGGGATTTCCAATGGCAATAATCTTATGAATCATGGTAAAGATAGACGTTGGTTGGGTTAATCTGAAACTAATAATAGTCACTTTCATTTTATTGGGAAGTGGATTGTCTTTGGTGTCTGATGTACCTGTAGGTGAAACTGCCTATCAGAAATGGTGGATTTCCCTATCGGCACTTTCGTTTGGAATCATAGTGTTTCTAATTGTACTTTTCAAATCACTCAAAAAAGAAGTTGTGCTTTTAAACTTTAACCATATCGTAACCTTTTCTATTATATTTCTGGCCGGGCTGGAAGCAATATCCGGCCTGCGCCAGCTTTATGGCTTCACTACATCCAATCATTCGCTCTATGCTTTGACAGGTTCGTTCTATAACCCTGGTCCCTATTCGGGTTACTTGGCCATGGTATTTCCTCTTGCACTCTACGAATGGTTAAAGCTACGAAAAGAAACCAAACGCAATTGGATGCAACAAGTTGAATATTACCTCTCGTTGGGTGTACTGTCACTCATTCTTTGTGTGCTTCCGGCAGGCATGAGCCGTTCGGCCTGGTTGGCTGCTACTATTTCCGGTATTTGGGTATATGGCATGCATCATGCGTGGGGCGAAGCATGCAGAAAGGCGTGGCGGCTACATCGCAAAAAGTTTATTAGTCTGATGGGGATAGGGGCATGTTGCTTGCTCGTTTTGGGTATATCTCTATTCCATCTGAAGAGAGATTCGGCCAACGGACGTTTGTTTATGTGGAAGATCAGTTGCCGGGCCATTGCCGAACGACCTCTGACAGGATACGGAACGGGGCATTTTGCCGAAGCATACGGAAAAGCGCAAGAGATCTATTTCGAGCAAGGAGCCTTTTCTCCGCAAGAGGAGCTGGTAGCGGGAAGCCCGGAGTATGCATTCAATGAATATCTGCAAGTGGCGGTAGAGTGGGGCGTTTTGGCTCTTGTTATTGTATTGGGAGTGATCGGTTTCTGCTTTTGGCGGGGAGTAAAGCTGAAACGTTTAGGCATTTGTGGGGCCATTCTATCGCTGATGGTGTTTGCTTTCTCTTCGTACCCGATGCAGATTCCCGCCTTTGTAGTGTCTCTCGCTTTTCTGCTGGCAGCGGCAGTCATCACCCGTATGCGGGGGTTACTCATTTTTGCCCTGTTGATGGGATTGTGGGGAGGGTATTTGTGGCACACCAACAAATACAGGGAGTGCGAGGAGTGGAGCCGGGTTCGGATGCTGTATAATTGCGGTGCATACCGGGCTGCTTCCGAAGGTTATGCCAAACTTTATCCGGCTTTGAGCGACCGGGGAGCTTTCCTTTTCGAATATGGACATACTCTGCATAAGTTGAAGGAGTATGAAGCTTCGAACGAAATCCTAAAAGAAGCTACTATCCGTAGTTGCGACCCGATGATACAGAACATTATTGGTAAGAATTATCAGGGAATGGGTATGTACGACGATGCAGAAACGTGGTTGATACGTTCTACGCATCTGTTGCCCGGAAGGATTTATCCGTACTATCTATTGGCAAAGCTGTATGCCGAACCTGCATTCGACCATCCGGAGAAGATGAAGGAGGCAGCCAGAGTGGTGCTTACCAAGGAACCGAAAGTACAATCGACAGCAGTACGTGAGATGAGAGCAGAAATACAGGTGCTGCTTGGTGGCTTTTGACGTTTTGATAAAGTGTCAAAACAGGGGCCTCGTGGTTGCGTTGTCTGCTGATACACTATTGACCGACTAATTTTGATTTTAGTCGGTCAATAGTGATAAAATATATTTGATAATTTACTTGTTTCTATGGCACTGGAAACAAAAGTATCCTAAGCTCGTAACATTACTTGATCTGTAAATAATTTTAAATTAAGTATATTTGCATGTGTATTAATATTTATGATCGTATTTGCCATATTAGGTATAGAGACTTTGACACATATTTATATTAAATAAGTTATGAATAAAATTTTCGTTTACAAAACAGTATTTCTGGCAGTAGTTTTATGGAGTTGTTCCAAGCCAATATCCCAAACGCAATTGGTAACCTCTTTCCCTGCAAACGAAATAGTTCAGGGTGAGGAGATCAAGATTCCCCCTGTGCTATTGGCGCCGGATGGAATGGTGGCCTCGGAAGATATGCTGATTGTTTCCGACTATAAGCAGGATTCTATTTTTTATTCGTTTGAGTTACCCTCTCATCGATATTTGGGTGCTAATGGTATTCGTGGTCAAGGGCCTAACGACTTCGTCTTTCCGGATGGAAGAACATTGTTGGCTTATCCCGGTGGATTCTCTATATTGGATGTGGGATCCTATTCTCTCAAAGAGGTAAAATGGACTCCCGGACAATTTGAAGTTCATCATAGGGAAGTACTTCGGAAAGGAGAACCGGCAGTAAACGGCTTTCTTGATCTGGGTGAAGGAAAGGTTTGTGTACTTAGCCAACCAGGTGTAGATATAGATACCGAATACCGGATTATTGATACCAACACCTTTGAGTCAGTAGAGGTAAGTCCTTATCCTACACTTACGGACAACTATACGAAAGAAGAACCTGGAATAAAAGCCCGGATATATAGAAAAGAAGGTGTAGTGAAGCCGGATAAAAGCAGGTTTGCCTATTTCTATACTTACTTCAAATTCTTCAGGATACATGATCGGGATGGTAATTTGCTGAAAGAGGTAAATGTACAAGTAGAACCCTACAACAAAGAGTACGAGCAGGAGTATGAGAAATCGATGCAGTACTATATGTCCCCCAAAGCGACGGATAAGTATATCTATGTGATGTGCCTGAACTTAAAGGGCGGCGAACAGTTGACCTCAACTGCTGAGTTACAGGTCTGGGATTGGGATGGAAATCCTGTAGGGAAGTACACATTGGACAAAGTTATATACCTGTTTACCATCTCCGAGAAACACGGAAAACTTTATGGTATACACCCGTTGGTGGAGGATACCATCTATGCATTTGATTTGCCGGTGAAGTGAATGGTCAGAGCATAATACAAGTATTGCTACGTTTAAATGCTTAAAAGCTGTATTTTAGAAAGGGTTACTTATCCCTATCGGCGCCCTTAGTAATGCTTGGTGGCTTTTGACGTTTTGATAAATTGTCAAAACAGGGGCCTCGTGGTTGCGTTGTTTTTGGTAGAAGTTGCGCGCGAACGATAAAATCACAAAGAATATGGATTTGGGTGGGTTAATTGGATGTTGTTTTTTGCTAATTTGCTATCTTTTTGTGTGGATTGTTTTTGTTTGTGTATTCTTTTGTGTTGCCATTTTGTTTTTTAGGTATTGATGTGATAGATTGAAGTGTGGTCAGCTTTTATCCCAAAATAGCTTTTTAAGGAGAAAAAATCAATCATTTGAAGGTCTGTTCCAAACCCTCGACCCGAAGGTTTTAAACCCTCGGGGTGAAGGTTTAAAACCCTCGGGGTGAAGGTTTAAAAGGTTCGGGTCGAAGGTTTAAAACCTTCAAAGGGTTTTAGAGCTCATTTTGGAGCTTTTGTCTCTCCGGATGCTGTATTTATATACATTTATGGCATGAAAAGAGAACTTTTTCTGCATTATAATACGGATGTTTATTCATTACTTTGGCTGGTTGACTCTTTTTGTGCCATTTTTGTGTTAGCTTGAAATGCATTATTGAACATTTCTGGCGGTTAAATTTATTTGTTTCGTTTCATTTTGATAATTCTAAAATTGGATATTTGTAAGTGAATTTCTTTAAAATATTATAAAAAAGAGACGTTTACACCATTATTTATATTTAGTGACGTAAATTGTGACGTTAAAAAATGGGATATACCACCCCATAACCCTATTTTTGCTCCAAATATATCTGACAAGTATGAGAAACTATACATCCTTATTTACGCTGTGCATGGCGCTTGCGTTATTTACATCCTGCGGTGGAGAAAAGAAAGACGATACCGGGAAAGGAGTATCTACCACATTGCCCGATAGTAAGAACGAAGTAACGGTAGTTGAACTGAAGCGGCAGGATTTCAGTCATGAACTGGTAAGCAACGGTAAGGTGGCAGCTAAGGGAATGGCCGATCTTCGCTTTGAAAGCGGCGGAGTGGTGGCGCATATTTATGTAAAGAACGGGGATGTGGTTCGCAAAGGACAGAAGCTGGCCGAACTGGATAAATTCCGTCTGCTGAATAAACTGGCACAGGCAAAGGATGCTCTCGAGAAAGCAAAGCTCGAATTGCAGGATGTGCTGATAGGGCAGGGATATGCGGCCGGCGACAGAGCGAATGTACCTGCCGAAACGATGCAGCTTGCCAAGGTAAAGAGTGGGTACGACCAGAGCCTGGCGCAATACGAACTGGCCCAATATGAAGAAGAACACGCTACACTTACAGCACCTTTCGACGGAATAGTGGCGAATCTCTTTGCCAAACCGTATAACATAGCCAATACATCGGAAACATTTTGCACGATCATCGATGCACAGGGCATGGAGGTGGATTTCTCCGTACTCGAAAGTGAACTTTCCCTGATAAAGAAAGAGGATAAAGTGAAAATTGTACCTTATTCGGCTACGGCTTCTCCGTACGAGGGGAGTGTGACGGAGATCAATCCGTTGGTGGATGATAAAGGGATGGTAAAAGTACGGGCGCGGGTGAACGGGCGAGGACTATACAGCGGCATGAATGTGCGGGTGAGCGTGTTCCGTTCGCTTCCCGGTCAACTGGTGGTTCCGAAAACAGCTGTGGTATTGCGGTCGGGCAAGCAGGTGGTATTTACCTTGGACGAGGGAAAGGCGCACTGGAACTATGTGCATACCGGGCTGGAGAATGCAGACAGTTATACGTTGCTCGAAGACTCCAAAGATAAGCTGAATGTGGGTGATGTGATGATTGTGACAGGCAATGTCAACCTGGCACATGAGGCGCCTGTAACTGTAGTGAAGCCATAACCGTATGATAAAGTTCCTGATACAACGCCCCATTGCCGTGCTGATGGCATTTACGGCTTGCTTTATCGTAGGGTTGGTGACGTACGGCACGTTGCCGGTATCGCTCTTGCCGGATATCTCCATTCCTGAAATAACGGTGCAGGTTTCGGGCTCCAATACATCGGCGCGGGAGTTGGAGAATACAGCCGTAAAACCTATCCGCCAGCAACTGATACAGATGAGCAGCCTGAAGGGGATGACCAGTGAAACGCGTGACGGAGCAGGTATCATCCGGCTGAACTTTGAATACGGAACGAATACCGATCTGGCTTTTATCGAGGTAAACGAAAAGATCGATGCGGCGATGAACTACTTACCCAAGGAGGTGGACCGCCCGAAGGTGATCAAGGCCAGTGCGACGGATATTCCGGTGTTCTACCTGAACCTGACATTGAAAAGTGATAGCGCCTACGAGGAAACCAATTTGCCGGCCTTTCTCGAATTGTGTGAGTTCTCAGAATCAGTCATCAAACGACGTATTGAACAGTTGCCCGAAGTGGCGATGGTGGACATAACCGGAGTACTCGACCGGCAGGTACAGATTGTGCCCGACAAGGATAAGATGGCTATGATGGGACTCTCCATCGGCGACATTGAAACGGCTTTGCAGGAAAACAATGTGGAGCCGGGCAGCATGACCGTACGCGACGGATACTACGAGTATAATATAAAGTTCTCAACCCTGCTGCGTACAGCGGAGGATGTGGAGAATATCTATATGCGGCGGGAAGGGCGCATCGTACAATTGAAGGACTTTTGTACCATAGCCATTGTTCCTGTGAAAGAGAAAGGGGTGTCGGTATCTAATGGGAAACGGGCGGTGACGTTGGCCATCATCAAGCAGGCCGATGAGAATATGGATAATATGAAGGAG
Source organism: Bacteroides sp. (assembly GCA_031554665.1). Classification (GTDB taxonomy): domain Bacteria; phylum Bacteroidota; class Bacteroidia; order Bacteroidales; family Bacteroidaceae; genus Bacteroides. The sequence continues at coordinate 3,528 of JAVBVA010000046.1, read as the reverse complement.
GCGCTTGCCGGAACGATGCGCCATTTTGAAGGTGTGTATCCCGATATCGAGTTTCAGGTAAGCCGCAACCAGACAGAACTGCTGGATTTCAGTATATCGAACCTGAAACAGGACTTGACGCTGGGGCTGATCTGCATCTGTATCATTACCGTGCTTTTTCTGGGTGATGTGAAGTCGCCATTGATCATCGGGCTGAGTATGGTGGTATCGATTGTGACGAGTTTCCTGTTTTTCTACCTTTTCCATTTATCACTTAACATTATTTCATTGGCAGGGCTTATCCTGGCTTTGGGTATGATGATCGATAGCTCGATTATCGTAACCGAAAATATATCGCAATACCGGGACCGGGGATATTCATTGCGCAGGGCTTGTGTGGCGGGTACGAGTGAGGTGGTTACGCCGATGTTGAGCTCATCGCTCACCACGATTGTAGTTTTCGTACCGCTGGTGTTTATGAGTGGTATTGCCGGCGCCATCTTTTACGATCAGGCATTTGCTGTGACGGTGGGGCTGATGGTTTCCTATTTTACCGGCATTATGTTGCTGCCTGTATTGTATATGTTGGTGTACAGCACCGGTATGAGAGCCAGTAAATGGAAATGGATCAATGCAAAAATAAACAATCCATTCAAAGGACATACGCTCGACAAGTTCTATGATGAAGGGGTAGACTGGGTCTTCGGTCATCAGAAATTGAGTGTCGCTTTCTGTCTGATTTCTGTTCCGATGTGTATCTTCTTTTTCTTTTTTATAGATAAGGAGCGGATGCCAAAGGTGGAGGTAAACGAGGTGCTTGTTCGCATTGAGTGGAACGAAAATATTCATGTCGACGAGAACCATCACCGGGTAGACCGGCTGTTGCGCGAACTCAGTCAGGCTACAATCGAACAGGCTGCATCCATCGGTCGGCAGGATTATTTATTGAACCGGGATCAGGAACTGTCTGCATCGGAGACCGAATTGTACTTTAAAACAGAGAAACCGGATGATGTCCCTTCGTTGCAAACGAAGGTGTATCAGTGGGTGAAAGAGCGTTATCCGGTGGCAGTTGTGTCATTTGCTCCTCCCGAAACGGTATTCGAGCAGTTGTTTGTCACAGGCGAACCGGATGTACGGGCCGAGTTATATTCCCGTAACCGGGAGAAAGCACCTGAGCCGGGCATGTTGCGTAAGTTGGAGAGCGAGTTGGCGGAAGTGACCGGCGTAGCGCCGACAGGTATTGCCTTTCAGAATCAATTGAACCTCAGTATTGATACTGAGAAGCTGCTGCTTTACCGGGTTTCGTACAATGAATTGTATCGGGAACTGAAGACGGCTTTCAAGGAAAACAGTGTAACCATGTTGCACTCGTATCAACAATATTTGCCTATTAACATAGCCGGAGATGAGAAAACGGTAACCCGCATTCTACAGGAAACATTGGTACGGACACAAGCCGACTCCTGGGGACAGGTGGAATACATCCCTTTGCACGAGTTGATCCGTGTATCGCCTACCGAAGATTTGAAATGTATCACATCCGGACGCAATGGAGAGTATATTCCTTTTGACTTCTATAAGGTGAAGTCGCCGGAACAACTGATTGCAGATACCAAGGCAACGGTAGATGCAGCCGGTGGATGGGACATAGGCTTCTCGGGTAGCTTCTTCTCCAACCGGGAGATGCTCAACGAACTGGTGATTATCCTGATGGTGTCGTTGCTGCTGATGTACTTTATACTGGCAGCTCAATTCGAGAGTTTTATGCAACCGTTACTGGTATTGGTGGAGATTCCGATCGACGTGGCATTTGCCTTGCTGCTGCTGTGGATGTGCGGGCATACCTTGAACCTGATGTCGGCCATCGGGTTGATTGTAACCTGCGGTATTGTGATCAATGACTCTATCCTGAAATTAGATGCTATCAACGAATTGCGCAAGGAGGGGCTCCCGTTGATGGAAGCCATTCATGAGGCCGGACGCAGGCGTTTGCGGCCCATTATTATGACGTCGTTGACTACGGTGTTTGCTATGGTACCGCTACTGTTTTCGTTCGATCTGGGATCAGAATTGCAGAAACCATTATCGATTGCCATGATCGGAACGATGGTTATCGGGACATTGGTCAGTTTGTTTATCGTACCATTATTATATTGGTATATCCACCGGGGAAAAGAAGAAAAAACGAAAGGACAAAAGATATGAAAAAGATTCTATATACATGGGTCGTGATGGCTTTGGCGACGACTTTGCAGGCGCAGCAGCACATCAAACTCAACTTGCAACGTACCATTGAACTGGCCAACGACAGCTCGCTCGAAGCATTCCGTACCCAGAATATGTACCTGTCGGGGTATTGGGAGTACCGTACGTATCAGGCCGAACGGCTTCCGAGTTTGACGCTGAACCTGACGCCGGCGCAATACTACCGCGACATCACCAAACGGTACGATTCGGAGCAGAATCTCGACGTGTACCGCAGTCAGCAATCGTTCTCGGCTTGGGGCGGGTTGTCGGTAAGGCAGAACTTCGACCTGACCGGTGGTACGTTCTACCTCGACTCGGAATTGGGGTATATGCGTAACTTTGGCGATGTGAAAACCACCCAGTACACCAGTGTGCCGATCAGGTTGGGGTACTCACAGAGTTTGTTGGGTTACAATAACTTCCGTTGGGAGCGCCGGATCGAACCCTTAAAATATGAGAAGGTGAAGAAAGAATTCATTTACAATGTAGAGCAGGTGGCCGAAAATGCCGCCGGCTATTTCTTTACCTTGGCTATGGCACAGGCGGAATATGACTTGGCTAAGGACAATGCAGTCTCTACCGATACGCTGTATCGCATCGGGGTACAGCGGCATAAGATAGCCGCCATATCGCAAGCCGACTTGCTGACATTGAAACTCGACCTGGTGAATGCCCGTAATACCTTGCAAAATAAAGCGAGTACGCTGAAACGGGCTATGTTCTCATTGGCTTCGTACCTGAAATTAGATAAGAATGCAGTGATCGAACTCGAACTGCCTTCCCGCCCACAGGAGATGATGATCCCTATTGAGGAGGCATTGGCTTACGGACGTGCCAATAACCCCAAACTGTTGGGACTGAAACAGCAGGTGTTGGAGGCTGAAAGGACGGTAGACCGTACCCAAAAAGAATCGCGCTTCAATGCCAGTCTGAATGCCAGTATTGGCTTCAACCAGGCTGCCGATCAGTTCAAGGAGGCTTATCGTAATCTGTTGCAACAGGACTTGGTATCGGTCAGCGTATCAATCCCATTGGTGGATTGGGGCGTGCGGAAAGGAAAGTACAACATGGCCCGCAACAACCTGAATGTGGTGAAAACGGCTGCCCGCCAGGATGAAATTACGTTGGAAGAAGAGGTGGTGATTACCGTCAACGACTTTAGTGTGCAACAAGACATGACGGCAAGCGCCGAAGAGGCGTTGGATCTGGCCGTGACGGCTTACCAACAAACATTGCAACGGTTTGTGATAGGCAAGGCCGACGTAAACAGCCTTACCCTGTCGCTGAACAGACAGCAGG
>JAVBVA010000126.1:0-31422 GCA_031554665.1 Bacteroides sp. | reverse complement strand
TATTTTTTGAGAATAGACAAGGGTACTTCTAATAATGGTATGTTTGCTTGAACGGAAGATTTTTGTCTGGTTAGTTGTATCCACTGTTGACCGAATCCATCTTCGATTATATTGTCCTCTGTTAGATTAGCTGCATCAATGTACGCTAACCCTGTGAAAATTTGAAACAAAAACACATCACGTACTTCTTCCAGTCGTTGTGTTTCAAATTTCTTACTCATTAATCTTTTGATTTCCGGTTCAATCAAGAATTGCTTCTTAACAGGCTTGTATCCCAACGTATAATCATCGATCCTTAAGTTGGTGGTTATTGTCCAAAGGTAGAATAAAAAAAATCTGTTAATCTACTGACTAACAGACTTTTTTTCTTGTATTGGTATTTGTTGTCTTTTTAGACTTTTACCATTTCGTGGGCGTTGACGGATTCGAACCGCCGACCCTCTGCTTGTAAGGCAGATGCTCTGAACCAGCTGAGCTAAACGCCCTTTTGTTTTAGGAAGTGTCGGTTATTTTGGTGGGCGTTGACGGATTCGAACCGCCGACCCTCTGCTTGTAAGGCAGATGCTCTGAACCAGCTGAGCTAAACGCCCGTACACTTCCGTTTCAAAAGCGATGCAAAGGTACTGCATTTTTTTAGACATCCAAATAATTGCTCTGTTTTTTTTATAATTGCCACACTTTTTTTCAATCTAAGCGCTTTGAATGCTCTATTCTATGCCCAATTGGCGCAGTCAGGTAGCAAGGCCATTCACAAAAAACAGATGTTTATCATCCGAAAGCGATTCATTCCATTCAAAGCCTTCCCAAACAAAAGACTTGAGTGCTTCAATGTCTGTAATGCGGTTTTTCAGGATAAAGCGGCTCATCTCTCCACGGGCCATTTTGGCATAAATAACGATAGTGGTCGGCTTACCATTCTTCAGAATACGGAATTCGGGAGTTACAACCTGCACTTCCCGCTCTACCCGGGACCAGTTGAACAGGCCTTTCATCTCCTCACTGGCCAGATAGCACAATATGCCTCCGCACGATTTAATATCACTGATAAACATATCAGTCAGCCTATCTCTCCAATATACAAAAAGCGTCTGCCCATCGAGTTCCGGTAGCTTCACATCGCCTTCGAGCCTGTACGGACGAATCAAGTCCAAGGGACGAAGTAAACCATAGCAAAAGGAGGTCAACCGCAAATGCTCCTGCGCATATTGGAAATCCGCCTCCGTAAAATCTTTGACTTTCAAACGCTTGAAGACAATGCCCGTATAGGCCAATAACGCCGGAAGCTGCGCAACGGTATCTGCATGAAACTCCTGATACCGTTGGTAGTTCTCCAAGGCGAGAGACCGGTTCAGATGCAACAGTGCAGCAAGTTCATCGACAGAATATTGCGACATTTGAAGAGCAATCCCCGAAGCCTCCGAAAAGAAGCGGGGGAGCGTCTGCACGGGAGTTTTCAGCTTCGAAGCAAAACTCATTGTTTTTGCGCATGATAGGAGTATGAGCATAGATGTTTTCAATTAATACGAAACAAAATTAGTAATATTCGATTAAAAAAGCTCAGAAAGATGCATAATTACTCATTGCAAATCCATACATTTGAAAACTATTATTAACTCAAGCTTATGAAAACACTTAAACAAATCATTCTATCATGCATTCTGATGCTATCAGGGCACAGCTGTTCGTTGAGCGACGTCGATAAACCGTGTACCTTAGCAGGAAAGATCAGCAAACTAAACGGAGTGCCTCTGGAAGAGGTAAGCGTTGAATTAACACTGGCCGGCCATGTGTTTACCACGATCACCGATGCTCAAGGAGAGTATCAGTTCAAAGGATTTCCTTCCGGGCTGGGCATATTGTCTTTGAAGAAAGACAAGTTCAGACCATCCTTGCTGACTTTTGTTTTTGCCGGCGATGATGCTATAAGCTTCGACTATACGATGCGTAGCACGGTCATTGAAGAAGAAGAAGCCTATCTGCAAGTGCCGAAAGCAAAAACCACCATCAACAGTTATGACACAATAGCTTTTATATCCGTAGCATCGAACATCTACTACTCGTTCACTTGTGATGCCGATTGGGTAAGCTATACTACAAATCAGTATTATGAAAACATGACCATCGCACTGACGATTGCACCCAACGAAACAGATAAAGAAAGAGAAGCCACCCTCTTTATTACAGGAACATACGGACTTACCGCCCAAGCTACCTTGGTACAAAAAGCTGGTCCGGCTTCGCAATTAACAGCAACCGGGAATACATATATCGTCCGGAAGTAATAACCATATCCTATCTACACTACCATGAAACGACTCCAGTATCTATTCACCCTTATATTTCTGTTCGCTGCCATCACTGCCGGTGCACAGGTAAATCTTCGTCCCGGATACATCATCGACAACCGGAACGATACTATTTATGGAACGATCGACTTCCGGACTGCAGAGCGGAATGCACACATTTGTGACTTCTATCCGGCAGGAAGTACACAGAAAACCACTTACGAACCGGGCAGCATCTATGCTTACCGCTTTACGGACGACGGCAAGTTCTACATCACCCGTAAAGTAACACTCTACAATACTCCGCAAACGCTCTTTCTGGAATATTTAGTGAAGGGTACCATCAGTTTGTACTACTATAAAGATGACGAGCCACACTATTTCTTCGAGAATGAAAACGGTGCCATGCTGGAAGCGGCCATCGAAGAGGTAGAGAGCAAGGATGAGCAAGGGAAAACGGGTATCCTCACCCGGAAACCTTATATCGGGATAATGACCTACCTGTTTCAGGATAGCGAAAAGGTAAGAAATAAGGTTCCTACACTAACCTTTACCAAAGGTTCCTTGATAAAAATAACCAAAGAATACCATTACGAAACTTGCCGGACGGGTGAACAGTGCATCGAATTCGAGAACAAACCTGATTCACGCTTTTTTCACTATGACTTTACACTCAGTGCCGGAATCGTACAGCATACCTTCACAGGAAGTTCCAAGAGCTACATTGTCAATATAGGCGCCATGAAATCGGCATCGCCCTCGATGCTGGGCGGAGTAGTCGTCACCGTTCCACGAATAGGAACCACTATCGGTATGCAAGCCGAAGTAGAGCTAAGCAAACTGGCCGTTAAAGGAGAACTTCCACGAGCGAACTATTATACCCGGGTTGAAATAGATGCCTGGCTGACCGACTTCCGTTGTGGATTGCAACTTAATCCATTCAAAGGGAAAGTACAACCCCTGATCGAAGGAGGAGCAGTCTTCACGCATCTCTGGGGAACGGATGCATTGGTAACAGAACAGAACTTTCTGGGGAGTTCGATCAAAGAAGTAAAGCAAGACCTCACTGGCGACTTGTATGACGATTACTTCGGATATTATGCCGGAGCCGGGCTACTGATAAAGCTCAATAAAACAGCGTTCAGTCTGCGAGGACGATACGAAAGCCGAACGGTCTGGCAAGAAAAACTGACCAGTTGGAGTGGTAGTATAGGTTACATCTTTTAAACGAATACACCCATCCCAAAACACAAAGCGGCTGTCTCATTTCCTTGTGAGACAGCCGCTTCTTGTTTTTATTCAGCCGGGAATTACTTGTACTCCTGCCAGCTCTTGATTTGCACATCACTCTCCTGCAATTCGCAGAACGATTCAATGAATGCACCTGCCAAACGAGCATTGGTGATCAACGGAATATTGTGGTCGATAGCCCCGCGACGAATGCGATACCCATTGGTCAGCTCGCGTTTTGTGTGGTTCTTCGGGATGTTCACAATCAAGTCGAACTTATGATCGGCAATCATCTGCATCACATTATTCTCTGCATCCGGTTTTTCATCGGGCCAATACACAGCCTGCGCCTGGATTCCGTGTGCATTGAGGAAGGCAGCCGTCCCGGCGGTAGCATAGATGGGATAACCCTTGGCAGCCAACATACGGCTGGCTTCGAGCAAGTCTACTTTCGACTTCATGGCACCCGACGAGAACATCACTCCCTTGCTGGTAGCCGGAATCTTGAATCCGGTAGCAATCATAGCGCTAAGCAATGCTTCGGAGAAATCATCACCGATACAGCCTACTTCACCGGTCGATGCCATATCCACACCCAGTACCGGGTCGGCTTTGTGCAAACGGGAGAAGGAGAACTGCGAAGCTTTGATACCGATCCAGTCGATGTCGAAGGCCGATTTGTCGGGACGGGTATACGGAGCGTCGAGCATAATGCGGGTAGCCGTTTCGATGAAGTTACGTTTCAATACTTTCGATACGAACGGGAAGCTACGCGAAGCACGGAGGTTACACTCGATCACCTTCACCTCGTTGTTACGGGCCAGGAACTGGATATTGAACGGGCCGGAGATGTTCAGTTCTTTGGCAATCTGACGACTGATCTTCTTGATACGGCGAGCCGTAGCGAAGTAGATCTTCTGTGCCGGGAATACCAATGTAGCGTCACCGGAATGTACACCGGCAAATTCGATATGTTCGGAAATTGCATATTCTACCACTTCGCCATTCTGCGCCACACCGTCGAACTCGATTTCCTTGGTGTTTTCTAAGAATTGCGAAACTACTACCGGGAACTCTTTCGATACCTCGGCAGCCATCTTCAGGAAGTTTTCTAATTCTTCGTCGTCATAGCAAACATTCATGGCAGCACCCGAGAGTACATATGACGGGCGCACGAGTACCGGATAACCTACTTTGTCGACAAAACCTTTCACATCTTCCAGACTGGTAAGTTCTTGCCAGGCCGGCTGGTCAATGCCCAACTGATCGAGCATAGCCGAGAACTTGTTACGGCTTTCAGCACGGTCGATGGAAAGCGGAGACGTACCCAGTACCGGTACCGACTGACGGTAGAGCTTCATGGCCAGATTGTTCGGGATCTGTCCACCTACCGACACGATCACACCGCGTGGTTGTTCCAGATCGATCACGTCGAGCACACGCTCAAAGGAAAGTTCGTCGAAGTACAAACGGTCGCACATGTCATAGTCTGTCGACACTGTCTCCGGATTGTAGTTGATCATGATCGACTTGTAACCCAGCTTGCGGGCAGTTTGTACGGCATTCACCGAACACCAGTCGAACTCTACCGAGCTACCGATGCGGTATGCACCCGATCCGAGCACTACTACCGATTTTTCGTTCTTGTAATAGTTCACATCGTAACCCTCTACCGCATACGTCATGTACAGGTAGTTGGTTAGTTCCGGATGTTCCGAAGCTACGGTATTGATGCGTTTTACTGCCGGAAGAATACCGAGCGACTTGCGATAAGCGCGTACACCCAGGTTTTCCTTCTCCATATTTCCTTGCGGGCTGAGTACGAAGCGAGCGATCTGGAAGTCGGAGAAACCGAGCACCTTAGCCTGGCGCAACACATCGGCAGGAATATCTTCCACCTTGTTGTATGCCGACAGCTTATTCTTATAATCTACAATATTTTTCAGTTTGCCGAGGAACCATGGGTCAATCTTTGTCAAGTCGAAAATGCGGTCGATGCTGTATCCGCTTTCCAATGCCTGTGCAATAGCAAACACGCGCAAGTCGGTAGGGCAAGAGAGTTCCTTGTCTAAGTCATCAAAACTGATACCTTCGTTGCCCACGAATCCATGCATTCCCTGACCGATCATACGCAAACCTTTCTGGATGATCTCTTCGAACGAGCGGCCGATGGACATGATCTCACCTACCGACTTCATACTGGAACCGATCTCACGCGATACGCCAACGAACTTCGTCAAATCCCAACGAGGTATTTTACAGATATAATAATCGAGTTGCGGAGCGGTATAAGCCGAGTTCGGAGTACCCATCTCGCCTATCTGGTCGAGTGTATAGCCCAATGCTACTTTGGCAGCCACAAAAGCCAACGGATAACCGGTAGCTTTCGATGCCAATGCCGACGAACGGCTCAGGCGGGCATTCACTTCGATCACACGGTAGTCATCTGTTTCCGAGTTGAATGCATACTGAATGTTGCATTCGCCCACGATACCGAGGTGACGGATACATTTCACCGACAGTTCCTTCAGCATAGCCAGTTCCTGGTCATCGAGCGAACAGGTGGGAGCTACTACGATAGACTCACCGGTATGAATGCCCAGCGGGTCAAAGTTTTCCATGCTGGCCACCGTGAAGCAATGGTCATTGGCATCGCGGATCACTTCGAATTCGATCTCCTTCCAACCTTTCAACGACTCTTCCACCAGGATTTGTTTCGAGAAGGCAAATGCACTTTCGGCCAGTTTCAGGAACGCTTCCTTGTCCGGACAAATACCGCTTCCCAGTCCGCCCAATGCATAAGCCGAACGAACCATCACCGGGAAACCGATACGCTCGGCAGCCGCCAGCGCATCTTCCATCGTTTCGACTGCCTGGCTCACCGGCGTCTTCATATCGATCTCGTCCAGTTTCTTCACGAACAAGTCGCGGTCTTCGGTGTACATGATAGCCTCAACAGAAGTTCCAAGAACTTTCACACCGTATTTCTCCAGGATACCTTCAGTGTAGAGTTCGGCACCGCAGTTCAAAGCCGTCTGCCCGCCGAATGCCAGTAAGATACCATCGGGACGTTCTTTCTTGATAATTTCTTCTACGAAAGATGTAGTTACGGGAAGGAAATATACCTTATCGGCAATCCCTTCGGAAGTCTGAATAGTCGCAATATTCGGATTAACCAATACCGAACTGATCCCCTCTTCTCTCAAGGCCTTCAGTGCTTGCGACCCGGAGTAGTCGAACTCCCCGGCCTGCCCTATCTTGAGCGCACCCGAACCCAAGACAAGAACCTTTTTCAAATTCTTTTCCATTCTTCTGTTAGTTATTTTAAGTATGATTGAATTCGTATATAAAAAAAATGCGTCATCCGAATAAAAGGATTAACGCATCACCAAAAAGCCGAATAACTGTTTTTGGAAAGAGAGAAGAAACCTGCGGATTCCGGATGAGATGCATCCGAATGTAATAAATGATTGCTTCTGACTTCCTGTTGATTCATGCTTGTTTTCAAAATTTGTGCAAAGTAACGACTTATTTCGCACATAACAAAGATTATCCAATCTTTTTGTGTAGTTTTGCACGAAATTATTAATTTTCGATGACCGTATGGAAACAGTTGTAAGTGGAATTCGCCCGACAGGCAACCTGCACCTGGGCAATTATTTTGGAGCCGTAAAGAGTTTTCTGCAAATGCAGAATGAATATAACTGCTATTTCTTCATAGCCGATTGGCACTCGCTGACCACTCACCCGAAGCCGGGCGATATCGTGAATAGTGCGCGCACCATCCTTGCCGAGTACCTGGCTTGCGGCCTCGACCCCGAGAAAGCCACTATTTATATACAAAGTGATGTGAAAGAAGTGCTCGAACTCTACCTCTATCTCAACATGAACGCCTACCTGGGCGAGCTGGAACGTACCACGTCGTTCAAGGACAAAGCGCGCCAACAACCGGACAATGTGAATGCCGGATTGCTGACTTACCCTACCCTGATGGCTGCCGACATCATCATGCACAAGGCAGTGAAGGTACCTGTAGGCAAAGATCAGGAGCAGAACATGGAAATGGCGCGTAAGTTTGCCCGCCGCTTCAACACCATCTACGGGATCGAATTCTTCCCCGAACCTGCTTCGTTCTCGCTGGCAGCCAAAGCGGTGAAGATTCCCGGGCTGGACGGATCGGGCAAGATGGGTAAGTCGGAAGGCAACTGCATCTACCTGATGGACGACGCCGAAACTATTCGCAAGAAAGTGATGAAGGCGGTAACCGATCAAGGACCGACAGCTCCGGACAGCGAAAAACCGGAAGTGATTCAGAACCTGTTCACCTTCTTAGATATCGTATCAACCAAAGAAACATACGACTACTTCAATGAGAAGTGGAACGATTGCTCCATTCGCTATGGTGACTTGAAGAAGCAACTGGCGGTAGACATCGCAGCTTTCAACGCTCCGATACTGGAACGCATCCGCGAATACTCGGCGGATACGGAACTGCTCGACCGGGTAGCCCGCCAAGGTGCCGAGAAAGCCCAGGCAAGTGCGGCCAAAACACTCAAGGAAGTACGCGAGATCATCGGCTTCCGTACATACTAAGCAAACAACCAACGCTTATACAATCAAAACGCCCCACTGCCGTTTCCGGTCAATGGGGCGTTTCTCGCATATATATAAAGTAGAACGGGTCGTTAACGAGCTGACTCAACAATAACCACACGGTTCAGGTACTCAGGTTTGCCAAACTTGTCGACACCTCCGGCACCCTGTGCCTGCAGACGGCTGGAGCTGATACCATAATTCTTCACTAAATAGTCGACTACGGACTGCGCACGCTTTTCACTCAGCTTCTGGTTGTAGTAAGCTGATCCGGTAGCAGAATCGGCATATCCGTAAATAACGTATTGTGTATTCGGATTTTGCTTCATATATTCGGCCAAGTACTGCAAGTTCATCGTTTCACGCGGTGACAACTTGGAAGACTCGAGCGGGAAGAATACCGCACGCGGAGCGATGGTCCCATCATTGGTTTCCGTGGATACATCAATAGCTTCTCTCACTCTTTCCACATCCAACTGGGCCTCTTTACGTGCCAACTCTTCGCCCAACACAGCATTGGCTTCCGCCAACTCGGCAATACCGATACGCATTTCACGCAATTCGGACTCTGAAATCAACTGTGGTGCAGGACGCTTGAATCCACGCTTCGGGAATTTATAAGTGATACCCACGGTAACACTTCCCAGAGCATCGTATCCGGGATGATTACCTGCTTCGCTGTCGAACTTATCTTCTACTCCGACTGCTGCCAATTCCAGGTTCAAATCAACACCGCTGCCCAAACGGAAGCGATTGATGATACCGGCATTGAGCGACATGGACTGACGATGCGGAGAGGTGTAAGAATGAGTGAAACCAGCACCCAGATAAGGGATGATTTCGTAAACGCGCTTGGAACTGTACCCGCCGATCATGGCGCTGAGGTTGAACAGAACATCGCCATGAAGGTTCATATAATCGAATTTCTGTTCGTAATATCCGCCCGGTTGCTGTCCGCCTGTAATATAATCGGCATTAACATCGTGGGTGAATCCTTTGGCTTGTAGCCCGCTGTACTGCAAACGCAACCCCATCCCGGGAGTGAACCACTTGCCTACAGCCACATTTAATGTGGGACTGATGCGATCGCCAAAACTTCCGGCAGTATCACCTTCGCCAAACAAAACAGAGGCACCGCCTCCTACTGTGAAAAACCAATTACTGCCAAACCGGTTGGTCAGTACCCGATATTTATCCGGCTTCGTTATCTCTTCATAGCCGGATGATTGCGCCATTGAAGCTGACGCGAGGCCAGTTAGTACCAGCAACATTAGAATCTTTTTCATATACCTTAAACAGTTAGGTGTTTATTAATTATTCTTTTTGAACTGAAATAATAACACAGCCGGGCGAAAAAGGTTCTGAAAAAGTTCAGCAAAAGAATGTCGCAAGCCGTAACTTCCTATGAAACAAACTGCAACATGGGATGATACAAGCCGTAACACTGGATGAAAGGAATAATGACCAAGTTTGAAAATATTCTGTCCACCCGGGTGGACAACCGCCGTACACCCGGGTGTAGGACACCTGTACATCCGGGTGGACAAGGGTTGTACACCCGGGTGGATAGGATTCTTTCCTCCTTTGATAACTGTCGTTTCCTCACTTGTTATCAAGACAACACTCCTTGAAAGCAACAATACTCTCAGCACCACCCAAGCTTTTCGGCTGACTATCAACGAACTAACAAAACAGGGTGCGTAGGATGCGTGGGAGGTGCGTGAGAGAAAAACACTCCTCTCACGCACCTCTAAGGCCGATGAATAAAGGGTTTCAGCGCTACTGCGTGAGTGCGTAGGATCTTTTTAAAACTTCTTGGGGAATTATTTATAATGATTGATTATTTGCGAAAGCCGAATAACTTGTCTATATCGTCTTCCTTGATCGTGGTAAGCACCGTTTTCCCATCAGGGGTATAGTTGGGAGTAGGGCAAGCAAAAAGACTGCCGACTAACCGCTGCATCTCATCGTTGGTCAGAACTTGCCCGTATACGATGGCTGCTGCCCGTGCCAATGTTAGGGCAAGAATATGCTGTACTTCGTCCTTTACGTCGTTTCCTTTCTCCATAGCGGTATGTATCATGCTATGCACCAGTTCCACCGGATTTAGGCCATCGATACCTTCGGGCACTCCGTTGATGGCATAGCTGTTGCCCCCAAGATCGTTGAGTTCGAATCCCACTGCGGCCATCTCGTGCAAGATGCTTTGAAGCATAGCCGCTTCGGAAGGAGGCAATTGCAGAATCTCGGGGAAAAGTACCCCTTGAGACACACCCTGCTTCTGCCTGATCTGCTCCATATACCTATTATATAACACACGTATATGCGCCCGGTGTTGGTCGATGAGCATCAATCCCGATTTCACGGAGGTCAGGATGAAACGCCCCTTGAACTGCAAGTGGTATCCCCCACGCTCAATGTCCGGTTCCTGAGCATACAGCGATGCCGATTGTACGGGTGGCGTTGCTTCTTCCACAAAAAGATCGTCGGGTTCAGCCGGCGGTGCGGGTTGGTTCAGCCGGCTGGCTTTCTCCAGCCCCCCATACAAGTCTTCCCAATTCACCTCGGAGCGGGAATAGCTACTGCCCCCACCCATTCCAGAGGAAGTCTTGAACGGATTATAGTCTGCATTGTAGTGTACTTTGGGCAGTTCAGTCGGCAGTTGTGTACCGAAAACCGGAATATCCGGCATATCGTCCGTATCAAAATCAATGGTAGGAACGGCATTGAACTTGCCGAGTGCTTCTTTTACCGAGGCCGACAGGATTTGCCAGATGGCTTGTTCGTTCTCGAACTTGATCTCCGTCTTCGTAGGATGAATGTTGACATCAATGCTTTCCGGATCGATATTAAAATAGATAAAGTAGGAAATTTGTTCGCCTGCCGGAATCAGTTGCTCGTAAGCATCCATCACAGCTTTATGGAAATAGGGATGCCGCATGTAGCGACCGTTGACAAAGAAATACTGGTGTGCTCCTTTTTTACGTGCCGTATCCGGCTTGGCAACGAAACCCGATATCTTCACCATCGTAGTATCGACCTCAACGGTGAGTAACTGCTGGTTCAGCTTCTTCCCGAAAACACCCATGACGCGCTGCCTCAACGGGGTGGCAGGCAGGTTGAACACTTCCGTATCGTTGCTATAGAGTGAGAACGCCACATCGGGATGTACCAAGGCGATCCGCTCAAACTCGGTTAGTATATTGCTCAGCTCGGTAGAGTTCGCCTTCAGGAACTTGCGGCGGGCAGGTACGTTAAAGAAGAGGTTCTTCACCGAGAAGTTGCTCCCTTTGGGGCAGGAAACAGTTTCCTGACTCTCCACCCGGGAGCCGGCAATGACGATCTTCGTCCCCAACTCTTCGGATTCCATACGGGTTTTCAACTCCACCTGTGCCACCGCAGCAATCGAAGCCAATGCTTCGCCACGAAAGCCCATGGTGCGCAAAGCAAACAGATCGGAAGCCTCGCGTATCTTAGAGGTAGCATGCCGCTCGAACGAAAGACGGGCATCTGTTTCGGACATCCCTTTCCCGTCGTCGATAACTTGTATAGAGGTTCGCCCGGCATCAGTTACCAACACATGAATATTTTGTGCTCCTGCATCCACAGCATTCTCTACCAGTTCCTTGATGACAGATGCGGGGCGTTGTATCACCTCTCCGGCAGCAATCTGATTGGCTACCGAATCGGGTAATAAATGTATGATATCGCTCATCCTTTCGTTACAACTTTATAGAAACCAGAAAGACCACTCGCCCCTGAGCAGATAACGCCACAAGAGGATCAATAGGCCAATGATGATAAGTGCCAGTCCAAAATGGAGAGGCTTTCGGCTGCTCTCTTTCCGACGTTTCAGGTGTGTAGTTCCTTCTACAAACTTTCCACGGATATTCTCCGGCGAGAACTCTTTCTCGGGCAACATTCCCAAGTCACGCTTCGCATTCTCTTCCATCTTATCCAGCTTCTCTTTGCGCTCATCGACATAGATATACTGGTGATTAAAGCGACGCGGTTTCCTTATGCCTGCATTAAAAAATCCCATAACTACTTCATATTAATTAGTTCTCTCTTCGACGAATTGACCGGTTTCCGGTCGGTTTTCTTCAATACCTGATCCGACTTCTTGCCCCGCCACTCGAATATATCGTCTTTGTTGAGCGGTCGAATGTAGTCAAACCAGACAAAGTTTTGCAGTCTGAGCTTACCAGGCGGTATCTGACTCATCGGATAGAGTGTACCGTTCGACTTGGGGCTCATCACCATCTTTTTCATCTTCCGGTCCTGCAGATACAGATTCAGCAGACTGGTCTCGGATGTATTCATGCCGATCATCGTGCTGTCTTTCTCCAGCGGATAATAGATAAGGAGCACACTGCCTATCGCATCTACCTTGCGTAGCTCGCCGGCTTCGAAATAAGCTTTCATCTCTCTCCCGGTAACCTGGTTGTAGTGTATCGAATCCATCTGTTCCACCGTAAGCGCCTGGTTGATGATATGCGCCCAGTCAATGGTACTGTCGTTCATGTACACTTTAATCTCCTCACCCAGCAATTGCTGGCTCTCGTTCCAGAGTATCGGATCATGGTACATCGTCAAACACGAATCCCGGGAGACGAATGCCAACGAATCGCACACTCCCTGCACATCCGTGCGGTAGATACGAACTTTATGGTATGCACGCATCACGCGATACAGCGAATCGCTCTTCAGGTTAAAGGATACCATCATCAAGGTATCAGCATGCAGGTACAGACTATCGCCCTGCGAGTAGTCGATAGCAACGGCGCGCTTGGTGGCAAATGCGCTATCGGTGAGCTCGTTATAGAAACAATAATCGCCGGTCAGCATGTTCTTGTTCACCGTATCGTTCATCACAACATTGTCAAAAGCCTCCCCATATCCTATCTTACGATCGTAATACAAACTATCGCCGGTAAGGCGTTTACCCTCATTGGTCAGTACCGAGCGGTCCAGTAATTCGGCCTGTTCTGTTGTGGTATTATAGATTCCACGTTCGGAGAAGATATGGTTCTGGTCGCTGATAATCTCCGACGGACCGAGAATGGTGGCTATCTTGGTATCCGTACTGTATTTCAACGTATCCGAAGTCAATGTAAACTTAGGATTGACCAGCTTCACATCATGATTGAACACCGCCAGTTTGGTTGCCGGGCTATACTCTCCCCAATCGGAGGTCAGGACATTCTCCTCATCGGTCAATGTACCGCCTTCAAAATAGTAGCCTAGGTTATACAAACGGTCGTAGTTCAAACTGTCGGTCAGCAACGTCGTTCCTTTGTTGATCATCTTCACATTCTCACGCAGTTGCGCCAGTTGCGTCATTCCGTCATAGTACAGATAGTCGCCGTAAATAAACAACGTATCTCCCTGCTCCATACGGACATTACTGAATGCCTCTACCGAGTTTGTTTTCTCGAAGAGCAAGGCACTGTCACAATACATATACATGCTATCGTGCTTCAGCCGCACCGAGCCGATAAGTACCTGCACATCCGGCCGCGCCTGCTTATCGGCCTGTCCCCTGTCGGCATGCAACAAGTCCACACGGGTTTTCTTCGTCTCTGTTTTTTTCTTGTCCGGCTTCTGCCCATTCGGCTTCTGTGCCAACAGGCATACACCAAACAGGCACAGAACACTTGCGAAGAGTATCCTATGCCTGCAGAAAGTATTTCTTTTAATCTTCATAATTCAATGAAACGTTCGATCACTCTTTAAGCCAGCCCGGATATTTGAAATCGCAGTTGCGCCAATTCTCATTGATACGTACATACGTATGTTTCAGCTTATCCAGCACCCATTTTTCCAGCAGTTCTTCCTGCCGTTTCTCAGTCACAATCTCTTTCAGGTTCTGATAATCTTCCGATATCGTTGCTTTATGCCCATTGATGCGGCTTTTCAGCTTGATAATGGCACATATCTCTTTGCCATCCTTCCGGTTGATCATGGTAAAAGCTTTGGATATCTCTCCCACATTCATCTTGTCAACCACTTTGGCAATCTCCTGAGGCAGGTCCTGCATCTCAAACTTGGAGGTAGCTGTTTCAGGATTCGGCATCAGACCGTGATTGTTCCGGGTATCCTTATCATGAGAGATAACCGAAGCTGCATCTTCAAAGGAGAATTTATTGTTACGGATATCATCGGCAATTGAATCCAAACGCGCGCACGAAGCCATCAACTCCTTGTCGGAAACCACCGGTTTCAGGAGGATGTGACGCACATTGATACGGTCGCCACGCTTTTCGATCAACTGAATGATGTGGAAGCCGAACTCCGTTTCTACGATTTTGGAGATCTTGCCGGGTTCTTTCAAGGCAAACGCCGCATTGGCAAATTCGGGTACCCACTGTCCTTTACCCTGAAAGCCGGTTTCCCCACCTTTAATGGCCGATCCCCTGTCTTCGGAATACAAACGGGCCAAAGTAGCGAAGTCGGTTTCGCCCTTATTCACACGGTCGGTATACTCACGCAAACGCCGCTTCACATCTTCAATCTCTTCAATCGGAATCTTAGGTTGTTGAGTAATGATCTGTACCTCTACCTGGGTTTGAATAAACGGGATACTATCGGGTGGCAGATCTTTGAAGTAACGACGTACTTCGGCCGGAGTAACCTTCACCTCACCTACCAACTTTTGCTTCATCTTTTGTACGGTAAGTCCGTCTCGTGCATTTTCGCGCAATGTTTCCCGGATCTGCGAAGACGTTTTATTAAAGTATTCTTCCATCTTCTCTTTGTCACCGATTTCCTGCATATAGTAATTCATCATCTGGTCTACCCGCTGGATAACTTCAGATTCTGAAACATCAATACTATCGAGAACCGCCTGATGCAGGAACAGTTTCTGAACAGCCAGTTCTTCGGGTATCACACAATACGGATCACCATCAAACCGTCGCCCATGCGCCAACGCATCCAAGCGTGCTTCTTCTACTTCCGACTTCAAAATAGCTTCGTCGCCTACCACCCAAACTACTTCATCAATCACATTGTCTTGTCCCCATGCCGACACATTTGCAAGCAATGCCAAGGCAAATAAAACTACTAATTTAAAGTTTTCAAACTTCTTCATCCTATATATTTAATAATAATAGATAATTCTTTTCTTGTCTACAGCCTTCTGATACAAGTCATTTTTCACCCGTTTCATAAAATCGACCTGCTTCATGTTGATCAGCATCTCCTTGACTCTCGGCTTTGCAACCTCGAACGGTTCTTCTCCACCGGTCGGCTGAAAATCGCTCACATGCAGGAAATACCAGAATGCGGTGTCTTTCACTTCTACCTGACGATTCTTGTCAAGATACTCCTCCGGATCGGCAACTTCCAACGGCATCAAATCGAGCACACCGGTAACAGTTACCCATTTATTGTAAAAGTATTCGTACTTGACCGCATTCTGCAAACTGTACTTCTCCAGATTGTCAATAGCCTCCTGCGAATCACTCTTGTACCATTTACGTACATTGGCAAGTTGCGGTGCCGTCAAAGGAACCTTGATAAACAGTCCCTTGATCAGTGCGCGATCTAACTTGAACAAGCTTTTATTAGAATCATAATACGACCGCATCTCGCCTTCGGCAACTTCGTTCGTAAGCTTCTGATTCACCAGTTCCTGTTGATAAGCATGCATAATCAATGCCTTGCGATAATTCTCTACCAAGCGGTCAATTTCGCTGTTGTCAGGAATATTGCTCTGCGCTTTTTGATACAACAGCACATCTTCTGCCCAGCCATGTATATAATGTTCTACAAAAAGCAAACTATCGTCCTGCGACAAACCGGCAGGAAGCACCGCCTGCAAATCTTCCTTATACAGATACTTCCCATCCACTTCGACCAAAGGGGTAAGTCCCTTATGATCATACTGCTGGGTACAAGCTCCACACACGAGAAGAAATACAGACAAAAGCCTTGATGTTCGCATATCCATCCGGAATGTTTTATTTTAAGGTACGAAGATAGTGCAATAATCGGTTACATCAGTGATTATTAACGGTTTTTAAAACCTCTTCGTTAATTTCAACCATAGCATTATCCCGCAAATGCTTCACCCACCGGGCATCAAGATCCCGCTGATAATCAGTCAGAACCTGCTCTCGAACCTCCTCAAGGCCGTCCGGTCCTTTCTGCTTACGGCCAATGGTGGAAGTAAAAGGATATGACTGTAAAGGAGTAAAACCTCCTTCTTTAAACACCAGTTTGTCCACATACGGATTACTTCCTTCTGCAAATACCCCCTGTTCTACTTTCAACACTTCCCGGTCGGCAGTATTCAATGCCTTTTGGAGCATGGTTTTCCACTCATCTTCCGGAAACTTCTTCACAAGCTTCTTGGCTAACTTTATCGTTTTCTTATCAGCGCCATGTAGAATTATTCCTTTAAAACGAGGTACTTCCCATTTGTATTCTGACTTATGCGCTTCGAAATAAGCATCCAAACCGCCTTTATCTTTCTGCATCAAGCCGGCAATTTCCTGATGAGTTATTTCTTCGGCCAACAGGCTATCCCGATACATTTTCAGTTCCCAGCCAAACCTCGGATATTTCTGTTCCAAACGGCTGTTTGCATAATCGAGTACTGACTTTGTCACAAAAGCGTCCAACTGTTGCTTTTCTCCGTAAGGATACCCTGCCGCAAATCGCCGAAACTCTTTACCTGTATATGAATGACCGTCCAATGAAAACAGTGTTTTGTCGGTTCTTCCTTTCTGTAATAATTCATCCATTCCATCCGGAGAAGGGGCATAACTATATTCTACTTTCAATTGATCGACCAATACTCCTGTCCTGTCACTTAAAGATTGTTTCCGCAACAAGCGGTTCATCAGTTCTTCCTGCACATCTCTCGGTGAGAACGTGTTTTCTCGTTTCAACACCTTTACAATATGAATTCCTTGTGGAGAAAAAAAAGGTTTGGAGTATTCTCCTTCTTCAAGAGCAGATGCTACCTGTTCGAACTCCTCGAGCGATTGTGATCTGGTGAAACAAAGCGTATCCTTCCTGTCAGAGAAACGCAAAACAAAATCGGCGAAGTCTGCCTGCGAATTATTTTTCAAGCTCTGGTAAATAGAGTCCATACGCACTTCGGTAGCACGTAACCGCAAAGAGGAAACCGTTTGAGGCAAATGAAACACGATCTGACTAACCCACACCATCTCCCGGGAGGAAACACGCATATCTTGATACAATAGTTCCAACTGCGTATTATCAATTTTCTTATCGGCCATATAAGTCTTGGCCAACCGATTCCGGTACTCCTCCTGTTTCCGGCGAAAATCGGGCAAAGTATCCATCCCTGCACGCTCCGCAGCCGATACCTTTAACCGGAAAGCAACAAAAGAATCGACAAAGGCATCGGGCTTTCCCGAATGGTTTCGAACAGAAGGAAAACCGCTATGGCGGGCATGCTCCAATTCAGACCGGCGAACATCCGTCCCGTTGATCCGCATCACGACAGGATCCTGTTGCGCCATTAAAATTCCTGCATACCCTAAAAGCAGCCATACAATCAGATTCCTTTTCACACGAAATCAGGCTTTAAAATTAACACGTGCAAACACACGATACACTTCGCATATTTGCACGCTTTATATTCTTGCTTCAATTAGTTGGCCATTTCTGAGATAAACTTGATACGAACCAGCCGTACCTCTTCTTCTGTGAATTCGTCGCCCAACTCTGCCAAAGCATCTTCAATATCATCGGTGGTCGAATCCTTGAAATAATCATAGATATCCAACAAATGATCTTCATCCATAATTTCTTCCAGGAAGTAATCAATATTCAACTTGGTTCCCGAATAGACAATAGCTTCCACTTCATCCAACAACTCGCTGAACTCGATTCCCTTTGAAAGAGCAATATCATCCAAAGCCACTTTCCGGTCGATCGACTGGATAATGGAGACCTTCATCTTCGACTTATTGGCAACTGTGCGTACCCGCAAATCTTCCGGTCGTTCAATCTCATTCTCTTCGCAATGCCGTTTGATCAGTTTGCAGAATTCTTCACCATAACGCTTAGCCTTACCAGCTCCTACACCCGGGATATTCTGAAGTTCTTCCAAGGTGACGGGATAGATAGTGGCCATAGCCTCGAGTGACGGATCCTGGAAAATGACATAAGGAGGGACTTCCAGTTTCTTGGACAATTTCTTCCGCAGATCCTTTAGCATGGAATATAATCCCGGATCCACAGCACAGGAACCGCCTCCTCTGGCAGGCGCTTCTTCCTCCACTTCATCAAAATCGTTATCTTCCGTAATCTTAAACGACTTCGGACTTTTCAGGAATTTATGCCCTTCGGGCGACACTTTTAGTGTGCCATAATTTTCAACTTCTTTTGTCAGGTACCCGGCAATCAAAGCTTGTCTGATCACAGCATTCCATGTCTTATCTTCTTCACCCATTCCGGATCCGAAGGCTTCCAAGTCCTCATGCAAATGAGCCTGCACTTCAGAAGTTTCTCTTCCCTGTAAAATATCTATTATATAATCTGCTTTAAAGTTTTCTTTGACTGCAATAATTGCTTCTATTACAGCACACAATAATTCTTGAGCCTCCACTTGTTTTTTAGGATTTAAACAGTTGTCACAATTTCCACAATTTTCTTCCGTATATTCTTCACCAAAATAATGCAAAAGCGCTTTGCGCCGACATACGGAAGATTCGGCGTACGCAGCAGTTTCGAGCAGAAGTTGTTTACCGATTTCCTGTTCTGCCACAGGTTTTCCTTGCATAAATTTTTCAAGTTTCTGCAAGTCCTTGTTCGTATAAAAAGTCACACATTGTCCTTCGCCACCATCTCTGCCGGCACGTCCTGTTTCCTGATAATATCCTTCCAGACTTTTGGGTATGTCATAATGAATCACATACCGTACATCAGGTTTGTCAATACCCATACCAAAGGCAATTGTAGCAACAATAACATCAATTTTCTCCATCAAGAAGTCATCCTGATTCTGTGTCCGCGCCGCCGAATCCATGCCTGCATGGTAAGCTCTGGCATTAATGCCGTTGGCTTGCAGTATTTCAGCAAACTCTTCCACCTTCTTCCGGCTCAGGCAATAAATGATACCCGACTTCTCCAGATTATTCTTGATAAACTTGATTATATCCTTATCTACATTGTTGGTTTTTGCCCGTACCTCATAATACAAATTCGGACGATTGAATGATGACTTGAATACTTGCGCATCGATCATTCCCAGATTCTTCTGAATGTCGTGTTGCACCTTAGGAGTAGCAGTTGCTGTCAGAGCTATCACCGGCGCTTTCCCTATTTCATTGATAATCGGCCGTATACGTCGATATTCCGGACGAAAGTCATGTCCCCATTCTGATATACAGTGCGCTTCATCGACTGCATAGAACGATATTTTCACGCTTCGCAAGAAATCGATATTTTCCTCTTTTGTTAAAGATTCCGGAGCAACATACAACAGTTTGGTTTTTCCCGACAAAATATCACTCTTAACCTGATCGATTGCGCCTTTATTCAATGAAGAATTAATAAAGTGCGCCACTCCATCTTCTTCACTGAAGTTCCTCATCGCATCTACTTGATTCTTCATCAGGGCAATCAATGGAGATATAACAATTGCAGTACCATCTATTAACAGAGAAGGCAATTGATAACACAATGATTTCCCACCTCCGGTAGGCATCAGTACAAACGTATCCTTTCCATTAAGTAGATTTCGAACAATTGCCTCTTGGTTTCCTTTAAATTTGCCGAATCCAAAATACTTCTTCAGTTCATTTGTCAAATTAATCTCCCCTGCCATCTTTTCTCGGTCGTTTTTATTCAACTCTTGGTTTAACTTCACAGGCCCTCTTTACAGAGAGCCCTAACAAAGTTAGAAACAACTTCTAAATTATCAAGCAATTCCGATTAATATTTTCGCGAAAATGCTAAATCTATGTCCATACGATGCATTTCAAAGCTCTAAGCACTCTGCAAGCGTCCTATATTAGCTTTTTCGAGCTGCTTTCTGGCAAAATCCAACGTCACATCATAGCTTTTCTTCTTCGTCGAAGGTATTTCAAACATCACATCCATCATGATGGTTTCGACAATGGAGCGCAACCCCCTTGCCCCCAACTTATACTCTACTGCTTTGTCTACAATATACTCGAATACCTCTTCCTGAAAGGTCAATTTCACACCATCCATCTCAAAAAGCTTCACATACTGCTTAACAATTGAGTTCTTGGGTTCAGTGAGAATGGAACGGAGCGCAGTCCTATCCAACGGATTCAGATAAGTCAGAATAGGAAGACGTCCGATGATTTCCGGAATCAGTCCGAAAGATTTCAAGTCCTGCGGTGCAATATATTGCATAATATTATTCTTGTCTATCGCCGTACTTTTTTGAGAAGCGCTATATCCCACCACATGTGTATTCAGCCGTTGAGCTATTTTTTTCTCAATGCCATCGAAAGCACCGCCACACACAAAAAGGATATTTTTAGTATTTACCGGAATCATTTTCTGGTCAGGATGCTTACGCCCTCCCTGGGGAGGTACATTAACCACTGAGCCTTCCAATAATTTCAGTAATCCCTGCTGCACTCCTTCGCCACTAACATCACGAGTGATTGAGGGATTATCTCCTTTCCGGGCAATCTTATCAATTTCGTCGATAAACACAATGCCGCGTTCTGCTTCGGCTACATTGTAATCGGCAACCTGCAACAAGCGAGTCAATAAGCTTTCAATATCTTCACCCACATAACCGGCCTCCGTCAAAACTGTAGCATCAACAATCGTAAACGGCACATGCAACAGTTTAGCGATTGTACGCGCCAGCAAGGTCTTGCCGGTACCGGTACTTCCTACCATGATGATGTTCGATTTTTCAATTTCCACATCATCTCCGCTACTTTTTTGCAACAGGCGCTTATAATGGTTATAGACAGACACAGCCAGAAAGCGTTTTGCATCATCCTGACCTATCACATACTGATCAAGAAAGTCCTTGATCTCTATAGGTTTCGGAAGATTCTTCAAATCGAGCTTTGTGGCAATGCCAGTCGATTTTTTTTCCCCTAAAGCTTCCTGCGTAATCTCATAAGCCTGGGTAGCGCAACTATCACAAATGTAGCCATTCATTCCGGTGATAAGAAATCCCACCTCCGTTTCAGAACGACCACAGAAACTACACCTTTTTTTATTGCTCCTTGAATCTGCCATTCTTATTTTCTAATTAATACTTCATCAACCATACCATACGCCTTCGCTTCTTCCGAAGTCATCCAATAATCGCGGTCAGAATCCGCCCAAACCTTATCAAAGTCAGTCTGCGAATGTTCGGCAATAATGGTATAGAGCTCCTTTTTAATCTTCATAATTTCGCGAGCAGTAATTTCAATATCCGAAGCCTGCCCCTGTGCGCCGCCCATCGGTTGATGAATCATCACCCGCGAATGTTTCAGAGCCGAACGTTTCCCTTTGGCGCCAGCCACCAACAACACCGAAGCCATCGAAGCCGCCATACCCGTACAGATCGTAGCTACGTCACTTGTGATAAACTGCATCGTATCATAAATACCCAATCCGGCATATACCGATCCACCGGGTGAGTTTATATAAATAGAAATATCCTTCCCCGGATCTACCGAATCGAGATAAAGCAACTGAGCCTGCAGGGTATTAGCCGTGTAGTCATCAATCTGTGTCCCCAAAAAAATAATACGATCCATCATCAGACGCGAGAATACATCCAGTTGAGTTACATTCAACTGTCTCTCTTCGAGGATATAGGGATTCAAGTAATTAGCTTGCGAATTAATAACACCATCCAATACAAGACTATTTATTCCCAAATGCTTGGTGGCATATTTTCTAAAATCATCCATAGTCAAATTCCTTTCTTAAAACGATTAGTATAAAGTAGATGCAAAGAAACGAAAAAGAACAGATAGACACAAAAAAACACAGAGTTATAATTCAATAAAACCCTGTGTTTTTAATGTTTAATATCTTTCTTTAAACAAGCTGTTCTTATTGAAACATTTTGTTGAAATCCTCCACTGAAACAGTCTTATTGTTCAGTTTCACTTTTGCTTTCAAAGCGATCGCCAGCTTGGTTTCGATAGCACGATTCACCAAACCATCCACATTTTCCTTCTTTTTCAGCATTTCTTTGGCATAGTTATCCAAAATTTCATCGGGAACCGTAAGCATACCATATTGAGCAAATTGTACTTTTGTAGCTTCTCTTGCCACATTTACTACATCTTCCTGTTCTACCTGGATGCCATTTTCTTTCACCAATTGTTCCTTGATCAGGTGCCAAGTCAGCTCTTCAACGCTCTTTTCGTAGTTTTCATTTACGAATTCTTCGCCTTTCTCTCTATTATTAAGCAACATCACACGCTTCAATAAGGCATCCGGGAATTCCACTTTACCGGCCTTTTCCATCAACACATTACGTACATCGACCATAAATTTATAATCGCTGTCGCCCACAAACTGCGCAGCTACGCTTGCTTTGACTCTCGCATAAAACTCCTCTTCAGTTTTTACGATACCTTCGCCAAACACCTGGTCAAAGATTTCCTGAGTAAGATCACCCTCTACAAAACGAGTGATTTCTTCCACCTGATAGCTGAAATTAGCTTTCACTTCTTCGGCAGCTTCTTTCTCGATCTTCAACAAAGAAGACAATTCGGTAGCATGCCCGTCAAAAGCAGTATATGGATTGAAAACCAACACATCATTCACCTGTACATTGGCAAAGAGAGCTTTCTGGTCATCGTTCTTCATGTAAGCCGGCATTAACACCGCGTCTTCTACCTGAATGCCACCCTCTTTCGTGTTTCCAGCTTCATCAAGTTCAGCCAACAGACCTTTCAGCATATCCTTATCCTGATAAGTATCTACCTTATCATATTTTCCGCCACGTTGTCGATAGCTCTTCATCTGATTTTCAACCATTTCCTCAGTGACCTCGATGGTGTAGTAATCAACAACATCATTGGCCGTAAGTTCAGCTTTGATTTCCGGGGCCAAAGCTATGTCAAACAAGAATTCAAATTCTTCCATGGTATCAAAATCGATCATCGGCTGTTTGTCCTCGTTCGGCAGCGGTTCGCCCAAAATATTCAGGTGGTTTTCCTTGATATAACCATATACTTTGTCCGACAAGATCTTGTTTACTTCCTCAGCCACTACAGACTTACCATACATTTTCTTAACCAGACTCATAGGTACCATACCTTTACGGAATCCCGGTATCTGAGCTTTTTGACGAAAGTTTTTCAATGATTTATCTACCTGTCCCTGATAGTCAGCCTTTTCTAATTTTACAGTAAGCAACGCACTTACCTTGTCAATGTTTTGTAATGAAACGTTCATTCTTACAATTATTTATTTGATTTATACTATTTTCCGTTTTTAAACGAGCCTGCAAAATTAGCGCTATTCTTTTAATTATCAAAAAAAGCGCTGCACAAATTACACCAGGCTAACAATTTATCTTTTTAAGAGCCTACCTTATCCGTTCAACTGAAAATCTTTCCGACGAAGAACGAAGCTATTACTCAGGTATTTCTCACGAACGATTTTATTCTCTGCCAGTTCTTCAGGTGTGCCTTGAAAAAGGATCTTTCCTTCGAACAACAAATAAGCCCGATCGGTGATGCTCAATGTTTCCTGTACGTTATGGTCGGTAATCAGGATTCCGATATTCTTGTCTTTCAACTTCCACACAATTTGCTGAATATCTTCCACCGCAATCGGGTCTACCCCGGCAAAAGGTTCATCCAACATGATGAATTTAGGGTCAATAGCCAGACAACGGGCAATCTCCGTACGCCTGCGCTCACCGCCCGAAAGCTGGTTACCTCTGTTTTTACGTACCTTCTCGAGCCGGAACTCTGCAATCAGATTCTCTAATTTATCCTTTTGGTATTCTTTCGACTTGTTAGTCATCTCCAATACCGAGGCAATATTATCTTCTACACTCATCTGCCGAAAGACAGAAGCTTCTTGCGCCAGATAACCGATCCCGGTTTGAGCACGCTTGTACACAGGATAGTTTGTTATTTCAAGATCATCCAGAAAAATACGGCCTTCATTAGGAGTTATCAGCCCCACCGTCATGTAAAACGAAGTTGTTTTACCGGCTCCATTAGGCCCCAGCAAACCAACGATCTCACCCTGCTTCACATCAATCGACACATGGTTCACTACCGTTCGTTTCCCATATTTCTTCACCAGATCCTCTGTACGAAGCACCATCTTGTTTTCTTCCATACCTTGTTATTTTGCCGCAAATGTAACAATAATCAACCGAAATAGTGTACATTTGCAGGCAAATATACGTGAATTATGATTAAAGCTTTAACAACAGTAGGCCGATACATGGTACTCATGAAGCGTACACACGCACGCCCTGAACGCATGCGCATGTTTTTCCGCCAATATCTTCACGAGATAGAACAATTAGGGGTAAACTCAATCGGAATCGTATTACTCATTTCTTTCTTCATCGGTGCAGTTATCACTATTCAGATTAAGCTTAACATCGAAAGCCCCTGGATGCCTCGCTGGACGGTGGGGTATGTAACGCGTGAAATCATGCTGCTCGAGTTCTCTTCTTCTATCATGTGTCTGATCCTTGCCGGCAAAGTAGGGTCTAACATAGCTTCTGAACTGGGGAGCATGCGAGTAACCCAACAGATCGATGCTCTTGAAATCATGGGAGTTAACTCCGCCAATTACCTGATTTTCCCTAAGATAGCTGCCATGGTAACCACCATTCCCATCCTGGTTATTTTCAGTATCTTCTCCGGAATCATCGGCGCCTTTGCAACCTGCTGGTTTGGAGGCATCATGACTGCTACCGATTTGGGGTACGGACTCCAGTACATGTTTGTCGAATGGTTTATCTGGTGCGGCATTATCAAGTCCCTCTTCTTTGCTTTCATCATAGCCAGCGTATCTTCCTTTTTCGGGTATACGGTCGAAGGCGGCTCTATTGAAGTAGGGAAAGCATCTACCGATTCCGTTGTATCCAGCAGTGTACTTATTCTTTTTGCCGACTTAATACTAACTAAGCTTTTAATGGGATGATTGAAGTTAAAGGATTATATAAATCGTTTGAGAACAAAGCCGTATTGCAGGATATCAATGCGACTTTCGAGAATGGGAAAACCAATCTGATCATCGGTCAGAGCGGATCCGGAAAAACCGTGTTCATGAAATGTGTGGTAGGCTTGCTGACCCCCGAGAAGGGTGAGCTCCTGTACGATCACCGTAACTTTTTGGCTATGAGCAAAAAAGAGAAGAAACTATTACGACGCGAAATGGGAATGATTTTCCAGAGCGCCGCCTTGTTCGACTCCATGTCAGTGGTCGACAATGTACTGTTCCCGCTTAACATGTTCAGCAACGACACATTCCGCGAACGCACCAAACGTGCCTTGTTCTGCCTCGACCGTGTCAACCTGCTCGATGCTAAAGACAAATTTCCGGGAGAAATCAGTGGAGGAATGCAGAAGCGTGTCGCTATAGCCAGAGCCATTGCTTTGAATCCCCAATACCTGTTCTGCGACGAGCCCAATTCCGGGCTCGACCCCAAAACATCCTTAGTTATCGATGAACTTATTCAGGACATCACCCGCGAGTACAACATGACCACCATCATCAACACTCATGACATGAACTCTGTAATGGGTATCGGCGAAAAAATTATTTTCATCTACGAAGGGAATAAGGAATGGGAAGGAAGCAAAGATAATATTTTCACCTCATCAAACACCCGTCTGAACAATTTCATTTTCGCGTCCGACCTACTGCGAAAAGTAAAAGAGGTAGAAATTCAAAACTTAGAGGGGTAAGAAACACAAAAAGAGCGTATCGTTTCCGTACGCTCTTTTCTCGTAAAACCAGTTAATAGAATTGACATATATCATCACGACATATTGACTGTCCCCATCTCATCTCAAGAAACCCCGTAGGATTTCTTAATCAGGTGCAAAGGTAGACATTTATTTTATATATAAAATCACCGGAAACAGGGACAAATACAAAAACCTTGATTATTTAACATTAATCCATCCTTGAGCTATGGATTTAACTACCATATCGATGGCATTTTTAGCATCCAGCTTCTGAATCAGCCTCTTTCTGAAAGTCTCTACCGTACTCTCCTTTATATTAAGCTTCTCTGCGATATCGTGTGAGCTAAGCCCTTGAGCCACTTCCTTTAACACTTGGAGTTCACGTTTGGTAGGTCCGTTCTTTTGCACATATGCCGATACTTTCGTCAATTTTTGCTGAATCGATTTAAAACCTGAGCAGGCATACCGTTCGCCATTGATCACATGCCTAACGGCACGTTCCATCTCGCACGAAGCCGAAGACTTAAGAATCACCGCATTAACGCCTTGCTTAATCAACCGATTCACCACCCACACCTCATCATGCATCGTACTGACAATGATGCGCGCATCCTCATTCACCTCATGAATCAAGTCAATCAGATCAAATCCAGACAAATTACCAGGCAAACTAATATCCAGAATATAGATATCATAATCACGTGCTTCAATAAGTTTAGCTGCCGTTTCACCATCTGTCACCGCATTGGCCACAACTACTTCAGATATCCGGCTCAACACCCGTTTTATTCCTTCCAGAATTAGACTATGGTCATCTACCAACAACAATTCCAATTTTTCTTCCCCCATACCTTTCTTACAAAATTATCTTACAACGCAAATATAAAGATAACTTTCAGATTAAAGCATTATTACCCTATTTATTTGAAAAATCGGACAATAAAAAATGGCCAGACCTTATCAGTTTGACCATCTTTATTTGCTCTATCCAGTATTTTTATTTCTGCCGGATATAAATATGTATGGGAGTTCCGGACAAATTCCACTTCTCGCGCATCTTATTTTCCAGGAAGCGTTTGTAAGGCTCCTTCACATATTGCGGCAAGTTAGCGAAAAACACAAATGACGGGACCTGCGTATTGGGCAACTGGGTTACATATTTGATTTTTATATACTTACCCTTTGTCGCAGGAGGAGGATACGCCTCGATAAGCGGCAACATTTCTTCATTCAAACGCGCGGTAGGTATACGCACCATCCGGTTTTCGTATACAGCCCGAGCCTCTTCAAGCACCTTTAAGATGCGTTGCTTGGTCAGGGCTGAGCCAAACACAATCGGAAAATCCGTAAACGGAGCAAACCGTGAACGAATGGCATCTTCAAATGTCTTCATCACTTTAGCCGTCTTTTCCTCCACCAGGTCCCATTTGTTGACTACGACTACCATGCCTTTCTGATTTTTCTGAATCAATGAGAATATATTCAAGTCCTGACTCTCAATACCACGGGTTGCATCAATCATTAAGATACACACATCCGCCCCTTCGATAGCGCGGATAGAGCGTACGACGGAATAATATTCCAAATCTTCCACCACCTTGTTTTTCTTACGGATGCCCGCTGTATCTACCAGATAAAAATCAAAACCAAACTTGTTGTACCGGGTGTAAATCGAGTCGCGTGTTGTACCGGCTATTTCAGTTACAATATTCCGGTCTTCGCCAATAAAGGCGTTGACAATGGACGATTTTCCGGCATTTGGCCGTCCAACCACCGTAAAACGGGGGATCTCCTCATCCAGAATCTCTTCTGACTCTTTCTTGAATTTACTGACGAGTAAGTCCAGCAATTCTCCGGTTCCGCTACCGGTCATAGCCGATACGCAATAAGGATCGCCAACTCCCAAACTATAAAACTCAGGGGCATTGTATTGCAGCTCATTGGAATCCGTCTTGTTGGCTACCAAAATTACCGGGCTCTTTGCCCGGCGCAAAATAGAAGCCACCTGCATATCCAAATCCGTCACCCCGTTCATTACATCTACAACAAACAGAATCACATCAGCTTCATCCACAGCCACCAACACCTGTTTGCGGATCTCTTCCTCGAACACATCGTCCGAGTTTACCACCCAACCACCGGTATCTACCACAGAGAATTCCTTTCCAACCCACTCCGACTTGCCATACTGTCTGTCACGGGTAGTTCCAGCTTCGTCGTTCACAATCGCCTGCCGGCTTTTTGTCAGACGATTAAACAAAGTCGACTTTCCCACGTTGGGACGTCCTACGATTGCTACTAAATTTCCCATAGATACATATTGTTTTTTTTAAGTACGACTGTCACAGCCGCACGAATTCATTTAATCCAATTGATATCCAAAGTTACGCAATTCCTTCTCCGAATTGCGCCAATCCTTGTCTACCTTTACATAAGTTTCCAGAAAGATTGTTTTCCCGAAAAAGCGTTCCAGCTCGCGACGAGCTTCCGTTGCCACCTTTTTCAGAGCTTTTCCCTGCTTACCTATAATAATACCTTTCTGCGAATCCCGCTCTACATAGATTACCGCCCGGATATGAATCTTCTTGGCTTCCTCTTTGAAGAGCTCCACCAGAACCTCTACCGAATAAGGGATCTCCTTGTCATAATACAAAAGAATCTTTTCACGAATAATTTCATTCACGAAAAACCGCGCTGGCTTGTCGGTCCATTGATCCTTATCAAAATAAGGAGGCGAATCAGGCAACAGCTCCTTTACCCGTTTCAACACATAATCTACATTGAACTTCGAAGTAGCCGAAATGGGGATAATCTCAGCTTGCGGCAATAATTCTTTCCAGCCCTCCACCAGCGCCACTAATTTATCCTGATCAATCAAGTCAATCTTGTTGATCAATAAAAGGACCGGCGCCTGTACTTGCTGCACCTTTGCGATAAACTCACTATTTTTATCCGGAGTCTCTACCACATCAGTCATATACAACAGTACATCCGCATCCGTCAGTGCCGAATGCGAGAAATTCAGCATAGACTCCTGCAATTTATAATTAGGTTTCAGAACCCCCGGAGTATCCGAGAAGACGATTTGCATCTCCTCCGTATTGAGGATACCCATAATCCGGTGCCTTGTTGTCTGCGCTTTGAATGTAGCTATTGAGATACGTTCTCCGACCAACAGGTTCATCAGTGTCGATTTCCCTACATTTGGGTTGCCTACTATATTTACAAATCCAGCTTTATGCATTTCTTATTCGTTTAGACAAAAAAACGCATCGAATCGAAATAAGATGCGTTTGATTTGTATATCGGTAAATATTTACTTTTGTCCGTCATAAGCCCATTTCACATACACGGCTCCCCAAGTGAACCCGGCACCGAATGCAGTAAAGATGATATTATCACCTTTTTTCAGCTTGCTTTCAAAGTCCCAGATACAAAGAGGTAATGTCCCGGCACTCGTGTTACCATAGCGTTCGATATTAACAAGCACTTTTTCAATCGGAAGCTCCATCCGGTTGGCCACTGCATCAATGATGCGCATATTGGCCTGGTGGGGAACCACCCAAGTTATATCGTCCTTTCCTAACCCATTTCGTTTCGCGATCGCTTCACTTACATCCGACATATTGGATACAGCATATTTGAATACTGTTCTTCCCTCCTGATAGATATAATGCATTTTATTGTCGACCGTAAAATAAGAGGGAGGACATACCGAACCACCTGCTTTCATGTGCAAGAATGGCAGACCTTTTCCATCTGTTCTCAATAATGAATCCAAAATACCGAACTCTTCGGTAGTAGGTTCTATCATGAATGCAGCAGCGCCATCGCCAAAGATCGGGCATGTAGCACGATCCGTATAATCTACCATTGACGACATTTTGTCTGCCCCGACAATAATTACTTTCTTATACCTTCCCGAACGCACAAAGCTGGCAGCTGTTTCCAATGCAAACAAGAAACCACTACATGCAGCCTGCATATCAAAGGCAAACGCATTTTTGAGTCCGAGTTTATCGCAAAGGATAGAAGCACAAGAAGGGAAATGGTAGTCAGCAGTGCTGGTAGCAACAATCACCAAATCAATATCATCCGGATTAGCATCCGTTTTTTGCATCAATTGCTTGGCCGCCTTACGTGCCATATACGAGGTTCCCAGCCCTTCTTCATTCAAGATGCGCCTTTCCTTCACCCCAATACGTGTCATAATCCATTCATCGTTGGTATCTACCATTTTCGACAATTCATCATTTGTCAAAACATAATCAGGCACATATCCGCCAACTCCTGTGATTACTGCATTTATCTTTTCCATTCAATCTGTTTTAATTAGCATTACTTAAAGCGGAGCGGAGGCAAAAGAGCCTCCGGCATCCGATAAGCGTAAGTCAACTATACAGCTGCTTCTTTTTCGATAGCGAGTTTACCTCTATAGTAACCGCAAGCGCCGCATACAGTATGATATACATGCCATTCGCCACAGTTCGGGCAGATAGCCAATGTAGGCGCTACAGCCTTATCATGAGTTCTTCTCTTAGCTGTTCTAGTCTTTGATTGTCTTCTCTTAGGATGTGCCATTTTTTTAAACTTTAATTATTATCTAATATTTTCTTTAATTCATTCCAACGCGGATCAGTTTGTTCTTCTTCCGGTTCTTCCCCGACCATGTCGACGCCTTCCGGTTCGAATCCCTCTTCTCCTTCTTCCTCGCTTGCACTTGTCCTCAGGTGCTTGCTGAGTTTACCTGTCATACCTTTGTTGCACTTCCCCGGAGCATGTACATGCTTCATTGGAATAGAAAGTGCGATAAATTCATACATGAACCAAGCCACATTGATTTCGCCTTCCTCCTCAGGAATCACAATCAGGTTATCGCCTTCCTCGGCATATTCACGGCCAAACTTCACCATCAACTTATCTGTCGAAGTAACTGTTTGTTCCATTTCATCCAAACATCGGTCGCATGGCACCCACACCATTCCCTCAGTCAGGAAATGCAACTCAAAAGCGCGTGCAGTCTTCTTTACTGTCACTGTCACGTTGACTTTCCCTTTCTGAACTTCAGGGCCATCAATGTGAGCAAAGAAAAGGTTGTCCAGCACAAACTCATACTTAACCGAGTCTGCTTGCATACCTTTCAGGTCTATCTTGTATTTATCAAACTTTCCCAAAGCTGCATTAATTTAGTAGAACGGATATAATTCGGGCGACAAAGATACGAATAATATTCCTCAAACCCACACAATCTGCCAATAAATATTAGTCCAACCCTGTTTTAAAAAACTCACTTTTGTCAATTTATTGACTTTTCCAAAGCAAAAAAGCCCTTCCGTACTTATAATTGTACGAAAGGGCTTTTGTAAAGATGGCGGCTACCTACTCTCCCACTATTACGCAGTACCATCGGCGTGACAAGGCTTAACTTCTCTGTTCGGAAT
>JAVBVA010000091.1:0-54816 GCA_031554665.1 Bacteroides sp. | reverse complement strand
AGATGTACATCTTATGCAGCATAACATGTACATCTTTGACTGTATAAGATGTACATCTCGTACTGCATAAGATGTGCATCTTTAACATCGACCCTCGTAGAGCAAAACAAGCTCCCTCGTAGAGTAAGGGTATTTTACTCTACGAGGGAGATAAGTTTGCATACTAATAATCGAATCCGGGTATTATTTGCTCTTCTTGCCCCAGTACGTTTTGCTGGTTGTATATCCTGCATATACAATGGTATGCGTGCGCGGAGTAGCTTCCCAGTCGGCTTCCCGTTGCAGGTAGAGTTGCACGCCGTTGGCAGTCAGTACCTGGTTGGCGGCATCATAGCTCCAGGTTGCACCTTTCCAGGTTCCGGCAGTGATGGTATGGTCGGCTGCGAGGGTCATGGTGGAAGATACCTTCTGATTGCCTGCACTATATCCCAGGTCGATGTGCTCCCAATTGCCGAGCAGTTCGCTTTCTTTGATCTCTACCTTCGGAACGGCGCCGTAACGTTCGGGCATCACTACCGGCCAACCATCTGCTGTCCAGCGGATGCTGCGTACCTGCCCCATCATGACCGCGTTGCTGGCGTTGATACTGGCTATGTCTTTCGGCAGGCGACCTTGCGAGGCGTAGAACCAGTTGCCGTTACCATCGTCGAAGATGGCACAGTGGGAGATTCCTACCCATCCGTCGCTGTTGCTGAACTTATAGGGATGTGTTACTACCGGAAGGGCATTACCGCCATTGGTTACGTTTGTTCCGTCGATGCCGAGGTACGGGCCGGTGATGTTTTTTGAGCGTACCACGCGGGTATTGTAGGCTACTGAAAGTTCGTCGTACGCCAGGAACATGTAGTAGTATTCGGTAGCCGGGTTGTAAATGATTTCCGGCGCTTCCGAACCTTGCCAGCGGTTGCCTGCCGTACGGGTGGCAACGAGCTGACCGTAATCGGGCAGGGCAGAAGTGTCCCACGGGTTGCCTAATGTTTTCAGCGGCTTGCCGGTTGAGGCATCGAGTTGCATGGCTACGATTCCACTGTGCCAGGAACCGTAAATCAGCCAGTGCTCACCGCTCTTGTCGATGATGTATGACGGGTCGATGGCATTCCACTTGAAATAGCCCGACCAATCGCTGAGCGACGAGCGCGACCAATCCATTTCCCGGTCGGTCGATGAGCAAACAACGTATCCTTTGTCTTCCCAGGTGTTGCCGGCCGGGTTAGTCGTCTCCATCATTCCGATGAAAGCGCGTTCCGTCCATGAATTGTCGAAGTTCTTGTCTTCGCTCAGCGCACCTGTTTTGATGAAGTTGTTGACCACGATGCAGTAGTACATGCGGTATTTTCCGGCTGATACGCGGCGGGCTACGGGCGCCCAGTAACCGTACGACGGATTGTCAATCGGAGCCAATCCCTGTGCAGCGCGTATCTCGTTCAGCTTGGTTTTTACCCAGGCGGGTGAGTCGTTCATGGTTGCGCCGAGGTATTCCCAGTTGACGAGGTCTTTCGAGCGGCGGGCATGGAAGTGCCCGTGTCCGTCGTGCGCATTGCCGTACGAAGCATCCGTCTGATACATATAATAATATCCGTCATCGGCTTTCATTACACTTGGGTCGTGCACGTTGGCTAAGTTCCACTGGTTGCGTTGTGCCCATCCGGCAAAGCTGGTATAGTTGTCGGCATACGTGGGAGCGACGTAGCTTTCTAATTCAGTCGGCACAGCACCGGCGGATGTGGTGAAGCTGACTTCTTCCGAGTAAACCACTCCGTTAGGGTAAAGGGTGGCAAAAGCACGTACATAATATACCGTGTTGTTTTCCAAACCGGTGATTGTAGCAGAGATGTTTCCGCTGTTATCGGGAAGTACCGGGCGGGAAACTCCTTCTTCATTAAGATAGGAAGAAACGGTGCTTTTGTAGATGGTAGGAGCCGGGGAAGTGCTGTAGCAGAAGCCATAGGTCATGACTCTGACTGCACCCGATTCCAGGTCGCTTTGCGAAACATTCACATGGGCGCTTGCCGTTGCTGAGGGCACTTCAATGTTTTCGATGACGGGTGCATCCAAAGTAAACACACCGTTTTCGTTTTCATCGTCGTTGCAGGCTGTTAGGCCGATGAGCGTGGCGCATCCCAGCATGATGCTATAAAACAATTTATTTAGTTTCATACAATTAATTTTATTTGATTAAGCTTTTAAACTTTTACAAGTAAATATATAAAGCACAATAAGAAAGCCATAAGTGGCGAAACCTTCAGGAAGCGAACTCCCTTGCCGTCGGTTTCAACCGACGGTTTGCGTAGCAATTAATAATCATTTATTCCTCTGTGGGTTTTAACCCCAGGCTTGATATAGCCTTGTCAATCAGAAACCTGGGGTTAAAACCCACAGAGGAAAGTCGCTTCGCTCCTGTTTTATAATCCGTCGGTTGAAACCGACGGCAAGGGAGTTCGCTTCTTGAGGGAATTCACTTCCTGAGGGATTTATTATTCACCAGACGCTTCACTACTGCTCGTAGCCGACATTTCCCAACCGGAGTTCTGTTTCAGATTCGGCAGACGTTTGATTTCGTCGTTCGGTATGGGGAAGTAATAGTTCTTCGGAGCGTTGAATGCGCGTGTTTTGTGCATCTGCGCCGCACCGTAAGTATATACCGTGCTCTGCTCGGGAGTGACCGTTACGCCATACAGATTGTACACCTGCTTGTAAGTAGGTTCGCTCTTTTCCGAAGCAACCGTCTTTCCTTCGAACAACTTCCAACGACGTTCGTCCATGAAACGATGGTCTTCGAAGCACAGTTCGATGCGGCGTTCGTTGCGGATACGTTCGCGGAGTTGCTCCTTCGTCTTACCACTGTAAGGCGGCATACCCACACGGGCACGTACCTGATTGACATACTGATAAGCGTTTGCAGGACCTTCGCTCTCATTGATGGCTTCGGCTGCATTCAGCAGAATCTCGGCATAGCGGAAGATAGGACAAGCATGCGTATAGTTCGTTGGGCTCTTGAAAGACATATTATTCAGGAATTTCTTTGTGTAATATCCCGTCAGCGTACCGCCGTGAAGTTCCTGATAGTCCTGACCGGTGCCATACGTCACATCCACTTTGCGCTGTTCGTCCTGTACGGGGTCGCCCCAAACCGAACCGTGATGCAGAATAGTCTGCTCCAAACGTGGGTCGCGGTTGGCATATGGGTTCTGCTCGTTGTAACCCGAGTTGGGGTCATCGATAGGTAAACCGTTCTTCATCTCGTAGCTATCCACTAAGTTCTGAGTAGGATTGGTACGACCGGTCGATGCCACCGAACCCTTGAAACCGCAAGGAGCGAGGAACAACTCGATTTCGCGTGTAGTCCATTCCGAACGGCTGAGGATGTACTCGTTGTTCAAGTGCGGCGTAGAGACGAAACACTGGTAATAGTTCTCATCGGTGTTGTTGGTCGCGGTGGTATAGAGCTTGTACGGATTGCTTTGCTTGCTGTTCTTTTCGATGAAAGCCTTGGCAGCATCGGCAGCTTCTTTCCACCAGGTGGCGTTGTTGCTCGGGTTGTGCAAAGCCGAAGCGCGGTACAGCAACGCCCGTGATTTCAGCGCATAGGCAGCAGCGCCGTTTACACGACCCCAGTTCAGCTCTTCCTGTCCATAACGGAAGGGGAGTACATCTTTCACCTTGTCGCATTCGGCAACAATCCATTCCATCGCTTCGGCAAAACCGGTGCGTGGTTGGTTCATGGCTCCCGGATTGGTAAATTCAAAGATGATGGGCACACCGTTTTCGTCATCGCCCACGATAGGGATATCGCCAAACCAACTGGCAAGGTCGAAGTGGAAGATGGCGCGGAGCAGACGGGCTTCGGCCATGTAACGGTCGTACAGATGATTGTCGTCGTCGCTGGTTACCTTATTCTTTACCACACTGAGGCGGGCATTCTTCAGGAATGAGTTGGCTGCACGGATGCCTTTGAAGTTCTTCGGCCAGAAATCGGCAGCAAACTTATGATTGGCTGCCGAATACGCATCGGTCAGCACACTGTGATAGTAATGTACACTCCAGAAAGAGAGCGCATTGTCCGTCATACAGTCGCGGGAAGCGCCACGGAACTGTCCGTCGCCATATCCTACGAATGCATCGGGCAGATACGTATAGATGTTTGCCAAATAGCCGCGTGTGTTTTCGAACTTCTCGAACACCTGCTCCTCGTCCAACGTCAAGTCCACTTCCTTGTCCAGAAAGTCGCTGCAAGCGGTGAAACTTACTGTGAAGAGTGCGGCTGCCATATATTTAAAAATAGTCTTCATAATTTACTTGTTTTTCATTGATTAGAAACCAACGTTTATACCAAACGTAAACGTACGTGTTTTAGGATACCACCAGCAGTAGCTCATGGGCTTTTCAGGGTCTAATCCCTTCGGCACATTGCTCCAGGTGTACAGGTTATATCCGTTGAAGTAGAGGCGGCACTTCGTCAGGTTTGCCTTTGCAATGAGACGTTTCGGCAGCGAGTAACCGACTTCAATGTTACGCAAGGAGAGGAAGTTGCCGTTCACAATCCAGATATCATTCTGGTATGTGCCCGTACTGCGGTCGCTGTCGATAGCGTTGTAGCTACCATACGTGGGGCGCGAATACTTGGCATTGACGTTACGCGGGTCTGTCGGGTCGTCTGTGTAGTAACCCCAAACATTCACCACCTCGTGTGTACCCATGTTACCCCAACCGGACCATGCCACAGCCGGAGAAAGGAACACATCACGGTTCAGATAAGCAGTAAATACGGCACGCGCATCGAAACCTTTGTATTCGAAACCGACGTTCACTGTCGGTATCAATTCCGGGATGATGGTGTACGTATCGGGAATCATATCGTTTTCGTCGATCACGCGATCGCCGTTCAAGTCTTTGAATACGGCTGTACCCAGCGGTTGATTACCGTTAGATGCCGAGTGATACGGATACTTCTCCGGATGAGCGATGGCATCTTCCTTGCTGGTAGCAATCAGGTTGGCATCGCTTGCCCACTGCACGAACTTGTAACGGTTCCAACCACCCACGCCGTTGTTGAATGCACCTTCATACAAAGAAGCTACCGAAGTGTAGTCGTAAATACGGTTGCCCGTCTTGCGCTGCCATTCCACGTTCGGCTCCGTTTCGTCCATTTCGGTAATCTTGTTGGTGTTGTACGTCACCATACCTTCTATATAGTAATTGAACTTGCCGATGTTGTTACGGTGTCCGATGGTCGCTTCAAAACCTTTGGTCTCTGCTTTACCGTACGAGTCTCTCGATACGGAGATGCCCAGCATGGAAGGTACACTGGAACGTGCCACGAGGATGTTCGAACGCCATTCCTTGAATACATCTACCGTACCGTACAACTTCTTTTGCCAGAAGTCGAAGTCAAGACCGATGTTCACCATGTCGGATATTTCCCATTTGTTGTTTTTGTTTCCGGCCATTGTTTCAGAGAATCCGCTGACATACGAACCGGAGTAACCGAATGAATAACCTGTTGCCGAACCGTAGGTGTTCTGGTAAGCATAACGTCCGCCACCTGTGTTCGACTGACCGGAACGACCGTACGAACCGCGCAGTTTCAGCAGACTGATGTTCTTGCCCTTCAACCATGATTCTTCGGAAGCTACCCAACCCAGTGACCCGCCGTAGAAAGTACCCCAACGCTCGTCTTCGCTGAAGTTATCGCAAGCCATGCGCGAGATGTTACCGGACAATACATACCGGTTGGCGTAATTGTAGTTCAGCTGACCATTGTAAGAAAGGAAACGGTTGGCCGATTGGTAGTAACGCGTACTTTCGATGGCGTTGTTCTGATTACGGTAAGCGCGTGCAAAAGCGCGTGCATCTACATGATGCTTGCCGAAGTCGTTCACGTAATTCAATCCCCCCAGTAAGTTCAGATTGTAGTAGTGGGCACGCTGATTAGCCGTTGGGTCGGTCAATGCCGAATATGTATTGGTCTTTGTGTAAGTGAACTGGCTCACATCTGTAACCGCTGTGTTTGTGTAGTCGTATGAGTACGTGTTGATGTTGTTGAACTGTGTAGATTCAAACACCTCGTACGCATCGAAGCTGACGGTAGCATATACTTTCAAACCTTCCAGAATCGGACTTAAATCGCCATTTACATTCAACGTTGAGTACAGGTTGCGGCGACGGTTCTTTTCCTGTCCCGAAGCAGCTAGCAGGCGACCGGCATTGTTGGCCGTGCTCGATGCGTACACTTCGCCGTTAGGGCAATAAACGGGCTCCATCGGATTGGCTTCTACCGCACCGAACGTTGTCAGGTTGAATACCGGTGTGGTAGGCTGCGTGATGTTATCGATACGTCCGCCCAGGTCGAGCGATACGTTCAGGTGCTTTGTCACGTCAATGTCGATGTTCGAACGCAGGTTGTAGCGGTTCAGCGTATGACCTGTGTTGTAGTTCTCGTTGTAATTGGTCCATTTGTCGTTCCACATACCTTCCTGACGGAGATAAGAGAATGATACATAGTAACGGGCACGGTCGTTACCACCGCTGATTTGCAGGTTGGTTTTGTATGTCGGAGCCGTTTCACGGTACAATTCGTTGAACCAGTTCGTGTTAAAGTAGCGGTACTTGTCCATGCCGTCGAGTTCTCCACCTTCGGATACGATGCGGTATTTCTCAATCTGCTCTTGCGAGTACACCGGATCGTTGCCGTCCAGATACTTCACACGGTTGCGGGTCAG
The DNA here is from genome assembly GCA_031554665.1 of Bacteroides sp. Classification (GTDB taxonomy): domain Bacteria; phylum Bacteroidota; class Bacteroidia; order Bacteroidales; family Bacteroidaceae; genus Bacteroides. The sequence goes on along the minus strand of JAVBVA010000091.1, from coordinate 48,097 downwards.
CGCCATGTTGTAGGAGTTCTGTGTTTCCATCTTGTTGCTCAACATCTGGAAGCCTACCTCTTGTGTGAAGTCAATCATCGTTTTACCTGCCTGACCACGTTTGGTAGTCACCAGGATAGCGCCGTTAGCGCCGCGCATACCGTAGATAGCTGTGGCGGCTGCATCTTTCAGGATAGTAATGTTCTCGATAGGGAATGCATCGAGGAACGAAAGATCACGTTCTACGTTGTCGACAATCACCAGCGGGGCGCGGGCAGCGCTGTTCATTGTGCGGATACCGCGGATGTACATAGCTGTTTCCGTCCAACCCGGTTCGCTGGACCATTCGTATGTCTCTACGCCTGTTACGGTAGAGGTGAATGCGTTCTGCAACACGGTGATGGGGTGCTTCTGCAACTCTTCGCCGGTTACTACGGAAGTAGCTTCCGTCATCAGTTTCATGGGTTTGCGACCAAAGGCCACAGGCATGGTGTGCAGATATTCGTCTAAGTCCGATTCCAATACCACCTTGAAGTCGTCGCTGAATTCGGCACGCACTTGTGCATTCTTATAACCAATGCTGCTTACGCAGATCTCGTCGGAAGCTCTCACATCTTTCAGATGGAAAAAGCCCTGAGTATCGGAGAGTGCGATGCGGCTTTGCTCGGCAATGTTCACCACCGCGCCTACTATCGGGTTGCCCTCACTGTCTACAATACGTCCTTTCAATGTCTGCCCGCTGTGCTGTGCCCACATCGGAGCAGCCATGAAGAGCAGCATTCCCAGCAACAGGATTCGTCCTATTGCCGCATATTTGTCTATGATATGATTCTTCATATTATACATATTCTTTCAAATGATTGATGGGGTTACCAACCCGGATTATTCTCAATACCTGTCTTCCAGTATTCCCCTTCGGGTATAGGATAAAGGTACATCTTGCTTTGGAACACACGCTTCTGAGCCTGTTTACGGGTGATGGTGCCGTTGGCGGCTACATCGATACCGATGATGTTGCGTGCCAAAGCGTCTTCGGCTACATTCCAGCGGCGCACATCCCAAACGCGGTGTTCTTCGAAAGCGAGTTCCACGGCGCGTTCCTTACGGATGAAGTTGCGCATCTTCTCTTTGGTGTTCAGATCCGTGCGGCTGCTCACATTGCCTGTGATGCCAGCACGATGGCGAATCTGGTCGAGTGCGTCGTACACTTCCTGGCTCGGGCCGTTTACTTCGTTCATCGCTTCCGCATAATTTAGCAAGATTTCTGCGTAGCGGATGATGGTCCAGAGGCGACGGGAGTTACCGGAGTGGTCGGCGCTCAGAATGGTTTCGGGGATGTACTTGCGTACGTAGTAACCTGTAGGAGTAGCGTAGGTATTTCCCACCGGATTGTCCCGCTGTCCTTTGATGACATTAATCACTCCGTTGCCCCAGCTTGTACCGTGAGTCAGGATAGATGCTTTTAAGCGTCCGTCACGATTGGCCCACATGTTGGCTTCGCTGTATCCGCTGGCTGCGTTGATACCCGGAGTGATGCCGTCGCTCTTGTAAACGGGTGCGCCTGTGGCATCGTATTCGGCAAAGGGAGAACTGCCGTCCTGCATGTCATACATATCTACTAAGTTCTGTGACGGACAAAGACCGCCTAAACCACCTTCGCCTACCGGTGTGTCTACTTCTATCCTGCTCCAACCGACGGTTCCGTCGTTGCGGTAGAATATCATTTCATTGTTTGCTTCCGTGTAGGGAGTCAGCAGCCATGCATTGGTGAGCGCTGTCTTAGCGTCTGTACCCTGCATCAGTCCGAAGTTCGAACCGTATTTGGTAAAGAAATCTTTGGAAGCATCGGCAGCTTGTTGCCAGGTGATGCCCGACTCGCTACGGAAACGGTCGCTTGCCATGTAGAGCATGATGCGAGAGTAAAGCGCATTAGCCATCGGTTGACTGATGCGTCCGGCATACGTCGCTTTGGATGCGTTGGCGTGGTCCATCAATCCGTTTTCACACTCTTTCAGTTCGGTGAGGATGAAGTCCACCACATATTCTTTCAATGACGGACGGGTTTTATAGTTGCTCAGCAGGTCGCCGTTGGGGTCGAGTACTTCCTTTACAATGGGTACCGGACCGTAGCGCAGGAACATTTCCCAATAGAACCAGGCGCGCAGGAAGCGTGCTTCTGATATATAGTTGGTTTTGTCCTGTTTGTAGGTATCTTCCGTGAGACTTGGGTCTTTAGGGACATCTTCGATGCGGGTCAATATCATGTTGCACTTGCGGATACCGCGGTAGTAGTGCTCCCATGTATCTTTGAGCTCGGCTGCACCGCCATTACCGTAATAGTTACCGATATTAAAAGTAGTGCGTGTACCTGCTACGGCATAGCTTGTCTCGGCCAGATCGGTTGCCGAATCGAGCCACGAAGCGTTGATGCGGGCAGCGCCGTGACGCAGGAAGTTGTACGTATCGAGATGGAACTGTTTCATCATGCTCCAGTCGCTGAACACCTCTTCGCCTGTCAGCTCGTTACTGGGCTGTTTGTCGAGGAAGCCGCCGAACATATCTTCACACGAAGTGAGGGTGGTGGAAGCAACGCCTAAGGCGAAAATGCTGTATAATAATGCTTTCTTCATGGTTTATCAGAATTTAATGTTAACACCAAAATTCACAGTCTTCATAATCGGATAGCGGTTGGAACCATTGCTTTCCGGGTCGCACAAACCGTCGAGGTTATCCCATGTAATCAGGTTGTTGGCATTGACGTAGAGGCGGCAATCGCTCATGCCGGCTACCTTGCTCCATTTAACAGGCAGGGTATAGCTCAACTCAATGTTCTTCAGACGCATGAACGCACCGTTTTTCAGGAAGAATGAGTTCGAACGCTGGTTATGGTCGCCGTAGCTGTCGTAGTGGAGCAGCGGGTCCTTGGCGCTTGCCAGATTCTCTGCTTCTGTCTTTGCCGGGTTCCAACGATCCAGGTGGTGCTCTTTCACCTTACCGCCGTCAATGAAAGCATACATGGCTTCGGCATCGTAATAGCGGCTCACGTGGTCCACACCCTGGAACATGACGCTGAATCCCCAACCTTTGTAGTTGGCGCCCAGTGAGAGTGCGTAAGTGTTTTCGGGAACATCGCTGTAACCGATGAAGGTTTCGTCGCGCTCGTCCATGAAGCCGTCCTTGTTCATGTCGCGGTATTTCAGGTCGCCCACTTGCACGTTACCGAAGGTCGATACCGGCAGGGTTCCGCTGTTGATGTCGGCTTGTGTCACGAAACCATCGCATATAAGTCCGTAGTACTGTCCGATGGGATGCCCTTCGCGCTTGCGGTACTCAGTCATCAATGCAGGTTCGTTCTTGTTGATGATTTCGTTCTTGGCAAACGAGTAAGTAAGCCCTACGTTGTAACTGAAATCTTTACCGATGCGGTTGTTGTGCTTCAGTTCTATTTCGTAACCCTTGTTCTTGGTTTCGCCCAGGTTACCGGCAGCCATTGTTACACCTACCCATTGCGGACGGGTGAGGTACTCAGTCAGAATATCGTTACGTTTTTCGTAAAAGACGTCGATGTTACCGTTCAGCAGTCCGTTGAACAGACCGAACTCCAAACCGATGTTGTACTTGCGGGCGCGTTCCCAGGTTACACCGTAGTTGGGATACTGGCTTTCGTAGATACCTGCTACGGCCGTGGTTCCGAATACGTAGTCGTTGCTGATCTGGTTCCACTTCTCTTCGTAGAGGAAGCGTTGTTTTACGTTGTTTATCTTATAGACATCGTTACCGACCTCTCCGTAAGAAGCGCGGAGTTTCAGGTTGTTCAACCAGTCGGAAGCGCCCTGCATGAATTCTTCGTTGCTGATGCGCCATCCCAAAGAGAATGCCGGGAAGAAACCGAAACGCTGGCCTCTCATGAAGTTCTCGGAACCGTTGTAACCGAAGTTTACTTCGGCCAGGTAGCGGTCGTCGTAGCCGTAAGTGGCACGACCTACGAGTCCCTGATAGCGTTCGGCCAGATTGGAGTTCTCGCGATAGTCGTTCTGGTTGTACAGCATCATGGCGGTCACGTCGTGCTTACCGAATTTACGTGCATAGTTCAACTGTGCTTCCATGTAGAGTTTGTAGACGGCTCGCTGTGATTGCGAACCGCTCAGCTCGCCGTCGGTGTTGAAGCGGTTGTACGCATCGATATCTCCGTAGTTGCTGCGGTCGTTCAACTCATACGTAGCGAAGGAAGCCGTGTAGTTGCGTTGGTTGTACGAGTCGTAGTCGAACGAGAGCATACCTTTGGCACTCAGACCTTCGGTGAGCCAGCCCATCTTGTAGTCTACGATGAAGTTGGTTTCATTGATGGTGTTGGTGGCTCTGTAGTAACCGGTATTAGCCAATATACCTACTATATTATACTGGTATTGTGAGCTACCCCCGTAGATGGTCTGTTGCTTTTCACCGTTTTGTACCACGGTAGATACAGGGAACAGCCAGCCCGGAGTATGATTCATGGCATAGAATATACCGCTGTATGTAGCCGTTTCGTTGGTAGTGGAACCGGCACGTTCTTCGTAACGTGTACCGAAGTTGACAGAGAGCGTCAGGTCGGTGGTGAGGAACAAGTCCATATTGGCACGGAAGGCGTAACGACGGAAACTGGGGCTGGATGAGTTGCCGTACTTGTCGTTGCTGAGTTCCTTGATCATCCCTTTCTGATCGTAGAGTTCGGCCGAGGTGTAGTAACGCATGCGCTTCGTACCACCGCGTACACTTACGTTGTAGCGTTGTGCGGGTGCATAGCTTCTCAGCACTTCGTCGTACCAGTCCACATTGGGGTAGAGTATGGCATCGAGATCGCTCAGTTCACCTGCACTCGATTTGCGGAACATTTCGAGGTCGCCGGCGCTGAACTGTGAAGGAAGTCCGTCGTTGGCAAGCGCTTCTTCGAGCAGGCTTACCGACTGGTAGGAGTTGAGGTAGGTATCCTTGCGGGTAGGACTCTGCATCTGCCAGTTGGCCGTGAGGCTCACTTCCGGTTTCTGCTCCCTGCCACGCTTGGTGGTAATCAACATCACACCATTCGCACCACGCACACCGTAAACGGCTGTGGCCGACGCATCTTTCAATACGGAGATGGTTTCGATATCGTCCGGAGCAATCTGTGAGAACGAACGTTCCACACCATCCACCAATACGAGCGGCTGTGCGTCGCCTGCAAACGTGGCGCGACCGCGGATGAAGATCTGCGTATCGTCCGAACCCGGAGCGCCGGAAGTCTGCGACGTGATGACACCGGAGATTTTACCGGCAATGGCTTGCGATACGTTGGCGGCGGGCGATTGGAGCAACTCTTTGGATGAAACCTGTGAGATGGCTCCCACAACGCTTTCCTTCTTCTGCTGACCGTAACCTACGACCACCACTTCGTCCAGCACTTCGCTGTCGTCCTGCATAACAACTGTTATAGAAGTCTTACCTGCCAGGGCGATTTCCTGTGTCTTGTAGCCCACGAATGAAATCTGTAACACAGCCTTGTCGCTGCTAACATTCATCTTGAAGTTACCATCCATGTCGCTGATGGTACCATTGTTCGTACCTTTTTCCTTGATGCTGGCGCCGATAACGGTTTCGCCCGTGGTGTCTTTAATAACACCGGTCACTGTCTTTGACTGTGCCCATATCGCTTGTCCGGCCAGCACGAAAGCTATTGTCAGAAGCAGCCGGGAAATGATATTCCCGGTCGCTTTGTGATTCGTTTTCTTATTCTTCATACTTATCAGATTCTAAGTTTATTGTTGAATATTGCTCCAGAAAGGCATGTAGCCCACCGCCCGTATGTCGAGGTAAGATCCTTCGCACAGGAGGAAGAAGCCCAAGTCACCGGTAATGCCCGGGCAGACAAAGATGTAGTCGCCCACCATCGTGCCGTCGGTACGGCGTATCTTGACCGTCTGAGTCAGCTTAGTGCCGCTGTATTGGAGAATGACGCGTACGTATGCACCGTCCATATCGGCACAGAACGTATCCCAGTTGAATGGACTGGTGATGTTATCTCCACTGTACAGACTTCCCCATCCGTAAGCATCAGAACGAAGCACGTAGTATTCGGCATAACCGTCGCCGCCTCTGTCTACACCGTTCGTTGCACAGATCAGCCAGTTCTTGAAGTTATCCTTGCTACCGCCGTTGTGGTTGTAGAAAGCATATACCAAAGGATACGGAGATTTCTTGTCGAACTTGGTGAACTTGGAGAATGCCGACCACCACGGGGTAGAGCAGTCTGTGTTGCCCACGATATACGAGCTTTCACCGTAAATATCGCCATTGACGAGTACCGATTCGGCATCTATCTTCAGGTAAGAATGATCGATCGTTAGGAATACACCAATGGTTTCTTCTAATGCGCCTGTATAGGAGAACTGATAGTCGTATGTCTTGCCGTCGGTGCCGTAAATATACGTTTGCATAGTCATGGTGTTGCCCACACGTTTCAAGGTCATGTCCACATAAGCGCCGTCCATCATGGAGCAGAATATACCCCAGTCAAATGGACTTACAATCTTGTCGCCATTATAATTGCTGTCTCCCCATCCCCAGGCGTCAGAACGGAGTACAAAATGTTCGGAATATCCTTCTTTGTTGAATTCAATACCGTTGGTCAGTACCAATACCCAGTTGTTCCAGTTGCTGCTGGTACCGCCGTTATAGTTATAGAATCCCCAGTGTATGGTACCATCACCTGTCATTTTTACCATCGGAGATTGTGCTCCAAAGAAAGCCGAGTCAAAGTCTTCGCTACCCACGGTAATGTAGTTGCGGTAATCCGCTTCTTCCTGTGCATCCGATGGGCGGTTGGTTTGCTTGGACGTGATTTTATTGCGGTAGAGGGTAATATCGTCTATCCACATCTCGCTCGTGTGCGTGTCGCTTCCGTAGCCTATATATAAATAAGGTGTAGATGCCATAAACTGTACGATCTTCGACATGTCGAAGTTGGTTTCGGTCTTGTCAATGCGTTGTTCACCGTCTACATAGAGGCTGTAGCCGGTGTTCGACACGATGACTGCCACGTAGTGCCATTCGCCTTGTGTACTTTGCGCACCTGTCTTTATGTTCGATGGGTTGTTGGCTTCGTATTGGCCGTCAACGCCTTCGTACTTCAGCCAGCCGTTGGCGGTGAAGAACATGCATTGTGTGCCATTGGTGTTCTGGAACGAGAAGATAGCTCCTTCGAGGTCGGGAGCGAGTGTCTTTCCGTCTTCATCAGTAAGTACGGCCTGTTTCATCCAGAAGGTCATCGAGACGGCTTCCTGCACTTTTACGTTGTTCATCGGATTGAATATGCGCGCGTAGCCGTTGGGGAGATGGAGCACGTTGCCGTGGTCTTTGTCGGCTTCGACGATGGCTACTTCTCCATCGGTGTAAGCGTAATAGTTCATGCTTTCGGGATCGAACTCTTCGTCCTCGAAAGTGATTTTGGCAACCTGTTCCAGTTTCGGATAAATGTCATTAGCTGCGGGTGGGTCTTGCTGACCCCAGTCTTCGCAAGCAGTAAACGAAAGGATTGTAAACACCGCCAGGATGAAAGGCGGCCACTTTCTATTCTTCCTCATAGTACTAAATTTTAAAATGTTGTTTTTAATTCGTTGATGCAAATTTAGCATCTGGAGTTCTGTAGAGGGTGGACAAACGAATTTTTGAAGTGGATAAACGGATAATGGGTGTAGAAAATACGTTTTTTGTTGTTGAAATATTGGTGAGGTAGTGTTGGGGGAGTGATTTGCGGATAGGTGAAAATAATTCCCGCCAATAGTGTTCACTGTATAGTGGTGCTATTGGCGGGAACTTTATTTCTTCGTCTTTCGATATTTGGAAGGAGTGGGATAGTAAAAGTTACAGTTGCTCGATTTCCTCGGCAGTGAGCCCAGTCGTTTGAATGATGATAGAAATGTCTACACCAAATTGCTTTAGGCTTCGGGCATTTGCTCTATTGGCTTTTAACTCACCTATTTCAATCCCCTCTTCAATCCCTTCTTCTTTGGCACCTCTCATGGTCACAAGGTAGTCCCGATACACCTTCACACTCTGCGTATACTTGTCCCGGTCTTCGGGCGAAAGTGTACGCAGGTCGGCAACCTCTTCGAGCTTCTCGAAGATCGCCTTCCTGGCTTTAAACGGCATTCGTTCCATAATTTCCATATTTTTAAGTACGTATATCCACCTGTCAAAATCCGTCAGGCACTCGTCCTCATTCTTGTCGAACAGCGGCAAAGAGATGAAGATCTGCCTGTACTTGTCGCAAAACTGTTCTCCGGTTTCCCTGTCTGCTAAAATAACATCTATGCGCAACTTTTGGTTGCCGGAGAAAACGAAATTCATGAGAAATACCCCGTACACGGCTTTGATGTCGAACTCCCAGTCACTTCCCCTCATTCCTTGGTTTACGAAGCCACGCGACATGTAGTACAACGACCGTTCCTTGAAGTTGGCATGCGTGCGACCCTGCATCTCTACGATGATGAACTCGCCGGTGGAAGTCTCACAATAGATATCGAAGATGATACCCCGTCCTTCCGGATACTCGGGCAACTGTTCATTTTTCAGGAATTTGAGGTCCTTTATTACATGCTCGCCATCGAACAAACCGTTTAGGAACTCGATTAATAACTCTTTTGATACTTCCCTGCCGAACAGGTACTTAAATCCAAAATCCGAAAACGGATTGATAAATCTACTCATGAATACTTTAGTTAACTGGTTAATAATTTGTAGTGCAAATATAGTTTTTTCTTTTGAACATATCATTACAGTATGCCGGAAATTGTTTTAGGTACAGAGTATTTTATTCCGCTCTTGTCCGTACTCACTTGGGAATGATAAAATCACGGACGACATCGGTCGCCTTAATCCATTTGCAGGGTGTCATATAAAAACGTTACAAATTTAATTACCAAATACTTGTCTATATTTCTCCTAATTTTACCGTTATTCCAGTTGCTTTTGCTATATTTGTGTTGAAAATCAACAGATAATGCGTATTTATAGGTATAATAATTGTACGTTTTTCCCTTTTTATTGGGTAAAAAATGCAGAGTTCCCTCTCAGGGAATAAAGTTATTATATAGGTACGCGAGGAAAGCGGGGGTAGTATGTGCGCATACTATCCCCGCTTTTTTGTTTACAATGCTTTAAAAAGTGTAGTACAGTTGAGCTCACCGTGTAGTACACTTGCTTTCCAACTGTGTAACAGTTCAAGATGAAGTGTACTACACGGCGAACTCAACTGTACTACATCACAAACGAACTGTACTACACGTTGATCTGAATTGTAAAAAAGCTTGTTTTTTTGAGGTGAACACCCAGGAAATTTATTATTCATTACAATAGGGCTTTCTGCCGTCTTTTCTACTCTGAAAGGCGGAAACAGAAAAAGAATGACAGAGTGGAAGGAAAAAATGATTACGAAAAACACCCGTAGATACCTATATTACACTCCTTCCAACAAACTACTCGGCGTCACATTAAAGTGCTTCGTAAAACAACGGGTAAAGTATTTCGGATCATTGAACCCAACTTCGTACGCAATCTCCGAAACATTCATGTTCTTCGTCTCCCGGTTTTTCAGGATCAGCTCCCGGGAGATGTTGAGGCGGTAGTTGCGTACAAACTGCCCAGCCGACTGTCCCGTGAGGTTTTGCAGCTTCTTGTTGAGTAAACTCTTGCTCACGCCCATCGCCTCGGTAAAATCGCCAACCTCGAAATACGAGTTCTTGTAGTTTTGCTTCACCACCTCCATAATCTGATTCAGGAACTTCTTGTCGCTCGATTCCTCGTCCATTTGCAATACCTCTACATCCATCTCCATAGAGAATCTCCGCTGATAACGCTTGCGGTTCTCTAATATATTATGGATACGCGCGAGGAGCAATGTCTCGTCGAACGGTTTCAATAGATACTCGTCCACACCCATGCGGTAACTTTCCAGTCGCGCCTCGTTCGAAGTCTTCGCCGTAAGCATCAGGAAAGGGATGTGCGAGATGGCAAACGTCTCCTTCACCCGTCGGGAAAGTTCGATACCATCCATCACCGGCATCATCAGGTCGCTGACGATGAAGTCCACCGCATTACTGTTGAGTATCGAAAGCGCTTCGGCGCCATCGGCAGCTTCGACCACGTTGTACTGCTCTTTGAGAATAGAACGGATGTACCCGCGCATATCCGGATTGTCCTCTACCACCAGCATGGTGAGCTTGCCCGGTGTGGCAGAAACGGCTGCTGCATTGCGGGCAGCCAGTTCACCGGCTTCGGGAATAGGGTGGGAGAGTTCCGTGTTGTCGGCGCCACTGTCTTCTGCCCATTGCAGCGGTAGCGTGATCCGGAACGAACAACCCGCCGTACGATTGTTGTGCACAGTTATCTGTCCGCCATGCATCTGCACGATACGCTTGCACAGATAAAGCCCGATGCCCGTCCCGCCTTGACCATACACCGGGTACTTCACATTGTGGTGCGACTGGTAGAAACGGTTGAAGATACGCGGTATGTCATCTTCGGGAATACCGTTACCGGTATCGCTCACGCAGATATACAACTCTTCCTTCTCATTTTCAGGACGTTTCAAAGCCGATATGTAAATCGTCACTTGCCCACCGTTGGGCGTGAACTTGATGGCATTACTCAGCAGATTAGTGATCACTTTGCGCATCCCTTCCTCATCGTACAGCAGATGAGACGAAGGCAGGCGGTAGCAACGACGGATGCGGATACCCCGTTCGCCGGCAAACACATCGAACGGCGTCACCACCGAGTCGATGAATTTCAGGAAGTTACCGCTGCTCTTCACAATATCCATCTTGCCCGACTCTACCTTGCGGAAGTCCATCAACTGATTAATCAGCGACAGCAGGTATTTCGAATTCCGCTCTACCAATTGCAACTGCTCGATGACCTGTGGGTTATAACTCAACTTCAACGCCCGCTCAATAGGTCCGATAATCAGCGTAATCGGCGTGCGGAACTCATGAGTGATGTTCGTGAAGAACGACAGCTTGTCAATCGTGGCATCCTGCACCTTGCGCGACATCTGTACCAACTGCGCTTTCTGCCGGGTGATCTTCTCATTCTGCTGCGTCAGCATGGTATTCTGTCGCGAAAGCTCTTCCGTCTGATTCTCAAGCAAATGTTTCTGCTCTACGAGTTCCTGCGTACGCTCCTGTACGGTACGGTGCAGCAATGCCTTCTGCTTCTTCAGCAGACGGATACGCCACTGGTAGAACTGCCAGACGCCAACTGACGCGATACCCACTATCAGCAGGATGAACCAGATGGTTTTATAAAAGAAAGGAGTGACGACGATTGTCAGTTCGGTGATGGGCGTATCATCGGTCTCGCCGTCGGCTGTATATTTCACCTGGAACGTATACGTACCCGGCGGCAGATTCGTATAACTGGCAAACCGGCGCGACGAGGGCACGTTGACCCAGTTATTGTCAAAACCCACCAACCGGTAACTGTAAATCGCCGTTGGCCTCGGGTCGAAGTTCAGTGCGGAAAACTCAATGGAAAACGATTTATCCCGCTCGTGCAGGCGAAGCTCGCGGCACACCGAGATATCTTCTTTGATGTATGTCTGATCGGGCAGAATCTCCTCGTTGTCTATCCGCAGGCGGGTGAGACGCACGTTGACCGGCTTCTCCGAATGAATATCCTGATTGCTTTCGATGGCCATCAACCCCGAAACACCCCCGAAATAAAGTGCTCCGCTTTTAGAACGGGAAGAGGCATTCCAGTAAAACTGACTGTCGACGAGCCCGTCTTCGGCAGTGTAGTTCGTGAAATGATTCCTGTCCGGATTGTAGCAGGACAAACCGTAATTGGTACTGATCCACAGGTTGCCGTCCTTATCTTCCAGTATGCCACGTACACTGTTGTTCGACAAGCCCTGCTCGGTGGTGTAAGCCGTGAACAGCTCCTTACCTTCCTTGTCCAACGTGCGTTTGTAGATGCCATAACCATTGCTTCCCAACCACAGCGTACCGTCCGACGCCTCGCAAAAACAAGTAATCTTCTCGATGATGCGTGAGTCGGGTTCGTCCAGCTTATAACGCAACCGGCGGAAACTGAATTCGCTTTCGCGGGAAGAAGTGGAGCGCGAGTGCAGGTCGATGACATATACCCCTTCCAGGCAACCCATCCAAAGCTGTCCGTCCTTGTCGATAATGGAACCGATAGCGCCGAGGTTACTACCCGGACTACCGGCATATCCATTGCTCAGCGGCGTGTAAATCTGAGACGTCTCGAAGTCGCAGAAGAAAATACCCTGATTGGCGCCAATCCACATACCATTGTTGATCGGGTCGTGTATCAGCGTACCGATAAAGTCGATGGGAAGCTGTTGGGTGGTATAAGAAGAAATACGGCGCAGCACCTTGTGGGGCGCTTTCAGGTCGATGAGGTCGATGCCCAATCCCCACGTGCCTACCCAAAGACGGTTCTGATTATCGGCCGTAATAGCGCTGACGGAGTTGTGGCTGAGCCCGTTCGGAGTGCTGGTGGTATAATGCTGAAACCGCTCGCTGCCTTTCTCTTTGAGATTCAGTCCGCCCTCGACAGTCCCAATCCACAGGCTTTCGGCTGCATCTTCATAAATAGCGTTCACCGGATTGCAGGAGATGCTGTACGGGTTCTCCTTGTTGCAGGTATAGTTCCGGACCTTCAGTCGCCGGGGTTCTATCTTGTTCACCCCGCCCGTTTCCGTGCCTATCCAGATACGGTTGCCGTCGGCCAGCAGGCAGTTGATAAAGTTGCTGTTCAGCAGATTGCCGCCCGGTTCGGTCGGGCTGTAAGCGATGCGGTCGAAATCGTCCGTCATGGGGTTGTAGATATTAGCTCCCTTCAATGTAGCAACAATCAACTGTTTGTCGGTGTTGACGGTGAGGTCGGTGATGTAGTCCTGTGATACGGAGCGAGAGTTGCGCGGGTCGTGCCTGTACGATTTGATTACATTCCCGTTGCGGTTGTAGCGGAACAATCCCCAGGCAGTGCCTATCCACACCTCGTTCTCCTTGGCGCAAAACGAAGAAACCGGATTGTTGGAATCAAAAGTCAGACAGCCGGCTATGGGCGATGCTTTCAGTGCATTAACCCCTTCGAGGTTCACTTTGCGCACCTCGTTGCCGTAGCTTATCCATAAATGACCGTCATTGTCAATATCGGCCATGGCTATTACCGCCCCCGTCATGGGAATATTGGTGAGCGAACGGACTTCGGTTACCTCTCCCTGACCGTTCATTTCAATGCGATGAATGGCCGATTGGCAACTCATCCAGATACATCCCTGAGAGTCGCGTATCACCCGGTAGGAAGGCTGATCCAGCAGTTTGGCAACTTTGCCTGTCCGGTCGGCGGGTTGGGTGAGGCGGCAGGCCGACAGGTCGATGATGTCCGTGCCGCTTTCCGTCGTCACCCACAAACGGCCGAAGTTATCTTCCGTTATATGGCCGGTGAAATTGCTTTTCAGTTTGCAAAAAGGAGTATTGGTGGTGTAGTGCACGAAGTCGTAGCCGTCATATCGCGACAGTCCGCCGCCGGCAGTGGAAATCCACAGGAAACCGCGGCTGTCTTTGTACAAGTCGTCGATGAAGTTGTTCTGCAACCCCTCATTCATGGTTACATACGTAAAGTTGAAGCGGTCGGCATATGCTTCCTGTGCTTTTGCTCCCGACACTTGTCCGAGGAGCATATATATAATAAGGTATACGAAGATGTGTTTTTTCATACGCTTGTCGCATTGATTGACGCAAAGTTAGGAGATTCTGCCGAACTTCAAAAGCCTGTGGAAAGAGATTTACAGCAGATGGCTGAATGTCCACCATTCGTGTTCGTTCGTCCACCTGCTTCCGCCCGGAGCAGGCTATTTTTGCCGGAAACATTAAAGCCGTATGTATACCATGAAGAACATACTCTTATCTCTCGTCACCGGATGCCTGCTCATTTCTTGCGGCGGACCGGCTGCTTTCATCCCCGTTAAGTCGCCCAACCCGTGGGCGGACGATTACCGCTCCATAGCCAACATGGAGAACTACCGGCAATGGGGAACGTACAATGTTCACGATCCGTCGTGCCGTAAAGTGGGCGACACTTACTATATGTACTCCACCGACGCCATCTTCGCCGAGAACCGGAAAGAAGCAAAGGAGAAGGACGTACCGCTCGGATTCATCCAGGTACGTCGTTCGAAAGACCTCGTCAATTGGGAGTTCGTCGGTTGGGCATTCCCGGAGATACCCGAAGCTGCCGTGAAGTGGGTACGCGAGAATGCCGGCGGCAGAGGAGCGACTAATATCTGGGCGCCGTACATGATTCCTTATAAAGAAAAGTTCAGATTATACTACAGCGTTTCAGCGTTCGGACGTCAAGATTCGTATATAGGTATGGCAGAAGCTTCGAGCCCCGAAGGACCATGGGAGCAGAAAGGTTGCGTGGTGAAGACCAACACCGATACGCCCATGAACGCCATCGACCCGAGCGTGATTGTAGATGCTGCCACCGGTAAATGGTGGATGCACTACGGTTCGTACTTCGGCGGACTATACTGCATGGAGCTCGACCCGTCTACGGGACTGGCAATGACGGAGAACGACCTCGGACACCTCGTAGCCCGACGTGCCAATTACCGCAAGGATAACCTCGAAGCGCCCGAGATCATGTACCATCCGGAGTTGAAGAAATATTACCTCTTCACATCATACGACCCGTTGATGACTACCTACAACGTACGCGTAGGACGTTCGGCACGTATCGAATCAGACTTTGAAGATTTCTCCGGCAAAGCATTGAGTGACACCATCAATCAATTTCCCATACTGACCGCGCCTTATCAGTTTGATAATCATTCAGGCTGGGCAGGTACAGCACATTGCGGGGTAGTAGGCGATGGCGAAGGAAATTACTACCTGATGCACCAGGGCCGCCTGTCTCCGCAGAACCAATTGATGGTGCTGCACGTTCGCCAGATGTTCTTCACGCAGGACGGCTGGCCGGTGGTATCGCCGGAACGTTACACCGGAACACCGTCTCAGAAGTTCCGTCAGGCCGACCTTGCCGGTGAGTGGGAAATTATCCGCGTATCGGAACCCCGTTACGAACGTCAGCTGGCAGCCGGACAGATACTCTGGGGCGAAGGCGAACTCAAGAAAGAAGAATGGAATATATCCTCTCATTTTACTTTTGAAAAGAATGGAACGTTGGCAGAAAATACCGGAAAATGGAGCTTTTTGACCGAAAAACAGCAATTAACGCTCGAAATGGGTCGTGAGGTGTTAAATAATCTGATTATCTTTGCAGGACATGACTGGGAGAACGAAACAGAAACCATCCTGTTTACCGGGCTCGATAGCCGGGGACGTTCTGTCTGGGGAAAACGAGTAAAATAACTAATCAACATAATGTATTGATCATGAAAATACACAGAAATCTGTTGGCCGCACTGGCCTTGTCGATGGGAGTGGCTGCCAACGCCCAAACCAACGAGATGCTCATACAGACCAAAAAGGTCGGAGCCGAGATCCAATCCACCATGTACGGGTTGTTCTTCGAAGACATCAACTACGGAGCCGATGGCGGACTCTACGCCGAGCTGGTAAAAAACCGTTCGTTCGAGTTCCCGCAAGCATTCATGGGCTGGAAAACCTTCGGCAACGTGACGCTGCAAAACGACGGACCGTTCGAACGCAATCCGCATTACGTACGTCTGGGCTATGCCGGACACGACCATAAACATACCGGACTCCAAAACGAAGGCTTCTTCGGCATCGGCGTAAAAAAAGACGCCGAATACCGTTTCACCGTCTGGGCTCGTTTGCCACAAGGCGGAACAGCCGGCAAACTCAAGATAGAACTGATTAAGCCGGATATGGACGAAAACCGTCAGGCGTTCGCTTCGCAAGACCTGACCATCGACTCCAAAGAATGGAAGAAGTACGAAGTCATCCTGAAATCGGACCGTACAGATCCCAAAGCAGAACTCCGTATCTTTCTCCGCTCAAAGGAAACCGTCGATCTGGAACACATCTCGCTCTTCCCTGTCAATACATGGAAAGAACGTGAAGCCGGATTGCGCAAAGACCTTGCACAAGCATTGGCCGATATCAAACCGGGCGTATTCCGCTTCCCCGGCGGTTGCATTGTCGAAGGTACCGACCTGGCAACCCGTTACGACTGGAAGAAAACAGTAGGCCCGGCAGAGAATCGTCCGCTGAACGAAAACCGTTGGCATTACACCTTCGCCTATCGCTTCTTCCCGGACTATTTCCAAAGCTATGGCTTGGGCTTCTTCGAATATTTCCAACTCTCCGAAGATATTGGCGCCGAACCACTGCCGGTACTCCATTGCGGACTGGCTTGTCAGTTCCAGAATCAGGATCCGAAAGCGCATGTAGAAGTGTGCGACCTGCAAAGTTATATTCAGGATGCACTCGACCTTATCGAATTTGCCAATGGCAATGTGAATACTACCTGGGGAAAAGTACGCGCCGATATGGGACATCCTGCTCCGTTCAACCTGAAATTCCTTGCCATCGGTAACGAACAATGGGGACCGGAATATCCGGAACATCTCGCTCCGTTCATCACAGCCATCCGCAAAGCATATCCGCAAATTAAACTTATCGGCAGCTCAGGACCCGACTCGGAAGGCAAGCAATTTGACTACCTGTGGCCGGAAATGAAACGCCTGAAAGTAGACCTGGTAGACGAGCATTTCTATCGTCCCGAATCCTGGTTCCTTGCTCAAGGTGCCCGCTACGATAACTACGACCGCAAAGGACCGAAAGTATTTGCCGGAGAATATGCCTGCCACGGTAAAGGTAAGAAGTGGAACCACTTCAACGCTGCTCTGCTCGAAGCTGCTTTCATGACCGGGCTGGAACGCAACGCCGACATCGTACAGATGGCAACGTATGCACCGCTCTTCGCCCACGTGGAAGGCTGGCAGTGGCGTCCGGATATGATTTGGTTCGACAACCTGAACTCGGTTCGTACGGTGAGCTACTATGTGCAACAACTCTACGCTACCAACAAAGGTACAAACGTACTTCCGCTGACGATGAACAAGAAAGCCGTTACCGGAGCCGAAGACCAGAACGGACTGTTTGCCAGCGCAGCCTGGGACAAAGACCGTAAAGAGGTCATCGTGAAAGTGATCAATACTTCAGATAAAGCACAGCCGCTGTCATTGAACTTCGCCGGACTGAGCAAGAAGGAAGCATTAACCAATGGTTGTTGCACGCTGCTTCAATCGGCCGACTTGGATAAGGAGAATACCCTTGAACAACCGTTTGCCATCACTCCGCAGGAGAAAGAAATAGCCATCGAGGGTAATGTGCTGAATACGCAACTGGATGCCAAAACATTTGCCATCTACAAGTTTACCGTGAAATGAGAAAGTTGAATAAGGTAAGATTGTTGGGACTATCGTTAGCGTTGGCAGCCGTTCAAGGGCTGTCGGCGCAAAACGATACGACATTCGTCGCTACCGGCAATCCCATTATCAAATACAAATATACAGCCGATCCGGGTGCGATGGTGCACAACGGACGGATGTACATCTACGCCGGACACGACGAATGTCCGCCACCCGCCGAGCATTACCTGCTCAACGAATGGTGTGTCTTCTCCTCGGCCGATCTGAAAACATGGACAGAACACCCGGTACCGTTGAAGGCGAAAGATTTCAGCTGGGCGAAAGGTGAAGCATGGGCCAGTCAGGTCATCGAACGCGATGGAAAGTTCTACTGGTACGTTACCGTAGAGCACAAAGATATACGTGGCAAGTCCATCGGTGTGGCTGTGAGCGATTCACCCATCGGCCCGTTCAAAGATGCACGCGGTTCGGCGCTGATCACCAATGATATGACAACGAGTCACTCGAAAAGCTTCTGGGACGATATCGACCCGACGGTATTTATCGATGACGACGGTCAGGCATACCTCTACTGGGGCAACTCACAATGTTACTACGCTAAACTAAAAAAGAACATGACGGAACTCGACGGCTCCATTGTGGTTGTCGATCTTCCTCGCTTCACCGAAGCACCGTGGATACACAAGCGCGGCGAGTGGTACTACCTCTCGTATGCATCGGAGTTTCCGGAAAAGATAGTCTACGCCATGAGCCGCAGCATCACCGGACCGTGGGAGTACAAAGGTGTTTTGAACGAATTAGCCGGTAATTCGAACACAAACCACCAGGCAATTGTTGAGTTCAAAGGAAACTGGTATTTTGTGTACCACAATGGTGGTATCAACCCCACCGGTAGCAGTTTCCGCCGTTCCGTCTGTATTGACCGCTTGTACTACAACGAAGATGGTACCATGAAGCGCGTGCAGATGACTACCGAAGGTGTTCAATAATAAGCCCGGATGGAGCCATTCTTTTGTTATATTAAATTGATTTCGTAAGCCCGGAAATCGTACTGATTTCACTTCAGCAGATATTGTGACGATATCCTGATTTTAGTAGGCAGGAAGTAAGAAACACCTCGCAGGCAATAAAAAAAGAAGGGAGATGGCAGTCAATGCCATCCCCCTTTATCTGTCTTAAAACACGATTAAGCTAACTTGCGTGAACCGTCGCCGATCACTACATCGTACACTTTCGGGCTACGACCGTACTTAGCCTTGAACGCTTCTTTCGTTTTAGCGATGAAGTCATCATACAACTCGTTCTTCACTAAGTTGATGGTGCAACCGCCGAAACCGCCACCCATCACGCGCGAACCTGTTACGCCACACTCTTTCGCCATGTCGTTCAGGAAGTCGAGCTCTTCACAGCTTACCTCGTACAACTTACTCATGCCGTAGTGTGTTTCGTACATCTTCTGGCCTACAGTTTCGTAGTCGCCTTTCTCCAAAGCATCACAAACGTCGAGTACACGTTGTATTTCACCGATCACGTATTCAGAACGCATGTAGTCTTCTTCCGTGATTTCACCTTTCACGGCGTTGAGCATATCCATGTCGCAGTCGCGCAGGAATTCTACATTCGGATGATTCTTCTTGATAGCAGCTACAGCCGTTTCGCAGCTTTGACGACGCTTGTTGTAAGCCGAAGAAGCCAATTCGTGCTTCACAACCGAATCAAGCAATACCAGACGGTAGCCTTCCGGATTGAATGGGAAATATTGGTACTCCAGCGAACGGCAATCCAAACGGATCAGGCTGCCTGCCTTTCCGAATACGGAAGCAAACTGGTCCATAATACCACACTTCACACCACAGTAGTTGTGCTCGGTAGCTTGTCCTACTTTAGCCAGTTCGAACTTGTCGATTTTGCCTTCGCCAAACAGTTCGTTCAGCGCAAAAGCATACGTGCTTTCCAGAGCTGCTGATGATGACATACCGGCACCCAGAGGCACATCGCCTGCAAAAGCAGTATTGAAGCCCTTTACATCTACACCACGTTTGATCATCTCACGGCATACACCAAAGATGTAACGCGCCCAACTGGCACGGGGAGCATCTTCTTCGTTCAGACCGAATTCTACTTTATCTTTCAGGTCGATCGAGTAAGCTCTTACTTTATCAGTTCCATTGGGTTTGAGTTCAGCAATCATTCCTTTATCGATGGCTCCCGGAAATACGAATCCGCCATTGTAATCGGTGTGCTCACCGATGAGGTTGATACGGCCCGGGGAGGCATAGACAAATCCTGTGCTGCCATCAAAATGTTTGATGAAACGACTTCTTACGTGTTCTATATCCATGATAATTGTTATTTATAAGGTTATTAATAGGTGGATATTATTCCACCGGAATGTCTTTATTAACGTTCTTACTACCGATCAGTGCATAGTAGAGCAGGAAGCCCAATGCAGCGATAATTACCCAATAGCTCACCATGTAACCGGCGATATCGGCAATGTAGTTCTGAACCAACGGCAGGATTCCGCCACCTACTACCATCATCATGAAGATACCGGAAGCAGCAGCTACGTATTTGCCCAATCCTTCTACAGCCAGGTTGAAGATACCGCCCCACATGATAGATGTACACAAACCGCAGAGTACGAAGAACATAGCTGCGATGGGCACTTCTTGCATACCTAAAGTGATGCCTTCTACGCCTGTCTGGAATACCGGCATGGAGATGCGTGTATCAATCGAAGAGAACATACCTAACAATACCAATACGATACCGGCAGCCGAAGCTACGGTAAGCATCGTCTTGCTCGATACCTTACCACCGATAGAAGCTCCGGTGAAACGACCGATAAGCATCAGAAACCAGTAGGTAGCGGCCACAGATCCGGCAGCAGCTGTACCAATGTTGGCTGCATTCGGGTCGGCAAGGAACAAGTTCATTGTACCCGGGATACCGATTTCAACACCTACATATACGAAGATAGCAATGGTTCCCAACACGAAGTGACGGAACGACCATGCGCTGTATTTTGATTTGGTAGCCGATTTTTCAGCTTTCACCAAGTGAGGCTCGGGAATACTAACTAATGACAGTACGATGAATGCTGTAGCAAATACACCCATGGCAATGAACATCACCGGGTTGATATTAGATACTGTCGGATTACCGCTCTTGATAGCCTCACCAATCAACGCACCTACCAGAATCGGAGTAGCTGTACCACACAGTGAGTTGAACGAGCCACCTACCTGGATGAGCTGGTTACCTTTCTTGCCACCACCACCGAGAGTGTTAAGCATCGGGTTTACTACCGTGTTAAGCAAACACATAGAGAAACCGGCAATGAAAGCACCCAGCAGGTATACCGGGAAGCAGATATTTACATTCGTAGAGAAACCTGAGAGAAATTGCACGCCAACGCCAATGAAACCAACGGCAATAGCGATTAATGCTGTTTTCTTGTAACCAACTTTCTGGAGTAGCAAACCGCCGGGGATACCCATACATGCGTAAGCCAGAAAGTTAGCAAAGTTGCCAAACATTCCTTGGAAGTTGGAAAGGCCGAATTGTGTTTTTACTACAACTCCCATCGGAGCGGCCAAATTGGTAACGAATGAGATCATTCCGAAAAGGAGGATCATCATAATGATAGGAACTAAGAAGTTCTTTTGCTGCTGTTGTGCCATGGTCTTTTAAAAAGTTTTTTTAATTTATAAATTGGGTTAGTTTATTTCTTCGATCTGTTTTTAGGGTCTTAAATTACTTTTTTACACCGAACGCATAAATTGTAATTTGTTGATATTCATCACCCGGCTGCAAAGTTGCTGCAGGGAAATGGGCTTTGTTGGGGCTGTCGGGGAAGCATTGGGCTTCGAAGCACAAGGCGCTTCGTGCTGGGAAAGTAGCTCCATGTGCTCCTTCGAATCCGCCGAGCCAGTTGCCGGTGTAGAGTTGTACGCCGGTTTCGGTCGTGTAAACTTTCATTGTACGTCCGCTTTCCGGTTCGGTACATACGGCAGCCAGATCGAGCGAACCGGCTTCTTTCTTCCTGAGCACATAGCAGTGGTCGTATCCTGCACCGAATTTGAGTTGCTCGAATTTGTCATTGATACGTTCGCCGATGGCATGCGGGGTACGGAAGTCCATAGGAGTGCCTTCTACTTTGGCAATCTCTCCGGTGGGGATCGATACGTTATCTATTGGGGTGTAAAAATCGGCTTTGATGGTAACAAGGTGATTGTCGATAGTAGGAGTGGGGGTGGCAGCTCCTGCCAGATTGAAGAAAGCATGATTGGTAAGGTTCACGACGGTGGCCTTATCGGTAGTAGCGACGTATTCGATGACCAAAGCTCCAAATCCTGATTTATCATCATCTTCTTCGAGATGATAAGTCATTTCTACTTCCAGTGTGCCGGGAAATCCTTCTTCACCGTCGACTGAGGTGTACTTGAACATCACTGCATTTTCATCGGTCTGTTCGGCATCCCAAACGCGGGTATGGAAACCGGTAGGTCCACCATGGAGGGAGTTCGGCCCGTTGTTGATGGCGAGTGAATGTTCCTCTTCGTAAAGGGTAAACTTACCACCTGCAATCCGGTTGCCATAACGGCCGATTACGGTATTGAGGAAAGGTTCCGGACTGTTGATTACATGATCGATACTATCGTGCCCGAGAACTACATTGGCGTATTTGCCATTCTTGTCGGGAACCATGATAGAGAGAATGGCACAACCGTAGTTTGTTACTGCGACTTCCATTCCTTGTTTGTTCTTCAAAATAAATAAGTCAGTCTTTTTACCATTAATATCCTTCTGGAAATCTGCCCGGTTGAGTCCGGAAAGATTTCCTTCACTTGAAAACGCGCTGTTCATGATTGTAGTATTTAAAATTTCTTGCAAATAAAATTAAATTCTTCGGCTTTCACAAATTATTCGTACTAAATGTACACAAGCTCTCGAAGACATTTAGGAAAGTTTAGCGTTTACGATTGGGTAGTAATTTATGCTTTTCGGATTGTTTTTTGCTGCATTTTTTAATTAAATGCTGTAAAACTGTGCTTTGGTTTGATATTTTTTGTAAGTTTGTCGCAGAGATTGTTAAATCTCTGCTAAATTTAATCTAAGTTATCACAGAAAATTAAGCAATGTATCCGTTAAAATTTGAACCTATCCTCAAGCAGATTCTTTGGGGAGGCGATAAGATTATTCCGTTCAAACACTTAAATGAAAGTTTGACGAATGTAGGTGAGAGTTGGGAACTTTCGGGTGTGGAAGGTAGTGAGTCGGTAGTGGCCAATGGCCCCGACAAAGGTCTGACATTGCCCGAATTGGTCAGAAAGTATCGGGAAGAACTGGTAGGCGAGAGCAATTATGCCCGCTTCGGAAGCAAATTCCCTTTACTGATAAAGTTTATCGACGCGAAGGAAGATCTGTCGATACAGGTACACCCCAACGATGCTCTGGCGAAAAAGCGACACAACTCCATGGGCAAAACCGAGATGTGGTATGTGGTAGGAGCGAGTGAGGGAGCAAAGTTGCGTTCGGGGTTTTCAGAACAAATCACTCCGAAAGAATACAAAGAGCGCGTGTACAACAATACAATAACCGACGTGCTTCAAGAGTATGAAATTCATCCGGGTGATGTGTTTTTTCTTCCGGCAGGCCGTGTGCATAGCATTGGTGCGGGCGCATTTATTGCAGAAATACAGCAAACTTCGGACATCACTTACCGTATCTACGATTTCAACCGGAAAGATGCGCAGGGTAAATCACGTGAGTTGCATACCGAACTGGCGCGCGAAGCAATCAATTATGAAGTGTTAGATGATTATCGCACGGAGTATGATGCCGTAAAAGACGAGCCGGTAGAATTGGTGGCTTGTCCGTATTTTACGACTTCGCTGTACGATATGACGGAGGAAATATCATGCGATTATTCGGAACTCGACTCTTTCGTGATCTTTATTTGTATAGAAGGTTCTTGTACATTAAAGGATAATGAAGGAAATGAAATATCATTACGTTCGGGCGAAACTGTTTTACTGCCGGCCAGTACGCAGGATGTCACTATAAGACCCAATGCCGAAGGGGTAAAAGTGCTTGAAACATACGTTTAGTTCGATGTATAGAAAAACAAAACGCAGATTGATCGGATAACGACTCAATCTGCGTTTTGTTATATCAGTGCGGCTGTCTCTTTCTTATCTTCGGAAAAATCCCCGGAGTTTCCGCATTAGCTTCACTCCTAACATTACTCCGTCAAAAACAGCCATCCCGGTGTTGAATGCCCGCTGGATTTTGCTGCCGGTCGAAACAGCCGGGGCAAGTGGAGCGAATATCTCACGAGCGGTATCGGTCATAACTTCCTTCTGTATCCGGATCTTCTTCAGAACTGCCTCTTTGCGGAGAACTATGTCCTCGAGTGTGATCTTCTGTGGCTGTTGTTGACTGTTCATGACTTACTTATTTGAGTTAGGAAGGAATAAATTAGCCAGGAAGTTCACCATGGGAGAAATGATCAGCGGCTTACGGAAGAAAATCACCAAGGCTATCAGTACGACATTAATTCCTGCGATAATGGAGAAACTGATCATAAGTCCTCCTACCAAAGGCTCCAAAACGTACGCCAGGGCAAAGAGGAGGTAAAACAGAGCCACCATGCCTAAGATAACCAGTACAAGAATCATAATCAGTGTTGATAGAAGTATGGATAGCTTTTCAGTTAGCTCCAGCTGGGTATATTCCTTCTGGAGCTCCAGGTACTTCTTGAACTCTATAAATAGTTGCTGAAGATTTTCAATACTTTTGTCGTCTGCAAACATACTGGCTCTGTTCATTTTTAGTCGTTAATTTCTCCTTTGATCTCGGCCGCAATTTCGTCTACCAGATTCTCCATCTCGTTGCGATTCAGTCTGATACCTTTCTTACGAAGAATTTCTGCGATTTTGTTACGGGTGTCTTCTCCTTTTTCAGGAGCAAACAAAATTCCGAGTGCTGCGCCTACGGCTGCACCGCCCAGAAAAGCTGCTAATACATTAAGTCCTTTCATAATCTCTTATATTTGTTTTGAAAAGTTGATATACAAATATAACGTAATTTCTTGAATGGTTGTTCTTTGGGTAGAGACTTTTTTTGTTAGTTTTCCTCAAGAAGTTTAAAAAATAAGGTACGCACCCACGCGGTAGTGCTCAAACCCTTTATTTATCGGCTTTAGAGGTGCGTAGGATGGGTGTTTTTATCCTACGAGCATCCTACGCACCTGTTTTGTTAATTGGTCGATAGTCAGTTGAAATGGCCGGAATGGTACTGAGAACGATGTTACTTCTTCGTAGCATTGACTTGTCAACAAGCGATGAAACGGCGGATTTCAAAGGGAGAAAGTATTCTGTCCACCCGGGTGTAGAAAGGCTTTTCTTGCTTTGTAATGACTCGTAAGCAGGCATGAAACGAGTTGCTTCAACCGAAGAAGCAACCCATATGCTGCTTTATACTCAATGGGTACTCACCGGTACTACTTCATCTTCTTCCGTCTCCAGAAGTCGCCATTGGAGCGGCTGCCGCGGTAGGCTTTGTTTTCTTTGGCTTTAGCTTTGATTTCCACGGTCTTTGCTTCCTGGGCTTGCAATCCTTCGGTGGTAACGAATGGATGGTCTTTGACTACCGGAACGGTTTTACCAATCAGCTTCTGAATGTCTTTCAGATAAGGCATTTCATCGGCTTCACAGAAAGAAATGGCGATGCCTTCGTGTCCGGCACGTCCGGTACGACCGATGCGGTGCACGTATGTTTCGGGCACATTGGGCAGTTCGTAATTGATGACATGCGATAACAGATCGATGTCAATCCCGCGAGCGGCGATGTCGGTAGCTATCAGCACGCGCAGGGTATGGCTTTTAAATTCGCTAAGTGCACGCTGACGGGCGTTCTGCGATTTGTCACCGTGGATAGCCTCTGCACGGATGCCTGCTTTGGTCAGCGTACGGGCCAGTTTGTCGGCGCCATATTTGGTACGGGTGAATACCAAAACAGAAGAGATAGTTGCATCGCTCAGCAAATGGATCAATAAATCTTTCTTCTGCGCTTTCTCCACAAAGTACACTTGCTGGTCAATGATATCTACAGTCGACGAAGGAGGGGTGACTGCTACTTTCTCCGGATGATTCAGCATCGAAGCAGCCAGTGTCTCGATCTCTGTTGGCATGGTAGCCGAAAAGAACAGCGTTTGCCGGCGGGGTGGGAGCAGTTTCAGGACTCGCTTGATGTCGTGTATGAACCCCATGTCTAGCATGCGGTCGGCCTCATCGAGCACAAAATATTCCAATGACTTGAGCGATACCAGCCCTTGATTAATCAAGTCGAGTAGTCGGCCTGGCGTGGCAATGAGTATTTGTACCCCTTTTTGCAGTGCATCGGTTTGGGGTTTCTGCGCTACACCACCGAAAATCACGGTGTGTTTCAATCCGGTATATCTTCCGTATGCTTCGAAGCTCTCTCCGATTTGGATGGCAAGCTCGCGCGTGGGAGTCAGAATCAAAGCCTTGATGCCCTTCCGGTGATCGGTTTTGTACAACCGTTGCAGGATGGGAATAGAGAATGCAGCTGTTTTTCCGGTTCCTGTCTGGGCGCATCCTTGCAGGTCTTTGCCTTGGAGTATGATTGGAATGGATTGTTCTTGAATAGGGGTGGGGGTGGTGTAACCTTCTGTTTGTAAGGCCTTCAGAATAGGCGCTATTAATTGTAAATCTTCAAATGTCATGTGACGTTTTTTAGTTAACCTCGCGGTTATGTTATGTTTTAAAACACAAAGGTAGGTGAATATAGCGGGTGAAAACTCCTTTTGCAAAATGGTTTAATGATATTTAACTAAGGTGTGGAGCGAATGAATCCTGACTTAGCCCTACATTTGCCCTTCAATAAATCATTAAAGATACAGCTATAATGAAAGGAAAAATCATTCTTATTACAGGAGCCAGTAGCGGAATCGGCGAAGGTTGTGCCCGGAAATTTGCTTCGCAGGGGTCGGATCTTATACTGAATGCCCGGAGCGTAGACAAGCTGGAGATGTTGAAAAATGAGTTAGAGTCGGAATATGGCATCCGGGTGTATCTCTTGCCGTTTGATGTACGCGACCGCAAATCGGCTGCAGATGCATTGGCTTCATTGACCGGTGAGTGGAAAGCGATTGACGTTTTGATCAACAATGCTGGTCTTGTTATTGGTGTGGACAAGGAATATGAAGGCAATCCGGACGAGTGGGATATCATGATCGACACCAACATCAAAGGCTTGCTGGCGATGACGCGTCTCGTTACCCCGGGGATGATTGAACGGGGCAACGGACATATTATTAACATAGGCTCCATCGCAGGCGATGCCGCATATGCCGGTGGAAGTGTGTATTGTGCCACTAAAGCGGCTGTGAAGGCTCTATCGGATGGGCTTCGAATCGACTTGGTAGATACGCCGTTGCGGGTGACCAATATCAAGCCGGGGATGGTGGAAACCAATTTCTCAGTGGTACGTTACCGCGGTAACAAGCAGGCTGCGGACAATTTTTATAAAGGTATTCGTCCGCTTACCGGTGATGATGTAGCCGAAACAGTTTACTTTGCTGCTGCTGCACCCGCCCATATACAAATAGCAGAGGTGTTGTTAATGCCTACTTATCAAGCCAATGCAACGGTAGCGTACAGAAAAAATGATTGATGACTGAACGTTATCTACTCTCTTGTTGTTCTGTTAGTAATAGGCTGAAAGAATGTTGTTATATCAAAAAGAAGGTAGATTTTTAACGTTTTTGGGAATAATCCTTTGTAGGATGATAAAAATTCTATTATTTTGTTGTCCGAAAGCATGTTTCGTGCCTTTATGGATGAATGGCAGAAGATTGTGCTATGGTTGTAATGATATTATTAACTAAAAAGTATAGAAAATGAAAAAATTGGTAGTATTAGGAATGGGGGTATGTGCAGTATTGGCGCTTGCTTCCTGTAAGTCGAGCGAGAGCGCGTACAAGAAAGCTTATGAAAAGGCCAAACAACAAGAACTTGCTCAGCCGCAGGTAGAAGCTCCGGTAGAAGTTGCTCCGGTGGTTGCTGCTCCGGTAGAGGTAAAAAAAGCTACTGATGCTGCTAATGGCATTCGTCAGGAAAAGGTGACGGTCGTTTCGGGTGATGCTTTGAAGGATTATAGCATTGTATGCGGTAGCTTTGGTTTGAAAGCTAATGCTGAAGGTTTGAGAGATTTCTTGTCAAAAGAAGGATATAGTCCGGTTATTGCATTCAATGCCGATCTTGCTATGTATCGTGTCATTGTAGCTACCTATTCGGATAGAGCATCGGCTGCTCAGGCTCGTGATGCTTTCAAAGCCAAGTATCCCAGTCGTACTGACTTCCAGGCTTCCTGGTTGCTGTATCGTTTGTAATACATAGAATGTTTGATAATCAAAAAAGCCTTGATTCTTCGGAATCAGGGCTTTTTTTGATTATCATAGGTGAGGGCTATGGTTTATGCGGTTACTTGCCGTTGCAATGCCGTTGGAACGACATTAATCCGTTGAAGCGACTATTGAGTCTTGATGCCGCATCCTATTGCTTTGGTGAAATCAGGATTTACCGTCTTTCCTGCCAGTAAAGCATCCACTGCATTGGCTGCGTATGCTGATTTAACGGCAGAGGCATCTTCATAATTATCGTCGATGGCTCCTATATAGCGTACGATATCTCCTTTATCCGTCTTCTGCAAAACAAAAACATGGGGAGTGCGTGTGGCTCCATATACCGGATAGATCTTTTGACCTTCATCAAACAAATATGGGAAGGTAAACCCTTTTTCCTTAGCTCTTTCTTGCATCTTGACATAACTGTCTTCAGGCTGCAATGCCGGGTCGTTGGGGTTAATAGCGATAACGGGATATCCCAATGGTTTGTACTTCTTGTCGAGCGCGATGATGCGGTCTTCGTAAGCCTTGGCGTACGGACAGTGATTGCACGTAAAGATAACAATGAATCCTTTGGCTTGCGGGTAGTCGGCTAACGAAACCGTTTTTCCATCTACATTTTTCAACTTAAAGTCGGTCGCCATATCGCCCACTTTATATCCTTGAGCCGAAGCATGTAACGCTACAAAGCATACAAGTGCTGTTAATAAAATAATCTTTTTCATATTTATAAGTATTTAGTGATTAATGATTCTAATTCTTCGTACGTAAATGGTTGCTCGTGAAACTCTCGCTTCGCACCCTTGATTATGATGGTGGCCGGTAGCGCTCCACTCCAGGATGGATCTACCTTGTCTATCCAGGTATTCGCGTCCGGATCACTCAACAAAAGTACTTCGGATTTCAATTGATGACGTTCTACGAATGGTATAACCCTCGATTGCAATTGATTCTTGAAGTCTAAGCTTACCAAAATTACCTTGATTCTCTTCAAACTATATTTTTCTCTTAATTGTTCGAAGTTAGGTAACTCTTTAATACAAGGTGCACACCAGGTTGCCCAGAAATTTATAACGTATGTAGTATCATTCGTAGTGGGGTGAAGCATTGGCTCAAATTGAGCAAAGCTATATACCGGGATGTTGTTTCCCGGACCCTTTTTCGCTGTGGATTGAGCTTGTATGGAAAGAGATATACACAGCAATAGGATAGCATGGAAGGTTTTGAATGTATTCATTGTTTTATGATTTAGTTTGCTTATTCTGTAATCATAACAAGTGAACTTCTGTAAGGTTCAGGGCGGGTGTGCAGTTAAGTCCAAATATAATAATGGGGGTATAGGTTGTGAAGGCATGCACCAAAAAAGAACCCTACAATAAGAAGGCCGTCGCCTTCCTATTATAGGGTTCTTCAAAATATATCGGAATTATATATTATTCCAGAATAACTACGCGGTTCAAGAAGTCTTTTCCGAACATGTTTTCAGTACCACCGTAACCAATGAGTTCGAGTTGATCTTTACTTACACCTTCGCTGATAAGAGCATCATAAACAGCCTGAGCACGTTTTTCAGAAAGAGCTTGGTTCAACTTAGCGCTACCGGTAGCCTTATCTGCATAACCTGCAATCTTATACTTCTTGTTCGGGTTAGCCTTGATAGTCTTGGCAGCCAACTGGATGTTAACCTTACCATAATCATCAATAACAGACTTACCAATCTTGAAGAATACAGCACGAGGACCAGCCACTTCAACTTCCTTAACAACTTCCTTAGTAATTGTTTCAGGTTTCTTGTTTTGAGCAGCAGCCAAGTCAGACTGGCATTGAGCCAATTCTCTTCTGTAACGGTTGAGTTCGTCGTTGATAGCATTCTCGTCAACTTGCGAGCAAGATACAAACTTCTTGCCACCGAAAGTATAAGTAAGACCTGCAGTTACTGCAATGTTACCATTTGTACGAGCGGGAACCAATGCACCGTAAGTAGAAGGAGACAACTCACCTCTTGCTTCCAGATTGATATCGATGTACTTGCTAACATTGAACATACCCAGCAAACCTACAGAACCATTAATGTAAGTTCTAACTTCTTTATCCTTCAGTTCTTTCTTCCAAGGAGTACCATCCGCCGTACCCGGAGATATAGTTGCAGGGTTGTATTCAGAATTTGTGGCTGGTTTGGCAATTGTCAAACCAGGACCTGCAAACATCGATACTGTAAACAAACGATTAGGATTGTAGCCTGCAATCAAGTTCGACAGATTCAGTGTTCCATCCAAGTGAAGTCTTACATTTTTCTCATTGAACTTTTCAATGTCTCCAGCTTTATAATAACCTCCTACAATTTTACCGGCAGTTTTACCAGTAGCAACAGCATCATTCAAGAGACCCACTTGTCCACGGATACCCCAAACCGGAGTAAACCATTTACCCAGTGATATCGTGATACGCGGTGCAATTCTGTCACCGAATCCAGCTTCATCCTCGTCATACATGTTCAAGGCTGCACCGCCTCCTACACTGATGTAGACGTTGTCTTTAGCCTTTTCGCTATAGAATCTTTCTTTATTTTGGGCTGTAGCAGTAGTAGCTGCTGCAGCGACCAATAAAGAAAATACGATAATTTTATTTTTCATGTTCCTTATGTTTTATATTTTAACTCGTCCTTAAATTAAGAAAACTGATTCTTAGTTTTCCGGAGTAATGATGCCACCACCAGCGTTGATTGCATTACCATGATCTTGGCTGCCATGAGCATGAGCATGACCAGTGTATTCATACTTAGTAGAGAAGAAGCAGTTTGAAACACCCTTAACTACTGCGTAATATGTTTTACCATCATAAGTGATAGTGTACTTAGATTGAGTTGTCTGGTAAAGAACCTCAACATAAGAAAGTTTGCTCAACGGAGGCAATACAATAGTGTAAGGAACTTCGATAGAACCTGCAACGCCAAAGTATCCGAAAAGTGCTCCTAAGTATGTGTTTACTACGTTTTGAACATCAGCAGGAGCAGTAGTATAGTCATTAGCATCTTGCTTGATAACTGTAGCTCCGGTAGTTACCTTAAAACTTCTCATGAAAGAGAGAGAAGAAACGCCTGTTGAAAGGTCAAGTGACGGATCACTGTTCTTATCCAATTTCTTAGATGTCGGGGTTGTTGTAATATCCTTAGTTACATCAATTGTGATCTTTACATCATCCGGGTTAAATGGTGCAGGAGGTTCCGGAGTAGCATTAGGTGCTAAAGCTACGTCTACCACGTAAGTTACAGTTTGACCTGGTTGAATAGCTTCGATCGTTACTTTACGTGTCGCTGTAGCATCTTCATTAAAACCGGTAGCTTTTACAGTAACTGTATTTTCACCTACAATAGCTTTTGAGAACAAGTATATACCTCCAGAACTTAAAGTCACATTTTCACCGTTAACTGTAACGGTGGCTGTCGTAAGAGGTGCACCTGTTGATAAGTTAGTAACAGTTCCTGAAATGTAATAAACAGGGTCAAGGGGTTTGTAAGGGACAGGTGTATCACCATCTACAGATTCATAGCAGCTTGTAAACAAGGCTCCGCTAATTGTCAAAACGGCCAACGCTAATTTAGCGCTAAGCCCAAAAAACTTTGTTTTCATTTTCATCTCAATAAAATTAATAATTTAATAATTCCGATTTAATAAAATATGGGTTAAAACTATTTTCCTGCATAATTGTATTACCAAGTTGCGGAGTATAGGATTTACCATAATAACGCTCATTTGCTGCATTGTATGCAATACCTGTTGATTTGGATGGGGTTATTCTCAGAAACTTACGCTTGTTCCAATAGGGAGGCAATGCTATCTGAAAACGAAATCCACCATTTACACCATTATTATAGGGTACATCTACTTTCATGGCATAAAACC
This sequence comes from Bacteroides sp., assembly GCA_031554665.1. Taxonomy (GTDB): domain Bacteria; phylum Bacteroidota; class Bacteroidia; order Bacteroidales; family Bacteroidaceae; genus Bacteroides. The sequence goes on along the minus strand of JAVBVA010000091.1, from coordinate 16,371 downwards.
CAACGGCTGCATACCTGAAGTAGCGCGTCATGTCAAACCTAACTCCTTTCTCTTGTAAGAGATATTGTTCCACTTTGGCACTGAATTGAGTGTTGTATTGTGTCCAGTAAAATCCGCCACCTGCACTCCACGTCAATCTTTTCGGTTTACCTACCTGCCATCGGAAATTTTCAAAGGCGGAGTATCCAGTTAAACCTATACGTCCTTCAATGAAAAAACGTTCATCCCTGAATATATGTTTAGCCCTTATATCGACTCCCCACCTATTCTGGTTGAATGTACCAACACTCGCGGTAACAAATATGTTCTGTGGCAATCTTATCGATTGCGTTAAACTTATGTATCCTTGGTGTATTTTATTATACTCTTTTCCGTAGTCATTATATATAGGTATCACCATTTGTCCGGTAAGTTTCATCCCTTTCCAAAGCGAAACTTCGATGGCCGGACTTAAGTTGAATAACACCTGATATACCTGAGTTAAAATCAAATTCTGGAATGATAACTCCGGATATATAACGATGTCAACCTTATACAAAGAACTATTTTTTTTCTTACCCTTAACCACTTTCTGCCAATTATTGCCTAAATCGTAACTGACTCTCCAGTCAGACCGGTGGGCATCGGGTACACTATCTCCCAGAATCGGTTTATAAATCAGCGATATCTGAGGTATGTTGTTGTCTAAGAAGATAACCCGGCATCTCTTTCCGGAAGGCAACCCGACACCTTGAATCATGTCAATAGCCTTTCCGATGCCTATGCCATTCAAACGATAGGCTATGTTTTCCATCACATAAACCCGTTCGTTATCGTCTTCTGACCATTTTACATTCTCAAACCCAATTTCAACTAAAGCCTGTACTGTGTTGTCTCCCGACGACTGTCCAAAGGCCTTGGTAAAGAATAAGCAGCTTAATAACAAAACAATGTTTGATTTGTATTGCATACCCAAAATGTGCTTTGCTGCTTTCAGACTCACGTCTTTTAAATCTTTATATTTAAAATTAGGCATTCTTTGTTATGTAAATTCCTTGCAAAAATAGAGAGAATTTTAATAAATCCAAAGAATTTTATATTAAAATGCCCTTTTTGTGTGCATATTTTTATATAACTGTTTCTGAATCTGCTATTAGTGCACTACGATTAAAAAACACACTGTAAGGAAACATTAATGCGAGTGTTCACTATCCATTGCTTCCTGGTATGTTTTATGTATAGTTTCCTGCGGATGTTCTACCGGTGAATAGATGGAATATAACTTAAGGGGCTTATCACCTACATTAATAAGATTATGCCATTTGCCTGCCGGGACAAAGATGGCAAAATCTTTTCCGGCTGTTCGAACAAAGGTGAGTGAGTCTTTGCTGTCGCCCATCATCACTTTGGCATCTCCTTCTTCAATTCGTAGGAATTGTTCGGTATCAGGATGTAGCTCAAGACCGATTTCGCCTCCAACGGGGATGGCCATTAGGGTGACTTGCAGCTTTTCGCCTGTCCATAATGTTGTTCTGAAATTTGTATTCGACAATGTGTATGCATCAATGTCCAGTACGGTAGGGGTTTTGCCATAATCTTTTAATATGACTTCGGCAGAAGCAGCAACCTCTTCTATCTGCGGTTCGGCTTTGGGAGCTTGGTTACACGATGCAAAGAGCATTGACCAAACTGTGAAAATTATTACTGCAAAGAGAATATTGACTTTCATAATTCCAAAGTATTAAAATTATACATTAGACGGCAATAAATCGGTTATTCGTTATTGATAAGTGCCAAAGTTACATAAATATTGTAGATTTCCAATTAATTCTCCTATTAATTTATAAGTCAGGTTGCTTTTTTGCGAAGAGCTATAAAAAAAAGGTACTTCCTGACCCGTTCGCTCACGGAGGAAGTACCCACACAAAAACTAAACTAGACTTAACTAAACTATTCTATCTTCAGAGTTTCACAACCCCTTTATGTTGCAAAGATATGTATTTGTAATTTAATATGCAAGTTTGGAAGCCAAAAACCAATTCTTTTTTCTTTATTTCCTTCTTGCTCAGCTAACTTCTTTCGTCGAGAAACGTCTGAAAGACAGATTTGTAGCTGTCGCTGACTGGGATGTATGTCTTGTCAAAAACGATGCGTCCCCGATCGATAATCCGTATTTTGTCTTTCTGGACGATGAACGAACGGTGCACCCGCATGAACCGGTTGGCAGGGAGGAGATCTTCCATTGCTTTCAGGCTCATGAGCGATAAGATGGCACGGGGACTGTCCTCGGTATATATTTTGACATAGTCCTTTAATCCTTCTATATATAGTATTTTTTTGAGCTCTATCTGTACCAGCTTATAGTCACTTTTTACGAAGATACTTTCTTTCTCTTCCGGTGATTTCTGGGTAAGTTCGAACCATTGCAAGGCTTTGTTGGTGGCTTGAAGGAAGTCGATATATGAAATAGGTTTCAACAGATAGTCGAGTGCATTGACCCGGTAACTGTCGATGGCGTATTGGCTGAAAGCGGTGGTAAACACGATCCGGGTGTTATTGCTCACCATCTTCGAGAATTCCATACCATTCAGCTCGGGCATCTGGATGTCGAGAAACAGCAGATCCACATCGTGTTCGGGCAAGTCTTTCATGGCTTGTACGGCGCTCGAGTATTTGCCTACCAGATGCAGGGATGGGGTTTTGTTCACGTAGCTTTCCAGGAGGCTGAGCGCCAGTGGTTCGTCGTCTACAAGGGCACAATTCAGAATCATGTTTTCAATGTTTTGAGGGTTGTTGATGAGTAGCAGACGGCCAGTCCCGGATAATCAGTTCCGATGTGTAAATCCGGTTGTCTTTGCTTACTCCCCGTTTCCAATGGTAGCGTCCGGGGTAGAGCAGTTCCAATCGTTTGCTTACTTGTTCCAGTCCTACGCCCGAACCGCTCTTGTCTGTTTCCGGTTTAGGATGATTGCTATTGCTGATGCTACATACCACCTCTTCCTTCGTTTCTGAGAAAGCAATACGGATAAAGCTTGGCTCTGTGGGCGATATACCATGCTTGAACGCATTTTCTATCAATGATATATAGATAAGCGGAGCTATTTCCGTCTGGCTGTTCGGGTGGATGTCGAACTGGGTTTCTACCGTAACATTGTCCGAGAGGCGGATACGCATCAATTCGATGTAATTGCGAATGAAATCCATTTCCTTGCTCAACGGAACGTAGGTCTGCTGATTATCATAAAGTACATAACGAAGCAACTTGCTCAACTCCAGTACAGCTTCCTGTGCCTTGTCGCTATTAAAAGCAATGAGCGCATAGATATTGTTCAGTGTATTGAGCAGGAAGTGTGGGTTCAATTGGTTGCGCAGATTCTTAAGCTCTGTTTCCGTATGCTCTTTTTCCGCTTCGCGACGGGCGTTTTCGATACGCATCCAGTGCCCGGTCATCTTGATAGCTACGCTCAGGGCGGCAGTCAATACCAGCGAACCTAAGTCGCGTGTGAAGAATACCCAGGCAGGAGGACCGTGGCGTTTAGGTATCTCTTTATCGGTCATGATCAGTGAGTAACTGAACTGTTGCCAGAAGTGCAGGCCGATACTGATCACTACGATCAACAGCAGATTGATCAGCAGGAAACGTTTTACTTGTCCGTTGAACAGGTATTTCGGGATAAGCACGAAGTAGTTCAGGTAGAACACCACGATGAAGAAGATCGGTACCATGCAGTGACGCATGTATACCAGCCAATTGAACGACTCCCCGTTGCGACTGAAAAAGAAGAACGGGAAGCCGAAGAGGATACCCCATCCGATGAGGTGTGTCAACACCTCGAACAGCCGGATGGGGCGTGTATTTGTTTGTTTCATGAGTTCCATATGGTTAACCGTGCAAAGATAATGGAATTATTCGTACCGGATGGCTTCGATCGGGTCTAAATCGGCAGCTTTCTTTGCCGGATACCAGCCGAAGAACACCCCTGTAACCGTACATACGGCAAATGATAGGAACACACTCCACGGTTGCACATAGATAGGCCAGTGCGCGATGGAGTTTACCCCCAGTGAAGCTCCCATGCCGATCATCACCCCGATAATACCTCCGGTGATACTGATAAGAATGGCTTCGATAAGGAACTGGCTCAGAATATCGACACCCCGGGCACCGACCGACATGCGCAGTCCGATCTCCCGTGTACGTTCTGTAACCGATACATACATGATGTTCATGATCCCAATCCCGCCTACTACCAGTGATATACCGGCTATGCAAGCCAGCAGCGTTGTCATCAGGTCGGTGGTGGAGTTCAGCATCGTGCTCAGTTCCTGTTGCGAACGGATATTGAAATCATCGTCTGCCGATTCCTTAAGTTTGTGGTTCTCGCGCAGAATCGTGCTTACCTCCTTGGTGGCATCGTCGGTCATGTCTTCGCTCAGTGCCGAGGCATAGATCCCTTGCAGATACGTGACAGCCAGCAGACGCTTCATCACGGTAGTGTAGGGGGCCAATACAACGGCATCCTGGTCTTGCCCCATGGAGTTGTATCCTTTGGATTTGAGCACACCCACGATCCGGAAGGGAATCTTGTTGAAACGAATCACCCGTCCTACCGGATCTTCGCCGCCGGGAAACAGATTATCGGCAATGGTTTTACCGATGACGCACACCTTGGCCGATGACAGGATATCTGCTTCGGTAAACATATCACCTTTCTCTACCGTGAGTTGTCGGATGGTGAGATAAGCAGGATCCACTCCGTTCATGGAGCCGGGATAGTTGTTGGCCCCGTTGATGTATTGTCCGTTACTGCTTACGTTGGGGCTGACGGCGGTCAGAAACCGTGTCTCGTCGCGCAACTTGTAGTAGTCTTCCAGTTTCAGCGTCTGCATGGCGCTGGGGTCTTGTCGTACCCCGCCCCTCATGTCCGCTCCGGGATGAATCATGATCATGTTCGATCCCATCTCGGCTATCTGCGACTGGATGCTTCGCTTCGATCCCTGTCCGATGGCAAGCATGGTGATCACCGAAGCTACCCCGATGATGATGCCCAGCATTGTGAGGAATGCCCGGAGCTTGTTGGCTGCCAGTGCACGAAGGGCTATTTTAAATAAATTGGTTCCGTTCATACTTTTCTGTTTTTAGATTTCTACCGGTGCAGGCAGGGCTGCAAGCGCCTTGGCTGCATCGTTTACATGGGAGTTGACGGTATCTTCTTTCACCTGGCCGTCCCGGAGTACGATGTTCCGGCTGGAGTATTGTGCTATCTCCGGGTTGTGGGTCACGAAGATGATGGTACGTCCTTCGCGGTGAAGTTTTTGGAAGAGTACCAGGATCTCGTACGATGTGCGGCTGTCGAGATTTCCCGTAGCTTCGTCGGCCAGGATCACGGCAGGGTTGTTGACCAACGCCCGGGCAATGGCTACACGTTGCATCTGTCCGCCCGACATCTGGTTGGACTTGTGCATCAGGCGGTCGCCCAGCCCTACAGCTTCGAGCGACTCGATGGCCCGTTGCTTACGTTCGGAGGCGGATACGGCGGAATTATACATCAACGGGAGTTCTACGTTCTCCACGGCTGTAGTCTTCGGAAGTAGGTTGTAGCTTTGGAAAACGAAACCGATCTTCCGGTTGCGCAATACTGCCCGTTCCGATTTAGACATCGACCGCACGGCTACCCCGTCGAGCAGGTACTCTCCACTGGTAGGAGTGTCCAAGCAACCCAGGGTGTTGAGCAGGGTCGACTTACCCGATCCGGAGCTTCCCATGATGGTGACAAACTCTCCTTCGTGGATGGTGAACGAGATGCCCCGCAATGCACGGACGATCTCTTCGCCTACCAGGAATTCGCGTTTGATATTATTCAGTTCGATAATTGCTTTCATGCTTTTGCTTGTTGAGGTGCCTATCGGAAAAAGGTGACTGCATACACAGTAAAAAAATGCAAATGGATCTACCACCTCCCACCTTTTCTGATAAGTATTTGTTTGTTAGTTTATTACCGGGGTGGGAGATGCGTTTCTGGGGCATTTATCTCCCACCTTCATCTCCCACCTCCTTCACTAAAATCTTATTTTTTCTTGTTTCCTCCCGGACGTTGCGGCATGAAGGGCGACGCTTCTTTCTGTTCGCCTCCACCTTGCATCTGCGCTGCCTGTCCCGGCATCTTACCCATGGTGGCATCGGTAACGATCACCATTCCTTCGGGAGCGCCTTCCAGAATCTCAGTCAGGATACCGTTTGTGATACCTACCTTTACCGGGTGTGCGGTGAATGTTTGTCCTTCGCGTGTCCAGAGTTTATGCTTTCCTTCGCAGTCTACCACTTTATCTTCCGGGCCGATGAGCGGCTCTACGGGTGAGAAGCGCAATGCCTTCGCAGATACCGTCAGGATACCTTCGCGTTCCAGCGTGAAGATGGTTACGTTGGCTGTCAGACCCGGTTTGAGTTTCAGATCCGGGTTGGGAGCGGAGATCACCACTTCGTAGGTTACTACATTGCTGGTTGTTTTCGCTTCCTGGCGAACCTGCTTTACACGGCCTTCGAATGTGTCGTTCGGGTAAGCGTCCACGGTGAATTCCACCCGTTGGCCTTCTTCCACGCCGCCTATATCTGCTTCGTCTACATTGGCTACCACCTGCATATCTGTCAGGTCGTTGGCGATGGTGAAGAGGGTAGGGGTATTCATTCCGGCATTCACCGTCTGTCCTTCTTCTACTACGCGGCTCAGTACCACGCCGTCGATAGGCGAGTAGATGGTGGCATAACCCAGATTCGTCTCTGCTTTGGCAAGGTCGTTCTTGCTCATGTCGTAGCTGTTGCGTGCTTTTTCGTAATTGTATGTGGCGGTTTCGTATTCGGCGTCAGCTACTAAACCTTTCTCGTGCAATGTTTTCAGACGTGTGTAGTTCTTTAGCTGATATTCATATTCGCTTTTGGCGCTTGCCATGTTGCTCTTCTTGGAGCCGTAGTCGTTCAGCAGGTTGGCGCGGTCGAGCTCGGCGATGACCTGTCCTTTGGTAACCTGACTGTTGTAGTCGGCATACAGCTTACTGATAATACCCGATACCTGCGTACCTACTTCCACCTGTGTCACCGGTTCCACAGTACCCGTTGCAGTGACCGAGTTCGAGATGTTCCCTTTGGACACTTTGGCTGTTTCGAACACCACCTGATGTTTGGGCGTCCCTCCTGTCATCATCCAAACGATGACTGCCGCAACGGCTACAAGGGCGATGACGATGATCATTCTTTTCTTCTTCATATCTGTTTGTAGTTATTATTGTCTATACCATATTATATATAGGATGCTTATTGCGGCAGTGCAAAGCTTTCGCCCTGGTAGAAGTGCAGCATTTGTGTGTTGAGTACTGCCATGTACTTGGCTTGGAGCAGGTTTTGCTGTGCTGCTTGCAGGTTGTTCTTCTCTGTCAGCATCTCTACGGTATTTTTCATACCGAGGTTGAACTGCTCGCTTACCAGATCGAAGCTGGTTTGTGAACTGTTCAGCTTCTCGCGGGCGGCAACAAAACTTTGTTGGGCTGTGCTGGCGTCCAACCAGATACCTTCGATGGCCTTGAACAGGGCTTTCTGTTCGTCGAGTAAGTCGAGCTGACTGGTGGTTTGTTGCAGCTTGGCTTTCTCCACGGCGCTTTTGGTCTGCCGGTTGTTGAAGATAGGTACGCTGACGGACAACCCGATGGAGTTGTTCCAGCCATTCTTCATCTGCTCGCCAAAGGTGAAGTCCGATCCGCTGGTATTGTTGGTGCCGATTCCCGCAGTCAGACTAACGGTAGGCAGGTATCCCGAACGGGCGATGCTTACTCCCAGGTCGGACGATGTGATATTCAGTTGGCTCGATCCGATTTCCGGACGAAGGGTGAGGGCCGTGCGGTACACTTCTGTTTTCGAGGGAAGCGGCGTCAGTACCTGGTCGTTGCCCAATGCAGGCAGATAGAGGTTCATTTCCTCTTCACCATCGAGTTCGAGCAACTGTTTCAGTTGGAGCTTGTAGTTCTGCAAGGCCGATTCGGAATTGACGAGGTTGTACCGGTCGGCACTAACCTGCGACTCCAATTGTGCCAGGTCGGCTTTGGAGATGCTACCGGCTGCCAACAGTTCCTTGCCCCGGTCGCGTTGCGCTTCGGAAACAGCTAACGTACCTTCGTTCACCTTTACCGACTCGGCGGCATAGAGAATCTGCATGTATGTTTGCATGATAGATTCCTGAATGCTGTTTGCGGCTTCGTCTACACTCAGTTCTGCCATTTGGTTATTCAGTTTTTGCTGTTTGATGGTGTTTGTGCGTTTGTTGCCGTTGTACACGGTCCATTGTGCATTCAGTCCGTAGTTTCCGTTGTAGCTTGTTTTGCTGGTGGTCGACAGTACCTGTGAGCCGCTGATGGTACTGCTTGTTTCCTGGTACGGGCGGTTCACCACATTCTGGCTGGTCGAGAACGAGAGGCTGGGGAAGAGTGCCGCCTTGGCCGTCTTCACATCGACGGATGTGCTCTCGGCATTGATCCGGTTTTTCCGGATACTGATGTTTTGTTGCAGGGCATAATCGATGCAATTCTGCAACGTCCATTCGGCAGGTTGTGACGGCTGCGCCTGTATGGCGGTGCAGCCCGGCCACATTCCCACCGCGCATAGCGTTATCACTGTCAATCTTTTTACACGTATCATATTTGTAGTTCTATGAGTTTAACACCGACGAAGGTATAAAACAATATTACGCCCTACAAAAGTGATAGACCAATGGCTGGATTTTGTCGCCTAAGTCCGAATTTGTACCGATTATCCCGAAAACGGAACATTCAATGGTATAAACTTCAATACGCATGCAACTTTTTTTCACTTTCGTTTGTTATTATCAATAAAAGAACCTATTTTGCGTTAATAAATTAATTCTTTATCGTCTTTTATGAAGAACCCACTACCTACGATATGGAACTTTTATCTCGAAGGCTTTCGCAGTATGACACTGGGACGCACCCTGTGGCTCATCATTTTGATAAAACTTTTTATCATGTTCTTTATCCTGAAGATTTTCTTTTTCCCCAACTTCCTGAACAGTCTGCCCGAGGGAACTGACAAGGGAGAGTATGTGAGCAACGAGCTGCTAAGGCGTGCTCCGGGACAATAGTATTTGGCAGAAAACAACTTATATAATATACGAATCGTATGATAGAAACTATTGACAGTTCATTAATCGACTGGTCGAGAGCCCAGTTTGCAATGACAGCCATGTATCACTGGATCTTTGTTCCGCTTACGCTGGGACTGGCCGTGGTGATGGGACTGATGGAAACAATGTACTACCGCACGGGACAAGAGTTCTGGAAGCGTACGGCGAAGTTTTGGATGAAGCTCTTCGGAATCAACTTTGCCGTGGGAGTAGCCACGGGATTGATCCTTGAGTTCGAATTCGGTACCAACTGGAGCAACTACTCCTTCCTGGTAGGCGATATCTTCGGTGCGCCGTTGGCCATCGAGGGAATATTGGCATTCTTCATGGAAGCCACATTTATCGCAGTGATGTTCTTCGGATGGAACAAGGTAAGCAAAGGCTTTCACCTGGCTTCTACCTGGCTTACCGGACTGGGCGCTACGCTCTCTGCCTGGTGGATTTTGGTTGCCAACGCCTGGATGCAGCATCCTATCGGGATGGAGTTCAACCCCGACACGATGCGCAATGAGATGGTCGACTTCTGGGCGATAGCTACTTCGCCCGTGGCGGTGAACAAGTTCTTCCATACCGTGCTGAGTGGCTGGATCCTGGGTGCTATCTTCGTGGTGGGCGTCAGTTGTTGGTTCCTGTTGAAGAAGCGCGAGCAGAAGTTTGCCATCACCAGCATCCGCATCGGTTCGGCTTTCGGACTGTTGGCATCGTTGCTGACATTGTGGACGGGTGATGCTTCGGGGTATCAGGTATCCCGTACGCAGCCGATGAAGCTGGCAGCTATGGAAGGTCTGTACGAAGGACGCGAGTATGCCGGATTAGTGGCAGTCGGTGTACTGAACCCCGACAAGAAAGCGTATGATGACGGGAAGGAGCCGTTCCTGTTCAAGATAGAGTTGCCCAATCTGCTTTCCCTGCTGGCCGAGCGCGAAGCAAGTGCTTTCGTTCCGGGTGTGAACGACCTGATAGAGGGCGGATACATGAAGCGTGATGGCAGTATCGCACTCTCGGCGCAGGATAAAATAGAGCGGGGGAAGACCGCTATTGCTGCTCTGGGCGCCTATCGTGCGGCCAAGAAAGCGGGTGACGAAGAAGGCGCCCGGTTGGCTTACTCGGTGTTGCAGGGCAACATAGCCTATTTCGGGTACGGCTATATCAAAGATGTACACGACTTGGTGCCTAATGTGCCGCTCAACTTCTATGCGTTTCACATCATGGTGATCCTGGGTGGGTACTTTATCCTCTTCTTTGCCGTGGTGCTGTTCCTGTCGTTCAAGAAAGATTTGTCAAAGATGCGTTGGATGCACTGGATAGCCTTGCTTACCATACCGTTGGGATACATTGCCGGACAAGCCGGATGGGTGGTAGCCGAGTGCGGACGCCAACCGTGGGCTATACGCGACATGCTTCCCACATCGGCAGCCGTGTCGCGGTTGGATACCGGTTCGGTGCAACTCACTTTCTTCATCTTCCTTTTCCTGTTTACCGTGATGCTGATAGCCGAGATAGGTATCATGCTGCGCGAAATCAAGAAGGGACCTGAATCCATTCATTAATCACTAACACACTATTATCGTGGATACATATATATTTCTTCAGCATTATTGGTGGTTTGTAGTATCGCTGCTGGCCGCTCTGTTGGTCTTCCTGCTCTTCGTGCAGGGGGGTAACTCACTTCTGTTCCGCTTGCCGGCATCGGAACTGCACAGCAAGATGATGGTCAACTCTACCGGGCGCAAGTGGGAGTTTACCTTTACTACGCTGGTAACATTCGGCGGAGCGTTCTTTGCCTCCTTCCCCTTGTTCTACAGTACCAGCTTCGGCGGGGCATACTGGTTGTGGATGATCATCCTGTTCACCTTCGTGATGCAGGCGGTGAGTTACGAGTTCCAGAGTAAAGCCGGCAACTTGCTGGGCAAGAAGACCTATCGCGCACTGTTGGTACTCAATGGTTTGGTAGGGCCATTCCTGCTGGGTGTTGCGGTGGCTACGTTCTTTACCGGGTCGAATTTCCTTGTCAACAAAGCCAATCTCACTGATACGTTGATGCCGGTCATCAGCCAATGGGCCAACAGCTGGCACGGACTCGATGCGTTGGCCAACCCGTGGAACCTCGTGTTGGGACTGGCTGTATTGTTCCTGGCGCGGATACAAGGAATACTTTACTTTATCAATAATATTGTCGACGAAGAGTTGGTGGCCCGTTGCCGCCGGTCGTTGCGCATCAATACCGTGTTGTTCCTCGTGTTCTTCCTCACTTTTACAGGCTATGTACTGTTGGGTAGCGGCTATGCGGTAAACCCGCAAACGGAAGAGGTGACGCTGCAACCCTACAAGTATCTGACTAATTTTATAGAGATGCCCTGGTTGCTGGTTCTCTTTGCCGTCGGGGTGGTGTTGGTGCTGGCAGGTATTCTTCGCACCCTGCTGAATAAGCAGTTCAAGCGCGGCATCTGGTTTACCGGTCCCGGTACAGTGCTGACGGTACTGGCATTGCTGCTGGTGGTGGGGTATAACAACACGGCATATTATCCTTCGACTGCCGACCCGCAATGTTCGCTGACGTTGGCCAACAGTTGTTCGAGCCTGTTTACGCTCAAGACGATGGCGTATGTATCGATCCTTGTGCCGTTCGTATTGGCTTATATCTTCTATGCCTGGCGCAGTCTCGACCGGAAACCGATCGATGCCGAAGAGATGGAAGGCGGCGGTCATGCGTATTAATTAAGATTGAAAATACGACGAAAAAACCAATTGAAAAGTTTGATTTTGATTGTGTAAAGTCGTATATTTGTAACATCAATGTTGAAATAGATTCAATTATAAGTTAAGTAAATGGGGGAAGTATACGCTTCCCCTTTTTTTGTGCCCTTTTCGGCCGGTTTTTCTCCTCGCTTCTTGCCGTTCCGCTCTTCGGTTCTTGCCGGGTGTTTCCTCGCTTCTTACTCTCCCTTTCCCCGGTTCTTTATGGGTTCTTCCCCGGCTCTTTGTCTTATACTAGAATAGGTTGACACTATTTTGTTCTTAATTGTTCTATAAAAAATTTATTCTTATGGCAAGATCAAAACGTCAGACCTATGATGAGCTTTTTAAGCTCGAAGTTTTGCGAGACTATTACTCGAGTGGTATGTCTAAAAGTTTTACCTCCAAGAAGTGGGGCTTATCCAACCACACAGTTCTTCTGAGATGGATTAAACGTTATCCATTAGATTCTTCTTTGCTGTCTTTACCTGCTAAAACTCTGATCAGTTACCAGCAGGCTCATACTGGCAAGAGCCGTGAAGAAGTTCTTGAGCAGGAGATTTTGAATCTACAGAAGGCCTTAGAAATGGAGAAACTCCGTTCTCGTGGCTTTGAGAAATTGCTTGAACTCACTGAAAAAGAGGAAGGAATTTCTATCTTAAAAAAAGCTGGTGCCAAGCAGTGACAGGCCTTCGTGAAGAGTATCCCGACCTAAATCTGGATACTCTCTGCGGACTGTTTGGCAAGACTCGTCAGGCCTATTATAAAAAGAGAAAGATTCTGCTTACCAAATCCCAGATACGTTCTGTCTTACTTGAAGCGATCTTTTATTACCGTTCTGTGGCCCCTCAGATTGGAGGCGTTAAGTTGTATTTTGAGTTATCTTGTTTGTACGGGCATGAGGTGACAGGTGGCAGGGATGCTTTTTTGAACTTCCTGCGCGCCGAGAAGTTGATGCTGCCAGCACAGAAACCCCGTCATACGACCAACTCGAATCACTTGTACAGGAAGCATCCCAACCTGATCAAAGGTTTGCAGGCGGCATACCCTAACCATATATGGGTCAGCGACATTACTTATATCTGGATAGAAGGGGGAGTGTGTTATCTGCATCTGATTACAGACGCTTATTCTCATGCCGTCCTGGGCTGGGTGCTGGCTGGTGGACTGCATGCGGAGTATACCATTGCGGCTCTCTCACAAGCTATAGAAAAAGCAGGGGGAGGGAATCTATGCGGAACCATCCATCATTCGGACCGGGGAAGCCAATATGCTTGTGACAGATATGTCGGCCTGCTACTGGAACATCATGTGCGGATCAGTATGACAGAAGATTATAAACCTACAGACAATGCTGTGGCAGAGCGTATGAATGGAATTCTTAAGGAAGAATGGATTTATGGTATGTCACTCTTTGCTTCGGAAGAACAAGCGCGGGTGGAAATCAGTAAAATGATAGACTTCTATAACAATCAACGCCCGCATATGAGTATTGGAATGAAGAAACCAATGGAAGTATACCGGGGAGAAGCACCGGGAGAGAAATTATGGAAAAAGAAAAAAGCATGTTCAAATAACTCAAATAATGAACTATATTTGTAGCACCCAGAACAGAGCTGCGCCGGGTTATGCCAGTGCACTCCAAAAAGTTGGCAGGGCATCGAGCCCTACCAACTTTTACCCAGAAGCAGAGACTGCTATGGATTGTCCAGTATTTTCTAAAAGACAACCGACGAAGGAACCAGGGGAGTCAAGTGACAACACACTTAGGAAAGAAGGACAAGTCATTGACAACCTGTTTAGGGAACCAGCGTCAAAACTGACAACCTTTTTTAGTATAAGTCAAAATACACTGTTTCATCGATTGAAACAAAGTGTTTCATCACTTGAAACACTCTGTCACAAGCGATGAAACACCCGGTTTGCAGTGAGGAAGAATGGATGATAAAGCGAGGAAGAAGCCTTTATAAAGTGAGGAGATCACCCTTATAAAGCGAAGACAAAGCCTTTGCAAAGCGAAGAGAAAACTGTAAACACGAATTGCCAATAGCCTTTGACTTATAAAAACCTGATAGTTTTAATTTTAGTGACGGAGGTGGGAGATGCAGTGGGAGATGATCCCGATCTGCCACACAGTTATCATACTATCAAACAGGAATTTAACCAAAAATGTGGGAGGTGGTAGATTGGTTTGCATTTTTGTAGGGAGGCGACATGGCTGCCCGCGCGAGGAAAAGTGGATTATAAAGCAAAAAGTCACCGCTTATAAAGCGATGACTTGCACTGAATCTTGTTTACGTTAAACGCTTACAAAATAAACGGTGGGTAAAAAACGGCAGGTCTATACCGCCAATTCATTGATCACATCCATGATTTTCTGCCCGATTTCTTCGGCAGCCTCCATCGTGGAAGCTTCGCTGTATACCCGGATAATCGGCTCAGTATTGCTCTTACGCAAGTGTACCCACTTATCGGCAAAGTCAATCTTCACACCATCAATATCGTTTATCTCTTCGTTCTTGTAAATCTCCTTCACCTTGGCAAGAATCGCATCTACATCGATCTCCGGCGTAAGGTCTACCCGGTTCTTGGCAATGAAGTACGGAGGATAAGTAGCACGCAGTTCGCTGACCTTCTTTCCTTCGTGCGCCAGGTGGGTGAGGAAAAGGGCGATACCCACCAAGGCATCACGTCCGTAATGGCTTTCGGGGTAGATCACTCCACCGTTTCCTTCGCCGCCGATAACAGCGTTTGTTTCCTTCATCTTTGTTACCACGTTTACTTCGCCAACGGCAGCAGCATTGTACTCCTTGCCATACTTACGGGTTACATCGCGCAGGGCGCGGGTAGAACTCAGGTTCGACACCGTATTGCCGGGCGTATGTTTCAACACATAATCGGCTACCGTTACAAGCGTGTATTCTTCGCCATACATCTCGCCGTTCTCACAAATCATAGCCAGACGGTCTACGTCGGGATCGACCACAAAAGCCACATCGGCTTTACCTTGTTTCATCAGGCTCATGATGTCGCCCAGATTCTTCTCCAACGGTTCGGGATTATGGGCAAAGTTACCGGTAGGGTCGCAGTAAAGCTTTTCCACGTGCTTCACCCCGAGTTGTTCGAGCAGTTGCGGCAAGATGATACCACCTACGGAATTCACACAGTCGATGGCTACCGTAAAATCGGCCTTGCGAATAGCTTCCACATCGACCAACTTAAGCGCCAGCACACTATCGATATGTTTTTGGTTGTATGTCAAGTCCTGGCGATAAGACCCCAGACTGTCTACATCGGCATAATCGAACTCTTCGGCTTCGGCAATGCGCAGTACCTCCTGTCCTTCTTCGGCATTGAGGAACTCGCCGTGCTCATTGAGCAGTTTCAACGCATTCCATTGTTTAGGATTGTGCGAGGCAGTAAGAATAATGCCTCCACAAGCACCTTCCATCGTCACAGCCAGTTCGGTAGTGGGGGTAGATGCCAGATCGATATCGACCACGTCCCAGCCCATACCCATAAGCGTGCCTACAACGACATTCTTTACCATTTCGCCGGAGATGCGAGCGTCGCGTCCCACAACAATCTTATTACTGTTCACCTGATTAGTACGGCGGATCAAGGTTGCATACGCCGTCGTGAATTTAACGATGTCGAGCGGGTTTAAGCCCACACCGACTCCTCCGCCAATGGTACCGCGGATGCCGGAGATAGATTTGATTAACGTCATCTCTATATTAAGTTGGTAAGTAAATCAATATTAGTAAATGGAAAATTTACGTATATCGTAGAAGTAAGGATATACGTACTGTTGAGCAGTAGAATGTCCCATCTTAGAGGGAACAATCAGCTTTACGGCAGCGCCGTCACGAACATATTTCAACGGAACCAGCCAACCGGCGGGTACAGCTGAACCATAAACATAATACATGGATCTTGGGCTGGTGGGATAACTATCTAAAAACAGGCCATAGACGTTTGTCCCAGAGGAAGTATAGCGAAACTCATCCGGATAAGTTTCATAATACACTCCGTATGGGTTATTCACATTAGAAGCAACCGTAGTATCGTTCTCCAGAATATCGACTTCCATAAATCTGGTTACAATGACATTATTGTTCTTGAACTCATCCTCAACATTTTCCGAACCTCTGTTTACAATCTGCATGTACACACCATTGGAAAACAGTACATACTCGTTTAATGCCACATCGGTAATGGTATCTTTCTCGAATTCGTTGACAGAAATTACTTTGATATTGTGCTTCTTGATGAAAGCATTTACAGCATCCTTCTCTTCCTCCAACATTTCGGCATACGTCTTTGAGTTGTCACATGCCTGGAAGATTCCCCCCACTGCCAATAAAGATAAAAACAAAACGATAAGTTTCTTCATTTTCTGAATCTTAGCTATAAATTTGCACAAATGTATTTCAATTTACCCGAATGTGGAAAATAGAATACAGAAAGT
>JAVBVA010000117.1:0-14979 GCA_031554665.1 Bacteroides sp. | reverse complement strand
TACCACTCGAGTAATAGTCTCGCAAAACTTCGAGCTTAAAAAGCTCATCATAGGTCTGACGTTTTGATCTTGCCATAAGAATAAATTTTTTATAGAACAATTAAGAACAAAATAGTGTCAACCTATTCTAGTATAAGACATAGAACCGGCGAAACACTCTGTTAGAACTGACGAAACACTCTGTAAGAGCCGGTGAAACACTCGGTTTGCTACCGACAAAAAGTCATCAGTCAGGCAGAACTCTCATTATTATCTGTCTGCATTGCTTTCTTCTTTGCAGGGAATCACTTATATTTGTGCATTATAACCATAAATGTATACTAACACATGATTACCAATCAACTGCTTCGCCCGGCGAGTATTGTCGTTGTGGGTGCATCGAACAATGTGCATAAACCCGGAGGAGCTATCCTGCGGAATCTCATCAGTGGCGGCTATAGTGGCGAGTTGCGTGCCATCAACCCTAAAGAAGCTGAAGTGCAAGGCGTCACTTCGTATGCCGATGTGCGCGAACTACCCGATACCGAACTGGCTGTATTGGCTATTCCCGCTGCGATGTGTCCCGATGTAGTCGAAACATTGGCTGCCGAGAAGCATACACGGGCGTTCATCATCTTGTCGGCCGGGTTTGGTGAAGAAACTCACGAAGGAGCCTTGCTCGAAGACCGGATACTGGAGACAGTGAACCGTTACGGGGCATCGCTCATCGGTCCCAACTGCATCGGACTGATGAATACCTGGCATCACAGTGTGTTCACCCAACCTATTCCCGAACTGAATCCGCAGGGTGTCGACCTGATATCAAGCTCCGGAGCCACGGCGGTGTTCATTCTCGAATCGGCTGTAACGAAGGGACTGCGTTTCAACTCCGTATGGTCGGTGGGCAATGCCAAGCAGATCGGTGTGGAAGATGTGTTGCAATACATGGACGAGTCGTTTGACGCCGAAAAAGATTCGACGATCAAACTGGTGTATATCGAAAGCATCAAGGATCCCGACCGCCTGTTGTTCCACGCTTCATCGCTCATTCGCAAGGGCTGTAAGATTGCCGCCATCAAGGCCGGTAGCTCGGAAAGCGGTAGCCGTGCAGCATCATCGCATACGGGAGCCATTGCCAGTTCGGACTCGGCTGTGGAAGCTTTGTTCCGTAAGGCAGGCATTGTGCGGTGCTTCTCGCGCGAAGAGCTGACCACGGTAGGCTGTGTATTTACGCTTCCCGAACTGAAAGGGCGCAATTTCGCCATAGTGACGCATGCCGGAGGGCCGGGTGTGATGCTGACCGACGCATTGAGCAAAGGCGGACTGAATGTGCCCAAACTCGAAGGGCCGGTGGCCGAAGAACTGAAAGGCAAGCTCTTCCCCGGTGCTGCGGTAGGCAATCCGATCGATATTCTGGCTACCGGAACACCCGAACACTTGGGCATCACGCTGGATTATTGCGAAGAGAAGTTCGACAACATCGATGCTATGATGGCCATCTTCGGTACGCCGGGACTGGTCACCATGTTCGATACCTACGAAGTGTTGCATCAGAAGATGATGACCTGCAAGAAGCCTATCTTCCCCATCTTACCCTCTATACATACAGCGGGTGAAGAGGTGGAGATGTTCCTCAAGAAAGGACATGTGAACTTTGCTGATGAGGTGACGCTGGGTACAGCCCTGTCGCGCATCATTAATTCACCGCGCCCGGCTTCGAATGAGATCGAACTGTTTGGCGTGGATGTACCGCGCATCCGTCGCATCATCGACTCCATTCCGGGCAACGGATATATCGAGCCACATTATGTACAGGCATTGCTCCGCTCGGCAGGTATCCCGATTGTGGAAGAGTTTGTGTCGAATAAGAAAGAAGAAGTGCTGGCTTTCGGTCGTCGTTGCGGCTTCCCGGTGGTAGCCAAGGTAGTAGGACCGGTACATAAATCGGATGTCGGTGGGGTAGTACTCAATATTCAAGGCGAGCAACACCTGGCGTTGGAGTTCGATCGCATGATGCAGATTGCCGATGCTACGGCCATCATGGTACAGCCCATGTTGCAGGGACGCGAACTCTTTATCGGTGCTAAGTACGAAGAAACATTTGGGCACGTGGTGCTTTGCGGTTTGGGTGGTATCTTTGTAGAAGTACTCAAGGACGTATCTTCCGGTTTGGCTCCACTATCGTACAACGAGGCCTACTCCATGATCCGCAGTCTCCGGGCTTACAAGATCATTCGCGGAACCCGTGGGCAGAAGGGAGTAAACGAGGATAAGTTTGCCGAAATTATCGTGCGTCTTTCTACTTTGCTTCGCTTTGCTACCGAGATTAAGGAGATGGACATCAACCCTCTGCTTGCCACAGAACGGGATATTATTGCGGTAGATGCCCGCATCCGCATCGAAAAATAAAATATATTGAAAATAGTTAAGGGGTGAATGCAGTAATCATTCGCCTCTTGCATTTTTGTGAATATAACAGAACCGGTTGCATCGCCAGCTGGAATTAAATCTTTTATGGTATGAGTAGACTACAAAACTGGTGGTATCGGATGTTTGACCGGGTGCTTATCGGATTACTCGCTCTGTTGGGCTTTGCCGGTTGTGACAGGTATGGCCCCGATGAGTATGGTACACCGACGGCAGAGTATCGCCTGAAGGGTAAAGTGGTGGATGTAGAGACACAGAAGCCTATTGTTGGTGTGCAAGTGGTATCGGGTATCTTGGATGATCCTGATCACTACTTATCCAGGTACCAGACAGATACGGTGTATTCTAATGGGAAAGGGGAGTTCGAAGTCGAGTACGTGCATTATGGTTCTCCGGGAAAAGTATGCCGGGTAATCTGGGAGGATATCCGGGAAACTCCCGTGTACAAGAAGGACTCCACAGATATTCAGGCAAACGGTAATTTCGTCGGTAAGTCGGGCTCTTGGTACAGGGGACGTATGGACCTCACCATACAGATCGAAGCACAAAAAAAGAATCCATAAAATAGAAACGTATGAAGACACTACAAAAACAATGGCGGAAAGCATGTAACCGTGTATTGGGCACTGTGCTGGTTTTATTAGGCTTTTCGGCCTGTACCAATTATCTGGATGACGATGATGATCCGGGAAAAATGATCTGCATGTACGGAGTGCCATCGGCACAGTACAATGTGAAAGGCAAAGTAATTGATGCCGATACCAAGCAAGCGATACCCGGAATCCGGGTGATATCCGGGCGGATAGGTATTTCTGATGGGAAAGAATGGTTAACCTATTATCCGGATACGGTTTACACGGATACCAAAGGCAAGTTTGAGACCGTCCGAAGAGATCACCCTGCCGAAAAATACCGGTTTATCTGGGAAGATGTGGATGGGGAGTCTAATGGTTCCTACAAGAAGGACTCGATCGATGTGGACATCAAAGGTAAGTATATAAACGGGGAGGGATATTGGTATCAGGGCGAAAAAGATATCAATGTAACCTTGAAGATAAAGAAGAATACCTCTAAATAAATATGGGAAAAGACGAGAAAAGCCACTCCAAGCTAACCGTACGTAAACGGTTGGCTTTGGAGGTGGCTCGTAAGTTGCGACGAAATGCTCAAAAGATGCACCCGCTGAAGGAACTTTTCTGGGAGTGTACTTTGCGGTGCAACCTTTCGTGCAAGCATTGTGGTAGCGATTGCCACACTACTGCGGGTACTAAAGACATGCCGGCTGCCGATTTTCTGAAGGTAGTAGATTCCATTGCTCCGCATGTGAACCCACATCATACCATGATTGTGATAACTGGTGGCGAAGCGTTGGTGCGTACCGACCTCGAAGTGGTGGGACGTGCACTTTACGACCGAGGCTTTCCATGGGGCTTTGTGACTAATGGTTTGTTGTTGACTCGCAAACGTCTCGACAGTTTGATGGCTGCCGGGTTGCACGCCGTAACTGTGAGTCTCGATGGCTTTGCCGAAGATCATAACTGGATGCGGGGACACTCACTGAGTTTCGAACGGGCAACGGAAGCCATCCGTATGTTGTCGGAAGAAAAAGAGTTAGTGTGGGATGTAGTGACGTGTGTCAACCGTCGTAATTACCCGTACCTGAAAGAATTCCGGGAGTTCTTATATAGCATAGGTGTTCGCGACTGGCGTATCTTTACCATCTTTCCCGTAGGTCGCGCGGCTCAGTATCCCGAGTTTCAACTGAATGATGATGAGTTTACCGGCGTGCTCAGCTTTATCCGCGAAACGCGTCAGGAAGGAAAAGTACACTTGAATTATGGCTGCGAAGGTTTTCTTGGAGGGTATGAAGGCGAGGTACGCGATGGCTTCTACAACTGCCATGCCGGAGTAACAGTCGGCTCGGTATTGATCGACGGATCTATTTCTGCCTGCCCTAGTATCCGTAGCAACTTTCATCAGGGCAATATCTATCAGGACGACTTCATGGATGTGTGGAACAACCGCTTCCAATCCTTCCGCAACCGCGACTGGATGAAGAAAGGACAATGTGCCGATTGTGGCCTCTTCCGTTATTGTGAAGGAAACGGCATGCATCTACGTGATGAGCAGGGAGATTTATTATTCTGTCATCACAGCCGGATCAAGAAATAGTCTAATCGTCAATCGTCCAATCGTAAATAACTTCACCCTGCCCAACTTTCCCTATCTAAGTTTCGGTAACCAATTGCTTCGGCTAAGTGTGACGGTAGTATATGCTCACTGCCTTCCAGGTCGGCAATGGTGCGCGATACTTTCAGGATCCGGTCATACGCTCTTGCCGATAGGTCCAAACGTTCCATAGCATTCTTTAATAGGGATAATCCCTGGTTGTCGGGTTGTGCATAGGTTGCCAGTAACCTGCTCGACATCTGTGCATTGCAGTGAATACCGGGGTGATCGGCAAAACGTTCTTCCTGAAACTGACGGGCACGAACTACCCGCTCGCGAATAACGTCACTCGCTTCTCCCTCTCTCCGGTCGGACATCTTATCAAATGGTACCGGAACGATCTCAATCTGTATATCAATGCGGTCGAGTAAAGGACCTGATATCTTATTCAGATATTTCTGTACCTGCCCGGGATTGCATACACATTTCTTAGTCGGGTGGTTGTAGTACCCGCAAGGGCAAGGGTTCATGGAGGCCACCAACATGAAACTGGCAGGGTAATCGATGGTCCACTTCACCCGTGAGATGGTGATCCGGCGATCTTCCAACGGCTGGCGAAGCACTTCCAATACATTCCGGGAGAACTCAGGTAGCTCATCAAGAAAAAGCAGGCCATTGTGGGCAAGGCTGATCTCTCCCGGTTGCGGAAAACTTCCTCCTCCCACCAACGCTACCTGTGAAATGGTATGATGCGGGTCGCGGAATGGTCGGCGGGAAATAAGCGAGGTGTCTCGTCCGAGTTTTCCGGCTACCGAATGTATCTTGGTTGTTTCCAGACTCTCACCCAGCGAAAGCGGAGGCAGGATGGAAGGCAGACGTTTGGCCATCATTGACTTTCCGCTACCTGGTGCTCCTACCATAATAATATTATGTCCGCCGGCAGCGGCAACTTCCAATGCCCGTTTTACATTCTCCTGTCCTTTTACATCCGAGAAATCGAGATCGAACATACTTTGACGGGCATAGAATTCTTCCCGAGTATTTACGATGGTAGCAGGTAAATCCTGCTTCCCATTAAAGAAATCAATCACTTCGCGGATATTGCTTACCCCTAACACCTGTAAGTTGTTCACTACAGCGGCTTCCCGGGCATTCTGCCGGGGAAGGATCAATCCTTCAAATCCCTTCTCCCGGGCCATAATGGCAATCGGTAAAGCTCCCTTAATAGGTTGGATTGCTCCGTCCAGGCTGAGCTCGCCCATGATGAGGTACCGGGGCAATTTTTCGGAGGAGATGGTTTCATTAGATGCCAGGATGCCGACGGCAAGTGGCAGGTCGTATGCCGATCCTTCTTTGCGTATATCGGCAGGCGCCATGTTGATGACTATGTTGCTGGTAGGGATCTTGCATCCCACCACCTGCAAAGCAGATATAATACGTTGGTGACTTTCTTTGACAGCCGAGTCGGGTAGTCCGACGAGATAAAACATGCAGCCACGTGAGCTGTTCACTTCGATGGTGATAAGGGTGGCGTCGATACCTTGTACCGCTGCTCCGAATACTTTAATAAGCATAGATCAAAAAGGGTTCGGTGATGAATAATCAGAATGTTTAGAGAGTAAGGGTGGCGACAAGAATATTCAGTGTTTCTTCTCAAGCGGATAATCCGGTAAAATATTCCGAATGCTGTCGGCACTTATATCACGGCGAATGATGCGTCCTTCGGGTGATACCAGGAAGGTAGCCGGAATTTTCTGGATACCGAACTGCTTGATGAGGTCTGAATTAAATCCTTGTGATTCGTTGACCTGTTCCCAGGTGAGCGAGTCTTGCTTTACGGCATCTTGCCAGGTGCTCTTTTCAGTATCTAAAGAGATGCTCAGTATGCCAATTCCTTTCTTCTCCGGGACTATCGGGTCGTTCTTTTTCTTGGTTTTGTTCTTTTTAGATTCCGACAGGTATGTGCGGTTTATCTGGCGAAGTGCAGCGAAATCTTCTTTGCATTCGTCGCACCAGGATGCCCAGAAATGAATGATCAGGTACTTGTTCTCGAACTTTTCGTTTCTGGATATGCGCTCTCCTTTCAGGTTTGGCAGGCTGAAGAAAGGAATCATTTTAAACCCGGTGGTATTTTCTATCTGCTCTATCTGCTTGGTTAACGTCTGGATATAAGGAGCATCTTGCAGCAGTCCTGTCATTGTTCCCATCAGTTTTTTTATCAGTACTGTGTTCGGGTTCTCTTTCTGGACAAAGTATCTGTCGAGCAGGTACACACTTACGAATGAAGAAGGATGTGTAAGGATGTAAGTCTCTGCTTTTTCCTCGGCAACCATCTCGGACGGACGCTCCAAATCTTCCAGTTCTTTCCGGAAGGCGGTATATTCTTCGTTCATACTGTTGCCTTTGATTTCCAGATCACCGTCAGCACTTCCTTTGATGGTAATGGCTTTGCCTTTCTCGAGAAAGATGGGGTAAACCTGTTGGTCGAATAGAAGAGCGGCAATGGAAGTTGTATCCGGTTTCAGCGTGGAAGAGAATTTCCCTTTCTCGGCAAGAATGGTATCTGTGCGGTCGTATAGTGCGCCTACACCATAGATATATACCGTGTCACTTCTCAGTCCTTTGATTTCTCCTTTGACGATCACTTCGTCAGGATTCTTTTTACATCCTGTCACCGCGATTATCAGTAAGAGCCAAATGCTAATCTTTCTCATGCGTTGAATCTTTTGTCTGCGAAAATACATGTTTTATCGATATAAAAAAAGAGTTGCCCGCCATTTGTGTAGCGGGCAACTCTCTTTTTATATCAGAACGGGATTGTTCTTATTTGATGAGGCTCATGAAAGATGAGTCAGTGAAGAACTTTGCAAATTCAAGATCCGAGGCAGCTTTCTTAGCCAATGTCGGGTCTTTAGCGATAGCGCTCTTCAAGCTGCTGATTGTCATTGAACTGTTATTGGTTCTTGCGCCCAGAACAGCTGTCAGATAGTCAGTGTAAGCATCTGGCTTTTCGATACCGGCCAATGTGGTTTTTGCTTTGTTGTAATCCTTAGCAAGGATCTGAGCCAAAGCAGCACTGTTAGTCTTAGCATCGCCGAATGAGTTTACTGCTCTTTCGTATTGACCTTGAGCTACATACAGGTTACCGGCAGTTTGGCCAAATTCTTTCGTACCCGAAGCTTTGCCTAAATAAGTTTCAGCAGCGCTCTTGTCGCCCTTAGCCATAGCAACCAATGCCATGTTCATGTTTACTTCCGGAGCATCCTTAATGCTGGCAGCTTTCTTCAGGAACGATTCAGCCTTAGCGATGTCACCAGCTTGGTAAGCCAGTTTACCGAGGTTGTTGTAAGCGCGGTAGTCGTTCGGGAATTGTTGAGTGGCAGCAGTATAGATAGCAGTTTGTTGTGCAGCATCTTTAGTCAAAGTAGCAGCATACAGAAGTTCTTCGAGAGTCAACTGTTTCGGATCAGAAGCAGCCAATTTAGAGATTTCATCATCTGATTTACCGATGACATCGTAGTTCAAAGTCAAGCGTGAACGACGCAGTTGCGGAAGAACTTCGTCAGCCAGAGTCTTGTAAACAGAAGAGATGTTTTTGATTTCAGTTTCTCTTTGTTCCGGATCTTTGTACATAGAAAGAACGCGAAGGATCAATTCTTTGTCCTGGATGTTAGATTTGGAAACCAATTCCTGGAAACCATCCCAGTCCTGAGCAGTGTACTTAGCATCAACGGCTGCGTCGATCTTAGCTTTCTTCAGGTCCTTGTTCAACATCTTGGTAGTATTCTCTTCACGATCTTCGGCCAATCCTGTGTTCAGTTTCACACCACCGTCTGGAGAAGCATAAGCAGATACTTCGATGTTGCTGATCTTCTTGTTCTGAGCTGCATTTACATCAGATACCTGTTGGTTGAATTCTTTGGCAGTCTTCAATTCGCTGGCGCGGATGTTGGCTTGTTGGATAAGGAACATGATGTTAGCATTGTACTTTTCTTTGATGATACGTTGGAAAGCATCTTCGCCCAAAGCCGGGTTAGCGCTACCCAATGTGTTGTTCACCAATTCAGAAGTAGAGATTACACCATCAGCAACCTTTACAGCGGGGATAGTCACCACCTTGTCGCCGATCTTTGCGTTGAATTCAAGATACAATTCCGACTTAGCCATTTCGGGAACATAGTCGAAAGTGGTCTTCATGGTGTAGTTACCACCCATTTTGTAAGAAATAGTTTGATCGTTACCTTCTACTTTCTCACCTTGGAATGTAGCCGACTGGCCTTTCACTTCACCACCGTTCCATTTCAATACAGGAGTCACTTCTACAACTGCCTTCTTGTTGAAATACTGTTCGGGGAATTTTCCATTGATGGTTACAGGTACTTTACCACCTACTGCTTCCAATACTTGCGGGGTAGTAGTGAAGTAATCGGATGAAAGGGGACCCATCTTTTTGCTGCACGATGTAAATGCAACAACTAATGCCATGAGTAAAGGCAAATACAACTTCTTAGTCATTGTGGATAAATTTAACGTTTGTAATTGAAATATAGTCTCATTGTCTATTCTCCTTATTCTATTAACTAGAAAAAAGTTAGGCAAAGATATTAATTTTTAATATAAAAGCATTATTAACGGCTGCTGTTTTTGTATAAATTAAAAATTGTCCTTCTCTTTTTTCTTTCTATACAGAATATTGCGCGGATGATGCTCAATAATTTCGCTTCGGAGCATGTTCCGGTCAATGTGAGTATAGATCTCAGTGGTTGCAATTGATTCGTGCCCCAACATACATTGTATGGCTCTCAGGTTGGCTCCACCTTCGAGTAGATGGGTGGCAAAGGAGTGTCTGAATGTGTGCGGGCTGATATTCTTGGTAATACCTGCTGTCTCGGCTAATTCTTTGATGAGATGGAATATCATAATGCGTGAAAGATGGGTACCGCGGCGACTCAGGAAAAGGAAATCTTCGTGCCCTTTCTTGATTGTTACCTGATTGCGATCCATAAAGTAGAGCTTGATTTCTTTGATGGCGCGTGGAGAGATGGGTACCAACCGTTGCTTACTGCCTTTTCCTTCTACCTTGATAAAGCCTTCATCCATGTACAGTTCGGAAAGTTTCAGCGTGATAAGTTCCGATACACGCAAACCACAACTATATAGTGTTTCGAGAATGGCACGGTTACGTTGCCCTTCGGCCTTGCTTAGATCAATGGTGCCGATGATGGTGTCGATCTCTTCGACAGTCAGCACTTCGGGCAACTTGAACCCGATGCGGGGAGATTCGAGCAGTTCGCTGGGGTCGGCCTCTATATAGTCGGCCATCAGGAGGAAGTGAAAGAAAGACTTAATGCCTGAAATGATACGTGCCTGGGAGCGTGGGTGGATGCCTATGTCGTGCAATCCGGCGGCAAACCGCTGCAAGTCTTTATAGCAGACATCCAACATGTTGATGTTTTCTGTTTGCAAAAAGGCTATTAACTTCGCCAAGTCGGTCATGTAAGCCTCCAGTGTATTGGGCGACAACGACTTCTCTAATTTCAGATACTGCTGATATTTCTTGATTATCAGCACTTCTTCATCCTTCTTTTCTGTTTTCTCGTTTACTTTCATTTCTTTTTTTTACCTTTGCACCTTGAAATACTGTTCTTTGGAGCAAAGATATAAAATTATTTTAGGAGGATTGTGTCATGAGGATACAGATAATTAATGGTCCCAATTTGAATATGCTGGGCAAACGCGAACCTTCCGTGTATGGAAGTGTTACTTTTGAAGATTACCTTTCCAGTTTGCAGGCATTGTATCCGGATGTGGAGATCGGCTATTTTCAATCGAATGTTGAAGGTGAGATGATTAATTGTATCCAGCAAGTAGGGTTCGACGCAGATGGAATCATCCTGAATGCCGGTGCCTATACGCACACCTCTATTGCTCTACAGGATGCTATTCGTTCAGTGAAGGCCCCTGTCATCGAAGTACACATCTCCAATGTACACACCCGGGAAGAATTTCGCCACAAGTCAATGATTGCATGTGCCTGTAAAGGTGTCATTTGCGGGTTTGGCATGAACTCGTACCGATTGGCGCTGGAAGCTTTTCAGGATATCAATAAATAGATACTATTTAACCCTTATTTATATATATGTTACTCAAACAAACCAAGATTGTAGCCTCCATCTCGGACAGGCGTTGTGATGTAGATTTTATCCGCGATTTATTTGAAGCCGGAATGAATGTAGTGCGTATGAATACCGCACATGCCGGACGCGAAGGCTTCGAAGCATTGATTGCTAATGTCAGAACAGTATCCAACCGTATTGGCATATTGATGGA
Organism: Bacteroides sp.; assembly: GCA_031554665.1. GTDB lineage: Bacteria > Bacteroidota > Bacteroidia > Bacteroidales > Bacteroidaceae > Bacteroides. The sequence continues at coordinate 4,074 of JAVBVA010000117.1, read as the reverse complement.
TACCAAAGGGCCGGAGGTACGTACAACTGCCAATGCCGAACCTATTCCTTATAAAATAGGCGAAAAAGTAAAAGTGGTAGGCAATCCCGGTCTGGAAACCACACGCGAATGCATTGCTGTGTCATATCCTGATTTTGTGTCCGATCTGAATATTGGAGGGCGCTTACTGATCGATGATGGTGATCTGGAGTTGCTGGTGGTAGACAAAACAGCCGATTATCTGCTTTGCGAAGTACAGAACGAAGCAACCCTCGGCAGTCGTAAGAGTGTTAATGTGCCGGGTGTACGCATCAACTTACCTTCGCTTACAGAAAAAGACCGCAATAATATTCTTTATGCTATCGAAAAAGATATCGATTTCATCGCCCATTCGTTTGTGCGCAACAGACAGGACGTGCTCGATATTCGTCAAATTCTCGATGCACACAACAGTGACATCAAGATCATTGCCAAGATAGAGAATCAGGAAGGAGTGGATAATATAGATGAGATCCTTGAAGTAGCCGATGGTGTAATGGTGGCTCGTGGCGACCTTGGCATCGAAGTTCCGCAAGAACGCATTCCGGGCATTCAGCGTGTACTGATACGTAAGTGCGTATTAGCTAAGAAACCGGTGATTGTAGCTACACAAATGCTCCACACAATGATTAACAATCCTCGTCCGACGCGTGCCGAGGTCACTGATATTGCCAATGCCATCTACTACCGTACCGATGCATTGATGTTGAGTGGGGAAACAGCCTACGGAAAGTATCCGCTGGAAGCTGTAAAGACAATGGCTGCCATAGCCAAACAAGCCGAAAAGGATAAACTGGCCGATAATGATATCCGTATTCCGCTCGAAGACAGCAGCAACGATGTGACTGCTTTCCTTGCCAAACAAGCGGTAAAAGCTACTGCCAAACTGAATATGCGTGCCATTATTACCGATAGTTACAGTGGACGTACGGCCCGTAACCTGGCGGCTTTCCGCGGACGTTATCCGGTGTTGGCTATCTGCTACAAAGAAAAGACGATGCGTCATCTGGCACTCTCGTATGGAGTGGAAGCGATCTACATGCCCGAACTTGCTAATGGTCAGGAATACTACTTCGCCGCTCTTCGTCGGTTATTGAAAGATGGCGAATTGCGGCCGAGTGATATGGTGGGCTATCTCAGCAGTGGTAAGGCTGGATCGCAGACTTCTTTCCTCGAGATTAATGTGGTGGAAGACGCATTGAAATATGCCGATGAAAGTGTACTGCCCAACAAAAACCGTTACCTGTAAGCGGCAATGAGCATAGGGGAGGCACTTAACAACTATATCTTGCAGCATATCGATGAGGAAAGCGATTATCTGAAAGCTCTTTATCGTGATACGCATGTCAAACTGCTTCGTCCCCGCATGGCTTCCGGCCATTTGCAGGGACGTATGCTCAAGATGTTTGTTTCCATGGTAAGTCCTCGACAGGTGCTGGAGATAGGAACATATAGTGGTTATTCCGCCCTTTGTTTGGCCGAGGGGCTGCCCGAAGGCGGAATGCTGCATACTTTTGAGATAAACGACGAGCAGGAAGATTTTACTCGTCCATGGCTGGAAAATTCTCCGTATGCGAAGAAGATCCGATTCTATATCGGCGATGCGTTGGAGCAAGTGCCACAACTGGGGGTAACGTTCGACCTTGCTTTTATTGATGGTGATAAACGGCGTTACATCGACTATTACGAAATGGTGTTTGCCCACCTTGCTGATGGCGGCTATATCATTGCCGACAACACTTTGTGGGATGGGCATGTACTCGAACAACCGCACAGTAACGACTACCAGACCATCGGTATTAAGGAGTTCAATGACCTGGTAGCCCACGATACAAGGGTGGATAAAGTAATCCTTCCTTTGCGCGATGGTTTGACGATCATCCGCAAGAAGTGATGAGAAACAAAGGTGCCCGCAATGCGGATTAATTCTTAATTTTTAATTCTTAATTGAACAATGGAAACAACCAGACAAAACAAAATAGCTCGTCTGTTGCAGAAAGAACTAGGTGACATCTTCCTGCTGCAAGCCAAAGCCATGCACGGCACTCTGGTGTCAGTCAGTGCAGTACGTATCAGTCCCGATCTGAGCATTGCCCGTGTGTATCTCAGCATCTTCCCATCCGACAAAGGCGAAGAACTGGTTAAGAATATCAATGGCAACATGAAGTCTATCCGCTACGAACTTGGTACACGTGTACGTCATCAGTTGCGTATCATTCCCGAATTGAAGTTCTTCGTGGACGACTCGCTCGATTATATCGAAAAGATTGACTCCCTGTTGAAGTGAACTTTCCTTTCTACATAGCCCGGCGATATCTCTTCTCCAAGAAGAAACACAATGCCGTCAATATCATCTCAGGTGTATCAGTCTGTGGGGTGGCGTTGGCTACGCTGGCGCTTGTCTGTACCTTGTCTGTATTCAATGGTTTTCAGGATATGGTGGCGGGCTTCTTTACTGCGTTCGATCCCGAATTGAAAATTACTGCCCGCGAAGGGAAGGTATTTGACGGGCAGGACGAGCGTATCCATGCTGTGCGTGCTTTGGCAGATGTGGCTGTCGTTACTGAAACGTTGGAAGAAAACGCCATGGTACAGTACAAAGACAGGCAGACGATGGCTATGATCAAGGGAGTAGATGATAATTTCGAGCAATTGACTGCCATTGATAGTATTCTGTATGGTGCGGGCGAATTTATCCTGCACGACTCTCTTGTCGACTATGGAGTGATGGGTATCGAACTGGTTTCCACACTGGGTACCGGTATGCAGTTTGTCGATCCGCTTCAAGTATATGTCCCCAAACGGAATGTCCGGTTGAATGTCACCAATCCCTCTTATTCGTTCAATCGCGAATATCTTTTCTCGCCTGGTGTTGTGTTTGTTGTCAGTCAACAGAAATATGATAGTCAGTATATACTAACCTCCATTCGTTTTGTCCGCGAGTTACTCGAATATACCACAGAGGTTTCGGCTATCGAACTGAAATTGAAAGAAGGTGCCAATGTGGCTGCTTGTAAGAAAGAGATCGTAAAGATCATGGGTGAAGATTTTCTGGTACAAGACCGTTACGAGCAACAGGAAGATGTGTTCCGTATCATGGAAATTGAGAAGTTGATCTCTTACCTCTTCCTTACCTTTATATTAATGATTGCCTGCTTCAATGTCATCGGATCGCTTTCCATGCTGATTCTTGATAAGAAAGAAGACATTGTTACCCTGCGCAACCTTGGCGCAGACGATCAATTGATTACCCGTATATTTCTTTTCGAAGGGCGTCTGATCTCTGTCTTCGGAGCTGTGGCGGGTATTGTACTGGGTCTGATTCTCTGTTTCATCCAGCAGGAGTTCGGTGTCATTTCCTTAGGGGGAGGTACCGGAACATTTGTGGTCGACTCTTATCCGGTGAGTGTTCATTTTTGGGATGTTGTTCTGGTATTCATTACAGTGCTTGCTGTAGGATTTCTGTCTGTGTGGTATCCGGTGCGCTATCTCAGTAAGCGTATCCGCTGATTTCTACTCTAACTCGACTTTCACATGTGAATATTCATTGGCGAAAGTCAAGTAAAAATAGCTCTATACATAAGAATGTTTTTTCGGCCTTCATCTCTTCCAACCTTCGTAAATCCTTTATTCATCGGCACCCCGGGGTGAAGAAGGGTTTCTTCACCGCTATTCACCTGTTTCACCTTGACTTTTGAATAGAAGTAACTCCTATTTACATTACTTCAAAATAGAATTAGACCTATTGTAATGCTTCACTACATTACTTCTCAGTATGCGTCACTCATCATGTGCTTCCCAGGCTGTTCTAGCTGGATACTTCGAGTGTTTTCCGGCACTTTCAAGCAGCTTTCTGTTGTTCCATTACTGTGGAATAGCTATTCCACAGCTGTGAAACAGCTATTTCACAGTAATGAAACAGCCATTCCACAGCTGTGGAACGCCAGAAAGCTGCTTGGATACAGGGTCGACGCATTACTTTTATTTCTTTGTTTGTTATTATATATTGTCTATTTTAATATCTTATTATATTGTTAATTAGATATTAAAATACTT
>JAVBVA010000053.1:0-36840 GCA_031554665.1 Bacteroides sp. | reverse complement strand
GCTTTGTCTTTCTTGTTAAGTGCCGATTCCAACTCGCGGATACGGAACTCATACTCGCTTTCACGAGTGGTCAGGATACGTTTCTTACGGCCCATAGAAAAGGTTTTGGGTTGTTTCTTTAGTTCTAAGGCCTTAAAGGTACGAAGCCAATGCGAGATTATAGTCGCATTTTCAATATTATAACGTAATGCAACAGTTCTTCGGGGAACACCACGGAGAATCTCCGCAACAGCAAGCTCTCGGATCTCAGCCAAAGAGGGCTCGCCTTTAACATGAGGATAATCTTTCTTTACCATATTAATTACTAGTATATGGTCAACCTATGTCAGGACAAGACACCTTGTGCCGTCCTGATTTAGAGTAAGAGTAACCTCTAATTACATTAGGTCAAAATAGAATTAGACCTATTGTAACGCTTCATTACAATACTTCTAAATAGGCATTACAAGTAATGTACTGGGTAATTAGCAAGCATCCTTGCAGCTTTTTGTTGTTCCATATAAGTGAAAGGGCTATTTCACAGCTGTGAAACAGCTATTCCACAGTAATGAAACAGTCCTTTCACAGCTGTGAAATACTAAAAAGCTGCAAGGAAGTTCGCAGAAAGCCGGGTAGAGCTGCGAAAAACGCACCGGTGAAGGCGGTGAACCCCGGTGAAGAAGGGGGGATTCACCCCGCAACGCCGATAAACAAAGGCCTTACAAAAGGTTGAAGCAGGTGGAGGGTACAAACAAAACTCTATGTAGAGAAAAGTGCCCGAAACTGATACAAACGATATCTGAATAGGTGGAATTATGGTTTAAAAGAGACGATGAACCATAATTCTTCCTGTAAAAGCTCTTTTCGGATATAGATTTGACTACATTAATATATGTTTGCAGCGTGAATGAAAATCACAAAATAGGAAAATAAATATTGTTTAATCTTAAAGTTCATATCTAATGAAAAACAGAAAGACTTTTCATGGACGACGAACGGGGAAAGGAAGCCGGTTGACTTTGACCGTATTCTTACTTTTCTTATCCCTATCCAATCCGCTGAGTTCTTATGGAAATGAAGCACTTGCTCCGGAGGTGACACAACAAAGCTCCGTTAAGGTGACGGGCTCGGTCAAAGATGCCAGTGGAGAACCTATCATCGGTGCCAACGTGATGGTGGATGGCGCTACGCAAGGAACAATTACCGACCTTGATGGAAAATTTATGTTGACTGTTCCCCGTATCGGATCGAAAATCAAGATCACTTTCATCGGGTACAAAGACCAGATTGTAACTGTACGCAGTGCAAGTCCCATTGCTGTAGTTTTGGAAGAAGATTTGCAGACATTGGGCGAAGTGCAGGTCGTAGCCTACGGTGTACAGAAAAAGGTATCTATTACAGGAGCTATATCGTCTATAAAAGGCGATGACTTGCTCAAGACACCTACCGGTTCGATTAACAACATGCTTGCGGGACAGGTTACCGGTATTTCGACCGTACAGTTTTCGGGTGAGCCCGGCGCCGATGCTGCCGATATCTATGTGCGTGGTATTGCTACCTGGAATAATAAAAGTCCGCTGATTCAGGTGGATGGTGTGGAGCGCGACTTCTCTCAGATCGACCCCAATGAAATCGAAAGCATCACGGTATTGAAAGATGCGTCGGCAACGGCGGTATTCGGTGTGCGGGGTGCTAATGGAGTTATCCTGATTACCACCAAACGCGGTTCGGAGGGGAAGGCAAAGATCTCGTTCTCTACTTCGGCAGGTGTGAATATGCTTACCAAGTGGATGGATCTTGCCAATTCCTATCAGTATGCATCGTATTATAATGAGATGCAAGTGAACGATGGTGGTGTGGCTACTTTCTCGAACGACCAGTTGGAGAAGTTCCGTACACATTCCGATCCGGTTTTGTATCCGGATATCAACTGGCTGGACTATTGTATGAAGGACTATTCTTTCCAGTCACAGCACAACGTTAATATCTCGGGTGGGGTGGAGAATATGCGCTACTTCGTATCGGCAGGTATGTTTACCCAGGGCGGTATGTTCAAGAAGTTCTCGGCAGCCGATGATTTTAACTTTGACTATAAACGCTATAACTACCGTGCCAACCTCGACTTCGATATGACGAAGAGCACGCTGCTGTCGGTAAATATCGGCGGACGTGTAGAAAACAAACGTACTCCCGAGTCGGGCGAAGACCAGAACCAGTTGTTCCGCAAACTCTATTGGGCGGTTCCTTTTGCCGGTGCAGGAGTTATAGATGGTAAGCGTGTAGTGTCCAATGGCGATTATCTACCTTTTACCGGAACAGACGGGTTGTCCTCGTATTACGGCAAAGGTTTCCGTACCAAAACCACCAACGTTCTCAATATTGACCTGGCGTTGACCCAGAAACTGGATTTTGTGACAAAAGGCTTATCCTTTAAATTGAAAGGAGCCTATAACTCTACTTACTCCACACAGAAGAATGCCAGTTCTTCCCTGCCCAGTTATACCCCGATATTGGACGAAACTACCGGTGCTATCTCTTATCGCAAGAATGGTTCGGCTACACAGTTGAGCTATGCGAACGGTGATTTCGGAAAGGGACGTGACTGGTATATGGAAGCAGCTTTCAATTACATCCGTAAGTTCGGGCATCACAATGTGAGTGGACTTTTCCTATACAATCAATCCAAGAAATATTATCCGGGAGGACTGTATAACGATATCCCTTCAACGTATGTAGGCTTGGTAGGTCGCGCCACGTATGATTACAAAACCCGTTACATGGCCGAGTTCAATGTCGGTTACAACGGCTCCGAAAACTTTCACCCTGATAGACGTTATGGTTTCTTCCCCGCCGGTTCGGTAGGATGGGTGGTGAGTGAAGAACCTTTCTTCCAGGAGATAAAGGACGTGATGGGTTATCTGAAACTCCGCGCCTCAGTGGGTGTGGTAGGTAATGATAAATACAATGATGACCGCTTCCTGTATAAACCCGATGCGTACGTACTCGATGGAGGTTATTTTTTCGGAACCAACATCTCCAGTAAGAAACCCGGAGCCCATGAGGCAAGTAAATCCAATTTATATGTAACCTGGGAGAAGGCAACAAAGCAGAATTACGGTATCGACATGAACTTCCTGAAAGACCGTCTGAGCTTCTCGCTCGATTACTTCTACGAACGGCGTAAAGACATTTTGCGTAAGCCCGACTTTACTCCTGCTATACTGGGAGTTACCCTGCCTATTATCAATGTAGGCGAAACAGAGAACAAGGGGTTCGAAGTTCAGGTAAAATGGAATGATAGTTTGAATAATGGCCTCCGCTACTGGGTTAATGGCAACCTCTCTTTTGCACGCAACAAGATTCTTTTCATGAATGAGGTAGCACAGAACGAATCCTGGATGTATGCAACCGGACGTCCGATCGACTCACGTTTCATGTACAAGTTTTGGGGATTCTATGACGAAACAGCCGATGCACGCTACCAGGCACAATACGGAATTCCTATTGCCAACCATGGTATCCAGCTACTTCCCGGCGACTGTGTGTATGTCGACCTGAACGGAGACGGACAAATAAACGGTGATGACAAAACCCGTAATCTCGGTTATACCAATGCACCCGAGTATATAGCCGGTTTGAATATGGGATTCACCTGGAAGAACTTTGACTTCTCCATGCAGTGGACAGGAGGTTGGAATGTAGACCGTATGTTGAGCGAATTCTCTCAACCTTTGGGAGATACACAGAACAAAGGATTGCTGAAGTATCAGTACGAAACCACCTGGCGCTCCTCGGCCGATACCTATACAGCCAAATACCCGCGTATCTCGAAAGCGCATGCTGCCAATAACTATGCCGGATCCGATCTGTATCTTATCGATGCCAGCTACCTGCGTCTGAAGAGCATTGAGGTAGGCTATAACTTCAATATGGGATTCATGAAGAAGATCAAGATGACGGATTGTCGCTTGTACATGAATGCATACAATCTTTTGACTTTTACCGGTTTCAAATGGGGTGACCCGGAATCTCGCCAGAGCGACCGGCCGAACTATCCTTTGACCCGCGTGATTAATGTTGGTTTGAAAGTTGGATTCTAATACGTTGATAAATATGAAACATTTTACTAAATGGTTTATTGGGGCATTTGTAGGAGCAGTGATAGCTTCCTCTTGTGTCGATGAAATAAGATTCGGGAATGCTTTCATGGAGAAAGCGCCGGGTGTGGCCACCACACAGGATACCATCTTCGGAAAGGCTGAATACGCGCGTCGCTTCCTGTGGGATACCTATAGCAAACTTTATTACGGGTTGGCTACCAACTGGAACGAAGTAGACGGAAAGATGAATACAGGAATGTTCGAAACACTGTCCGACTGCTGGCATAGCCACAACTCATGGGACGGGGTGAACCGTAACTACTACTCGGGCTCTTACAAAGCCAGCGATGAAGACGATAAGAATGAAACACGCTTTGGCTACTCCAAGGAGAACTGCTGGCAGGCCATTCGTGCATCGTGGATCTTTATAGAGAACGTATCCCGCGTGCCCGATATGGACGAAGCCGAGAAAACGCGTCTGGCTGCCGAAGCGAAGGTCATTGTCGCTTCCCGCTATTTCGACTTGTTCCGTCATCTGGGAGGACTTCCCATTGTGAACCATGCTTACGAGATTTCCGGAGTCTATGATATCCCCCGGGGCACGGTAGAAGAAACGGTGAACTTTATGGTAGGGCTTTTGGACGAAGCTGCTGCTGTACTACCTTGGGATTTGTCGGCCGACGGTGAGTCCAACTGGCAGGGACGTTTTACCAAAGCAGCTGCTATGGGCTTGAAATGTAAGATATTGCTTTTTGCTGCCAGTCCGTTGTTCAACGATAGCGAACCATATTGTACCGAAGAACCGCAGGAAGCTGTTACCAAACATCATGTGTGGTACGGCGCTTATAAGCCCGAACTGTGGACACAATGTCTTACGGCTTGTCAGGAGTTCTTTGCCGAAGTTCAGAGACAGGGTGTATACGGTTTGGTACAGCCTACGGCGGCTACAAGCGATGGGTATCGTTCGGCCTTCAATACGGCTTACTTCCTTCGTTCCAATAATCCGGAGTTGCTCATCTCTACCCGTATCATTGGTTATTACAATTGGGATTGGTGGTACTACTGGGGCGAATGGGTGACATTCGGCGGATATACTCCGACCTGCGAATACATGGAAATGTTCCCGATGGCCGACGGAAAACCGTTCAACTGGAACGATGCTGCTACAGCCAAAGATCCGTTCTTTACAAACAACGACTACAACAACCCGGTACGCGACCCGCGTTTGTACGAAACCATTCTGGTAAATGGTGCGAAGTACAGCGGACGTGCTGTCGAACTTTGGATAGGCGGACGTGAGAATGTGAGCGGTACTGAAAAGGAAACAGGTATGTATGCCACCGGTTTCGGACTCTATAAGTTCTTCAAGGAAGGTAAGAGCAGTCTTGCCGGTAACTACCTGGAATGGCCTTACCTGCGCATGGCGGAAATCTATCTCATCTATGCCGAAGCCTTGCTGAAGACCGGTAATGCAGCCAAAGCGATCGAACAGTTGGATATCGTGCGTGCCCGTGTAGGGCTGAAAGGCTTGGTAGAATGCAATCCCGGCAAGAATCTGACGACCGATGCCAATGCTTTACTGGAAGAAGTTCTTCGGGAGCGGGCTTGTGAATTGGGGCTGGAAGATGTACGCTTGTTCGACATGATCCGGTATAAACGTGCCGACCTGTTCCGTACACCCTTGCATGGGCTGGCTACTTATCGTGCCGACGGAAAGAATGAATCCTGGTCGGATAAGAGTGCCGGTTCACGCGGAGAGTTTCCTACAGAATTCACGTATTCGAAATTCCAGATCAGCAATGTGGCGCGTTCCTGGTGGACAAGCTTCAGCCCGAAATGGTACCTGGCTGCTTTCCCCCCTTCGGAAGTGAACAAGAATTACGGATTAACTCAAAATCCGGGTTGGAGATAATAGCGTGTGAACCACTATTAAATTGGAAAATAATATGAAAAAAAATATAATAGCTTTCGCGATACTTGCCTGTGCAAGTATAAGCGGGTGGGCTCAGGACGATAGTAACGTGACCGGTAAGGTGCTCGATAAATGGGGACAACCGGTTTCGGGAGCCTTGATTTACATCGAAAGCAATCCATTGGTAAGGGTGGCTACCGACAAAAACGGAGCGTTCGAGATACTGGCTGCCAAAGATAATGTATTGAAAGTATGTGCACCCAACGATGCAGTGAAGTTGGTTGCTGTGGATACGGCGAAGCAGATGACCATTGTGATGGACTTCTCTTCGGAGAAAGTAAACTATGGATTCGGCTTGGAACAGACGTATGCTGAGTCTACCGGAGCCGTTTCGACCGCCTACAATGAAGAGTTCGACCAACGCTCGGCGTTTACCATCGGAAATTCGTTGTATGGAAGTGTATTGGGACTCACTACTTTGCAGAAATCGGGTACTACCTGGGACCAGACTCCCTCTATGTTTATCCGTGGGGTACAGACACTGAACGGAAACAATGGTATCCTGGTGGTGATCGACGGATTGGAACGCGACAATGCGTACAATGCACTCAACTACATCACCCCCGACGAAGTGGAGTCGGTATCCGTACTTCGGGATGCTGCTGCCCTGGCCCTTTACGGCTACAAAGGAGTGAACGGTGTACTGAATATCGTGACCAAACGTGGTAAATACAAAACAAAGGAGATCAACTTCTCCTACGACCATGCTTTCAACTGGCAGAACCGCAAACCCGATATGGCCGATGGCTATACGTATGCCAATGCCTTGAACGAAGCATTAATGAACGATGGAAAGACGCTCCGTTATTCGAAAGACGAACTGAATGCTTTCAAGAGTGGCCAGTATCCGTACCTCTATCCCAGTGTGGATTGGTGGAATGAGGTGTTTCGCGACCAAGGCTCTTCGGATATTGCTACGTTGAGCTTCCGTGGTGGAGGTATGAGAATGCGTTATTACACCATGATCAACCTGCAGAACAACAGTGGTTTCATAGCCAATGCCAACAGCAACGAAGGCTATTCCACACAGGAGAAGTATTCAAAAGGAAACTTCCGTACCAACCTGGATATCGACCTTACTCCGAAAACGAAGATGCAGGCCAATATCATGGGAGTACTGAATGAGTTCAGTCGCCCGGGATTGGGATCGGACAACCTGATCGGCAAGCTCTATATGGTTCCATCGGCTGCGTTCCCCATCAAGACCGAAGACAATCTTTGGGGAGGAACTTCTACCTGGGACGGAAACTATAACCCGGTAGCCCTTACACAGGCACGTGCCTATACCAAAGGGCATACCCGTTCGCTCTATGCCGATATGTCGTTGCGTCAGGATCTGTCGGCTATTACCCGTGGGCTGGGTGGATCTGTCCGTATGGGATATGATAACATTGCTTCCTACTGGGAGAATCATTCAAAGGACTATAAATATGGTAGCAAGAGCGTAGTGAGCTGGAAAGATGGCGCACCTTCCGAATATGCTACTTACACAGGAGGTACTGACACTGAAATGAGTGGTGATAGCAAATTAGACTGGCAATACCGTTCGTTCAACTTCGGTCTTAACTTAGACTGGAACCGCCAGTTGGGCGATCATAACATCTATTCTGCTTTGATCTATTCGTATAAGTACGATAATAACCAGAATATCAATAGTACGCTGTATCACCACAACGTGGCATGGTACACGCACTACGGGTACAAAGGCCGCTACTTTGCCGATCTTACATTGATGAATTCTGCTTCCAGCTTGCTGGAAACCGGAAAGAAGTGGCACTTGTCGCCTACAGTCGGTCTGGCATGGGTACTCTCCAACGAGGAATTCCTGAAGAACAACAGCATCGTGAACTTCCTGAAGCTTCGTGCCTCGTTCGGTATCCTGAATACGGACAACATTCCCTACAATGGCTACTGGAACGAAACAGTGAACGGAAGCGGTGGCGGGTATCCCATCTACGAAAACTTCAATAATGGCGGAAGCTGGCAGGAAGGACGTATAGCATCCTTGAACGGCACCACCGAGAAAGCTTATAAATATAATATAGGTATAGAGGCCGGATTGTTTAAAGGACTGTCGTTGACGGCCGATGCGTACTACGAAAGGCGTTCGGATATTTGGGTGACTACTAACGGTAAGACTTCTTCGGTACTGGGTGCGCTCAATCCGTTTATCAACGCCGGAATTGTAGATAGTTGGGGAACAGAGATCGGAGCAGACTATAGTAAAAAGGTAGGCGACTTCCGTTTCAATATCGGAGGTAAGTTTACACTGGCCAAGAATAAGATCATCGAGCAACTCGAGGCTCCGCAGGCATACGGTTATTTGGAGTCTACCGGTCGGCCGGTAGGACAGGTCTTCGGATTACAGGCTGTTGGTTACTTTGTTGACCAGGCCGACATCGACAAGAGTCCTGTACAGCAATTTGGCCCGGTAAAACCTGGTGACATCAAGTACAAAGATCAGAATGGCGACAAAATTATCAATAGCGATGACTTTGTAGCTATGGGTTACAATACCAGCGTACCTGAGATTTACTATTCATTCAATATCGGAGCCGAATGGAAGGGTATCGGATTTAATGCCATGTTCCAGGGAGTGGGCAACTATACCGCTTTTCTGAGTACTCCGGGTGTGTACACACCTTTGGTTGGCGACTATACCATTTCCAACCACTACTACCAGAACCGTTGGACACCGGAAACTCCGAATGCACGTTATCCGCGCCTGACTACCGAAGCGAACGACAACAATCTGGTGTCCAGTTCGGTATGGTTAGCCGACCGTTCGTTCCTGAAACTCCGTAACCTGGAGGTGTACTACAAACTTCCCGCTTCGTTCCTGAACAAACTGAAGATGAAGTCGGCGAAGGTTTACCTGAGAGGTGTCGACCTGTTCTGCTTCGATAGCATCGATATTAGCGATCCGGAAGCTATGGGAAATGCTTCTTACCCGACGACCCGCTCGTTGAATGTCGGTCTGGCGATAGGCTTTTAAGAATGGCTTTATTTTAACTGATAAAAAGTAAAGATATGAAACTGAAAAATATATGTTTGGGTTTAGCTTGTATGGCGGCGCTTGCGTCGTGTAGCGACCAGCTGGACTATAAAGAATATACCTCCTACTCCAAAGAGTATGTGTTTACCGACTTTAACCGGACGGCTGCGTTTGTGACGAATATTTATAGTTATCTGGATTATGACTTCCCCGGTAGCAATTCGTATTGTTCGGCTGCCGACGAATCGGAGTATGCCTGGTCATGGTCGTCGGTGAACGACTTCTTCAATGGTGCCTGGGGACCTACCAATCCGCATTCGCAATGGGGATTCTATACACCTATCCGGGCAGCCAATTACTACCTGGAAGAAAGTAAGAATGCCGATTTTTCCGAGTTAGTAAACGATAAAGATTATGCCATGTACATGGCACGGTTCAATCGTCATCAATACGAAGTCCGTTTCCTGCGCGCTTACTTTTATTTCTTCCTGGCTCGTGCGTATGGAGATATTCCTTTCACAACTCAGGTGCTCACGGATAATGAGGCCAACAGAGTTCCGCGCACCCCGGCTTCCGATGTGTTCGATTTCGTTGTCAGCGAGTGCGATCAGATTGTTAATGAACTTCCGGTTAGCTATTCAAATGTCAGCGGAGGAACGTTTGATGGAAATCTGGAAAGCGGACGCGTAACCCGTGGCGCTGTATTGGCGCTGAAGGCACGCACCCTTTTGTATCAGGCCAGTCCGCTGTTCAATACTTCGGGCAACCTGAGCCTGTGGCAGAAAGCAGCACAGGCAAGCAAGGCTGTGATCGATTACTGTGCAACAAACGGTATTGCATTGGGCAACTATTCGGCTTTGTGGGGTACCGATAACTGGCAGGCTGCGGAAATGATTTTTGTGCGCAGGGTAGGGAATACCAACACGCCGGAAGTGATCAACTTTCCTATCGGGATGGAGAATGCCAATTCGGGTAACTGTCCTACACAGACATTGGTCGATGCGTACGAGATGAAGACTACCGGTAAAGCATGGAACGAAGACGGCAGCGGATACGATGCACAGAAACCTTATAGTAACCGTGACCCGCGTCTGGCATTGACGGTAGCTGTTAATGGCGAAAAGTGGCCGGATACTAATCCGAATCCATTGGAAACCTATATCGGTGGGCGGAATGGATTACCCATTTCTGGTGCTACCCCGACGGGTTATTACCTGAAGAAATACTTAGACCGGACGATCGACCTGAGTTCTGCCAGTGGTAGTGGTGGTAAGCGTCATAGCTGGATCACGTATCGTCTGGGTGAGTTCTACCTCAACTATGCCGAAGCGGTATTCAACTATCTGGGATCGGCCGATGCAACCAACGCTGAGTTTGCCATGTCGGCACGCGAAGCGGTGAATAAGGTGCGCGACCGTGCGGATGTGAAGATGCCGGGATTCCCCGTAGGACTTTCTAACAGTGATTTCACGACGAAGTACCAACGCGAACGTATGGTGGAGTTGGCCTTCGAAGGACATCGCTTCTGGGATGTTCGTCGCTGGAAGATAGGAAACCAACTGAAGAGTATTGTAGAGATGAAGATCACGAAGAATGGCGATACATATACCTATACCCGGGTGACGAAGAACCGTGTATGGGAAGATAAGATGTACTTGTTCCCCATTCCTGCAACGGAACTCAGAAAGAACTCCAATCTGACTCAGAATCCGGATTGGTAAGAATGTGAATTGTTTAATCAATAAATGATGAAAACCATGAAACTAAGATATACATATTTGGCAGCAGCCTTGTTGGCAGTACTGGCAGGCAGTTGCGATGATAACCTCGAAACATTCGAGCAGACGGGTCCCACAGGGACTCCGGCTGCCATCGAGACAATCAGTTCGGCAGCTCTGCCCGGAGAAATTAAATTGGATTGGGTAGCTCCGGCAGGCGATTTCGCTTACCTGCAGATAAAATACTACGATCCGTTGCAGAAGAAGGATGTCTATAAACTGGCTTCCAAAGGAACTACTTCGATGCTGATCGAAGATACCCGCGCCCGTTTCGGCGACTATGAATTCTCTTTCCAGACATTCAACGGATCCCATCAGGGTGGAGCGGTTAAGACTATTAAAGCCGTTTCGGGAGCAGCGCCTACAACGGTTACAGTAGTAGGAAAAACAAAGATTAATATTGCAGCCGACCAGTTGAGCACCAACGCTCAGGAGCCTACGGAAGGCCCTATCAAGAATCTGGTAGATGGAAGTAGCAGTACTTTCTTCCATACCCGTTGGAGCAGTCCGCAGATCGACTTGCCACACTGGATACAAGTCAACCTGAAAGAGTCGCACAAGGTAATCTCCATCTACTACAAAAACCGGGGAGATAATACCTGGACAACGGCCGGACGCCCCAGTGTAGTGGATCTGCAAATCAGCAATAATGGGGAAGATTGGGAAACGGTGACTACCATCACCGGTATGCCGAGTAGTGCCGGTAGCGAATATACATCAGACTATGTGGATGCGGGTAAATCGTTCACCTATTTCCGCTTCTTAGTAACAGCCACTACCGGAAACACCAAGTACTTCAATCTGGCTCAGTTCATCATGTACGATGTAGAGTTGGAAGTGTACGATCCGGAAACTGTTCCATTGGATTAATGAATATACAGGTGAAGGATTGTAAGTTGAAAAGCGTTGCGGCTATTCTGGGGATAGCCGCAACGATAGCCATTACAGCTTGTAGTAGTGATAAGGATGAAGATGGGAAAACACCGGAACCGGTCATTCCTAATCCTACCCAGTCGGCAGAGATGAATCCCGATCCGAACGGACCGGCTGAGATTCCGGGTATGCACCTGGTATGGAGTGATGAGTTCAACGGAACAGGAGCTCCCGATGCATCTGTATGGAACTTCGAAAGCGGGTTTGTGCGAAACGAGGAATTACAGTGGTATCAGGCTGCTAATGCCTCGCTCAGAGACGGTGCCTTACGGATAACAGGTAAGAGAGAGCGGGTAAAGAATCCCAATTTCGTATCGGGAAGCAGCGACTGGAAGAAGAACCGGGAATATGCCGAGTACACATCCACTTCCATGACCACCTACGGGAAGTTCGATTTCAAATACGGCCGACTGGAAGTACGTGCCAAGATACCTGTAGCTAAGGGGGCATGGCCTGCCATCTGGACATTGGGGAATAACTACGACTGGCCTTCTTGCGGGGAGATCGATGTGTTGGAGTATTACTTAGTGGGAGGCACTCCTTATATTCTGGCCAATACTGCCTGGGGAACCAATACGCCTTGGGTAGCACAGTGGAATTCGGTAAAAACGCCTTTCTCTACCTTCCTGGCAAAGGATGCCGATTGGGCACGAAAATATCATATATGGCGGATGGACTGGGACGAAGATACCATTAAGCTGTATGTAGATGGAGTATTGTATAACACGACCTATCAGGCAAACACCCGGAATGGGTCTGTGGGCAACTATACGTATCCGTTCAGGCAGGAACATTATGTGTTATTGAACCTGGCCATTGGCGGAAACGGAGGAACCCCCGATAATAGTAATTACCCGATAGAATATGCGGTAGACTATGTTCGGGTTTATCAGAAAGTTCAATAAGGTACATAGATAGATTTTCAGGATTAGTACATCAATGAACTAAGAAGAGGCATCTTGAAGTTGCATCGTCTCTTTGGGATGCCTCCCATTCTTCCGGTAAGCGAACCGGGTACTGAACTTACTTAATTAATAGGAATAGAACATGTGAGCGTATGAAGAAGTATTTGTTTTTAGTAATCGCAATGGGGTGTTTCCTGGGGACGGCTTCCGCCCAGGAGTATCAGCTCGTATGGAGTGATGAGTTCAACACCGACGGTCGTCTCGATTCCACTGTGTGGAATTACGAGAACGGCTTTACGCGCAATGAGGAACTGCAATGGTATCAGGCGGATAACGCTTGGTGCAAAGACGGCAAACTGATCATTGAAGCCCGGATGGAGAAACGAAAGAATCCGCTTTACCAACCGGGAAGCAATCAGTGGCGTACTTCACGGGAGTATATCACCTGTACTTCTTCGTCGGTGACAACGGCCGGTAAGAAGGAGTTCCGGTACGGACGCTTTGAGATCCGTGCCAAGATACCTACTGCCAGTGGGGCATGGCCTGCCATCTGGACACTGGGCCGGGATATGGAATGGCCGTCCAACGGAGAAATCGATATCATGGAATATTACCGCATCAACGATGTTCCTCATATCCTTGCCAATGTGGCCTGGGGTACCGAGCGGCGATACAATGCCCGGTGGGCCAGTAAAGCCATACCGTTCACCCACTTCACCGGTAAAGATGCGGATTGGAGTTCCAAATTCCACGTATGGCGCATGGATTGGGACGAAACGGCTATCAAACTTTATTTAGATGATGAATTGCTGAACGAGGTGGCGCTCTCGCAGACTGTGAATGGCAGCCTGGGTGGATTCAAGAACCCTTTCATGCAACCACATTACGTGTTGCTGAATCTGGCTATCGGCGGACAGCATGGAGGAAATCCCGAAGTTGCTGCTTTCCCCTTACGGTATGAAATAGACTATGTCCGGGTATATCAGAAAAAGGTGAAGCCCATCCGTTCGGGAGAAACCTGGCCGGATACGGATGGGGTACATATTAATGCACACGGTGGAGGCATCCTGCAACACGAAGGAAAGTACTATTGGTATGGCGAACACCGGGGAGCACCCGGCGCAGATGCACGGTTGGGAGTAACTTGCTATTCGTCGACCGACCTGGTGAGTTGGAAGAACGAAGGCATTGTGATGCCTGTATCCGACGACCCGAAAAGCGATATAACCAAAGGGTGTACCATCGAGCGGCCGAAAGTTATCTACAATGCCAAGACCGGGAAGTTCGTATTATGGTTTCACCTCGAACTGAAAGGGAAAGGGTATGAAGCTGCCCGTGCGGGCATTGCTGTGAGCGATTCGCCCGTTGGCCCCTTCCGTTTCCTGCGTTCGGGCAGGGTGAATCCGGGTGTGTATCCGCAGAACATGACCAAAGCGGAACAGGCTATCAAGTGGAATATGAATAAGTATAAATGGTGGACACCTTCCTGGCGTCAGGCTGTAGAGCAGGGAATGTTCGTCAAGCGTGACCTGAATGGCGGTCAGATGTCGCGTGACATGACGCTGTATGTCGACGATGACGGAAGGGCGTACCACATCTATTCGTCCGAAGAGAACCTGACACTGCACATTGCCGAACTTTCGGATGATTATCTTACGCATTCCGGCCGGTTCATTCGTATATTTCCGGGAGGGCACAACGAAGCGCCTGCCATCTTCAAGAAAGACGGTGTGTACTGGATGATCACCTCCGGTTGTACCGGATGGGCGCCCAACGAAGCGCGAATGATGTCGGCTACCTCTATTTGGGGACCATGGACGCAGCATCCCAATCCCTGCGTAGGCGAGAACGCTCACCTGACATTCGGTTCACAGAGTACATATATCTTACCAAGATCAACGGAGGCAGGTACCGAATACCTTTTCATGGCCGATATCTGGCGACCGAACAATCTGAATGATTCCCGCTATCTGTGGCTGCCTGTCGGCTTCGGAACAGATGCGAAACCATACCTGAAATGGCAGGCCGAATGGCTTCCGGCAATGGACTGATGTCTGTTATGGCATGGGAATGTGTGCGGAATAGTATAATTTTGATTCAATTTACGGTATAAAAACGTGCAAGGCACGTTTTAGGTTGCAAGGAAGAGTTCTGTTAGGAAAAAAACAATTAACTTTCCGCAGGAATTCTTCCTTATTCGTAATAATATATTATCATATCGTATCATATCATGAAGAAACTTATCCTCAGTTTGCTGGCCATAGCCTGCATCTGTCTTTCCGGTCGGGCGCAAAGCACGCCCGGAACATTCGAGATAGGAAAGAACACTTTCCTGCTTAATGGCAAACCTACTGTATTGAAGGCTGCCGAGATCCATTATCCCCGTATTCCCGAACCTTATTGGGAACAACGTATCCAGATGTGTAAATCGCTCGGGATGAACGCCGTCTGTATCTACATCTTCTGGAACCTGCATGAGCAGAAACCGGGTGAGTTCAACTTCACCGGCAATAATGACATTGCCAAGTTTTGCCGTTTGGCGCAGAAGCACGGCATGTACGTCATAGTCCGGCCGGGTCCGTATGTGTGTGCCGAATGGGAGATGGGCGGACTGCCCTGGTGGCTGCTGAAGAA
This sequence comes from Bacteroides sp., assembly GCA_031554665.1. Lineage (GTDB taxonomy): Bacteria > Bacteroidota > Bacteroidia > Bacteroidales > Bacteroidaceae > Bacteroides. The sequence goes on along the minus strand of JAVBVA010000053.1, from coordinate 21,544 downwards.
GCAGGACATCAAACTTCGTACCCTCGATCCGTATTATATGGAACGCGTAGGTATATTCATGAAAGCAGTAGGCAAGCAATTAGCCGACTTGCAGATCACCCGGGGTGGTAATATCATCATGGTGCAGGTGGAGAACGAATATGGCTCATACAGAACGGACAAACCCTACGTATCTGCCGTACGCGACATCGTGAAGGAAGCCGGGTTTACTGAGGTGCCTTTGTTCCAGTGCGACTGGAGTTCCAATTTCCTGAACAATGCCCTCGACGGATTGCTCTGGACCGTCAACTTCGGAACCGGAGCCAATATCGACAGTCAGTTCAGGAAACTGAAAGAAGTGGCTCCCGATGTACCGCTTATGTGTAGTGAGTTCTGGAGCGGCTGGTTCGACCACTGGGGACGTAAGCACGAAACCCGCGAAGGCGCTGTCATGGTCGAAGGTATCAAAGATATGCTCGATCGCAATATTTCGTTCAGCCTCTATATGACGCATGGCGGGACCACCTTCGGTCATTGGGGAGGAGCCAATAACCCGGCCTACTCAGCCATGTGTAGTTCGTACGATTATGATGCTCCTATCAGTGAAGCCGGTTGGACCACCGAGAAGTTCTGGTCATTGCGTAAGTTGCTTCAATCGTATCTGCAACCGGGCGAAACTCTTCCTGAAGCTCCGGCCGATTATCCGGTGATTGAGATTCCGGCTATCGACTTCGTTCAGGTAGCACCTTTGTTTAGTAACTTACCTACACCGAAGAAATCTATAGACATCCAGCCGATGGAACAGTTCGATCAGGGATGGGGAAGTATTCTCTATCGCACCACATTGCCTCAGGCTGTGAAGGCGGGAGCTACCTTGAAGATCACCGAAGTGCACGACTGGGCACAAGTCTTTGCCGACGGCAAACTGCTGGCGCGCCTCGATCGTCGCCGGGGTGAGTTCACTACATTACTGCCCGACCTGAAAGCCGGCACTCAATTGGATATTCTGGTGGAAGCTATGGGACGTGTTAATTTCGGCATCTCCATACACGATCGTAAAGGCATCACCGAGAAAGTAGAGATCATCGAAAAAGGAGAGGCTACAAATCTAAAGAACTGGACCGTGTACAATCTCCCGGTGGATTACAGTTTTGCCCGCAGTAAGAAGTATGCAGCCACCAAGACACTGCCTACTATGCCTGCTTACTACAAAGCCACCTTCAAACTCGATAAGGTGGGCGATACATTCCTCGATATGAGCACCTGGGGCAAAGGAATGGTATGGGTCAACGGTCATGCTATGGGACGTTTCTGGGAGATCGGCCCGCAGCAAACACTCTTCATGCCGGGGTGCTGGTTGAAGAAAGGAGTGAACGAGATCATCGTCCTCGACCTGAAAGGCCCGCAACAGGCAACCGTCAAGGGAATCACCAAACCTATCCTCGACGATTTGCGCGAGAAAGCTCCCGAAACACATCGCAAAAAGGGACAAGACTTGCAACTGGCTGCTGAAAAAGCGGTGGCACAAGGTACTTTCAACAAAGGGAATGGCTGGCAGGAAGTAAAGTTCCCGGCAGCAGGAAAGACGCGATACTTCTGCCTGGAAGCGCTTTCGTCCTGGGACGGAACGAATGTGGCTGCCATCGCCGAGTTCGATGTGCTCGATGCCAACGGTAAACCTGTTTCCCGCGAACCGTGGAAAATCATGTATGCCGATAGCGAGGAAACAAGGAGTGGAAACTGTACAGCCGATAAGATTTTCGACTTGCAGGAATCTACTTTCTGGAGCACGGTAGACAACAAAGCATATCCGCATCAGGTGGTGATCGACCTGGGTAAGGAGTACGATGTGGCAGGCTTCCGCTATCTGCCCCGTGCCGAAAAGGATGCGCCGGGACTGATCAAGGATTATAAAGTATATGTACGCACGAGCGACTTCGACTACTCTTCCAAACCGGCAGACAAAACGAAAGAGGTGATAGCCATCATCCATAAAGTGAACAGCTATTGGCAGACGGCTCATCCGGTACATGGCCGTTCTTTCTGGGACAATGCAGCTTATCATACAGGGAATATGGAGGCTTATTTCCTCACAAAGGAACCGAAATACTTAGCTTACTCGGAGGCTTGGGCCGAGCATAACGAATGGAAAGGAGCCAAGTCGGCCAACAAGAAGGAATGGAAGTACTCGTATGGCGAGAGTGATGATTTTGTACTCTTCGGCGATTACCAGATCTGCTTCCAGACGTATGCCGACTTGTACAACCTGGCGCCGGACGAACGGAAGATAGCCCGTGCCCGTGAGGTGATGGAGTATGAGATGAGCACGTCGAAGAACGATTACTGGTGGTGGGCCGACGGACTCTATATGGTGATGCCTGTCATGACGAAACTGTACAAGATTACCGGCAACCCGCTTTATTTGGAAAAACTACATGAGTATCTGCGTTATGCCGACAGCATTATGTACGATGCGGAAGCGGGACTCTACTATCGGGATGCGAAGTATGTATACCCGAAGCACAAAAGCGCCAACGGAAAGAAGGACTTTTGGGCGCGTGGCGACGGTTGGGTACTGGCCGGACTGGCCAAAGTACTGAAAGATCTCCCCGAGACGGATAAATATCGTCCGGAATACGTCGAGCGTTTCCGCACAATGGCAAAGGCGGTAGCCGCCTGTCAGCAACCGGAAGGATACTGGACACGCAGTATGCTCGATCCCGAGCATGCGCCGGGACCCGAAACCAGCGGAACGGCTTTCTTTACGTATGGCATCTTGTGGGGAATCAATAACGGATTGCTCGACAAGGCAATCTATCAGCCTGTGATCGAGAAGTCATGGAAGTATCTTACTACAGTGGCGCTTCAACCCGACGGGAAAGTAGGATACGTACAACCTATCGGCGAAAAAGCGATTCCCGGACAGGTGGTGGATGCAAATTCGACTGCTAATTTCGGGGTAGGGGCATTCCTGCTGGCTGCTTGCGAAATGGTTCGATTCAGAACAAAATAGTTTCACTCTACGAACGTCGTACCGGCACTCTACGAGCAAGCTTGTGGAACTCTACGAGGGAGGTGGTTTTGGTCTACGAGGGTCGATGTACGAGATGCACATCTCATACAATACCAGATGTACATCTCGTACTGCTCCAGATGTACATCTCGTACATCGATGGTCGTAGAGCAACGCAAGCTCCCTCGTAGAGTTCCACAAGCTTGCCCGTAGAGCAACGCTTCTTTTCATTACGGGAAAAATATTTTATGTTAAAATCGGGGAGTGGCATTAAACTTCCCGATTTTTGTTTTGTCATACATTCAGTTGCAACAAAACGAATAAACAGAACAATAAACTTAATAAAATCAAAGCAGTAATGAAAAAGATTAGTTTACTATTGGTAAGCCTGTTAATGGTGGCTGGTATGGCTATGGCCCAGAATCAAGGTAGAGGTGGCAATCGCACTCCGCGTGAAACAGCTCAGGAGATGACCGACCGTATGGTGAAAGAGTACTCGCTGGATGACGATCAGAAGTCTAAATTGTTGGAAGTGAATGATCAATATCTGAAGGATGCTCAGAAACGTTACGAAGCAGCCCGTGGACAAGCCGGCAACAATAATAACGGCGAACGTCCTCAGATGACGCAGGAACAACGCGAGAAGATGCGTAAGGAAATGACTGAAGCCCGCGAAGCGTATAACAAGAAGGTAAAGGAAATCTTTACGGAAGATCAGTTCAAGGCTTATCAGAAGAAAGAACAGGAAGCCCGTTCGCAACGTCAGCCAAGAGGGTAGTCTCCCATAGAGACAAATAGGTTGACAGAGAAGAGCGAGTTACGCAAAACAAAATTTGTGTATCTCGCTCTCTTTTTGTTTCTTTGCGACACAAAAAATATAAAAGATGAAGAAAGTTCTATATATGTTGATAGGGGCTGTTGTACTAAGTGTTTCAGCCTGTGGAGGTAAGAAAAGTAATGGAGAAGACGGAACGTTGACTGTCTTTCAAGACAGTACGGATGCCAAAGGTAACCAACGCATGCAGGCTTCCAAAGCCGAACAAAAGTTTATGTACAAGGGCAAAGAGTACGTTTCCTTCGTTTCCCGCACTCCAGACGAGAGTCTTCCGCTCGTGAAGAACGAGTCGGGCGAGAAGTTTGTGGACAATTCAATATCGCTTCGTCTTACCCGGGGGAGTGAAATGGTGTTCAGCAAAACATTCACCAAGAACGATTTTGCTTCGTTGGTAGGTAGCGACTTCCTTTCAAAATCGATCCTCGAAGGTATCGTGTACAATAAAACAACCTCGCAAGGCATTATATATGCCGCCAGTGTCTGTTATCCTCAATCCGATTTATTCATCCCGATTGCCATCACCATTTCTGCTGATGGGAAAATGGCGATGGCAAAGGATGAACTCTTAGAGGAAATCTACGAAACGGATAGCATCTGATCTATCTCGAGACTGTAACTTTACCGGCCGTAGTACGTGCCTGCGCGCCGGAATCATACATCGCTTCACATTGCACGGCAGGCAGTACGAATGTACCTGCATACGTAGCCTGCAACCTCACGGTAAACATTTTAGCTTCTCCGCGTCGCAAGTCGAAGTACGTCAATACCCGGTCGTCGCGGATATCCTGATACGTATAATTGGTTGGGCTTTCTGCCTGATCCGGGCGAATCATGCGCTCGTTGTATATCTCCCATCCGGACGGGATAATATGCGTCAATGCCAGATTGTTATAATCGGATATACCGCTGATGTTGCTCACGGTAACAATGGCGCGGAAATCGGCTCCTTGCTTCAGTTGGGCTATGTCGATAGCTGCCCCCGACATACCTACATAACGAACATCGATGCGCAGGTTGTTGGCGATAGCCGGAAGCGTATCGACAGCTAATTGCGTACGTGTAATGATATCTACCGAGAGCGCTCCCTTACCGGTATTCTTTATCGTTACCTTACCGTGGGTGGGTGAGGGGGCTATATCCGCTTCGAATACAGCTTTAGCCGATTTGACTGCCGGCTGCTGCTTACCGTTGAGCGACCATTGGAAGTCGAGCGTACCCGACAGCTTCTCTGCCAGACGACCCATGGCCATCAGGGCGAAAGCAGTGGATTGCGTGCTGAACCAACCATCGTTCGTCAGGTTGCGCGATACTGTTTTAGCTTGTTCGAGCGCTTCCTTATCCCGTTTCATCAGGAGGAGCGTTTCGAGTATCATGGCCTCATCACGGTCGTACGAACCATATATATAGTTGTACGAAGAATACGGTTCGACAGCCATCTGCGCATTGAATACCAATTCGCCCGCCGCTTTGTTCTTTCCGCTGATGGCGAATGCAGCAGCCAAGCGCCACTTCGCTTGCAGCGAGAGTTCTTGTTCCATCTCTTTCATCCGGTTCATGGCACCCTGCTCGGGGGCTCCGGACAGGGCCAGTGTGTACAGGCGGAAGGATTGTTGCAAGTCCGACTGCCAGGACTACCAACTGTCCGAATTTCGTTGCGGGGCACGCCAGTTTTGTGAGGCAGCCCGTTGGAAGCGTTTCCATTTGCTGAGCACATTGGCATTAACGGCATATCCTTTTTCTTGCGCCATGACTAAGAACATACCTGCATACGAACTGATCCACTCGTCGGCAGTGGCGTTACCGGGCCAGTAAACGAACCCACCGTTAGGTAGCTGACGGCCATAAAGTTGCTTGATGGCTTCCTGTACGTTGGCTTTTATCTTTTCCGATTCTTTCTCGTCTACCGCCTTGAACTGACTGACGAACAGCAGCGGCAACGCTTTCGAGGTGAGCTGCTCGGTGCAATGATGTTCGTAGTTGTACAAGAAGTCGAACCGCCGTGTGATGTCTACCGACGGGATACGCGACGCTTCCATCTTGATGGTGTTGGCAGGCGAAGAACCTGCTACTTCGTATTCCAGTTCATCGCTTTCGCCGGCTTCGATCCACTTGCCGATGCGTTGTGTCACTACCGGATTCGGGTTACGAACGTCGATCTCCACCGTCTCTTTAGTCGATTGTCCGCCACCTTCGGCAGTCAGCTTGACGACAGCCTTACCGGTCTTCGAGTCGGCTTTGAGTTTGAAGAATACCAACTGGTCACCTGCCTTGCCGAAGGTGATGTTCTGCTGGCTGTTTCCTACAACGCCCAATCCACCCGTGGTACTGATCGAAACCTTTACTTGTTTGATATCGCCTTCCAGAGCAAAGACATTGACCGGCAACGAGATCTCTTCCTGGGTACTGATGACACGTGGCAGACTCGATAATAACATCAAAGGCGTACGAACCGGGGTTGTTTTCTCTGCACGACCGTATGCACCGTCTTGCCCGGCTACCACCATGGTACGTACCGAACCGACATACATCGGCAGTGTGATTTTATGTGTGCTCTTGCCACCTTTGGCGATGGTGAACGGACCGATGAATTTCACCACCGGACGGAACCGGTTGGCTTTGTTGTCCGACTGCTTCAACGCCTCGTCACCACCCGTACTGAACAATGAACTATAGCTTCCGGCAAATGCTCCCAGTACATCGTCGTACATATCCCAGGTACGGATACCGAGTGCTTCGCGGGCATAGAACTCATTCCAGGGATCGGGTGTACGGAAGTTGGTCAGGTCGAGCAAACCATCATCTACTACGGCAAGTGTATAGGTCATGGGTTTACCGCTCTTCTCGCTTACCGTTACCGCGAATTCTTTTTCCGGGCGGAGTACGTCCGGCATTTGGATGACCGGTTCGAGTACGGTTTGCTTATCAGTTACTAGTACCGGCATTACACCGTACATACGTATGGGCAGGTCGTTCACGGTCTGTGCATGCGGTTGCAGCAGACTGATGTGCAGATACACGTTCGGCGCCATATCGGGAGTTACTTTGAATTTGTATTTGGTATCACCCTTACCCGACACTTCGATCCATTCACGTTTCAGTACCGCCGATCCGTTTTCGATGGCTACCAGCGCCCGTCCGCCTGCTGCAGCGGGGATAATGGCTGTTACCGTTTCTCCGGGTTCGTACGATTCTTTATCCAAGGAGAACGACAGCATCTTGATGCCGCTCGGGTCGCTTTTCGACGAACGTCCGCGCCATTCGGGCCAGTCGATGTAAACTGCACCGCCGGTAGCATGACCGCTTTCACTATCTTTTACGTAAACTAAGTAACGTCCCCAACCCGGATAGTCCACCCGGAAGGAAATGGTTCCTTTACCGTTTGAGGTACTAACTGTTCCCGTTTTTACCGGGGTGTACGAACTGCTGTTGATGTAGTTGCCGAATGACTCGTACGTATTTTCCCACCACCAGCTCCAACCGATGCGGTAGATTTTATATTCCAACCCGTGACGATCTACTGGCTTTCCGTCTGTGTTGAGCGTTACCACATCGAACACATGATCTTTATCTGTTTCCAGATATTTATTCTTCGGCTGGTGGAAGTTGATACCCACGTAGGATGAATAAGGAGAGTAGGGTACGGTCACCGTATTGATACTTGCATCACCACCCGGCTCGAATACCCGTGTAGTGATATCGGCGCGCAACATGCCCGGCGCCTGTGACGACTGCGGCAGACGCATGTAGAACGAGGCATTTCCTTCATCGTTCAACGTACCGCTGAATACATCCGAACGCGAAGTAGTAAAGTCAGTGGCGGGATTGTTGAATATATATTGTTCGTATCCCTTAAACTGTGTGGAAGCTTTCGAGAGCGACATTTCCACTTCGGCTTTCAGGCGGGAAGCCTTGGCGCCTGTGAGCCATGACGAAGAGAGTGTAGCTTGTATCTCGCGGCTGGAAGCCTTGAGCACGTCGTTCGGAAGTTTCAGATTGATCTTCAACCGGTTGGGCTTTACTGTCTCAATACGTACCGGTTTGTGGAAAGCCACTCCACCCACTTTGACGTATGCATTCCACAAGCCTGTCGGATCTTCCGCCTGAGTCGGGACCTGAAATACATATACTCCGTTAACTCCATCCGTACGAATTTGCTTGGTGTAGAACTGACCTTGTGGGTTGTACAGTTCCAAGGCTACCGGATGCTTGGCCGGAATACGTTTGGCGCGGTCCTCGAGCATGAACGATATATGAAGCGTATCGCCAGGGCGCCATACACCGCGTTCGCCGTATATGAATCCTTTCAGTCCCTTCTGAATATCTTTACCACCGACATCGAAACGGCTGACCGATTGCTCTTCGCCGTCAATGAGCTTCACGTATGCTTTCTGTTTGTCTGCTTCGGCCATGACGATGAATGGTTTGCCTTTCGATTCGATTTCGGCGAAACCATCTCCATCCGTATCGGCCTGTCCGATGACCTGTAATTGGTAGTTGTATGCTGTAACCTTAGCCCCTTTGGTCGGGTTCGTATCGAGAATATTGTTCACCGTCACCCATAGCTTGTTGCCTGAGCTGCGTTTCACGATCATACCCAGGTTGGATGCCAGTACGTTGCACGACGCTTTCCGTTCGGGTAGCATGTAGTAGGAGGCATGACACGGGTTTTCGCGCTCGTTCCATTGATAACCACTCCAGTCTATACCCTCGTACTCACTGTACCAGGTTTCCGGTTTATCCCAGGAAGCTTCGTCTTCTTCCGAGAGGGCATCGGCAGTGACTTTCATCATCTCCGAGCCGGTTGCAAACTTCATGTCACGGCTTTCTCCGCAAGGATAGGCCGAATATTCCTGTTTGAACGACAACACGATGCGATAGATAGCGCCCGGCTCCTGACGGATGATACCGGAGAGGTCGATGGAGTAATCTTCCCATTTGCGTACATCTTTGGCCGGGTCGTTGCTGAGTGGCAATGTCTTTTTATACACTAATCGTCCGGAACGGCGAAGCTCGTTCGAACCATCGAGCGAGTTGGTTTGCAGGAAGGTAAGTACATTACTTTCGAATATACGGATAATACTCAGATCTACCGCATGCAAGCTTACAGCCCGGAAGGGGAGAATCAGGTTCTTGGAGTCCGGCATGATGATGCCCGCATTGGCTAATTGTACTTGCGGTCTCAGGCTCAGTTCGCTGAACGACAAGGATTGATGCTCGCCTAACGGTTCATCATTCCAGTTGCGCACCGAACCGTCTATATTCAGTGTCAGCTCTTTGACCTGGCTTGGCTCAAAGAAGACATTTATCTTGTTGCCCGTTACTAAACAGATATAGTTCGATAGTTGGGATACCTCTACCAATCCTTTTATATCCTGTGATTCGGAAATAGGATCGGAGAATACCAATTGGATACCGTTTTCGGGTTCGTTGATGCGGTCGGCTGAGAGGAAACGGAAGCTGCCCTTTGCCGGAATAATGATCTCTTTGCTGAACTTCTGATCAATATCCGCCTTGTTGCCATTGGCTTTCAGCTCGAGCGTGAAGTCTTTATCCTTTCGCGGGATCCGTTCAATGGTGAAGAGGTAATGCGAAGGATTATCGGTCTCTTCCACACTGATCACCGGGCTACCTTTACTATCTACCGACAGCATTTTCTCCGTTTGCTCTTTGGTACGGCTGTTGCTGAAACGGATATCACCCTTGATGCTTACCTCATCAGGTGACGAAGCAGAGATGTCGATGGGGTCTACGTAGATGGAGAAGTTGTTCTCCTGTACCCGGAAGGAGAATTCGAAGTCTTTCATATCACTATCCACTTCCACAAAGTCACCCAACTTGAATGTCGCCTGATAGAGCTTACCCGGTTTCAGGGCTCCTTCTTCAGGAACGAACTCAATGGTATGGTTGTTTACCCAGAATGCTTTTCCTTTCAGTGACGGGGTGAAGCTGAACGGTTTCCCCTTCACTTCATTGTTGAGGTCCACCATCGGAAGGTCTTGCGTCAGTTCTATCCGGATAGGAGACGATTCCGGGATAATTCCGCCGGTGTATGCATTGACATACGTGGCGAATTTCGCCGAAGGAATGATTTCTGTCTGATTTCCGGAACATGCATTGAAAAACATTACCAGAATAAGTAATGCTAATGTGTTGAGGAGTAGTGTGATACGTTTCTTCATGACTTGATTATTTGTTGAAGTTACAAAAATAACAATTTAAACGGATTTTGTCCTTTATTAATAAAGGATAATGCAGCCGTGAGCTTCTTATACAAAAAAAGGCTTATAGTTGTTCATCGAAACTATAAGCCTTTTCTATCTAAAAATATCGTTAGATTAGTCCTGATCATCATTTTTTACCATTCCCTTGTATTTCTCGGGCAATGCGCTTTCTACGGCAATGTAGGCCTCTTCCAGCGTAGCCCGGATATTTTCCATTCCTTGCCCTTTGGGGGGGATCGGGTCATGAATTGTCAGGATCATTCGGTGACGATGAATCCACTTACCGGTACGCGGAAGTATTTCGAACGATCCGTCGATCGTTACCGGCACCGCTGCCAATTGCAAGTCGTCGGCCAACTGGAATGCTCCTTTCTTGAAATATCCCATGTGTCCGGTGAAGGTACGGGCGCCTTCGGGAAATACCACCAACGAAACTCCGTCTTTCAACGAACCCTTTGCCTGCCGGATGGTTTCGAGCACCTTCTTCGGCCCCGAACGGTCAACAAAGATGTGTCCGGCGCTTTCGCAGGCTTTTCCCACAAAAGGAATCTTCCGCAGGCTTTTCTTCATCATCCATTTGAAGTTGCGCCCTATGAATCCATAAATCAGAAAGATATCGAATGCACCCTGATGGTTGGGTACGAAAATGTACGATGTACGCTTGTGCAGTTTCTCTCGCCCCACTACCTTGACAGGTAGTAACAGGAACAGGCATACCAATTGCGACCAGATTTTACCGGGATAATATCCCCAGAAATGAGCTCCACCCAGCAATGAACCCACAATGGTGGTTACTGCCGTCAAGATAGTTAATATCAATAAGATAGGTAGCGCAATACAGATTTGATAAATATAGTACAGTACTCTCATCTTCAAACGTTCATATTAAGAGGTTATCGATTTTTCAGTCCGTAAAAATATAAAACTCTGTAAACTCTACCTAATATATGCTTAAAAAAGTGATTTCAAAGTGATCAAAGTAATCTCCGGCCAGGCTCCGAAGCGGAACGGAAAGCCAACAAATCCCAATCCTACATTGACATAGAGCGAGCGCCCTTCTTCGGTGTACATGCCGCCCCATTCGGGATAAACTAAGGAGGAAGGCGAGTGGTGGCCGATAGCCAACTGCATGCCGTGGGTATGTCCGGCGAGCATCAGGTCGACTTCTGATTTCGGAAGCACTTCCCGGCGCCAATGGGTAGGATTATGGCTTAAAAGGAGTTGGAACATTCCCTCGGTACCTTTCAGCGCTTTGGGCAGATCGCCATGTTGGGAGAAGGGAGGTTCGCCCTCGTTTTCCACTCCTATCAGGGCAATACTGTCGCCGGCATGGTGTAATATAACGTGGTCATTATTCAGGAGTTTCCAACCCATGTCTGCTTGCCTCTTCTTGAGGTCAATCAGGTTTTCGGCTTGCTGGCGCGGACTGTCCCAACGCATATACGGCCCATAATCATGATTCCCTAAAATGGAATATACCCCGTCTTTGGCACGCAGTTTAGCCAGTATCTCCTGAAAGCCGTTCAGCTCATCGGCCCGGTGATTTACGAGGTCGCCGGTAAATACGATCAGGTCGGGCTGAAGATCGTTTACTTTGTCGACCATTCGTTGCAGCGCTGCAGCATTTCCTGCCCAGCTACCGATGTGGATGTCCGATAGTTGCACTATCCGGTACCCGTCAAAGCCTGCAGGCAATTTAGCCGATTGGTAGGTGACTTCCTTTACTTCGAATTGCGTTTTCCCAATAAATGAGCCGTACAGGATAACTCCTGCTGCAACGGCTGCCATCCCGATTCCTGCTGCTGTAAACGGTGTCTTCGGCCAGTGCAGCAGGTAGTTGAAGGGTAAGCCAACCACACTGCATAACATGAATAGTAGTTTGGGCAGGGCAAAAAGGAATACCGCTACCATGAACCAACCTACAAACCGGGAGTGCTCGCTCATGAACTTATCGCCTGCCAGGAAGCCAATGTACAGAGGAACGGCTACCAATACCAGTGTAGGTATCCAGTAAGCTATTTTTAGCCAGGTGTTGACTTCCGGGCGCGCAATAAACATCCGGTATATATAAATATCGGGGATGATAAGTATTAGCGAAAGAATGATGAAAATTCGTTGGAACATAATTCTATAAAAATGATTGTGATGACAAATTAAATAGGTTGCGCAAAGATACACAACCTATTTAATGCTAAAACTATTATTATAAGAGAATAGTTTAATTTCTTCTTATTCTTCTTTGAGCTCTTTTAATTCTTTGAGATTCTTTCTGATTTCGCGCAAACGGTTCATAATTCTCTTTTGGTACATCCAGTACAGGAACCCCATGATGCTTCCCCATATCAGGAAGAACAGCAGGATCATAGAAGGTGCAAATGTCCATATCCCCCGGTCGAAAAAGTAGGCAGTAGCAATGGTAATAACGAAAATTACTCCCACAATGCCTTCCCATATCATCCAGCGATAGTAGCGGTTGATGCGTGCGATGACGCTAACGAGCGGCATTTCGTCCATGCGTGTCTTCCGCAGGTAACGGGTGGTGTGTATATCCCAGCCTAAAGCGGGTACGGCGGCTATCAGCAAGGTGATAAAGAACCAGTCGAGGCGATGATCCAGCAACGATGTTATAACGAAGTAAGCAATGATGATAAGAGAGGCCAGGATTCCCCGGGTGATGAAGCGCCCTAAATCGTTAATACTATTGCCTGCTTTGGATATCAGCAGGCTGATGTCTTCATCCCGAATCAACTGCTTGTCTTTCAGTTGCTCGTCCATTAGGTTCCAAGTTTTCTTCAGTTCATCCAATTCCATATATCAATCCTCCTTGTTCATTTTCCTTAGTTTCTCTTTGATCCGGCTTAGTTTCGTAGCCACATTGGTTACGGTCAGTCCGGTGATTTCCGAAATATCCTCGTAGCTTTTATCTTCGAGGTAAAGCAAAACAATGGATTTGTCGAGTTGTCCGAGCTTGTTGATCATCAGGTAGAGTTGCTTGAGCATCTCTGCTTGCGGGTCGTTCTCTTCGAACATGTGTTCGGCTTCCTGTGTCAGTGCCACAAACTCGGGAATGTTTCGTTCCTTCCGTATGAAACTGATACAAGTATTCAGAGCGATGCGGTAGATCCAGGTCGAAATCTTACACTCTTGCCTGAAGCGTGGATAAGCTCGCCAGATGTTGAGTACGACTTCCTGGTACAAATCACCGAACGGGGCGTTCTTTGTTGTATACAAATAACACACCTTGTATATCACCCGTTCGTATTCCCGTATCACCGAGAGGAACTCTTTTTCTGTTGTAGCATTGCCTTGTAGGGCGTTCCTGTCCATTAATCAGTATTGCTTTTGGAAGATTAGTCGCATACGTTCGGCAAAAATCACAGGGAGGATGACTTTTTTTGAAGAAGAAAGTTGTTTTTTATTGAAGATTGGCTCCCAGAAACTTCCTGATCTCTTCCACCGGCATATTCCGGCGGCGGGCATAGTCGGCCAGTTGATCATCGGCTATCTTTCCTACAGCAAAATATTCGGATGCAGGATGGGCGAACATCAACCCGCAGACAGATGCATGCGGATCCATAGCGCCGTTCTCGGTCAGGGATATTCCGATACGTTTCATGTCGAGCAGTTCGTCGAGCAGGAAGTTGACCGATTGGTCGGGTAGGGAGGGGTAGCCCACAGCCGGACGGATGCCTTGATATTTCTCCACGATCAGGTCGGCTACCGATAAGTTTTCGTCGGGAGTATATCCCCAGGCTATCTTGCGTACATATTCGTGCATCTTTTCCGTGGCAGCTTCGGCCAAACGATCGGCCAGTGTTTGTACCAGCAGTCGTTTGTAGGGGTCTTGTTCGTATAGCCGTTCCATATCGTTTTCTACCGATGATGCGAATACACCCACGGTATCGGTAATGCCCGATGAGAGTGGCCGGATGAAATCACTCAGGCATAGAAAAGGACCTCCTTCGCGCTTCACGGTTTGTTGGCGCAGCAAGGGGAGTACAAGTTTCTGATCTTCGGGGAGGTGGAATACAATGTTGTCGCCCTCTGCATTAGCCGGATAGAGCCGGAAGATGGTTCTTACTTCAAAGTCTGCATCCAGTTCATCGAGCATCCGGTTGGCTTCTTTGAACAGTTGCATGGCTTCCGAAGCTTTGGGGCGGTCTTCTACCGAAAAAGTAGTAAGCCATGACGCCCGGCAGGCATCACAACCATGCAGGTTGGCAATGGTGGCAAAGCGGGGTTGAAAGCCCCAGGCGTGAAAGAAATAGACCCAACTGATATAGGGGGCTGTTTCGTGTATCTTATGATATTGAATCATGTTATAAGTATGGACTTACCGGAATCGCAACTCCTGTCCGCGGTAGTTGTCGTCTATCTGTCCGTCTGAATACAACAAATGCCCGTTGACAAATGTTTTCTCTACGTTCCAGTGGTAAGTATTACCTTCGAACGGACTCCAGCCGCATTTGCTCAGTACACAGCCGGCAGTCACTTCCCATCCCGGATGCGGACGAACCAAGGCGAGGTCGGCCTGATAGCCCGGACGTAGATATCCCCGTCGGTTTATTTCATAAATAGTGGCCGGTGCATGGCACATACGCTCCACTACCGTTTCGATGCATAATACTCCCTGGTGAACCAACTCGAGCATGTTGACAAGCGAGAACTGTATGGACGGCATACCCGAAACGGCTTTCAGTGCTCCGCCTTCTTTCTCGCTCAGCAAGTGTGGGGCATGATCGGTAGCGATGGTGTCGATTCGTCCGGTACCGACTGCCTGGCGCAATGCCTCCCGGTCTTCTGCTGATTTGATGGCAGGATTGCATTTAATGCGTGTACCGGCCGTCTTATAATCTTCATCACAGAACATCAGGTGCGACACACACGCTTCGGCTGTGATCCGTTTCTCCGTCAATGGGAGTTGCTCGAACAGTTCCAGTTCTTTGCCGGTAGAGATGTGCAATACATGTAGGCGGGCGTTGGCAGCTTGTGCCAGTTCCACTGCTTGCCGGGTCGATTGGTAGCAAGCCTCTTCCGAACGTATCAAAGGATGATATGCTATCGGAAGATCTTCTGTGTTATTCTTCTCCCGGCAATATGCATCAGTATTTTGCCGGATGACGGCCTGATCTTCACAGTGTGTGGCAATAACCATATCTGTGTTACAGAAGATATTCTGTAACGCCTCTCTGCGATCGACCAGCATATTGCCGGTGCTCGAGCCCATGAAGAGCTTTACGCCGCATACGCGGTGCTTGTCTAATGTAGGGAGTACAGAATAATTGTTGTTGGTTGCTCCGAAGTAGCAGGAGTAATTCACGACCGACTTCTCGGCGAAGAGGTCGAACTTGGCGTTCAATGCTTCTACGGTTGTTGTCTGCGGATTGGTGTTGGGCATGTCCATCACCGAAGTAACCCCTCCTGCTGCTGCCGCACGGCTTTCACTGGCAATGTCGGCTTTGTGCGTCAGGCCCGGATCGCGAAAGTGTACATGTGCATCGATGGCGCCGGGTAGCAGGTAGCATCCGGTGGCATCGATTGTTTCGTTGCAGGGTTCAGCCGGTTCATCTCCATCGGCCAGTATCTCTTTGATTACTTCGTTCTCGATCACTACCGAACCTATACAGGTTGTTCCTTCGTTTACGATGAAGGCATTTTTTATAAGGATACGTTTCATTTCTTCTTCGGATATGTATGGAACCAACTGTTTACTTTTAATTTAATCACGCCGAATATAGCTTCCCCGAATATGCTGCTGTTCATTTTCGATGTTCCCAGTTCCCGATTGATAAAGATAACCGGCACTTCCACCACCTTGAAACCACATTTATAAGCCGTGAACTTCATCTCTATCTGGAAAGCATATCCTTTGAAGCGTATCTGGTCAAGGTCTATTGTTTCGAGAACCTCCCGGCGATAGCACTTGAACCCGGCTGTCGTATCATGTATCGGTAACCCGGTGATGAGGCGTACATATTTGGAAGCAAAGTACGACATCAATACCCGGCCCATCGGCCAGTTCACTACATTCACTCCGCATACATACCGTGAGCCGATGGCTACATCGCCCCCTTCTTCGGTGCAAGCCTTGTACAGACGTGGCAAGTCGTTCGGGTTATGACTGAAGTCGGCATCCATTTCGAATATATACTCGTATCCGTGTTCCAACGCCCATTTGAATCCGGTGATATAGGCTGTACCCAATCCCAACTTCCCTTTCCGTTCTACCATGAACAATCGTTCGGCAAACGTGTTTTGCAGATTCTTGACGATGGCAGCTGTTCCGTCGGGCGAACCATCTTCTATAATAAGTATGTGAAATTCTTTTTCCAGCCCGAGAACCGCGCGGATAATATTCTCAATATTCTCGCATTCGTTGTATGTAGGGATGATTACAATGCTGTCGGAAGTATGCATATTAAACTAAATTTGCTTACAAATGTAATTAAATTCCGCTACTAACAAAAAAATACGTATTAAAAGTAACGATTATTTAGTAATTTTGTGCGCAAAATAATATCGTATGACTATTGCCGAACTCCAACAATTATATGCCACACACCCCCAGGTGTCCGCTTTATCCCGATTACTAACCGATGCCTCCGTAAAGCAACTGTATTGCGGGGGACTCTGTGCCTCTTCCGCTTCGTTATTCTTTTCCATCTTTATAGAGAAGGAGGCCACTCCCTTTGTCTTTGTATTGGGCGATCTCGAAGAAGCCGGTTACTTTTATCACGACCTGACACAGATCCTGGGGGCCGAACAAACACTCTTCTTCCCTTCGTCGTACCGGAGAGCGGTGAAATACGGACAGAAAGATGCCGCCAATGAGATTCTGCGTACCGAGGTATTGAGCCGTTTGCAGAAAGGCGAACAAGGTCTCTGTGTGGTAACCTATCCCGATGCACTGGTCGAGAAAGTAGTGTCGCATAGCGAACTGAGCGAGAAAACCCTGAAACTGCATGTCGGCGAGCGGGTCGATTCCGTTTTCATTACCGATGTATTGCGCGATTATGGTTTCGAGTATACCGACTATGTATACGAACCCGGGCAATATGCCGTGCGCGGAAGCATCATCGATGTGTTCTCTTTCTCTTCCGAGTATCCTTATCGTATCGACTTTTTTGGCGATGAGGTGGAAAGCATCCGTACGTTCGAGGTCGAAACGCAACTCTCCAAAGAGCGGAAAGACAGCATCGTTATTGTCCCCGATTTGAGCACCTCGGGAGGTAGTGTCTCTTTTCTTGATTTTATCCCGGCAGATTCCATATTGGCTATGCGCGATTTCTTCTGGTTGCACGAACGCATGAGCGCCGTGTACGAAGAATCGCTCACTCCGCAGGCTATGGCGTTGCAGACAACCGAGGAAAACGGAGGCAACACCCTGCTTGGTAAGCTTATCGATGGAAAAGAGTTTGCCCGCCGTGCGCTCGACTTCCGGAGGCTGGAGTTTGGAAATAAACCTACCGGTACACCCGGTGCATCAGTGATGTTCGATACCTCTGCCCAACCCATTTATCATAAGAACTTCGACCTGGTAGCTGCCTCTTTTAAGGAGCAATTGGCGCAAGGATATACCTTATATATATGTAGCGACAGCAAGAAACAGACCGGCCGTATCTGCTCCATTTTCGAGGACCGTGGCGATGAGATAACCTTTACTCCGGTGGAACGTACCCTGCACGAAGGTTTTACCGATCATACCTTACATGTTTGCGTCTTCACCGATCATCAATTGTTCGACCGTTACCACAAGTATAATCTCAAGAGCGACAAAGCACGCTCGGGCAAAGTGGCGCTCTCGCTCAAAGAACTCAACCAGTTCACCCCTGGCGATTTTGTGGTACACACCGATCATGGGGTAGGGCGTTTCTCTGGATTGGTGCGTATCCCTAACGGCGACACTACACAGGAGGTTCTGAAACTTATTTACCAAAACGAAGATGTGGTGTTCGTCTCCATTCACTCCCTGCACAAAGTATCCAAGTACAAGGGTAAGGAAGGCGAGCCACCCCGCCTGAATAAGTTGGGCACCGGCGCCTGGGAAAAGTTGAAAGACCGCACCAAGAGTAAGATCAAAGATATTGCCCGCGATCTGATCAAACTCTATTCGCAACGTCGCGAGGAGAAGGGTTATTCGTATAGCCCCGACAGTTTCCTGCAACGTGAGCTCGAAGCATCGTTTATTTACGAAGATACCCCCGACCAGACGAAGGCTACCGTCGAAGTGAAAACCGATATGGAGAGCGACCGTCCGATGGACCGCCTTGTGTGTGGTGATGTAGGTTTCGGGAAAACAGAGGTTGCCATCCGGGCTGCTTTCAAGGCGGTAGCAGATAATAAGCAGGTAGCCGTATTGGTGCCCACAACCGTACTTGCCTACCAGCACTTCCAAACCTTCTCCGAACGTTTGCGCAATATGCCTTGCCGGGTCGATTACCTGAGCAGGGCCCGTACTTCCACACAAACCAAAGCAGTATTGAAGGGGTTGAAAGAAGGCGAAGTCGGTATCCTGATAGGTACACACCGTATTCTGGGAAAAGATGTGCAGTTCAAAGACTTAGGACTGCTGGTTATCGATGAGGAGCAGAAATTCGGCGTATCGGTGAAGGAGAAACTCCGTCAGTTGAAAGTCAATGTAGATACACTGACTATGACGGCCACTCCGATTCCCCGTACACTTCAGTTTTCGTTGATGGGAGCACGCGACCTGAGTGTCATCTCTACCCCGCCGCCCAACCGCTATCCCATCCAGACCGAAGTGCATACCTTCAATGAAGAGGTGATTATCGATGCCATCAACTTCGAGATGAGCCGCAACGGACAGGTGTTCTTTGTGAACAACCGCATATCCAACTTGCCGGAGCTCAAAGCGATGATCCAACGACATATCCCCGACTGCCGGGTCGTTATCGGGCATGGGCAGATGGAGCCTACCCAACTCGAACAAGTCATCCTCGACTTTGTGAATTACGATTTCGATGTACTGCTGGCTACCACCATCATTGAGAGCGGTATCGATATTACCAATGCCAATACCATCCTCATCAACCAGGCTCAGAACTTCGGGCTGAGCGACCTGCACCAGATGCGTGGCCGGGTAGGGCGTAGTAACAAGAAAGCTTTTTGTTACCTGCTGGCTCCTCCTTTGGCTTCACTTACCAGCGAAGCGCGCCGCCGCCTGCAAGCCATCGAGAACTTTTCCGATTTGGGCAGCGGCATCCATATTGCCATGCAAGATCTCGATATACGCGGGGCAGGCAACATGCTCGGAGCCGAACAGAGCGGGTTTATTGCCGACTTGGGTTACGAAACGTATCAAAAGATTCTTTCCGAAGCTGTACAAGAACTCAAGAACGATGAGTTTGCCGACTTATATGCTGAAGAGATACAGAGCGACGGTACGATCAGTGGCGAACAGTTTGTCGCCGAATGCCAGGTAGAAAGCGATCTTGAACTGTTGCTCCCTGCCGACTACGTTACCGGGAGCAGCGAACGTATGCTACTCTACCGCGAACTCGATAGCCTGACGCTCGATACAGAGGTCGACGCCTTTCGCGCCCGTCTCGAAGACCGTTTCGGTATCATTCCCCGCGAAACCGAAGAACTGCTTCGCATTGTTCCCCTACGCCGGCTTGCCGCCCGTCTGGGTGTTGAGAAAGCATTCCTCAAAGGTGGCCGCATGACTCTATTCCTTGTTTCCAATCCGGATAGCCCGTACTATCAGAGTCAGGCGTTCGGGCGGTTGATAGACTACATGATGCTGTACACCCGCCGTTGCGATTTGCGCGAGCAGAACACCGGCAAACGCAGTATGGTTGTGAAAGATGTTTCCAATGTCGAGACTGCTGTTAGCATATTGCGGGAGATCGTTTCGTTGCCTGTAAAGTAGAAAAGGCGTGGGTATCAATTCCAGGGAATTTATTGCCCGTCATAAACTTCGACTCCCTGTAAAAATGCAAACCAATCTACCACCTCCCACTTTGGTTGTTAAATCCCTGTTTTATAAGGTAATATCAGTGTGGTAGATCGAAATCATCTCCCACTGCATCTCCCACCTCCGTCGTTAAAAATTGAAGTTGAACATGGCTCAAAAAAGGTGCTACACCTTTTCTGGAAAGCTGCTACACCTTTCTGCAAAAGCTGCTACACGTTTTTTTGAAAGCTGCAGCACCTTTTAAGTGGATTGTATTGCGCAATTACCAATCTGCCTTTACATCCCCAACGGCTATTACCAGTTTGCATTTACGTTATTCTCTTCGCTTTGTAAAGCCTTCCTCCTCGCTTGATAAAGCCGACTTCCTCGCTTGATAAAGGTCTTTTCCTCGCTTGATCACCCACTTCTCTTCGCTTGATAAAGGTTTTTTCCTCGCTTTATCATCCACTTCTCCTCGCTGCAAACCAATCATCTCCTCGCTTCAATCCGGGTGTTTCCTCGCTTGAAACAGAGTATTTCATGCCGTGAAACAGAGTGTTTCAAGCGAGGAAACACTTCGTTTGCAGCGATGAAACACCCGTAAAGCTGCCGGCAAACCCTCAGTTTTCCGGTAGGATATCGAAGTCGCATTTCTTTGTCAGGACGACACACTGATAATTCAAAACACGAATGCTTTTTGCACAAAATATGCAATGGTTTTGATCTACCAATAGCAATAAACCCCTCCAATAACAATGCTACAGCATGCTGTGACAGGTATGTTATATAGTTCCAACAGAACCTTGCCGTTGCGACCCGCCCATTTTCGGCATCAAAACCAATCTGGCCTACTGGGCGGCAGCCATCTTCCCCAACATCGAGTTAGAAGCCTACTTCGCCAAGCGCTGGTCGCTCTCCGTAGAAGGCCTGTACCGCTGGCGCGAGTTCAGCGCCTCGCGTGATGCCGTGAACCTCTCCTGGCTATCGCCCGAGATACGTTACCACGTACGTGGCGACCGTTCCTACCAGGGATCCTACTGGGGGCTCTACTACAAATATGGAGAGTTCGACTATAAGTTGGACGACACCGGACGCCAGGGATACATCAATGGCGGAGGACTCTCATACGGTTACATCTTCAAGTTCAACCGTTTCGACTGCCTGTTCTTCGACCTGGGCATATCGGCCGGATACGAGCACTACCGCTACAACCGCTACTACTGGTTCAAGCCCTGCAACGTATTCGACGGACACCGCGAACGCAACTACTTCGGCCCAACCAAGCTGAAAGCATCTATCGTATGGCGATTCTAACATTAAAAAGGAATAGAAATCATGAAGAATAAGATATATATACTAAGCAAAATATCCCTGGCGCTCACAGCGCTCATGGCTTTCCTAACCGCCTGCGAGAAGAAGGAACTCTGTTACTTGGTTCATCCGCACGACGCACCGAACTGCCATGTGGAACTCACGGTGAAGTTCAACACCGATTGGGACAATGACGATATAGTGATTGTAAACACCTATGCAGGCGAGTCTTTGAATATGAACACCCGGTGCGTATTGGAATTCTGGCA
>JAVBVA010000119.1:0-24652 GCA_031554665.1 Bacteroides sp. | reverse complement strand
GCTTTGTCTTTCTTGTTAAGTGCCGATTCCAACTCGCGGATACGGAACTCATACTCGCTTTCACGAGTGGTCAGGATACGTTTCTTACGGCCCATAGAAAAGGTTTTGGGTTGTTTCTTTAGTTCTAAGGCCTTAAAGGTATGTGTCGTCCTGATTTTGGTTGACTATTGACAACCTCCTTGGTGAAAAACGATTGGAATTGACAATCGTTTTAGTATAAGCCGCCTCACTACAAGCCTGCAAGCAGTAGTTTGATGTCTTTCAGGCAGGGATTACTGAATTTGCCAGCAGCTTTCTGGTGTTCCACAGCTGTGAAAGGGCTGTTTCATTGCTGTGGAATAACTGTTTCACAGCTGTGAAATAACCCTTTCACTTATATGGAACAGCAAAAAGCTCGTAGGTTAGTATGAAAACACCCAGAGGATGATGTGTAATGCCTACTTACAAGTAATGTAGTGAAGCATTACAATAGGTCTAATTCTATTTTGATCTAATGTAATTAAGTGTTAGTCCTATTCTAAATCAGGACGACACAAGGTGAATAGGTGAAACCGGGGTGAACCCTCTGCCTTCACCCCGGAAGCCCGATAAACAAAGGATTGAGAAAGGTTGAAGACGGTGGAGGGGTGAAAAAGATTGCTATGTATAGAGGATTATATAGGATTGTTCGAAAACATGGTTTTACTCATGATCCCTTGTTTCCTTGTTCATCCGCAACAATGCTTATGCTTCTTACCGCTTCCGCAAGGACATGGATCATTCCGTCCCACCTTCTTATCAGAGAAAGTATCTCGAAACATTGTATTAAACTTCTTCTGTAAATCGGGGGTAATATTCATTCCGGCAGCTTTCATATTGGGACCGGCAACCAACTGCGGGGGATTCTTTCTCAGTTTGTCTTTTTCGTGCAATTCGAAAGTCTCCTGAGAAGAATATCCCCGCAAGAACCAGCGGGGACACTGATTTATGTACTCCATAAAAAGATTGACGGCTTCCTGTAGTTCCTGTCTGGATGACAGTTTGTCGCCAATGATAGGGCTTATGAATGATATCGGATTACCTTCTGCTTGCATGGCGCCCCACAAAAAAAGAAGTTGAAAGTTCGCTGATGCTTCCGAGTATTTCAGACGATTCATCATGTAACTTTTCAGTTTGGCTGAGCTGGGAATGGGTATCTGAGGTACCGGCATGCTTCCGGCATCAAGCATTTCTTGCAGTGAGAAGCTTCTTCGTATATTCATCTCGGGGCGTTGAGCCAACCGGGCATCCAATTCTTCGGGATTGTTTAGGAAAGGAGATTGAATGAGGGTGTGTACTGTATAGGGACCTACTACCCGGAGAGTGTGTCGCTCTATTTGAATCGACTTCTGCAAAGTCCGATAGATTTCTTCTTTGGTGTATAGCACCTTCAAGCAATCATTCAGCAGATCGAGGAGGGAGCCGAATTCCATCAAACCATACAGGTTCAATACCCCACAGGCATATTGCTCTATCGTGTTTCGGGTCATCTGCTCTTTGGATGCCAAAATCTCGTCAAGGTAAGGAGCTATTGCATTGCGCAGTTCATCATAAATCATGAAGCGAATCAGTCCTTGCTGCTCCATGCTGTAATCAGCTATAAGCATTCCCAACGTTTCTAATGTGTTAGGCACCAATGCTTTCTTTTCTTCCACATACGCATTGGGGCCTGCTTCCACCAACTTCTTCAATAAAAGAAGTTCGAAACGCGTCAACCCGGGCAACCACTCCTGTGGAAAAGCAACGATGACGTACGCCAACCCTTCGGCATACTCTTCTTTCCGTAACTTGGCAGATATGGAGATACCCAGTAGCTTGGCTATTTCTTTCAGCGTCTCCTTAGTCTCCATTCGCATACTGTCGACTAACTTTATGGACGACTTAAACTCTTCTGCTTTACACCTTAACATAATTGTTACTTTTTTGAGGGATTCTTATTTTTGTGCGAATATAAGGATAAACTTAGCTATAGCCTCTGTTCAAGGGCATATTATTGAACTAAAAAAGCTAAGTTTGCTTAGATTAACCTTTGATTTAGTGGTATTATATTTCATAGTAAGGCTCGAATTACCCTTGATTTTAGCAAAAAACGGGCAGTTTTATCCCTTGATTTTAGCAAAAAAGCTATATTGACATAAAATAGTTTGTCAATATGCTGCGATGTGGCACACTCATCCCTTTACTTTGCACCCGCAATCAGTAACAAGAAGTTGAACATTAAAATGAAATTAGTATGGTAAATCAATTATGGAAAGTTACTACCGTGAAAGTTTTCGGGAAAATATCCAAAGGGATGTTTGTAGAAATAGTAAAGAGTGGCATTTCCGCCCCTCCCACCATCAAAGAAATTGGTGATGCCTTCAATCGTAAATATGGTATAGTATTACCAACAGGATGCAGTCTTTCGAACTTCGAGATAAGAAAAGCGTAGTTACTCACAGTCAGCAATTATGGTAATCAAAAGAATCAGTCAACATGAAGGGGATGGAAGCAAGAGTTATACCATTTATAGCGACAGAGATAGAGTTATCATGCGTTATTCTTCCAAAGAAGTCGGAGAAATAGTGGGCTACACCAATGACTCTTTACTTTGTCTGCAAGGTGGAAAGTATTATATTCGCACTCTTGAAGGGAAAACGCTAACAACTTTCTTTAGGTTTACCAGTCCTTACCCTTTGCAGATAACAATACCTATTGTGAACACGAAGGTGAAATGTAAAGTAAAGAACGAGGAAGAAGAAATGCTCTATCGTGCTATAGGTCAGAGAATCAAAGAGGTGCCGGGGGAAACAGTCCGCAACAAAATAGAAAATTTGCTTTCCTGCCTCATTGAGGCTCAAATAACATGCGATGAGGTGGTCAGCTATATTTCTTGCCAAAAGGATTTGACTAAATTCCTGAAAAAGGAGATCAGTCGTCAGCACAGCATCATCGCCGATGAAGAAAAGGAGATTGTACTACTCTTTAGCTTGGCATCCACGCTCGTACTGGCATAGAGGGATCGAGCATAAAATATCTAACAGAAAAAGGAAAACATCATGACAAGAGACCTGTTCAATAGATACATCTGGTTGGTCGAAACCATTTATCGATCCGAGAAGATCACGCTTAAGGAGATAAACAAAAGGTGGCTACGTACGGGCGCAAAGAAAGAAATTCCCCTGCGCACCTTTCACAATCATCGCCATGCCATCGAAAGTATGTTCGATATCAATATAGAATGTGACGCACAACACTACTATTACATTGAGAATAGAGATGATATTGAGAATAGCAATATCAAGAGCTGGCTATTGAGTACATTTGCCGTAAACAATCTTCTCCATGAGAACCAGCACCTCAGACAACGCATTCTCTTAGAAGCTATTCCATCCGGCCAGCAATATCTGACACAGATTATCGAGGCCATGCACAATAGTCGGGTACTGGAGGTTACTTACCAAAGTTTCCAGAAGTCCACTCCTCATTTATTCAAGATAGAACCCTACTGTGTAAAGCTGTTCAAGCAGCGTTGGTATGTATTGGCGCGGAGTCCACATTACGATACTGTACAAATTTATGCACTCGATCGTATTCACGCTCTACAAGAAACTGACGAAACGTTCATGTATCCGGAAGAATTTAATCCGGAAGCTTATTTTGCTTCTTGCTTCGGTATCATTACTGACGAAAGATTCACGATCGAGACTGTACGTATCAAAGTCAGCGCCAACCAGCGCAACTATTTTCGAGTGCTTCCGTTGCATCATTCGCAGAAGGAGATAGAAACAACTGATAATTATTCTGTCTTTGAGTATGTATTACGTCCTACTTATGACTTTCGACAAGAAGTGCTTTCGCATGGTAGTGAAGTGGAAGTTTTAGCACCCAAGTGGTTCAGGAGTCAAGTTATTGAGGAGATTACTAAACTGAGAGGTCTCTATGGATAATTATTGACATTCTTTGGATTTGTAAATTCTTATCAATAGCTTTGTAAATCGACAGTACCACATAGTACTGCATCGCCAAACGAAGTATAAACCAATAAACAAACGAACATGACGCCAGAAGAACTTAAAGAGCTGGAATCGTTTCTCAAAGGGACAATTCCAATTGTGCGAGAGAATCCCAAAACCTTTTTAGGGATATCCAAACAACCACATTATGAGAATGTATGGTCTAATATTTATGCTTTCTTCTTTAATCCCAAAGAAGAACATAATTTGGAGGATCTATTTATCAAAAGCTTAATACAGTTGGTACCCCAAAAAGAGGGATTTAGTTTTGACACGACAAATTGTAAGCCTGAGAGAGAATTTCTCACAAAACGAGGTGGGCGTATTGACCTATTATTATCAGATCTTAATAGTACAATCATTATTGAAAACAAAGTATATCATCATAGCGAAAGCAATGATTTTGTTGATTATTGGGAATCTGCAAACAACCCACAGTTAGGGATAATACTTTCACTCAAGAAAAATCATAAAATGCCTAATGAGAACTATATTAACATAACGCATCTTGAACTAATGAATAGTGTTATGGCTAACATAGGTACTCACTTTTCTAAAGCTAATGAGAAATACTTAGTATTTCTTAAAGATTTCCACCAAAACATTATGAATATGACAAACCCTGTAGAAGAAGCTATTATTAAATTTTACCGTGAGAATGTAAAAGAAATCGAGCAAGTTAATAAGGTTAGAAACAAATATTTCGGCCATATCCTTTCGCAAACAGAGGAAGCAATGGATGACATAAAAAAGGGAGAGTTTAAATATGTTTTTAAAAAAGAAAACCGTTTTTGCTATTACTCGTGTAATAAACAGAAGAATTTAATGATAACAGTTGATTTCAAAGGTTTATTCAATAACAGTAGAGAAATGCTGATTATAGTTGAACTTCAGAATGCACTATTAGAGAAAAAGCATAGAGAAATAATTGAGAGTATTTCATTTGATAACAGCGAACTTTCTGTTTTGAAAGATAATTACTACAATCCAGTAAGTTTTTGGGCACATTTTGCTATTCAAAAGTGCACATTGGCAGATGATGAAATTGTAAACCTAAGAGAATACATTGCAAAAAAAATAAATGAAGGTCCCATATTGTCTATCTATAACAAGCTCAAGAAAGCTTTAGTAGACCAAAAGTGAAAAAAAAGCCGCAGGCCATCAGTTTACCACCAACTGAATAGCCTGCGGCTTCTATATGATAGCAAAAACTTCTTACTTCAACTTAGCCAATGCATCCTTGATACGGGCAATAGCCTTCACGATATTCTCATCGCTGGTAGCATAACTCATACGGATGCATTCAGGAGCACCGAAAGCAGCACCACCCACGCAAGCCACATGGCCTTCTTCCAACAGATACATCGCTAAGTCGCCAGCATCCTTGATCAAACGATCGCCGAATGACTTGCCAAAATAGTAATCACATTTGGGGAAGAGGTAGAATGCACCCTGCGGAACATTCACTTCGAAGCCCGGAACATCCTTCGCTAACTTCACGATCAAATCGCGACGGCGTTGGAAAGCTTCCCGCATCTGAGCAACCGGTTCTTGTGTACCGGTATAAGCCACTTCGGCAGCTTTCTGAGAAACCGAGCACGGACCTGAAGTATATTGTCCTTGCAACTTGTTGCAGGCACTGACAATCCATTGCGGGCCGGCGATGAAACCGATTCTCCAACCTGTCATGGCATACGCTTTCGATACACCGTTCACGATCACCGTACGCTCTTGCATACCGGGGAACTGAGCGATGCTTTGGTGCTTACCGATGTAGTTGATGTGTTCGTAAATCTCGTCAGCAATCACAATTACCTGCGGGTACCTGGCAAGAACCTCAGCCAGTCCGGCCAACTCTTCCTTTGTATATACCGAACCGGTGGGATTCGACGGAGAGCAAAGGATCAACGCTTTCGTTTTCGGGGTGATGGCAGCTTCGAGCTGAGCGGCAGTGATCTTGAAATCCTGCTCGATACCGGCAGAAACAATCACCGATGTACCTTCGGCCAATTTTACCATCTCAGGATAGCTCACCCAGTACGGAGCGGGAATGATCACTTCATCACCCGGATTTACCAATGCCAACACCACATTGCATACAGACTGTTTGGCGCCGTTGGCACAAGATATTTGTGTAGCAGCATACTCTAAGCCGTTCTCGTTTTTCAGTTTGGCAACGATAGCATTGCGCAAAGCAGGATAGCCCATCACAGGTGAGTAGCGAGAGAAATTGTCGTCTACAGCTTTCTTCGCAGCTTCCTTGATGTGGTCAGGCGTGTTGAAGTCGGGCTCACCCACACTCAGATTAATTACATCAATTCCTTGAGCGGCAAGTTCGCTGCTCTTTTGCGACATGGCAAGCGTCTCCGAGGGAGAGAGGCTGTTCAAACGGTCTGATAATTGATTCATGTTGTATATCGTTATTAAATTAAGTACAAATTGGCTGCAAAATAAGTAATAATATTTAATATAAGAAAGCAAATCGGGCAATTTACTTGTTAAAATGCAACGAATGGCCCATTCTTTCTTTCTTTGTGCGCAGATAACGCTCATTGTACTGATTGGGAGTAATCTCGATGGGCACGTTTTCGGTAATTTCCAGACCGTATGCTTCCAGGCCGATGCGTTTCACCGGATTGTTGGTCATCAGCCTCATCTTCGTCACGCCTACCTCCCGGAGAATCTGTGCACCTACACCGTAATCACGTTCGTCGGCCTGGAAACCGAGATGCAGGTTGGCATCTACCGTATCGAGACCTTCTTCCTGTAATTTGTAAGCGGCCATCTTGTTCATCAGTCCGATGCCACGGCCTTCCTGAATCATGTACACGACCACACCTTTCCCCGCTTTTTCGATCATTTCGAGCGATTTATGCAGTTGTTCGCCACACTCGCAACGGCAGGAACCGAAGATATCGCCGGTGACGCACGACGAATGTACGCGTACCAATACAGGTTCGTCTTTCTCCCACGTACCTTTAATCATGGCTACATGTTCCAATCCGTTCGACTTCTGGCGGAAAGGAATGAGGTGGAAGTGCCCATACTGTGTCGGCATATCTACCTCCACACCTTTCTCCACAATCGATTCCATCTGCAGGCGGTAGGCAATCAAGTCCTTGATAGAGACGATCTTCATATCGAATTCTTTGGCAACTTCCACTAACTGAGGCAGGCGGGCCATCGTTCCGTCTTCGTTGATAATTTCAATCAATGCTCCGGCAGGATACAAGCCGGCCAAACGGGCAAAGTCGATGGTGGCTTCCGTATGTCCGGCACGGCGAAGCACACCACGCGAACGGGCACGCAACGGGTTCATGTGGCCGGGACGTCCCAGATCGGTGGGTTTCGTCGCCGGATCGGCTAATGCACGGATGGTGGCAGCCCGATCGTGCATGGAAACACCGGTGGTGCATCCGGGCAGCAGGTCGACTGTCACTGTAAAAGGAGTTTCGTATATCGATGTATTAGAAGATACCTGCATTTCGAGTTCCAACTCTTCGCAACGCTCTTCGGTGATGGGGGCGCAGAGCACTCCACGGCCGTATGTCATCATGAAGTTCACCTTTTCGGGAGTTATCTTCTCGGCAGCGATGATGAAATCGCCTTCGTTCTCGCGGTCTTCATCATCGACCACGATCAGGAATTTTCCTTCGCGGAAGTCCTCAATAGCCTCTTCAATCGTATTCAGCTTAAATTCTTTCATTTCTTATTTCATTTTAGTAGCAATAATATGCTGTACTTCTTCATTGTTTTTGATGATTCGTTCCAGGTCTTTCGACAGGCGGATACGGAATACCCAGATGCGGATGTAGAAAAAGAGTCCGACGGGCACTACCACCCCGGCCAGAATATTGAGCCAATGCCACTTGAAGGGTCGTACATGTGCCGTTACAGGAATAATGGGGTATTGGTTCAAGATATTGAGTAGTGGCACCGAACGTGTGTTCGACATCTCGTCGACCAGAGCTTCCAGGCGTTCATTGAGCGAAGCAATCTCGTGATCGACCCCACTCTCTAACCAAAGTTGAACATAATTGGGAGCTTTGGTCAGTTGGTGCTCTGTCATATAAGCCCGGCAATCGGCCGACAGTTCATCCAGTTCGCCCGGCAGACGGACATAATCGGGATCGGTGATAATGACATCTTTCCGGAAGATATGCCGCACGCTGCGAATGCCTGCAATGCGTTTGAACCAGGCGATATAGGCATCGGCATTGAGCACCACCGAGTCGTTGTTCGATTTATAGGTAAAGAACACGCCCATCGAAGTCAGTATAGCCGAACTCATCCACATACCCGTCCACACAATCCACTTACCATCGCGCGCCATCTTGTATCCGCTATTGTCGATGATAAAATAGATAATAAAGATGAGCACCGACATGATGACCGGCATACCAAGCCCTCCCTTACGGATGATACCTCCTAGAGGGGCGCCGATAAAGAAAAACAGCAAACAGGAGAGTGAAATGGTAAATTTCTTATGCCATTCTATTTTATGCCTCCGCAAGCTGTAATCGGTACTCGATATGGAGAAACTCTTGAAGTTCAGATCGCCTGCCAGATTCTCGGCCCGGGTCACTGCCGACCCTATGATCTTCTGTTTCTGCGCCAACGACGCAGCCCGGTAAATGCTGTCGATATTGAACTCGCGCATATTGGCGCTCTCTACTTTTACGGTATCCTCCTTAGTTAAAGTAGGCATACGGAGTGCCCCGTTGATAATCTCCCGATAGTAATTACGGCCTACACTATCGCCCAGCACCTGCATAGAATCGATGGAAGTCTCCAGCTTAGCAATACCTTTTGCCGTAGAATTATTGCTCATGATGCTGGCATCGGCCAAATTAAAATCGGAGTCGAACTCAATAATGGTATGTTTTTCGCGAAAAGTTTCACGACGATAAGGAACATTGTTCGAGCGCATGTTCTGCGCTTTCAGGTTCTCGAATAACTCACCACTGTACAGATGCAGATAAAGGTGCTGCTTGTCGGCCGTCATCTCCATGCGTCCCGAGTCGGAATAGATGATCTGTGCATTCTCGAATCCTTCGGTAAACCGGTAGATCAGCACGTCATACAGCATCCCTGTTTTCCGGTCCTTCTTCTGCACTTTCAGGTTAAATCCGGGAATCTCGGAATAAAACACTCCTTCGGGAATATCTACTTCGGGAGATTTCTGCTTCATGGATATGAGTAATGTGCCCAGACTGGCTTGTGCCTTAGGACCGATGACATTCTGAAAATAGAAGGAGACACAAACCAATCCGCAGACAAACACAATAAGCGGACGCATGATTTGCAGGAGGGAAATGCCGGCAGCTTTCATGGCAAGCAATTCGTAACGCTCGCCAAAGTTACCAAACGTGATTAAGGAGGCCAATAGAACGGCCAGCGGCATGGCCACCGGAACCAGGGTTAAAGCAGAATAGAAAAAGAACTCGGCCATAACGCTCATTTCCAGTCCTTTTCCTACGAGTTCGTCGACATACCTCCATAAGAACTGCATCATGAAGATGAAGAGGCAAATGAAAAACGTACCGATAAAGAGCAGCAAGAAGCTCTTTACAATAAATATATCTAACTTTTTTATGCGTAGCATCTTAAATTCGTCATGCAATTAGGACGCAAAATTAGCACAAAAAAGGGAGCGTAGAAACTTTTTAATTGAAAGTTAACTAAAAACCGCATGTTCTTCTCAACTTACCAACTTGTGAGTCCCATAACTCCTTCATATCAAGCGCTTCTTCGGAATCTGAAAAGTCGGTTACCTCAAGTATATAATCACCGGTAAGTTCATTGTAGTTCATCTTCAATTCAAAATAATCGCGCTCATGTTCGCCGTCAAGCCATCTAAAACGGATAAATGAGTATGAACGGATGGCAACAATATCCGCTTCCCGTTTTTCCGTCTTACCCCAATGAAACTCCACGGTTTTATCGTTAGAGATTACCTTATCGGCAAACCAATCTTCCAGCCCACTTGGTGTGCTGATGGCCGACCAAAGAATGTTTTTCGAAGTAGCATTCAAAAGATATTCCAAATGAATTTTCTCCCTTTTCATAGTCATTAAACTTTGTTTGTGTGCCAAGATAGATACTTTTTTCTAATTAGCTGATATATTCGCACAATTTCTTTATTCTTTTTTTGTAAAATGCCCTAAACCGCCCTATCCATGGGGATTTCCGCAAAGAAGTTAACAAATGATCAGAAAATTCTTACCTTTTCTTTTGGAGTTTATAGAAATTGGTCTATCTTTGCACCCGCAATCAGAAATGATGGCGGGATAGCTCAGCCGGTTAGAGCGCATGATTCATAATCATGAGGTCCCCGGTTCAATCCCGGGTCCCGCTACCAAGAAGAAATAAGCGTTCGGAGGGCTTCCACCTTTGGGCGCTTTTTTCGTTTATATCACACCGGGTCTTTTCGCACCGGACAATCTAACAGAAAACTGTATGAACTATAACAACGAATCTGTACGCAGACGAGAACGTCTCTTGCCGGAAGAGGATGCCATCCGGCTTTTGAAGGAAGGAGAATACGGGGTGCTGTCGCTCACCACACCGGAAGGAGCTTACGGCATTCCCATCAGTTTTGCATGGGACGGAGACCATTGCATCTATTTCCATTGTGCGCCCGAGGGCCGAAAACTAAGGGCCATCGCTTATTCACCGCAAGCTTCTTTCTGCATCGTGGGACATACCCGTGTGCAACCCGACAAGTTCACCACCTTGTACGAGAGCGTCGTGATAACCGGAACCGTCGGCATCGGCCTGTCCGCCGAAGAGCGAATGAAGGCGTTAGGGCTGATCTTGAACAAATACTCGCCCAACGATAAAGAGGTAGGAATGAAGTATGCCGCCAACTCTTTTGCCCGTACGGAGATCATCCGGATGGACATCGCACAGGTTTCGGGGAAAAGTAAAAGGTAAGGGCGGCCAGAGGTCAAGGTAAAACCTTGCGCATCAGGTCGGCAAATATAGTCGCCATACGACGTTGTATGTACGAATCTTCTCCCCGGATGGGATGAAAGCCGTACGTCACGCCTTCGATGGTTTGCGTATCGGTAGAGTATAGCAAACTGGTTGGTTTCCCGGTGACAGGATTAGGAATCCGGTCGGAGAAGCCGATATACGTATCGAACTCTACAAGCGGAAATCCCCATTTAGCAGCCAACTGGCGGACAGTACGGTTGTACGTCGTACGCGCATCGTGCCAGTCGGTGCATAGGATGATGACAGCAGGTTTCCCCATTGGCGTTCCGTAATACCGCGACTTCGGATTATTGCGGAGTTCGTAGCACTCTGTAATGTAGCGTTTGATGACATAATCGTACGCAGCTGCATAGTTACTCCGGTCGAAAGGAGTGACGTATTCCCGGTAATCATTCTTCAATCGGCTCTCGTCGAACACATTTTTATTATGTACGTGCATAATGACGAAAGCATCTATTGTTTCCAGCTCTTCAGGCGAATAAAGCTTGCCTTCACTCATCCGGTTGGCAGAGTTGGCAATCGCCTCACCCTCTACCGCCCGGTTAACGGGCTCTGCATCCAACACCCGGCACGCCTGCTCGAACCAGGTATTCTGGTAAGACGCAAAGGACGCACCCGTGAGTAAAATACGATATTTGCAAACAGTATCCTGCTTCCCAGCTCCATAAAGCGGAGTTAGCAGAACAAACAGCCAAACACAATACAAGAATAATTTCTTCATACTTCGTTTTCTTTTAAGGTTTAACAGGTTCTCTCTATAATGTCCAACCGGTTCCATGTATAACTAAAGCGAAAGCTCTTTGGTTCAATAACAATGATGACTTATGCGGCCAGCACTAACCCAGCTGTTGATTAAATGAATAAAAGATGTTCATTCTATGAACCTTTTATTATCTTCGCACGTTATTTCCATTGGAAACTATTTACAAAGAAAAATTATCATGAAGATTGTCATTATCGGAGGAGTCGCGGGAGGTGCTACTACAGCAGCCCGCATCAGGAGAATGGATGAAAAGGCGGAGATCGTATTGCTCGAGAAAGGGCCATACATTTCATACGCCAATTGTGGCCTACCTTATTATATAGGTGGAACTATCGAAGAACGGGAGAAGCTATTCGTGCAGACTCCCGAAGACTTTTCCGTCCGTTTCCGGGTGGATGTACGCACGGAAAACGAGGCAATCTTCATCAATCGTGAAAATAAAACGATAACCGTCAGACAAAAGACAGAGGATACCTACATAGAGAAATATGACAGTCTGATTATTTCTACCGGTGCAGCGCCCGTACGGCCACCGTTGCCCGGAATCGACTCCAAAGGGATTTTTACTTTACGGAATGTAACGGATACCGACCGCATCAAAACGTATGTCGCCGAGCACTCCATCCAACGGGCAGTGGTTATCGGCGGAGGATTCATCGGATTGGAAATGGCCGAAAACCTGCATGCTCTGGGAGCAAAGGTATCCATTGTGGAAATGGCTAACCAGGTAATGACACCGATCGACTTCTCCATGGCGTCATTAGTACACCAACACTTAATGGACAAAGGGGTAAACCTGTATCTGGAGCAGGCGGTAGCTTCGTTCGAGAAAAACGGCAATGAGGTCAAAGTCGTTTTCAAGAGCGGGCAGTCTATTGCAGCGGATATCGTGATACTCTCTATCGGCGTACGCCCGGAAACCACACTGGCAAAAGCTGCCGGACTAACCATCGGTGAAGCAGGAGGTATTGCAGTCAACGATTATCTGCAAACATCGGACAAGGCAATCTATGCCATCGGCGATGCCATCGAGTTCCCCCACCCGCTCACCGGGAAACCTTGGCTCAACTTCCTCGCAGGACCGGCCAACAGGCAAGGGCGCATTGTAGCCGATAATGTATTAGGAGCCCGCATT
Organism: Bacteroides sp.; assembly: GCA_031554665.1. Classification (GTDB taxonomy): domain Bacteria; phylum Bacteroidota; class Bacteroidia; order Bacteroidales; family Bacteroidaceae; genus Bacteroides. The sequence continues at coordinate 11,742 of JAVBVA010000119.1, read as the reverse complement.
CCTTATGAAGGTTCCATCGGTACAGCCATTGCCAAAGTATTCGACCTGACGGTAGCTTCGACCGGACTTCCGTCCAAACGGTTGAAACTGCTCGACATACCGTATGCTTCATCGACCACCCACTCCAACTCGCATGCCGGATACTATCCGGGATCGGTACAGATGAGCATAAAAATCACTTTCGACAAAACCAATGGGAAACTATATGGAGCGCAAATCGTAGGATACGATGGAGTAGATAAACGTATCGACGAGTTCGCATTGATCATCAAACGTCACGGTACTATTTACGACCTGATGGAAGTAGAACAGGCATACGCTCCCCCCTACTCTTCAGCCAAAGATCCGGTAGCCATTGCAGGGTATGTAGCCGAAAACATCATCAATGGAAAGGTGAAACCGGTATACTGGAGACAACTGCGCGACACCAGCATCGAGAACAATTACCTGCTCGATGTACGCACACCCGAAGAATTCGAAACCGGATCGTTACCGGATGCCGTGAATATTCCATTGGACGAATTGCGCGACCGCATCGATGAGATTCCTAAAGATCGTCCGGTGTATCTGTTCTGTGCAGTCGGCCAACGAGGATACCTCGCCTATCGCATCCTGTCACAACGAGGGTACGACAATGTCTTTAATCTTTCGGGCGGACTTAAAACGTGGCGGGCCGCTATAGCTCCGATCATTATTGACCAGAAACAGCCGGTATACCAGCCGCAACCTATCGCCGGACTATCGCCAAACGGACAGAAAACACCGGCACGCCTGGTCAAAGTGGACGCTTGCGGATTGCAATGCCCCGGACCGGTCCTGAAAATGAAGAAGACAATGGATACCCTGACAACCGGCGAACGGGTGGAAATCATCGCCACCGATCCGGGATTCGGACGGGATGCCGGCGCCTGGTGCAACTCTACCGGCAACCAGCTGATTTCTAAAGAAACAGCCGGCGGGAGAACAACCGTTGTCATCGAGAAAGGAGCTCCCAAGTCTTGCGAAGTCGTAACGAACTGTGAAGGAAAAGGCAAAACCCTGATCATGTTCAGTGACGACCTGGACAAGGCCTTAGCTACCTTTGTATTGGCTAACGGAGCAGCTGCCACCGGACAAAAAGTAACGATTTTCTTCACCTTCTGGGGACTGAACGTCATCAAACGACTGGAAAAGCCCAAAGTAGAGAAAGACATCTTCGGCCGGATGTTCAGCATGATGCTTCCTTCTAGTTCGCTAAAGCTTAAGCTATCCAAGATGAGCATGGGTGGTATCGGAGGCAAAATGATGCGCTACATCATGAAGAGCAAGCACATCGATTCATTAGAATCGCTCCGGGCACAAGCCTTGGAAGCCGGTGTAGAATTCATTGCCTGCCAGATGTCCATGGATGTAATGGGCGTCAAAGAGGAAGAGTTCATCGACGGAGTCACCATCGGAGGAGTAGCTACCTACATGGAACGCGCCGATCAGGCCAATGTCAACTTATTTATCTGACAGAGCCGAAAAGGTTCGGATGACTTAAATTAACATTAAGTCATCTGAACCTTTTATAATATTGCTTGTTGTTTCATACAAAAGCTCCAAGGTACCAGGGGCAAAGTTATAATACCTAAACATTTTTATGATATGAAGAAATTTATTCCTCTTTTATTAACGGCCCTCGCATTCACTGCTTGCGAGAAAGAGCCGGACATGAGCGAGTTGGATAGTGACTACATGGTTTACACCAATTATGACACTTCGGCTAACTTCAAACAGTTCAGCACCTACTATTTGCCTGATAGCATTCTGATTGTTGGCAATTCGGATGAAGCCAAATACTGGACAGATGCCAATGCCCAACAAATCATCAGTACTTTTGCGCAGGATATGACAACCAAAGGATACACCCGCGTCGACAATAAAGCCAATGCCGATCTCGGAATGCAGGTAAGTTACGTGGAAAGTACGTATTATTTCATTGACTACAACTATCCGGATTGGTGGTGGTGGTATCCGTACTACTGGGATATTCCTTATTGGGGCGACTGGAGCGGCTGGTATTATCCGTATGTCATCGACTACAGCTACAGCACCAACTCATACATCGCTGAGATCCTGAATCTCAAAGCTACCAAAGGAAGCGATCAGAAACTCCCGGTATTGTGGACAGCTTTCATGAGTGGATTGGATTACTCGAGTACAACCGACCAGGCCTTGGCTGTAAGTGCCGTGAACCAGGCATTCACCCAATCACCTTATCTTACTAACAAATAAAAAGAACCAGAACCGTTATGAAAACAATAAAAAATATTTCTTTCAGAGTGATGGCCGTCCTGGCTGTGGCTCTTGTATGCACCTTACCGGCAAAGGCTCAGTTATCGAACAATGGATATGCGAGCGTGGATTGGCAATTTAATGTCCCTCTTAGCAATGGATTTGCAAATGATGCCAGTGGTTGGGGTATGAGCGCTGAAGGTGGTTATTTCGTTACACCCAACATTGCATTGGGAGGTTTCATAAGCTACCATAGCAACCATGAATATATCCCCCGCCAAACATTACCCGTAGGTGATGACGGTGCGGTAACAACCGACCAGCAGCACACTGTATTCCAGTTGCCTTTCGGTGCAGCATTCCGCTACCAGTTCAATCGCGGCAATTCGGTACAGCCCTATTTCGGAGCGAAATTAGGTGCCAATTATGCCAAATTCCGTTCGGACTATAATGTCTTCGAATCGTATGACGACAGCTGGGGAGTACATATCTCACCGGAAGTAGGTGTAAACTTCTATCCATGGGCTTATGGTCCCGGATTCCATTTGGCAGTTTACTATGACTACAACTCAAACAAAGGCAACTTGATTGAGTACAAAGTAGACGGACTGAATAACTTCGGCTTCCGCGTAGGTATCGCCTTTTAAGAACAGCTTTACTCACGATAAAAGCCAAAGCGCCGCTCCCAGGTATCAGGAGTGGCGCTTTTCTTATTTTATCGAAAGGTGATTATTTCTTCAAAGCATCATAAAGTGCACCTTGTATACGGGTACGTATATCGAGCTGGCTCAATTTTTTGTTCGTAGCATCGGGGTATGTACGGTTACTAAGGAATACATAAACAAGTTTATTCGTCGGATCTACCCAAGCGCATGTACCGGTAAACCCGGTATGTCCGTACACGGTCCGGGGGGCAGCTTCGGCACACGGACTCTTCGACGGATTGGAGCTATCCGGTTTGTCGAACCCTAACCCACGACGACTGATGCGGGACGTTTCCGTGGTAAAGAGTCGGCAGGTTTCTTCGCTCAGGTAACGATGCCCTTCCAATTCGCCTCCATTGAGTAACATCTGGTACACGCGGGCTACCTCACCTGCCGTAGAGAACAATCCTGCATTGCCCGAAACACCTCCCTGAAAAGCAGCAGCCTCATCGTGTACAAAACCGCGGAGAGTTACCTTGCGCAGGAACCGGTCGATAGCAGAAGGTATAACCGCCGTTTTCGGATGATGCCGCAACGGTAGGAAGTCCGTATATTTCAATCCCAAAGGACGGTAAAACTCACGCTGCAAGTATTCGTCCATCGGCATGTCGGCTACTTTCTCGACAAACATACGCAACAGGATAAAGCCCACATCGCTATACCGGTAGGTTTTATCTTTCATAGGTGCATCGGCAATCTCCTTTTGAATCACCTTACCGAACGAGCGGTTCACCCAGATACTATCGGTAACCTGCCACGTATAGTCGCCTGTGCGTACCGGAGAGACATACTCTTTTTTGAACCTAAAATTCGGATTGGCCCAAAACTGCGCTTCTAATTGCAGTGTGTGAGTGGCATCCCGCCGGTTGCCGAACAGTTTGCCTTTATAACTATCCTTGTCGATGGCTTCGGGATAAAACACCACCCCGGCCGGCAAACCGGATTGATGAAACAACACTTCGCGAATGGTAATATCTTTTTTATCCGTTTGTTTCAGGAAAGTAAGATGATCGGACAACTTATCTGTCAGGTTGAACAATCCTTTGTCATATAGTTTCATGACGGCCAGTAAAGTAGCTGTCGTTTTGGTAAGCGAAGCCAGATCATACATATCGGTAGCCTTCACCGGAGCGCCGGTGAGTCCGGACTGCATGCCGTAACACTTATCGAACACCACTTCACCGTCTTTGAGTACCACCACCTGACATCCGGGATAAGCCCCCTTATCCACACCTTCCAGTGCAATGGTATCGATGCGAGCCAATACCTTGGAAGACAACCCATATTCTTCGGGAATAATATGTACAGGCGTTGCAGGCGAGAGCGTTACACCGGCCCCCTGGGCAAATAACTCGCCCAAACTGGCCGAGAGACGACCATCAGCTTTTGTTTTGGCAAATAGGATTTGAGCTGTTTGTTTCTGTACATCATCGCCCGACGAATGTGCAACCACCACCGCTTCGGCGCCCGAGACGGCCTGCTGTATCTGCAACATCATTTTGGCAGGAGTAAAGAACACGAAAGCAGTAGGGTGCCCCACCTCGAAATGAGAAAAGAAAGACTGATAAGGAGTCAAACGTTGTTCGCTTACCACCACTATAATACGTTTGTACTTTCCCAACGAATCACAGAGAAGTTTTTCTTCATTCGCAGTCATCTTATCGCGCAGCCGGAAGCGTACCGGAGCGGCATATTTCTTCATCTCCTTAGCCAATGCATCCACCGCTTTGGGTCCACCTACTTCAAGGAGGGCTATTTCCCCACCGTCATCGTTCAACGGCAATATGCTGTTCTTGTTTCCCAATATGGTGATGGCTGCCCGGTTCAGCTTATCTATCAGATTCTGCGCATGGGCAGAGTTGATACGGTTGTTCAACCCGGATAACTGTATAACAGGTTTCTTTTTCAACCCCAGCGCATACTTGTACATCAACACTTTACGGCATTTACGATCTATTTCATCCGCACTTAGCTCACCACTTTTCACCGCTTCGAGCACCGCTTCGATCTCCGGTTTTATTGTACGTGGAGCCAGTACCATGTCGTTTCCGGCCTTCAAGGCCTGCAAGCAGATATTCGGATTCGACGAAACCCCTTTCATGGCAAGCGCATCGGTAAATATCAATCCTTTGAATCCTAATTCTTCGACAAGTAGGTTGTTCACCACCTTGCGCGAAAGCGAAGAGGGTACCCCGGCATCCTGCTCGAATATAGGCACCTCAAGATGCCCGACCATCATCCCGTCTATTCCGGCACGGATGGCCTCTTTGAATGGATGCAACTCTACGCTGTCCATGCGTTCGCGGGAGAAAGAAAGGACAGGAAGCGCTTTGTGCGAATCCACTTCCGTATCGCCATGTCCGGGGAAGTGCTTGCATACGGCAAGTACCTGTCCGGCTTCCAGCCCGGCAGCGTAGGCCAGTACCTTACGCGTCACCAACGAGGGATCTTCACCAAACGAGCGGGTATTGATCACCGGGTTTTCCGGATTGATATTGACGTCGGCCACAGGTGCGAAGTTGACCTGCACTCCGAGTTCCCGGCACTGACGGGCTACCTCACGGCCATATTCATAAATCAACGTATCATTCTGCACACAACCCAATATCATATTCCGAGGGAAGACCGGGGTTCCTTTCAGCCGCATGGCAAGTCCCCACTCACCATCAAAAGTGATCATCAGAGGAACACGTGTCATCCGCTGCGCATCATTGGTGAGCTGCGCCTGGTTTTGAAGTTTACCTCCGGAGAAGAGCAGACCACCTACCTTATAGGTAGTAACTACTTCTTGCAACAAAGTCTGATTGCGTTTGGTAATGTCCGGTGCTATGGTGAAAATAAACAACTGTCCTACCTTCTCCTTCAGTGTCATTTTATTCATGAGTGAATCGACCCAGTGCAGGCAGGCTTCACTCTCCCACACTTCGGACAGGAGTAACGGATCTTTCGGAGGCAGAGGAGGTTCAGGAGCCTTCCATTGAGGAACGATGGCCGGTCGTACCGGACAATGGGTCACCCCAACGGTACCCAAACACAAAAAGAATATGATCAGCAGGCATTTACGCATAATTACTTCATAGATTGATAAATAACTTCCTGGATGGATCTACGCATCTTCAATTCGTACATGGCGCTATTCCAGGAGTTGGGACAAACCCGGTTACTCAGAAAAACATAAACAAGCCGGTTGCTAGGGTCGGCCCATACACAGGTTCCCGTAGATCCCAGCTGTCCGAAAGCGCTCTCCGGCGTAGAGGGCGAACAGTTACTGGCAAGCGGTTCGGGCCGGTTCGGCTTATCGAAACCCAGCCCGTAATGCCCTTTAGCCGACTTCTCCGTAGTAAACAGCCGGCAGGTTTCTTCGCTCAGGTATCGTTTTCCGTTCCACTCCCCTCCGTTGAGCAACATCTGGAACAGTTGCCCCACCTCTTCGGCCGTAGAGAAAAGCCCGGCATTTCCGGAAACTCCTCCCATGAAAGCAGCTGCTTCATCGAATACATATCCACACAAATCGTGCCGGCGCAGGTAGTCGTTGCAAGCTGTAGGTATAATATCCGATTTCGAATACTGTTGCAACGGGCAATACAACGTATGAGTCAGCCCCATCGGAGCATAAAACTCAGTTGTAAGGTATTCGTTCAGCGGTTTACCGGCAACCGCTTCCACCACCTGTTGCAGCAGGATATAATCTATATCGCTGTACAGGAAGCGTTTGGGTTGAGTCTCGGACGTGGCGATGCTCTTCCGTATATTGTCTTTGAAGCTGTCGGCCAACCATAAGTTCTCGCCCAACGCCAAGGTATGGGTAGAGGTCCGGGCAGGCAGCACAAGTCCTTTCTTAAACTGAAAGTCCGAACAGGCGTATGTGTACTCGCCCATACGGGTATAATGCCACTCGTCGACAAACTTCTGTGTGAACGGTCCCGATACGGTGCGGTCGTCGATAGCCTCCCGGTAGAACCGGATAAAAGGCAACAAGCCCGATTCGTTGAGTAGCAGTTCACGGATAGTAATATCCTTTTTACTAGGAACGTTCAACCAGGGTAGATAAGCAGAAGCTTTATCCGTTAGTTTCAACCGCCCCTCATCATACAGCTTCATCACTGCCAGGACTGTTCCGGCCGATTTGGAAACTCCATCCAGATCATAGATAGAAACAGGCGCTACCGGACGTACATCTTTGTCCGAATAGGTTCCGAAACAGTGGTCATAAATGGTTTGTCCATCTTTAAGAATCAGTACCTGACAACCCGGGAAAGCTTTGGCTTCGAGCCCTACCTGTACCAGAGAGTCGATGCGATGTAGCAGATAACCTCTCACTCCGTAGTCTTCGGGCTGCGCACCCACTTTCATACCCGGTTCGATCACTTCCCCATCGCCGGCCCGGTACAGCTTCCCGATGTCGACCGCCAATTTGCCCCGTACCTCGGTTTTGGCAAACAAGGCATCAGCCACCAGCTTCTGTACAGCCTCCGTCGGGCTATGTGCCAATATCACTGCCGCCGACCGTTGCAACGAATTATCCAATGCGCTCAACCCTTGGGGCGATGTGAACATCACAAATATCACCGGTACATCCAATTGCAACCGGGCAAAATACGAACGGAAGTTCCACACTTCCCAATCGGGCAGAGTGATGCTTACCACCACCCGCGTATAGTCGCGCAACTTCTCGGTAATAGCCTGCACCTCTTTCTCGGGTGTTCTCCACGTCAGTTTGAGATTGGTTACCTTTCCGTATTTATCAACCTGCTGTACAAAAAACTTATCAGAGACTTTATCTCCCACACTCAATATAGCTATCTGCTCTTTCGTATCCAGCGGGATCGTCCGGAAAGCATTTCCCAATAACGTTATATCATTGTTTTGTGCAGAAAGCATGCCTATTCCCATCAACCACACCACGGCAACAGACATGATCCTGTTCAGTTGTCTGTTCCTATTTCCCTCTCTCATCAACATTGTGTACAGATAATACGATTATTTTATTCATTTTTTTCACCTTTGTCCGTTAGCCTTTTAATTTCTTTATCGAAATCAGAAACTATCTTTTGCGTTTTGTTGAACTCATTGTATTCTGCTTCGGCTTTGCGGTCGGCTTGCAATCTGGTAATTTTGCCTTTATCTTTCAGTATATTGTATTTCCGAAAAGCCAGGAACTCATTCACACTTGCCGCAAATTCCTCCATTGTAAAGGAATTTTCACGTTCGACTAAATCTTCGATGTAGTCGAAATAACCTGTTACAGCCCGTTCCAAACGACGAATCTCGACCTCAAGCAAATAATTCTTGGCAACCGTAACATCTGACTTCAGAATTCTACCATCAGGTGAGTTCTTCCAAGTAGTCAAGCCCATATTTTCAGCATGACGATCGGCTTTTGTGTAGACAATCTCCGCAGCCGTTTGTCCTGTAATGGCATAATGGAACTTATTCTGCACCATCGCATAAAAGTCTTGTGTAACAGAAGAATCTCTGTCGTAGTCAATGCTGCATTCGGCAAAAATATCAGTAATTTGTTGCCAGATTCGCCGCTCACTTGCCCGGATGGAACGAACACGCTCCAATAATTCCCGGAAATAGTCTTTCCCGAAAGCTGTTTTTCCTTGTTTCAGACGTTCATCATCAAGCACAAACCCTTTTGTGATAAACTCTTTTAGCGTTTGGGTAGCCCAGATACGAAATTGTGTTGCTTTGGTAGAATTAACACGATATCCTACCGATATAATTGCATCGAGATTATAAAACTTCGTATCTATATTTTGCGTTTTCCCTGCAATAGCTCCATGCTGAGTGGTTATTTCCAAAATGGAAACAACCACTTTCTCATCAAGTTCACCTTCCTCAAAAATATTCTTAATGTGCTTGCTAATAGCAGGCACTCCAACACCAAACAACTCCGCCATTGCCTTTTGAGTGAGCCAAATGGTTTCGTCTTTCACTGCCACATCAACTTTAACATTTTCTTGTGGTGTAGTATAGAGTATAAACTGAAGTTTTTTATCCATCTGCGAATTCTTCTTATTCTACTTCCTTTTCTTAAAAGCCAGATCGGTACGCCCCACATAGATTCCACTCTTACCTGTATGGAAAAGCCAAACATCCTTTCCATCCCGATTGGAAAACGTCACTGGTTTCTCCATGAAGGTGTGCGAGTGCCCGCCAAGTACCAGATCGATATTCCGCGTATTGGCTATAAACTTTTCATCATCGGTAGCACCCAGATGCGACAGGCAGATGACCACATCGCACTTCTCCTTTTTCTTCAACTTAGCGGCAAGCTCGTTGGCCACTGTAGCCGGATCACGAAAGACTACCCCGGTACACTTGTCGGCTTGTACCAGCCCTTCGAGTTTCACACCGATTCCTATCACACCAATTTTCAGCCCGTGACGGTTGAATACGATATAAGGTTTCACCAGCTTTTCCAACGGAGTATTCGTAAAGTCGTAATTGGAACACACGATCGGGAACCAGGCCATTTCAAACAATTTCGCCAGATTCTCCATCCCGAAGTCAAACTCATGGTTGCCTATCATGACAGCATCGTAATGCATGAAGTTCATCATCTTCACATCCAACTCACCCTTATAGAAATTATAATAAGGAGTACCTTGTGAAAAGTCACCGCAATCGAATAGCAACAAATCAGGAATCTCCTTTCGCAATTTCTCCACAAAAGTAGCCCGTCGTACGATTCCTCCCAACCCGGCATACTTATCGCCCGCATGCTGTTCGATAGGTTCTATGCGACTATGAGTATCGCTTGTTTGCAGAATAGTCAGTGTACGCCACTCTTGTGCCCAGGCAGAAGAGAGCGCCCAAATGAGTAAGGCGGTAGTCAGACAAAATTTACGTACATTCATGTTCATCTCTTATCAATTCTATTATTATGGTTCTACTGTAATTCTTCCTTCCATCCGGGCAGTTATCTTTTTTCCCGCCTGCGTTTGGCGTTCCACATACGACAAGAAAAGTTCGCGAAGAGTGGCGCCTTCCGGACATACCCGGTTCTGTGCTTGTGTCAGCGCCGCCATGCCATCATTTCCATCGGCCAGATAATCGATGGTAGCTACGGTATAGAGTTTTTCGTCCTCCACCGGTTTGTTGTTTATGGTAGCGTTCAACAGCTTACCATCGGCAGAGATTCTCAGTCGTACCCCGCTAACCCCCTCACCCTTAGCGGCAGCTATCTGCTCGAAAAGTGTTTTCAGATCCGATCCTTTCAGGGTAACGACACAGAGTGAATTCTCAAAAGGCAATACCTCGTATACGCTTCCGGTGGTAATATCGCCCTTTGTCAGGATATTGCGCAATCCGCCCATGTTGACGAGCCCCATGTCGGCGGGGCTATCCTGCACCTGTACGGCCGCTTCCCTCAGGACATCGGCCACCAGATTCGACAACAGACTTTCGGGACGGCTACCTTTCAACGTCACATCGCAAACCCCGATCACGCGGTTCATCACGCTGTCGACGGTTGTCTTATAAGGCTTCAATATATTGATATATCGTTGATCGGGCGCGCTGTCCAACGTCTGGTCAATGGTTATCAACTTCCCTTCTACCCGCTCCAGGTGATAGGAAGACTGGCGGCAGGAGAACAGCGTTAAGGTAGCAAGAAGTAACGCTCCTGTCAGAGGTTTAAATATCATGGATTTCATATCGCTTTTTCCGTTATTAAATGACACAAAGATAAAAGATATTCCCGTTTCTCCATACGCAACGCCGGAAAGAAACCGTTTTTATTTTCAGTTTTCCCGGAAAGTGTTGGCTATGTGACAAATAATTAGTTACTTTGCACCGCTTTCGCGCAATCGCTGTCAAAATAGAGTTGTTTGATATGTTGCGTTGTAACGATATAACAATTTAATAATAGTACCAATGGATTTAATTAAAATTGCAGAAGAAGCATTTGCTACCGGCAAACAGCATCCGAACTTCAAGGCAGGTGATACTGTAACCGTAGCGTATCGTATCGTCGAGGGTAACAAAGAACGTGTACAGTTGTACCGTGGTGTTGTTATCAAAATCGCCGGTCATGGCGACAAAAAACGTTTTACCGTACGTAAGATGTCAGGAACTGTAGGTGTAGAAAGAATTTTCCCAATCGAATCACCGGCTATCGATAGCATCGAAGTGAACAAAGTGGGTAAAGTTCGTCGCGCTAAGCTGTACTACCTGCGTAAACTTACCGGTAAGAAAGCTAGAATCAAAGAAAAAAGAGTTAACCGCTAATCGGTTCACTTTCGGATTCGAGATAAAAAAGAGAAATTCCTTAGCGGGAGTTTCTCTTTTTTATTTTAGATACTGTTGATAATCGGTGAACACTGAGGGGTTAACGGCAGCGATGAAACACGCTGTTACAGGCGAGGAAACACCCGGAGTGAAGCGAGGAGAAGTGAAGGATGAAGCGAGGTTCTTCTTCTCCTATGTGATAAAAGTGATTTTATTCATCACGTCGTCACGATTTGAGAGCTTACAGGCTAGTAATCAACTACATACACCGTGACGAATGGCTGATTTATTCACCATTCATTCGTCACTTTCTGAGTTATTCGTCACTTCTGGCGTCCTTCATCTCCCTTAGTATCCTTCCTGTTCTTCGCTGTTACATGCCCAATTGTCAGTAAGACATCAGTCAATAGCAGCGAGGTACGTGTCCCTTTCCCGTGAGGTAATTCTCCTTTTCAAGCGAGGTAACACCTTATTTCAAAGGCTATAACACTCTGTTCCCCGTAGTGCAACACTCTGTTTCCCGTAGAGCAACACCTTGTTTCTC
>JAVBVA010000060.1:0-7128 GCA_031554665.1 Bacteroides sp. | reverse complement strand
ATAAGAATCGTGATCCACGTCTCGAAATGACAGTTTTGCATAACGAATCAAGATGGTTGAACAAAGATCTTGCGACTTATATGGGCGGGGTTAACAATCCTGCGGGAAGTAACCAGAAAACCAAGACAAGTTATTACATGCGTAAGTTCATGGGTAATTTCGAGAATAGCGCTCAGTACGATAATACGCTCCATTTGTGGGTAATGTACCGATATGCCGAGATTCTGCTCAACTATGCTGAAGCTTTGAATGAGTATAACGGGGCATCGACCGAAGTTTATAACTCGATTATCGCTTTGAGAAAAAGAGCGGGAATAGAAGCCGGCGACGATAACCTGTACGGACTGAAAGCCGGACTGGGCAAAGTGGAAATGCGGAAAGTGATTCAAAATGAAAGAAGAATCGAGATGGCTTTCGAAGAACAACGTTACTGGGATATCCGCAGGTGGAAGACTGCTGAGGAAATATTCTCAAGACCTGTGTGGGGCATGACCATTACAAAGAGCGGAAGCGTATTGAATTATACGCCGGCAGTGATCCTCAATGTTCCGTTTGACGAAAAGCGATACTTGTATCCGATCCCGTACTCTGAAGTAATTAAGAATAAAAAAATGGTTCAAAATCCGAAATGGAATTAGATATGAAAAGATTAATATTAGTATTATTAAGCATACAGTTCTTTGCCTTCTGCTATGGACAGCAGTACCAACTGACAGGTAAAGTGACAGCGACCGACGGTGAAACACTGATTGGGGTGAGTATTGCGCTCGAAGGTGGAACCGGTACGATCACAGATATAGATGGTAACTACAAGTTAATGGTAAAACCCGGCACTAAGCTGTCGTTCTCCTATATTGGTTACCAGAAGCAGGTATTCACCATCAAGAATCAGAAAGTGCTGAATGTAGAGATGGCACCCGACCAGACCAGTTTGGACGAGGTGGTGGTAGTGGCTTACGGTAAAGCCAAACGTATCACGATGACCGGATCGGTGAGTGGTATCCAGGCCAGAGAGCTGAGAGAGGTTCCTACATCCAGTGTACAGAATGCATTGAACGGTAAGTTGCCGGGCTTCTTCTCGCAACAGCGTTCCGGTCAGCCGGGTAAAGATGCTTCCGACTTCTTTATCCGTGGTGTGAGCTCTTTGAACTCCAGCGGTAACCAGCCGCTGATCATTGTGGACGACGTGCAGTACTCATTCGACCAGCTGGCACAGATCAACGTCAACGAAATCGAGAGTATCTCTATCCTGAAAGATGCTTCGACCACAGCCGTGTACGGTATCAAGGGTGCCAACGGTGTATTGGTGGTAAAAACACGAAGAGGTTCGGAAGGTAAGCCGCAGATCAATGTGCGTCTCGAAAGCGGAGCACAGATGCCTATCCGCACGCCTAAGTTCCTGAACTCATACCAGACGGCTACTTTGGTAAACGAGGCTTATCTCAACGACGAGATGAATCCGAAGTTTACGCAAGCGGATCTGGATGCGTTTCAGAGTGGGAACGACCCATACGGACATCCTGATGTAAACTGGTACGATAAGATCTTCAAGAAGGTTGCTTTCCAGGAAAATGCCAACCTAGACATCTCGGGTGGTACGGAGAAACTGCGCTACTTCGTTTCGGCAGGTATATTCATGCAGAATGGTTTGGTGCGCGACTTTGCGAGCTCGAGCAGCGATATCAATACCAACTATTTCTACAAGCGCTATAATATACGTACCAACCTCGACTTCGATGTAACGAAAACATTAAACCTGCGTCTGGATGTGAACATGCGTTTCATGAATATCAATGAACCCCGTAGCTTGAATGCCGTAGGAGAGATCTATGATTTCTCCAAGATGAGACCTTACTCGGCGCCGTTCCTGAATCCCAACGGTTCGTACGCTTATACGTATGACACGGATCAGAAGAACCCGACCCTGAATGCCCGTCTGGCCAATGAAGGTTACAAACGTACCCGCAGAAATGACAACAACTATTTGTTTGGCGCTACCCAGAAGCTGGACTTCTTAGCCAAAGGACTTGCAGCTTCTTTCCGCGTGGCTTATTCGAGTATCGATGAGAACGACCGCTCATTAGTGAGAGGCAGCAGCTCATATCCTACATACCATTATAACAGCAAAAACGATTCTTATACTATCAACCCCAACAAGGTGTATAACGAGGATACCTATATGGTAAGTGGTGGTCAGGGAAAAGCGATTGAGGACTTGAACATACAGGCTTTCCTGAACTACTCGACGAAGATTGCCGAAAACCATACCATTACGTCGATGTTCTTGTTCAACCGTCAGAGCCGTACGGTAGACCGTGACTATCTGGTGGCTGCGTTGGTTCCCGAAAACTTCCAGGGATATACGGCAACATTGAACTACAACTACAAGAATAAGTACCTCATCGATGTGAATATGGCCTATAACGGTACCGACCGTTTCGGAAAAGATAACCGCTACGGCTTCTTTCCGGCAGTCGGTGTGGCTTACAGTATCTCCGAAGAGCCGTTCTTCAAGAAACTGTTTCCACAGGTGCAACTCTTCAAGATCAGGGCATCGTACGGTCTGGTAGGGTCGGATGCTGCCGATGGCGATCGTTATCTGTACAAACAGAAGTATGAAAGAGGCGGTGGTTACGGCTTCGGCGAATCGCAGGAGTATGGCACGGACAACGTAAACTGGAATACCCCGGGCTCTATCTATGAAGGTAACTTAGGCAACAACAATGTAACCTGGGAAAAAGCCAAGAAGTTCGACATTGGTATCGATGCCAACCTGTTCGACAAGCTGTCGCTGACGGTAGACTTCTTCTACGACAAGCGGTATGACCAGTTGGTAACCCGTAAGGACATCCCCGATATCTTGGGTATCGGCGTATCGCCTACCAATGTGGCAGAGACCAGTAATACAGGTTTCGACGGACAGATCGGTTACCAGACTCGTATCGGCCGGGCTAACTTCAATACCAACTTCGTATTCTCGTATGCCAAGAACAAGGTGCTTTATATGGCCGAAGCCGAACAACGCTATCCTTGGTTGGCCAGTACAGGTCGTCCCATCGGACAGCCGTTCGGATACACCTGGATCGGTTATTATACCCCGGAGGAAGCGGCCGCAATCAAAGCAAAAAGTCCGGACAGGATTGCTGCACCCAGCATTGGGGTACAAGCCGGTGACCTGAAATACAAAGACTTGAACGATGACGGTGTGATCGATGACTATGACAAAGGAGCTATCGGTAAACCAAACTTGCCCAATACTACACTCGGATGGAGTTTTGGTGGATCGTACAAAGGATTCTCTGTCAGTGTACTCTTCCAGGGATCGTTCAATTACAGCTTTAGTGTGACGGGTACGGGTATCGAACCGTTCAAGAGCCAATTCCAACCTGTTCACTTGAAACGTTGGACAGAAGAGAGATGGAAAAACGGCGAAGAGATTGAGTTCCCCCGCCTGACCAGCGTCGCTTCTACCATCAACAGCGGTAGCGCCTATATGTCCGATTTCTGGTTGATCGATGCCTGGTACATCCGTCTGAAGACCATCGACCTGGCCTATCAGGTGCCCGAAAAGGTATTACCTAAGTTTATCAGCAGTACCAAGTTCTATATCAATGCATACAACTTGCTTACGTTCACCAACTTCAGCAAGTACCAGCAAGACCCTGAAATCTCAACCAATACCGCCGGTGATACATACATGAACCAACGTGTGTTGAACTTCGGTGTTCAGTTATCATTCTAAATAGGTATTATTTTTTTAAGAACAGAGACACGGAATACGAGTTCAAACTTCGTATATTTGTGTCTCTGTTTTATTTTATTCACTACATAATCATTCTACTGATGAAAACTATTTTCAAATTCTTACTGACCGGAGTGCTGATTGTAGCGTGTGCTACGACGCATGCTGTTGTGAAATTGCCTCATTTCTTTTCGGACAATATGGTGTTGCAACGGGATAAACCCATTCATGTGTGGGGTACTGCCAACCGCAACGAGGCGGTGACTGTTACCTTCAACGGCGCTTCGAAAACCGTCGATACAGCTAAAGATGGTATATGGAAGGTAGAACTGCCTGCCATGAAGTACGGTGGCCCTTTCGAGATGACTATTCATGGTAAAACCAACTCCATTACCCTGACCAATATCCTGATAGGCGATGTGTGGCTATGTAGCGGACAGTCGAACATGGAGTTCGGACTGGACGGCGATCTGACGGCTGCTGAGGCTATCCCGAATGCTAAGAACAGCAACATTCACCTGCTCACTGTTCCGAAGACTATCCAAACGAAGGAGCAGTTCGATACCGAACCCACGCAATGGAAAGTCTGTTCGCCTGAGGCAGCTACTTATTTCTCGGCTGTAGGTTATTTCTTCGGAAAGCAGTTGCAGGAAAACCTGAATATTCCCATCGGGCTGATCAACTCCTCCTGGGGTGGTACGGACATCGAAACATGGACCAGCTGGGAAGCTTCGATGAATAACTCGGACTACAGCAAGTATCAGGGCAAAACAGTTGAGAAAGCTATGGGCTTTACCATGGATGACATGAACCGGTATAAGAAGAAGATGGAGAGTCAGGACGATATCGATGCACGGTGGTTCGACCCCGCGAAGAAGTTGTCGGGCTGGAAGAAAACGACTGCCCCCAAAGCATGGGACGGCGAACTGGCCAATGAAGACGGTATCGTATGGTTCCGCACGGAAGTAACTTTGCCTGCCGAAGTAGCCGGAGCAGAAGGGGTGATTCAGCTCGGGGCCATCGACGACGAAGATATCACATACATCAACGGCACAGAAGTGGGACGCATTGCTTTCTTTATGGCCAACCGCAACTATCCCGTGAAGGCGGGTATCCTGAAACCCGGGAAGAATACGATCACCGTACGCATCAAGGATACGGGTGTTACCGGAGGTATGACAGGCACACCAGACCAACTCTTCCTCGAAGTGAAAGGCAAACGCTATCCGTTGGCCGGCGATTGGGAATACAAACCATACGTGTTGAGCTCTGCTTATGGGATGAAAAGTTTTGGATACAGTCCCAACAGTTTTGCGTCGTTGCTTTACAACGGAATGATCCATCCGTTGGTGGGTTATAATATCAAGGGTGCTATTTGGTATCAGGGCGAGAATAACTCAGGTAGAGCCTACCATTATCGCGATTTGTTCCCCAATATGATCAAGGATTGGCGTGCGCAGTGGGGGTATGACTTCCCGTTCCTTTGGGTACAACTTGCCAGTTTCATGAAACTCGAAGATCAGCCGATGGAAAGCGACTGGGCGGAATTGCGCGAAGCACAGAACATGACCCTTAGTCTGCCCCTGACCGGACAGGCCGTGATTACTGATATCGGCGAAGCATTCGATATCCATCCCCGGAACAAGAAAGATGTAGGACTCCGTTTGGCTCACACAGCTATGAATGTAGCGTACGGCAAGCCGGTACTTCCTTCCGGACCGGTGTATGATAAGATGGCGGTGGAGGGTAATAAAGTTATTATCTCCTTTACCCGTATCGGTGATAAGCTGACCACCATGGACAAGAACAAGTATGGTTATGTCAATGGTTTTGCCATTGCAGGCGCTGATAAGAAATTCGTTTGGGCAAAGGCTTATATCCGTGATAACAAAGTGGTGGTGTTCAGTGACGAAGTCCCCAATCCGGTAGCGGTTCGTTACGGCTGGGCGAATAATAATATTGAGATCAACTTGGTGAACAGCGATGGCTTGCTGGCTTCTCCGTTCCGCACGGATCAGTGGGAAGGCAATACGTACGGTAAATAAGGCCTGCTGAATAATTTGCACGTCCAAAGATTATCAACAAACAAATCCCGGCAATAATTGGAGAAAAGATCTGCCTCAACTTGATTAAAAGTTGCTTGTTGATAAACTTTGGATGTACAACCTAAATTAAAACGAATTGATATAATTACCTGATATGGTAGCAAAAACGCCTAAAGTAGTCTTGGACGATTCTAAGATAAACTAATGCTTGATTGAACTCAAAGTAAAAAAAGTGGAGCCATAATGTTGTTATGTAGATATTTGTTTGTAAATTGCGAAACTGTTACTATAAATATTTATTGCTATGAGGAAGATCTTTTTGACTTTACTATTTCTTTTATCCGGAGTAATTTTACTTAATGCTCAATCCGGAGAAAATCCTTTTGCCAAATATGGCTTTAATAAGGTGCGTGCTTATACCTCATCCAAAGGGGAGTTTGAAGAATTCCATGACAATAAGGACATTGTTGAAATTGGGTCGGTTCTGTTTGATACCAAAACAAATCAAGTAATTGGGTATGCCGAAGAAGTAAGCGAGGTTGCTGCTGCAACTCCGGCAATGTCTATTGATCCGTTGTGTGAGAAGTACTATTGGATTTCGCCGTATGCCTATTGTTTAAATAATCCAATAAAGTTTATTGACCCAGATGGTAAGGATGTATATGGATTTGATATTAATACAGGGAAACTGAGTAGAATAGAAATAACAAAAGATATCACTGATAAGATTACATTAGGCACATTTAGCAATGATGTATTTACTGCTTCTAAGGATGCTCAATCGAAAGAAGTAACAAAAGGAGTAATTGGCACAAGTGGCCTTTATCCTGATGCTTCTGCAACAGGATTAAATTTTTCTCCAGGATTATTAGATGAGGGCTTAGAGGTTATGGGATTTTTATCTTTCAATTCAAATATAGAATTTAGCGCATGGGGATATAGTGAAAATGGAGAACTAGGACTCTCTATCTCTCCTTGGATTAGCAATCAAACAATAATGAATCCAGATGGCTCTGGTAAAATGACTTCATATGATAAATATCTTACAAGTGAAACTGTAGGAGATTTAGGTAAAAAAGCATTTAATATTCATACCCATCCTGGTTCTGTAAATGGTTTAGGAGGATATGGAAAGCCATCTCCTGCTGATGTAAGAAATCTCAAGCTTAATCCTAATCGACCTCACTACATTTTATCTTTTCAAGAAGGGCTTACTCAGTATTTTGTCAATGGATTTTATAAAAAAGTGAATAATGTCAAGGGACACTATTGAAAAATGTATGAAAAGAGTCTTATTTGTAGTTCTTGTTTTTATCTGGGGATGTGCAAATGTACCGGAAG
>JAVBVA010000023.1:0-89185 GCA_031554665.1 Bacteroides sp. | reverse complement strand
TTGCCATACAATACCGAGTCGCCTGTTTTCAGGACCATTTCTTCGTCTTTGGTTCCGCAACCTACTGCCACAACTTCACCTTTCAAAGGTTTTTCTTTCGCCGTATCGGGGATGATGATACCGCCGATTGTCTTTTCTTCTGCCGGTGCAGGGAGTATCAGTACTCTGTCTGCCAATGGTTTAATGTTCATAATTTCGTTTGTTTTTATATGTTATACATTATTTAATTGTAAGTATAGCCGGTTTTAGCGGCCGATAATGAGATTGCGAAAAGCGTGCCAAACCGGAAAGTGATACCAACTGACAGGGGTGACTGACAAAATGACTGAATATATAAAACACTAAAGTCAGGAGATGGCCGGTCTTCATGACGACTAAGATTGTTTAACTCTACGACCCAACTTGTGATACTCTACGACCATCAGTGTACGAGATGTACATCTGGAGCAGCACGAGATGTACATCTGGTACTGTATGAGATGTACATCTCGTACATCAACCCTTTTAAAACAAAGGTACCTGCCTCTACGAGTATCACTGATTTGCTCTACGAGAAAAGGTTCTTTGCTTCTCTACGATTGTTTTTTTCGCTTCTTCCACCTGAAAATACACTTACTGGTATGCCCACTTGAACTAAAAAATGCCGCAAGGATCATCCAAGCGGCATTCCAACTCTTTAAAAGGGGGATTAATTGTTAAGTTTACAGAGCGTATAGTACAAATCCTGCATCTTCTCGCTCCTCCATTGATTAAGTTGAGTTATTTCTTCATCATATAAATATCCTTTTTGTAGCTCCATGAAACGGGCATCTATGCTTTTTGCCTCGTTCAACAGGACTTCCAGTTCGCGGATGTATTGCGGCGCCAGTTCTCTACGAAATGCATCCGACTGATAGCGGGCCTCCAGTTCTTTAAAAGAAAGATACTGTACACGGATATCCAACATCAAACGGAAGTGCTCGAATTCGTTCTGATTCTTCTTAGGATGAAGGCTGTTCATCTTCTTTTGTAAAGAGATACACGCTGCCGTTACATCAAGTATATCTTTACCGTTGGTGTCTTTGCCATAGCGAATCACCTCCTGCGGAGCTTTCAGTAACTCCCATAACAAGCTGCTCTCTTTCTCTGTAAAACCAAATTGCTTCTTTCCATAGTTTACCACAAATGTTTCGGGTTCCAACGGTTTGTTGGTCCGTAACGACTCACCATATGCAGCCACCAGAATCTTAAAACCGGAAAGCGGATATACATACCTCACCGGATACATTTCGATGACTTCCCAATTCGTATCATAACTAAATCCGTACGTACCGGAAGTAGACCAGGAAGTCATGACCATACCTTTGTATCCCGCTTCACGGGCATAAGGAATAAAATCTTTCTGATTAGTAAAGTGCTTCTCCCACTGAGTCAGATACATATTGTCGGGATGACTGCGAAGCGAAGGAGCCCCCCAAAAAGTAGCTCCCGCATTGAACAGGTTGTCCAGATTACCGAAGTAATCTCTTTCCCACCCATAATTCCAATCGACAAAAATAAGGTCTTTGGGCAGTTCGTTGATGGCTTCGGGGTATTTCAGGATAATATCCGCCCAAAGCACCGGTTGCTTCCCCATGCCTTTAACTATTTCGCACATAGTCTTTACATAATCCACGAAGAGTTTGGACTTGCCCACCTTCCCCATTTTGGCAGCACACTCCTTGCAACTTCCCAGCAGATAAGTTTCGTCTCCACCGATATGGAAATACCGGGAAGGATGCAACTCCGCCATTTCAGCGAAGATATCTGTAAACACTTTCCGGCAAGCCTCCTCTTTCATTGGGCAAACCTGAGATACTTCTTTCCGGTCTTCTTTCAGATGTGCATAACGGTCGTGCCGCAGGATATACTCCACATGCCCAAAGCAATTCTGCAAGGGAATCACATCTATGCCCAATGCCGAGCAGTGAGCGATGAACGCTTTCACCTCTTCGCGGGAGTAACAATACTTATTGGATATAGTAGCATTTCTCTGATACGGGAACGTTGCTTCCCATTCCATAATGATCGTGTTGACTCCGATTTCGGACAGTTCGGTAGCAAAAGTCTTCAAAGCATCCGGAGTCATAACCTGACACCTGAGATCCAGATGAAAACCTTTGACGGCAAAGTCTTCTTTACCCTTCGCTTGCAAAGAAGGGAACAACCAGGCAAGAGCCAGTAAGGCAAGCAATATACTTCGTTTCATACTTTCTCCGTATTGTATGAGTTAATTAAATAATCAGCACTGTCTTTATCACAATAAAGTGTGGCGGCAGGATGCCTGCGCAGAATAGAAGCAGGGCAGCTTTCGGTTATCTCCCCGAAAATAGTATCGGCCACAGCCTTGGCTTTCGAAGAAGCCGGTACGATGCAAAAGATACGTTTGGCCGCCATCAAAGCCGGAATAGTGAGCGTATATGCATACCGGGGAACCTCATCCAGTGCAACAAAACAACCATCGTGTACCTGCTGATTGCGGCATGCCTCATCCAGTTTCACCACTTTCACCCTTTCTTCGTCCTGAAAGAAAGCCACATGAGGATCATTGAAAGCAATATGTCCATTCTCGCCGATGCCCATAAAGACAATATCGGTAGGATATTGATCTAACAGGCGGGCATACTGATCGCACACTTCCTTTGTGTTTTCATTGACCGCATCAAAGTAATGCACGGATTTAAAAGGAACCTTTTCAAAAATAGCCCGCTTCAAGAAATTGCCGAAACGTTGCGGGGCATCGGAAGGGAGTCCTCTGTATTCGTCCATGTGAAAGGCATTGATGCGTGTCCAGTCGATATCGCTTTGCAACAAAGCACTCAGGAATTCGTTTTGCGAGGGTGCGGCGGCAAATATGATATTCAGCTCAGCCTTGTTCTGCAATGCCTGATTGATATATCCGGTAACATCGTGTGCTGCTTTCTCTCCCATTTCTTTGCGGGTACTCCATATCTGTACCTGCAAAGTATCTTTTGTCAGTATATTCATGTTCATCTTATTTTAGTTTACCGATCTTTCCACTCGTTTACCACCCACGAAAGTATGCTGTATGGTAATATTACTGTCAAAGACGATGATATCGGCATCATACCCTACTGCAATTCTTCCTTTGCTGCCCTCCAGTCCGGCAAGCCGGGCCGGGGTAGTGGTCATCATGCGGACGGCATCCGTCAACGGTTGCTCAGCAGTGTGCGTCATTGTCCGTACCAATCGGTCGGCAGTAGCCACACTCCCGGCAAAAGCAGTCAGATCGGGCAGTTTAGCTACTCCATCTTCTACTACAATCTCCCGGCCATTGCGAAGACTTCCCAGCATGTATCTGCCTTCCGGCATTCCGGCAGCACGCATGGAGTCGGTTACCAACGCTATGTTCCCGGCTCCTTTGATCTTAGCTACCAGTTGCATCAGCGGTTTGGGTACATGGATATTATCGGCAATGATCTCCACCGTCATACCCTCCATCAAGTATCCGGCTTCAATACAGCCGGCATAGCGAAAAGCCTGCCGGCGGGTGATGCCGTTCATACAGGAATAAAAGTGAGTAATGTGCCTGAATCCGGCTTCATAAGCCTGCACCACATCTTCGTACACAGCATCCGTATGTGCAATACAGGGGGCTATTCCCCGTTTCGTCAACTCGCGGGCAAAGTCGTGTGCACCAGGTAGCTCGGGCGCCAGGCTCCAACGGGAAATATCACTGCATCGTTCCAGTATCTCCCCATATTCCAGGGGATCGGGGTTGCGTAGATAACGGGCATCCTGAGCCCCCCGGTGATTGTATGCAAAGTAAGGCCCTTCCAGGTGAAGCCCACCAAAAGCTGCTCCGTTGTTATTTTGTTCTTTGGCGCGGGCGTAGATATCGAAGAACTCGAACAGTTCCTCGTTGGTAGCCGACAACGTGGTAGGATACAGTAATGTAGTGCCGTGCAGGGCATGTGTATGAGCAATCTGCAAACAAGCTTCTACTGTTCCATCCATAAAATCACTACCTCCGGCACCGTGTGTATGCAGGTCGATAAAGCCTGGCGAGATATACTGTCCTCCGGCATCTATTTCATCCGCACCGGGTACATCTATATTGCCTGGCTCCACTCCAATGATCCGCCCCTCTTCGATCACTACCGTACCTATACCCAGATTGCGGTAAGGAGAAAGAATGACGCCATTGCATATCTTTAGTCTCTTCATAGTTATTTCTTTATTTGATTGTTCCAATGTTCAATTTTATATCCGTAGAAAGCATAAAAGATAAGGTACAAGTAACAGGGGATAAGTACCCAGTAAGCGAGTCGTACTCCCACCTCATCTGCCAATGCTCCATAAATAACGGGGAGGAAAGCGTTTCCACACAACCCCATGACGAGAAGCGAAGAACCCAGATTGGTAAACCGCCCCAGATTCCGTATAGCCAGCGGCCATATTCCGGCATAGACCAACGCGTTGGGCATCCCCAGCAAAACAAGGAACCAGATGGATATATCAGTCTGATGACCGAACAGGGTAACACCTCCTGCCACAAAAATGACAGCCAGAGACAGTGCCATGCCCGTCAGGGTACATATTTGTAAAGCTCTCCGCTGTGACAACACTCTCGGTATTAGCAGGATGCCAATGAAATAACCTATCAGGGTACAAATCATGGTATACGAAGGAAAGGTCTTGACCTCATTCAGGTCGAGCCCCATCGAGCTGCCATACCCGATGATCGTATCGATGGCAATGACCTGTGAGCCCACATGGAAGAAGATCGCTACCACACCCAGAATCAGATAAGGATACTGAAAAATAGATGTCCGGGCAGTTCCTTCCTCACCGGAGGTGCTGTTTTGTTCCTGTGTATTGATCTCGGGCAACGAAGAGTATCTGACAAAGACGCCAAACAGAAAGAGGAATACCGCAAGTACGGCATAAGGTGGAATCACACGGCGGATCAGTTCGTCGAGAGCCGCCGCGCGTTCCACATCAGTCATCCATCCTTCATCCAACTGGGCAAAGAGTTGGCTGTCGCTCGTCTTCAACACCACGGCTGCAAAAATAAGCGGAGCTATGATACCCGCAAATTTATTGCACAACCCCATGATGCTGATACGACGGGCAGCACTCTCCAGAGGCCCAATTACGATTACATACGGATTGGCTGCTGTTTGCAGGATGGCCAATCCGGTACCTATTGAAAACAATCCGGTTAGAAACAGGCTATACATACGAGTGCAGGCAGCAGGAATAAACAACAACGCTCCCAACGCCATGAACCAAAGCCCGAACATCATTCCTTTCTTAAATCCGAAACGGTTCAGTAATTTCGAAGCCGGTATAGCCATTACTAAGTAAGCGATGTAAAATGCCAACGCCACGAGATAAGCCTGTGTGTGAGTCAGTTCACATGCAATCTTGAAATAAGGTATCAGAATAGCATTGACCCACGACACCAGCCCGAAGATAAAAAAGAGCGCTCCTATAATTACCAGAGGCAGTATATTCTGTTTGAATTTCTGTTGAATGATCGACATCTTTGAATAGGTTGTTAGTTGATTATAATTCCTTTTTCACTGCAACGCACACGCAAAGCAGGCATTAAAGAATGGGTAATGATCTGATTGAAACGTTCCCATGATTTGTGTTCCTGCCGGGTCCATCCGCACTCGGCATATGCTGCCAGCCGGGGAAATGCCTGCCTGTACAAATCATTCTCGGTAGGTATCCATTCACACCATAATTGCGTACCCAAACCCAATATCTGGGAAGCGTATTCAGCAGGAATACCCTCTGTTACAGGTTGAAAGCTGTACGACTTCTCTAACGGGAGATTCTGGTAGGTATAATCCATATAGGTAAAGGAGTGGTAGGAGTTGACTACCGAATAGCCTTTCTCCACCGCTTTACGCACCAGCTCCGGATCGCCCCGCCAGAAGTGAACAATCGTGCTCTTTGCCAATTGGGTAGATTGAGGAGCCTGGTGTTCTACATGATCATGCACCTTATCGCCTGTAATCTCGTTCCACCCCATCATACGCCGCCCTTTGCTTTCAATGAACGAAGACATCTTGTTGGTAAACCAGATTTGTAAGTCGGCAGGTGTATTCATCTGTTGCTCCTTCATGAAAGCAGTCACCTGCGAAGATGCCAGCCATTGGGTATATCTCACTTCGTCGCCACCGATATGGATCACTTCACCGGGAAACAGATCGATCACTTCGGTCAATACGTCTTCAAAGAAGGAACGTACGCGCGGATCGGCCACATTGTACACATTCTCAAAGACACCGAACTTGGCCTGTACGTGTGCACGGGTTTCTGCCGTACCCAACCAGGGATAAGCCGCAATAGCTGCCGAAGCATGGCCGGGCATTTCTATTTCGGGCACAATTGTAATATGTCTCTGCCTGGCATATTCTATCACTTCGGCTATTTCCTGTTGGGTGTAATATCCACTGTGAGGTTCTATCCGGTAGGTATTGGTCCGTGAGTTTCCACCTGTTTGTGTAGAGTCGCGCTTGCTACCGATCTCGGTCAGCAACGGATATTTCCTGATTTCGATACGCCAGCCCTGATCATCGGTCAGGTGCCAGTGAAACGTATTCATCTTCAGGCGGGTCATCTCGTCGAGCATGCGTTTCACCACTTCTTTTCCTTTGAAGTGACGGGCCTCATCGAGCATAAACGCCCGCCAGGAGAAAGCCGGTGAATCATTTATTTCCACACAGGGCAGGGATTTCCTGTCGGCCTCCAACAATTGTCTGACTGTCTGGAATCCATAGAAAAGACCTTGATCTGTCGAGGCTTCTATCTGTACACCTTTCTTATGAATAACCAGCCGATAAGCTTCCTTGCCCTGAACCTTCTGATTCTGCTTCAGCCGGATAAAGGCGCCGGACGACTTTACCGAAGTAATGACTTGCCACTTCATTCCGTGCAACTCACGAGCTATACAGTCCATAGTCGAAGCCGAGACCTCTCCTCCTACCGTCAGAACAGGTGGAACGACAAGCGTTCCTCCTGTTTCTTTCACCTGTTGCGGATACGGTACCAGAGGCAAAGCGGCATTACACGTTATACCGGTGATTGCAACTGCTATCAGCATACACATTATCAATCGTTTCATACCTAACAGCTAAAGGGCTAATTATAACCTTCGTTTTGTGGAAAATTCTCTTTCCCCATATTGTCTATTTCGCTTTGAGGGATGGGCCATCTCACATGATAGGACTGAATGTTGGTACGTCCTTGGATGTATGTACCTTCGCCTGTATGCAGCTTCACCCGTTCCACCAGTTTACCCATTCGTTTCAGGATCAGCCAACGATCGTTTTCGAAAGCCAATTCACGGGCATGTTCGTCCAGTATCAGGTCTTCGGTAATCGTACCTTCGTACCGTACATTACCGGCACGCATCCATGTTTTGTTGTAATACTCCTTCGCCTTTTCATGGTTACCGTTGTATTTGCGCATATACGCCTCAGCTCCCAGCAGATAAGTCTCGGCCAAACGATAGATAATGATATCCTGATAGCTCAGATTCTCGTTGACACTCTGGTTCCATTTATCCCAGAACTTCATACAGGCCGGATGCAGGTTGGTGAGGTAATACTCTTCATTATTCGTGCGGGCAATATCTCCAAGAGAAGCGCCTGCCGGCAGAGTAGCTGCGTTATTATATCTCCAGAAGTGCTTGTAAAACTGGTTGTAGCGCATATCTTTTTCCTGATCGTACAGTGAGAATAAATACTCATTCGGGTAGATACGGGCAAACTTATTGCCACCTCCCTCTTCAATGGTGGCTTTCATGCCCGGAACATCGTAATAGCGGGGTATGAAGTAGATACCCATACGGTGACCGTACATATTTCCGCCTCCCTGATCGTTGTTGCCACCCGGTAAACGACTCCATTGCGATGACAGGATCACTTCTTTATGATTCAGATTGGTTCCGCCGAATATCTCATCGACTTTCACTAACCCGTAAGGTCCGTCGGTCACGATAGCATCTACTTGCTTGATGGCTTCATCATAATTTTTCTGCCACATGGCGATCTTGGCTTTCAGGTGACGGGCAAATCCTTGAGTGAAACGTCCCGGTTGCACATTCGTCCAGGCAAGGTTCTTGATAGCATAATCCAGATCTTCATTGATCAGCTTATACACATCGGCCGGATCGGCAGGTTTGTAGTCTACCGGATCATCGATATTGTCGGGAGTAGTTGCTTTGGTTACCAGCAAGATCCTGTCGAACCGGTGAAGCAGGTAGTAATACGCATGGGCACGGAAACAACGGGCTTCGGCCAGGGCCTGTACAGCCACCGGGGAGGTAGCATCCACATTCTTCCCGGCATCGATCACCATATTGGCGCAACCGATGATGTAGTAATGATGCTTCCAGAATATCTGCAACCATTTGAGCGAACCATCCAGTTTGGAATAATTGGAGAACTCATCATGTCCGTCGCCGGCACGGGATACATTGATATCGGTTCCGCGTATCATGGAAGTCCAAACCACAGTGTTGGGATCGGCCTGACTTCTGATCAGTTCACGGTCGCGATTGTACATGGATACCACAGCCTGCGACATACCCTCGGGGGTAGTGATCAGGTAATCGGTGGTCACCTGGGTGAAGACTTTTTCTTCGAGAAAGTCTGAACATCCCGCCAGAAGAAAAGAAAAAGCAACAACTACTAATGTATATATCTTATTCATGGTCTCTTAATTTAATATAGGTGGAAAATAATGACTTAAAATGTGATGTTCAATCCCGCAGTGAACGATACGGGCTCCGGATAACCGTTGACTCCCGACTCAGGTCCGTACGACAAATACTTGCTACTCGTATAGATATTGTTCAGCGATGCATACACTCTCAGCTTTTCTACCAGGAATTTCTTTGTAACGGTGCCGGGCAACGTATATCCCATTATGATGTTTCGTATGCGGAAGTACGATGCATCCTGATAAGACAAAGACGATAAATACTTCGGAGTGGTACGGCTGGGACGCGGGAAGGTATTGGACGGATTGTCGGGCATCCAATAATCCTGCTTGATACCGTTCATCTTTCCTTCGATAGACCCGCCGCCATAATCATAGAAATGTAGAGCACGGTTCTCTCTCTTACCACCTTGCAACATGTAAAGGTCTACACCCAGATCGATACCTTTGTACTTGAATGTACTGCTTAGCGAACCGATCCAGTCCGGATCTTTCTCAATTACTACACGGTCGTCGGGAGTAATCTGATTGTCGTCTACTACATCTTTCAGGCGGATATCTCCCGGTTTGGCAGCAGGCATGTGCGAGTTGGCTATATCATCCGTAGTCTGCCAGATACCGTCAAACTGATAATCGTAATATACATTGATCGATTTACCGATAAACCAGTTATTATTCAGGTTGTCTTTCGGTTTTCCATTCGCATCCGTTTCGCCGTTCAGCGCCAGAATCTTATTCTTATTCTTTGACCAGTTCAGGGTAACCGACCAGGAGAGATCTCTCGTACGGATGGGATATCCCGTAAGCGACACTTCCACACCGCGGTTACGGATCTTCCCCATATTGACCATCTGCGAAGAGTATCCGGACGACTCTTTCAGGGCACGGGTCATCAGCAGGTCAGAGGTAATGGTGTTGTAATACTCTACCGTACCGGAAATGCGTTCATTGAAGAAACCGAAATCCACACCGGCATTGGTAGAAGTAGAAGTTTCCCATTTCAGATTCGGATTATAGAGCTGAGAAGTGGGTAGGTATCCGGTAAGGTAGGTATTCTCGCCAAATAACATACCAAACGTACTAACTACGCCCAAAGACTGGTAAGGACTGAGCGCCTGATTACCGACCGAGCCGTAACTCAACCTGAGTTTCAGGGTAGACAAATCGGTAAAGTTCTGCATGAATGCTTCGTTGTTGACCTTCCATGCCAACGCTACGGACGGGAAGTAACCATACTTGTTATTGGCGCCGAACACCGAAGAACCATCCACACGCAGAGAAGCCGTAAGCAGATACTTGTCCATCAGCGAATAACGGACACGTCCCATGTATGACAACAATGTACGGCGGGTCTTGGTATGTGTCGGCGTCTTGATCGTACTTGCCGAAGCGATGGCATGATGCCCCAGCAAGTCGTTGTTGAAACCCGATCCACCTGTGATATCCCGGTTGTTATCAATCTGATTGGCACTTTGCATCAGCGTAATATCAAAATTATTATCCTTGTTTATCTCCTTGGAATAAGTGAGAATATTTTCGATGAGGTATTCTTCTTCCAGCCGGTTCTCAAGCGTAGCATCTCCTTTGAGGTTGATGCCTTTGGAATGCTTGCTGTTGAGGTATGCACCTCTTTCGTAGTTACGGTTGTTCAAACTCGTATTCAGCCGGTAGGTCAGTCCTTTCAGTATTTCCCAATCGAGGTAAGCGTTGATCATCATACGTCTTGTGTTCACCCGGTTGTAGGAGTTATAAATATCGAACAACGGACTATACACCTGGTCGCCTGTGAGCGAGAGCATGTTCCCGTCATCGTCGTAGGCACGGGAAAGCGGATCCATCGTCACCATCTTATAGAAATTCCCATCTTCCAGCGACTGGTTCGATTTGGTATACGATATATTAGCACCCAACGTAACATTCTTAAATATCTTCTGATCGATGTTGAGCCGATAAGTGAAACGCTCGAAACCGGAGGATGGAACCATACCATCC
Organism: Bacteroides sp.; assembly: GCA_031554665.1. Taxonomy (GTDB): domain Bacteria; phylum Bacteroidota; class Bacteroidia; order Bacteroidales; family Bacteroidaceae; genus Bacteroides. Next base: position 78,472 of record JAVBVA010000023.1, on the reverse strand, counting down.
TGATTGAAATACCCCAGGCTGGTAGCAAACTTGGTATGCTCTGTTCCCCGGCGTACACTGATGTCGTACTTCTGCAGGGTGGCATTGCTGATCATCGTATCTTCCCAATCGGTGAATTGTTTATTCTTCAAAGCATCGAGCATGGAGGGACTGAACACCACCGAATCATCTACATACTGGCCGTTGCTACTGGATGTGCGGTAAGCCTCCCGGCGAAGTTGCGCAAATTCTTCACCACTATAATAATCGAAATTGCGATGTATCCATTGCGTAGTCAGCATTGTATTCACATCGATCGTTGTTTTACCGGCTTCCCCCCTGCGGGTAGTAACCAGAATAACCCCACTGGCAGCACGCGCTCCATAAATGGATTGTGCGGAAGCATCCTTCAGCACTTCTACCGATTTGATATCGCTGGAGTTGATATCATCAATATTTTCTACCGGAACGCCATCCAAAATAAACAAGGGGGCACTCTTGGCTCCGAGTGACTTCTGACCACGGATCAAGATCTCCGAACTGCCTCCGGGACGTGACGAACTGGAGGTAATCTGTATACCTGCCGCCTGTCCGCGCAACATTTCATTGATATTCGTAGTAGGAATAGTATTCATTGCATCGGCCGATATGGAAGAGACAGAGCCGGTCACGTCACTCTTCTTCACCACACCATAACCCACTACTACCACTTCATCGAGCAAACGCTCGTTGTCTTTCATCACTATATTAATAGTAGTTCGGTTGCCAACCGTCGTTTCCTGAGTCACATAGCCTACATAAGAGAACACAAGTACGGCATTCTTATCGGCTACTGCAATGGAATAATTTCCGGAAGCGTCGGTAGATGTTCCCAGTGAAGCGCCCTTCACCTGAATGTTTACACCGGGCAGCGTACCTAACTGGTCGGTCACAGTACCCCTTACCCGAATCTCCTGCGCTGTAACCAACAGAGTGGATGCTACAGCAAAAAGCAGGAAAGCAAGAATCTTTCTAACAAATTGATTAACACGGCTAATTGTCATAGTACTAAATAATTTTTGAGGATTTAAAATAATGTACTCTTCTCGCATGGTTCTTTTCTTTAGCATTACAATTGATATAATCGGATTACTCTAATAAATGCGTGAACGTGAACGCACAATCACATCGCAAATGTATGACCTTTTTTTAAATGCACAATAAGCTTATTTTGCGTGAACGTGAACGCACGCAACACACAGATACGCAAATAACTGAATAACAGTACAATACACAAACTTGTTAAAACCAAAGAAATATTCTACAACATATAAAATACAAACTATGCAACTGACATTTTGATAGAATCATTCTTAGATGTATATTTGCACAAAATTACACGCACATACCATGAAGAAGAATGTACCTGAAAATCCAAGATTGGTAGATATTGCCCGATTGGCCAATGTCTCGCTCGGAACAGTCGACCGCGTCATACACAACAGAGGCAGGGTATCTCAGGAGACACGCGACAGGGTAAACCGGGCCATTGAAAGTATAAACTACAAGCCGAATGTAGCAGCTCAGATACTCTCTCTCCGGAAAAAGCGGGTGATAGGTATTCTGGTCCCCGGATTTGAGCCGGGCGATTATTGGGAAGAAGTGGAAAAAGGAATTATCCGTGCCGAAGCAGAAATGGCAGACTATGGATTCGTGATCGAAAGATTCCACTTTGACAGGCACAACATCGACTCTTTCATCGGACAGATAAAACATATCAAGGTACGAGGAGATGTAGAAGGCGTAGTCATCTCTCCCCAATATCGGGATATGAGTGTCGAATTAGCCGAATACCTCTATACTAAAGGTATTCCTTTTATATTTATCGACTCGAACATCGAAAACTCACACCAACTTTCTTATTTCGGTATTCATTCTTATAAAGCAGGGTATATACTTGCTAAACTGATGATAGACTCTTTGAATGACAAGGACGAAACGATCATCGTCAATTTTCATCAAACGCACAACAAAAGGGCTACCCAGGTAGATATCATTGACGATGGTTTCAGCGATTACATCGAAAAGCACTCTTCACTTAAAAGATTGCACCGGATAGACCTGGTACTTGCTAACCCCCAATGGGAGGATGAGCTGTCGGACTATTTGAAGAAACATCCGCAAATTAAAGGTGCAGCCGTGTTCAACTCGTTAACTTTCCTCCTGGCAGAATTTATCAAGAAGAAGAATTTGCGCGACATCAAGGTGGTAGGCTTCGACTTGACCGAGAAAAACATCCAGTATCTGAACGAAGGATTTATCAAATACCTCATCTCACAACGCCCGGACTCACAAAGCTATCACAGCATCAAGTTTTTGTGCAACCACATTGCATTTTCCATGGCTATCCCCGAAACCAACTTCATGCCTATTGACATCATTATCGCCGAGAATGTGGAGTTTTGCCAATGTCTGATATAAAAAACGTCCGCCACGAACGGACACCTGTCCGATTCCGAACATCCGAGAAAACACGTAAACAACTGATAAACAAGCCTAAACGTTTTTGGCACAGCACTTGCAATCTTGTTAATACTCAAGGGCCGCAGAAAAATAATTCAAGAAAAACGAATTTTCTGCAACCTTTACCAAAGTAATCTCGTCTAATAGACAAAGAGAACAAAGAAAAAGAGTATTAAACAATAAAAAATTACAATTATGAAGACAACTTTCGTAAAAACAGTCGCTTTGGCAATTATGATGTTAACAGGTTTAACAGGTGCTAACCTCTTCGCAGGAAACAAATATGTAGTGAACTACGAAACCGAAAACAACCGGGTAAGTTCGAAGATAGTTTATATTTACAATGGTAGTCTTCAACAACATATGAAGTACAATTACAGTTATGACATAGACGGAAGAGTCATTGAAAAAGAATCACTTAAATGGAACAAAGAGAATCAGGAATGGACGCCGTACTACATTAACACGTTTAGTTACAGAGAAACCAGCTTCGTAATCGACTTCGCTGTATGGAATCCGAAAGACAAAGTATACAACCAACAAAAGGCAAGGAATGTGTATCAGATGAATGAAGAAAGCAACCCGGTTTCTTGTGCTCAATACATCTGGAAAGGAGATTCAGAAACATGGAATTTTATTAACAAAATAAACTATCAAGAGTCTGGGAATATCTATGCTTCCAGTGAAATTAAATAGAAAGTTTTTAAGATTAACAATATATTATAGTAATGTTTTTTTATTTTACAAATTCTCTCTTAAGCGCTTGTTGGTTGCGAAACCGGCAAGCGTTTTTTCATTCGCATGCTGGTACGCGTTCTTTATGTCCGTACAGGGCATCCGCTCAATAACTTTTTTTGCTTCTTCTCTTATGCGATAAAAGCGATTTTATTCGTCACGTCGTCACGATTTGAGAGCTTATGTGTTAATAATCAACTATATATCCCGTGACGAATGGCCGGTTTATTCACCATTCATTCGTCACTTTTGGATGGATTCGTCACGCGGGGTGTTGAGGTGGTTATTGGTGGGTCATAGAAAGTGTTTCATGCTGCTGAAACAAAGTGTTTCATCCTTTGAAACAGAGTGTTTCATTACTTGAAACAGGGTGTTGCACTACGAGAAACAAGGTGTTGCTCTACGGGAAACAGAGTGTTGCACTACGGGGAACAAAGTGTTATAGCCTTTGAAATAAGGTGTTACCTCGCTTGAAAAGGAGAATTACCTCACGGGAAAGGGACACGTACCTCGCTGCTATTGAATGATGTCTTACTGACAATGGGAAATGTAACAGTGAAGAACAGGAAGGGGACTAAGGCAGATGAATACAGCCAGAAGTGACGAATAAATCAGAAAGTGACGAATGAATGGTGAATAAACCAGCCATTCGTCACGGGATATATAGTTGATTATTAACACATAAACTCTCAAATCGTGACGACGTGACGAATAAAATCACTTTTATCGCATAGGGGAAGAAGCAAAAAAGTTATCGAGCGGATGTCCTGATGTCCGTAGGAGATACCCTTTATTCCCCGGCAACCGTCTGCGCCATCGAGTTCACTGTTTGTGCCAAACGTACAAACTCTCTGCGATATCCCTGCTCATCGTTATCGAGTGCCGACTTCGCCAATTCGATTACTTTATCGTATGTAGCATCACCATTAAAGTCAGACTCACGAAGCAACTGCCCGAACATGGCCACAGCAGCGGCAAAACGAAAGTCGGAAGACCCTTTGTTTACACCGGTATCTATCACAGGCACTTCGATCTTCTTACTGGTATCGCCGTCGGGTCGCTTGTAACGCATTTTCACGGTAAGCATTTCATCCGAAGCAGAACCAACTGTCTTCACCGGTTTTTCTTTCTGGTATTTCAACGCATCCACACTTCCATAATTGCTCTTCACTCCCACCGGAATCACTTCATAGAAAGCAGTAACCACATGTCCGGCACCCATTTCACCGGCATCCTTGGTATCGTCATTGAAGTCTTCTTTATTCAACAAACGACTTTCATAACCCACCAGACGGTACGCCTGCACCTTGGCAGGATTGAACTCAATCTGCAACTTCACATCTTTGGCTACTGTAAAGAGTGTACCGCCGAACTCATGGACCAACACCTTATTAGCTTCCTGCAAATTATCGATATACGCATGGTTGCCATTACCTTTTTCGGCCAGCACCTGCATCCGGTTGTCCTTATAATTGCCCATACCATAACCCAATATCGTAAGGAACACACCCGATTTACGTTCACGTTCGATCATACTTTCCAAGCCCTCGGGCGAAGAAACACCCACATTAAAATCGCCGTCGGTACAAAGGATGATCCGGTTGTTTCCACCTGTCATGAAATTCTTACGGGCAATGTTGTAGGCCAACTGGATTCCTGCCCCACCGGCTGTCGAGCCACCAGCCGTCAACTTATCAAGCGCTTCACGTATTTTCTGTTTATCGGCACCCGAAGTAGACGGAAGCACTTCGCCTGCCGATCCGGCATACACCACAATCGCTACACGATCTTTCTCCCGAAGGTTATTAACAAGCAGTTTTAGCGATGATTTCACCAATTCCAAACGGGTAGGTCCCCACATAGAGCCCGACACATCGATCAAAAATACCAGATTGGAAGCCGGCAATTTATCATTGGCAATCTCTTTTGCTTTCAAGCCGATACGCACCAACCGGTGCTGTTGGTTCCAGGGACAGGCAGCTATCTCGGTAGTGATCTTCACCGGATCGTTCCCGGCCGGCTGCGCATAATTGTAAGAAAAGTAATTGATCAGTTCTTCCGTACGGATGGCATCGGCCGGCGGCATCTGACCCTGATTCACAAAACGACGCATGTTGCTGTACGAAGCTGCATCAACATCGATAGAGAATGTAGAAAGCGGATCATTCAATGCTGAAAAGAAACGATTCTCGGCAACAGCTTTGTACTCTTCCGTGTTGGGGGTCTGTCTAAGCCCTGTACCCCTTATGTATATTCCGGGCTGTGCGTTAGAAACCTTTGCTTGTATAATACGAGGTGAGGCGGGAGCTATCGACTCAGTCACCTTTCGAGAACTATGCACCATCACTACTTCCTCTAATGGCTGCGTATCGACCTTCAGCTTCACATTAATTTCTGATTTTGTCACCTTTACTTCGTGATTCTCATAGCCGATGTACGTAAAAACCAGCGTATCACCTTTCTGTGCGTCGATGGAGTAAAAGCCACTTACATCGCTCAGCGTCCTGTTCGAAGTACCTTTCACGATTATCATACAACTGGGAGTCGGATTTTTCGCTTCATCCGTTACCTGTCCTTTTACTTTTATCAGTTGCGCATTGGTTGCTCCTAAAGATACAATGGCCAGCATCAGCGCCATCATTCCGAGTCTTACTAAATTTGTCTTCATACGTCTATTGTTTATTAATGATTGAAAAATGTTATTTTACCCTATAGATGCAAATTCAGTCAGGATTCCATAAACCCAACTTCTTTTTTTCTATTTTTGCAAGAAAAAGTTTTGTTTCTACGGAAAGACATATCCAAGTTGAAGGACGACGAGCTGCTACAGCACTTTGCCAAGTCCGGTAAATCGGAATATTTTGGTGAACTGTACCACCGATACATCCCGCTGGTGTATGGTCTTTGCCTGAAATACTTACAGGATGCCGACAAAGCGCAGGATGCAGTGATGCAACTCTTCGAGGAATTGCTTCCCAAGGTAGCAGGCTACGAAATACAAAACTTCCGCACCTGGCTTTACAGTGTATCGCGCAACCATTGCCTACAGATTCTCCGGAAGGGAAATAAAGAAATTCCAATCGATTTCGGAGCTAATGTTATGGAATCGGATGAAATTTTGCATCTATTAGAAGAGGAAGCAGATGAAGAACAAATGGAGGCGCTCAAACATTGTATGGAGAAGCTGCCCGAACCGCAACGGATAAGCGTCACCTATTTCTTTATGGACGAAATGTCGTACGCCGACATTGTGGAAAAGACCGGTTATTCGCTCAAGGGAGTGAAAAGCTTTATACAGAACGGGAAACGAAATTTGAGTATTTGCATTAAAAAGCGAATCGAATGAAATTGATGGACTACATACGGGGACTCCGAAAAGGAAAAGAAGCGCATCGCATCGAACGGGAAGCGATGAATGATCCTTTCTTATCCGACGCGCTCGAAGGATTCGACAGTGTGAAGGGGGATCATGTCCGTCGCGTGGAAGAGCTCCAACAGCGATTCGAAAAAGTCCGTACACCTCGCCATCACTCACTGCGTCGCTGGAGCATTGCCGCTTCCTTGCTTATAGCCGTACTCGGAGGCAGTTACCTGCTTTGGCTAAAAGCTCCCGAAGCGATTCCCCACAAAGAACTGAGCATCATCGAAGAAAAAAGCCGGCAGGAGTCTGCTTCGCCCACCAAGCAACCGGTGGCATTGAAAGAGAAAAACGATTCGACAGAGGCAACAGGAAAGAAGACCGATTCAGCAGCAACCGCACCAAAGCCTCAACGGCAGGACATAGCCATGCAGCTAAAGGAAAAGCAAATGGACACAGCCCAGGAGAGCAAGGTGGTTCATGAGGAGATCGCCGCCAAAATATCCGGGATTACGCCTATACCCCAAGATTCAGTCTCCCAAATGAAACTGGCTGATGTTGCTGCCATTCATCATCCTGCATCAACCGATCCTATGATCAGGATCAGAGGTACTTCGTTGCGAAAGAACAACGAAAGCATGGCTATCGCTATGAAAACATCTGTTACTGATGGGAAAATACATGGCATTGTCACTAGCTTAGAAAGCGGCGAACCACTCATTGGTGCCTCGGTTTTTGTCGAAGGTGCCACACATGGTACAATCACCGACATGGACGGACATTTCACACTTGATGTACAAGGGAAGAAAGTGGTAGTAGACTACCTCGGCTACCAACCGATAAAGTTTAGTGCTGATAGCGCTAAGAGCATGCTGATTGCCATGGCTCCGGACAACACTCCATTGAGTGAAGTGGTCGTAGTAGGGTCCGGTAGGAAAGGTAAGATAGTAGTATCGGACGACAGCGCATTGAGTAAAGCGGTTGTGGCGGGATACAATAAGGAAAGTAAGCCACCCGTAACCGGAAGCTTCAGCACTATCAAAGAAAAAAACAGTGAACCCGAACCGGTCGACGGATGGCGTTCGTACCGGAAATACCTGAAAAAGAATCTGAGACTTCCTGCCGAAAGCGAATGTAAAGATACGACAGGTACAGTAGTAGTCAGCTTCTTCATCGATCTCAACGGACGCCCCACCGGAATCACCGTTACCCAAGAGCTCTGCCCCGACGCCGACAAGGAAGCTATCCGTTTAATAAACGAAGGCCCTGCCTGGAAACAAAATTCCGGCAAAGCCAGCGTCGAAGTTTCTTTTTAAAAGTACCGGACTCTATCTACCGAATCACCTCTACCCGGAAGTTCGGTTGCTGATATTGCTTCGTAAGATGGATTTGCGAAGCACACATATACATTATCAACAACAATCCGATAAGCGCCATCAAAAGACCGATGGTGACATAGTTTTTATGATTAAAACTTTCCCTGATCATACTCATTCCTCCTATATTATTATATACTGACCACAAAAGTAGCAAGGGACTGTTACAATGTACTTACGCTATCGTGACAACTTCTTTACGCCGCCGTTTACCTATCCAACCGGGGAAAATACACACCCCGATAACCAGATACATATAATAGGATACGACACGCCATATAAATGCCACCACCAACGCCATACCTGCTACTGTAAAATAATCGGCATAATACACCTGAAACATGTATTCGCTCACTCCGCTTGCGCCGGGAGTAGGACTCACCTTCATCACCAACCACAATACCAGCTGACGGGCAAAAGCCAACAACTGGCTTCCTTGTGTTGCGAAAGCAAAAAGCAATGCATTGACCACTAAATACCGCGACATCCACGACAGGCAAGTCATCCCGAATGCTTTCAACCAGAAAGAAAACGGTTTGTGACTCATCTCCTGCGAACTGAGTACCAGATTGTCGGTCAAAGCAGCTGCTCCATGATACCAGCGTCTGAGTCCGGGCAGACGGAAAAGCGTTAACAGCATCCGCTTCACCCATTCAGGGCGATAAAATAAAGATGCAAAAAGCAGTAACCCCCACCCGATCACGACCGCATATACGCCGAAAAATAAGAGCTTCACTCCTAAAGACAAAACAGCCATGTTACCAAAAAGTTCGTCGAAAGAGAAAACCAGAAGCGGTATCAGGCAGGCAATGATCAGAAAAACCTCATCAAGAAACAAACAGGAAATAGTCAGCGCCGTACCTTTCGCCACACTGATGCCCTCCCGGTTGAGAAACCAGATAGCCAGACCGCCACCACCTACTGCCGACGGAGTGACAGCCGCCGTAAATTCGCAAAGCATACTCACGCGAAACACCTGCCGCCAGGTCAGCACATTATCTGTCATCCACCGGAAACGCCACATCAGCCCGACATCGCGCCCCAGCATAAAAAGAAAAGCAAAAAAAATCCCCACGCACATTTGCCAGGAGACATGAATATCCGAAAACAGTTCCGGATTAAACTCTTGATAAAACAACCATCCGATAACGGAAAGACCGATCAGCACCGGAAGAAGTATATAAGAAAGCTTGAAAGATTTCACATTGTGCGACATAGAATAATTGCATCATTTTGTGTGTAGCACAAAAGATAACAAAGAAGGGAAGCCATTTGTTTAATACTTTTCTCACTATTTTAACTCTTTTCTTCCGGAAATCATATAAAATGCATTTTAAACTGTTTCTTTTTCAACAAAACCATTGGCATTTACCCAAACATATCATTATCTTTGTAGCCCCTAATAACCCTAAGAGAGATTTATGGCATTCACGAATAATGTAATGATCGTTCGCCACAAATTATTGGCAGATCTGATAAGGCTTTGGAAGAACGACCGGTTAATAGAACATATCGATAGACTCCCTATTGAACTGAGTCCTCGAAAGACCAAACCTCTGGGCCGCTGTTGCGTACATAAGGAGCGTGCTGTATGGAAATACAAGTCGCTTCCGTTGCTGGGATTGGACATGACGGATGAACACGACGAATTGATTCCACTTTCAGAATATGCCCGTAAGGCGCTTGAACGTTCAGAGATAAAAAAGGAAAATATTTTATGCGTCATCGACGAGGCTTGTTCGTCATGCGTACAGATTAACTATGAGATCACGAATCTCTGTCGCGGCTGTGTAGCACGTAGTTGCTATATGAACTGTCCGAAAGGTTCTGTGCGCTTCAAGAAAAACGGACAGGCAAAAATCGATCACGACACCTGTATCAGCTGTGGCATCTGCCATAAAAGCTGTCCGTATCACGCTATCGTTTACATGCCCATTCCTTGTGAAGAGGTTTGCCCGGTCAAAGCGATCAGCAAAGACAAGTACGGTATCGAATACATCGACGAAAGCAAATGTATTTATTGCGGCAAATGTCTGAATGCTTGTCCGTTTGGGGCAATCTTTGAGATATCACAATCTTTTGATATACTTCAGCAGATCCGTAATGGGCAGAAAGTAGTTGCCATCATTGCTCCCGCCATTCTGGGACAGTTCAAGGCACCTATCGAAAAAGTATACGGAGCTTTCCAACAAATAGGATTCCACGATGTGATGGAAGTAGCTCAGGGTGCTATGATGACGACCAGTCACGAAGCTAAAGAGCTGAAAGAAAAGCTGGCAGAAGGACAGTCATTCATGACCACTTCCTGCTGCCCGTCGTACATCGAGCTGGTAGAGAAACACCTGCCCGAAATGAAACCGTTCGTATCGGATACCGGATCGCCGATGTACTATACAGCCCGCATAGCCAAGGAGAAATACCCCGATGCAAAAATCGTATTCGTGGGTCCGTGCGTGGCTAAACGCAAAGAAGCGCGGCGTGACGAATGTGTAGACTATGTACTCACGTTCGAAGAGATAGGTTCCATTCTCGACGGGCTCGACATTCAGTTGGAGCAGGCCGACCCATTTTCCATACTACACACATCCGTTCGCGAAGCCCACGGCTTTGCTCAAAGCGGTGGAGTGATAGGCGCAGTAAAAGCTTACCTCAAAGAGGAAGCTGACGAAATTAACGCCATACAAGTATCGGATATTAATAAGAAAAACATAGCGCTGCTACGAGCCTGTGCTAAAACCGGAAAAGCCAACGGACAATTCATCGAAGTCATGGCTTGCGAAGGAGGATGCATTACAGGACCAAGCACGCGCAATGATATAGTGGCAGGAAGAAGACAATTAACACAAGAACTCATTAAACGTCAAGGATATGAAGACGCTCGTTGATAAACTTAGAGAAGAACACAGCCTAACAGCTGAAGAATACAGGGACTTACTGGCCTGTACAGACACAGAAGCACTGGAATACCTCCGTCTGCAAGCTCAGATGGTTGCCTTATCGCGATTCGGTAACAAGGTATTTCTACGTGGACTGATTGAAATCGGCAATGTATGCAAGAACAATTGTTTCTATTGCGGCATCCGTAAGAGTAACTCACGCCTGAAAAGGTACAGAATGCATAGAGACAGCATTCTCGAATGCTGCCAACAGGGATTTGAACTGGGGTATCGCACATTTGTGCTGCAAGGAGGAGAAGACCCGGGCATGTCAGACGAGAAGATCATTGATGTGGTATCTGCCATACGCAAAGATTTCCCCGACTGTGCTATCACGCTCTCTTTGGGCGAGCGGTCACGCGAGACCTACGAAAAGCTATTTCAAGAAGGAGCCAACCGGTACCTGCTACGCCACGAAACATTCAATGCCAAGCATTACCAATACCTGCACCCCCGTGTGATGTCACGCGACAACCGTCACCGCTGCCTGAACGATTTAAAAGAGATCGGCTATCAAACGGGAACAGGTATGATGGTAGGTACACCGCTGCAAACCATTGATCACTTGGTAGAAGATATTTTATTCATCGAACAGCTGAAACCGGAAATGATAGGTATCGGTCCTTTCATTCCGCACAAAGAAACTCCTTTTGCTACTTGCCCGCCGGGCGACATCAACATGACGCTGAGACTGATCTCTATCCTCCGCCTGATGTTCCCTACAGCGCTTATCCCTTCGACCACCGCACTGGCATCTCTATCGCCTGGTGGACGCGAACGTGGAATCCTGGCAGGTGCCAACGTGGTAATGCCAAGTCTTACCCCGTGCAAGCAACAGAAAAAATATAAGATCTATGACAACAAGGCTTTCGAAGGAGCCAATCCACTCGAAAGCTATGAGATGATTTACCGCCGGATGGAAGCTATCGGATATGTGGTTTCCGGAGAACGCGGAGACTATATCAACGAATAGTGAGTAGTATTTAGTACATAGTGATTAGCCTCGCAGACAACGCTAATCACTATGTTCACATACGCTGATTACTATAAACCAACCGCTAAACCGCTAATTGCTATTAACATGTATCAAGTAAACTCAACCCGGGCCACCGAATTCATCGACCATCAGGAAGTGATGGACACGCTGGAATATGCACGCGCCCATAAAAACGACCGCGTGTTAGTAGAACAACTACTCAGTAAAGCTGCCGAATGCAAAGGATTGAATCACCGCGAAGCAGCTGTATTGCTGGAGTGTGACGAACCCGATCTGACAGAAAAAATATTCCGGCTGGCTCGTGAAATCAAGCAACGGTTTTATGGCAACCGCATTGTGATGTTCGCTCCCCTTTATCTATCGAATTACTGTGTCAATGGTTGTCTTTACTGTCCCTACCACTTAAAAAACAAGCATATTGCCCGCAAAAAGCTTACCCAGGAAGAGATACGCCGTGAAGTGATTGCCCTACAGGATATGGGTCACAAACGGTTGGCATTAGAAGCCGGTGAAGATCCGCTCCGCAATCCCATCGAATACATACTGGAATCCATTGAAACCATCTATAGTACGCACCACAAGAACGGTTCCATCCGCCGGGTCAATGTCAATATCGCTGCCACGACTGTCGACAACTACCGCCGGCTGAAAGAAGCCGGTATCGGAACGTATATCCTCTTTCAGGAAACATACCACCGGGAGAACTACGAACGTCTCCACCCCACCGGTCCGAAAAGCAATTATGCTTACCACACAGAAGCCATGGACCGGGCCATGCAAGGCGGTATCGACGACGTAGGATTAGGGGTATTGTTCGGCCTGAACACATTCCGTTACGATTTCGTAGGCTTGCTGATGCATGCCGAACATTTGGAAGCCCGGTTTGGTGTCGGGCCGCATACTATCAGCGTACCCCGCATCTGTCCGGCCGACGACATCGATACCACCGACTACCCGGATGCCGTATCCGACGAAATGTTTCAACGCATTGTAGCCGTGATCCGCATTTCCGTACCTTATACCGGCATGATTGTATCCACCCGCGAGTCTCAGGTTTCGCGCGAGAAAGTACTCGATATCGGCATTTCGCAGATTAGTGGCGGATCGCGTACCAGTGTAGGCGGGTATGCTGCTCCCGGACCCGATGCAGAGAATTCGGCCCAGTTCGATGTGAGCGATACCCGTACACTCGACGAGATTGTGGCTTGGTTGCTGCGCAATAACTTCATCCCCAGCTTTTGCACCGCCTGCTACCGGTCCGGACGAACCGGCGACCGGTTTATGACTTTGGTGAAATCGGGACAGATAGCCAACATCTGTGCGCCGAATGCTTTGGTGACCCTCAAAGAATATGTGGAAGACTATGCTTCGGACGAAACACGGGCGTTGGCCGAAAAGCTGATTGCCCGGGAAATCGAACGGGTTCCGAATACCAGGATCAAAGAAATTGCACTCCGCAACCTGAAAGAGATCGAAGAAGGGAAGCGGGACTTCAGATTCTAACCGCATTACAATCTACCATTTACTATGCATAATTCTCCCCAATCCAACCGCCTGCACATTGCCTTGTTCGGCAGACGAAACAGTGGCAAGTCATCGCTGATCAACAGTCTCACGGGACAGGAAGCCGCACTCGTTTCTGAAACTCCCGGTACGACCACCGACCCGGTGTACAAAGCGATGGAGATTCACGGCATCGGTCCCTGCGTATTTATCGACACCCCCGGCTTCGACGATGAAGGTGAGCTGGGTGAGAAGCGCGTCGGGCAAACGCTGAAAGCGGTAGAGAAGACCGATATTGCTTTACTCCTCTGCCAGCCCGATATGCAATTGGAGTATCGTTGGATGCAACTGCTCGAAGAAAAAAACATTCCGTTCGTCCTTATACTGAACAAGGCAGATATGGATCCGAAGGCCGTCCAAACAGCCGAAGCCATCGAAAACCGGTGCGGCATACGCCCGCTGATAGTCAGCGCCCGGGAAGGTACAGGTATGGATGCTATCCGGGAAGCTATCCGCCAACATCTGCCCGAAGAATATGGGGAGCTTACCATCACCGGTAACCGCGTACAAGCAGGCGACTTGGTTCTGTTGGTCATGCCACAAGACATACAAGCGCCGAAAGGGCGCCTCATCCTGCCTCAGGCTCAGACTATGCGCGAATTATTAGAGAAGAAATGCCTGATCATGAGTTGTACCACCGACCAGTTTCCGGCTACTCTCCAGGCATTGGCACGTCCTCCGAAGCTGATCATCACCGACTCACAAGTATTCCGGACAGTCTACGAGCAGAAACCGGTGGAAAGCAAACTAACTTCTTTCTCGGTCTTGTTTGCCGAATACAAGGGAGACATCCAGTATTTCCGTGAAAGTGCATCCGTTATTTCCCGGCTACATCCGGCATCGAAGGTCTTGATAGCCGAAGCCTGCACCCATGCTCCGCTATCCGAAGATATCGGACGGGTAAAGATACCGCGCATGTTACGGCAACGGTTCGGCGAAGAAATGCAAATAGATATTGTATCCGGTTCGGACTTCCCGGACGACCTGACTTCCTACGACCTGGTGATTCATTGCGGCGCTTGCATGTTCAACCGCAAGCATGTGATGAGCCGTGTCGGCAAGGCGAAGAAGCAACAAGTACCCATGACCAATTATGGCATCACCATCGCCTACCTGACGGGGATATTAGATAAGATAGAATAAGAGGGAGAGGCTACTCCCACTTCAGATTCTTATAAGCTTCCAACGCCGGGCGGTCTTTCTTCGGGTTCAACACCTGACCATTCAGCACTTTCTCATAATAAGCCAGATACGCTTCGGCCATCACCTTCGAGTTGAACAGGTCCCGGGCATATTCATGACATTCATGAACCGAATACTCCGCTTCCCGGCAATGCGCAATAATCTCGGCGGCTTTTGCCGAAAGGAAGCCTACGTTGGCAGGCACCAACTCGGGCAAAGAGCCATAAGGAGTACCGAAAACAGGCGACCCATAATACAGGCTTTCCGTTATAGCCAGTCCGAACGGTTCGCACCAGGTAACCGGAAATACCAGTCCTCTTGATTGTTCGATGTATTTTTTCTTTCCTGCATTATCAATCATTCCGTGGAAATGTATGCGAGGGTTCAAGGTGAAGCGGAACCCCATTTTGAGATTCAGCCGGTGTCCTCCCAACACCTCCAGAGAGGTATGCAAGCCCTCGGCCACGGCAATAGCCCCCTTCACATTCTTCACGCGCCAGGCAGCTTTGCCCAGAAAATGATATCCCTTTCTGGGCTTTGTCAGATCGGCCTTCCCATAATCATCCCAATCCATTCCATTATACACGTAAGCTTCGTACCCATGACGTTGGGCATGATCGTTCGATACAAACACCGCATTATCATCGGCAAACGATATTCCATTGCCGTGAACGGTTACGATATGAGGTTTACGTATCCGTTCGGGCGTATTATTAAAATGAACTACGTCGATGTCTTCCGGTATCTGCTCATCGACCGTTTGTTGCGGATTGCGGTAGATGACCCGTGCAAAATCGCACGTAGAACCGGGATCTACCAGATAAGTGACTTTATGTCCCATCCGGGCCAGTTCTTTACCCAAATACCAGATTACCCGTTGAGTTCCGCCATATTTCAGGGCAGGAATGACCCCATTACATACGATCAATATATTCATATTCTCTTTTCTGCTGATTGTGAGATACAAAGATACAAAAGATATCAGGCGGATACATATGGGTAACCGAAATGTTTTTGTAATTTTGCCACCGCTTCATCAATCAACGCTATACTTTGCCAAACATGCAACGAATTCTACGTATTCTATACTATGTAACCAGTATTCATTTATTCGGACTCCTGATGATGGGCGCCGCCCGCCTGATCTTGTTTCTGACAACCCAGCATGAGTCCGGTTCGGAGATATCCTACAGTGTACAAGCTTTTGTACGAGGACTTTGGATAGACAATACCCTGGCTTGCTATATTACCATCCTTCCGCTGATCTTTCTGTTGATAGTCGGCTTGTCGACCCGGTTCGAGAAACGGATGTTCCATGTCACCGGCGTCTATTTTGCCATTTGCTACCTGCCGGTATTGCTGATAGCCGTGGCAGATATTCCTTACTACCATTATTTCCACCAAACAATCGATTCGTCCATCTTTGCATGGACGGAAGACACCAGCGTAATTATGTCCATGATCATTAATGAGAAATCTTATTGGGCATACATGGGGTTGGCCTTGATTTTCCCACTGCTGTTCGGTATCTATTGCTGGTACCGGAGCCGGATTGCCACCCGGAAGATACAAGCATATCCGGTACAGCCCGGTTCCGGTTGGAAATGGATGCTGATGGGGTTGGTGGCTGTTGCTCTCTGCGTGATAGGCATCCGGGGACGTTTCGACAAACGACCGCTCCAGGTGAATGATGCTACCTTCTGCAAGGATGCGTTCCTCAACCAGTTGGGTGTCACGCCAGCGCTGAACCTGTTATTCAGTACTATGGAATCGTTCGCCGAAGAAAAGAAGAAGCTTCAATGGCTGGACGAAGCTACTTTCAACCGGAACTGCATCAACTATTTTGGCGAATCGGACGATCCCGACATATCTCCTATATACAAGAAGATCCAAGCGAGTGATTCCACCGCACGAAAAAAGAATGTCGTAATCATATTCATGGAGTCGATGCTGCCCGAATACCTGAGCCGATTCGGACAAAAACAGTCGTTAACTCCCTTCCTCGACAGCCTCTACATGCAGTCGCTGAGCTTTACCAACTGCTACAGCACAGGGAAACGGACCAATACCGGACTTATGGGTACCCTGTATTCCTTCCCATCGCTCTTCGCCCGCCACACATTCAGGAGCACCACGACCAAAAGATATTCCGGCCTTCCCACCGTACTGCAAGAGAACGGTTACGAGACGATGTTCTTCATGCCGCACCGGAGAGATTTTGACGACTTGCACCGTTTCTTGCCCATCAACGGTTTTCAGGATATTTACTCCGAGGAAGACTATCCGAAAGAAGAGGTAACCAGTTGTTGGGGAGTGCCCGATGGCTTCCTGTACCAATACGGGCTGGCCACTATCCACGAGAAAGCTCAAAGCGACCGGCCTTTCTTTGCCGTGTTGCTCTCGGTATCCAACCATCCGCCTTACGTAATTCCTGCCAACTTCAAGCCCCGGACGTCGGACCCAAGAACACAAATCGTGGAGTATGCCGACCAGTCCTTGAAGGATTTCTTCCAGGCCGCCCGCAAGGAACCCTGGTTTGACAACACGCTGTTCGTATTGGTGGGCGATCATGGTCATGCCACTGCTTCGAACGAGTGCGAACTGCCCCAATCGTTCAACCATGTACCTTTGCTTATCTACGGTACGGGTATCCAGCCAGAGGAAAAGACATCGCAAGTTAACCAGATAGACATACAACCGATGGTGCTCGACCTGCTCAACATCAGTTACGCCAAGAACAACCTGGGCGTGAATGTGCTGCATACCAAACGGCCTTACAATTTCTACTCTTCCCCCGATATACTGGCAGTGCGCGATAGCAGTCATTTGTTTCTTTACCAGCATACCACCAAACAAGAGTATTGCTACCGGCTGAATGGTCGCGAAGTTACCAGAACGCCTATGGACAGTCTGTTTGCCGATATGAAGGAATACGGATTTACGATGTTCCAGTTGACTGATTACCTGATACGGAATAACAAAACAGTCAATAGCCGTGTGGACTGATGGTATAGTTCACCGACCTTCCTATTATGTTTTTCGGTCTGGTGTATAGACATACCCAAAAAAGTCAAAAACAGGCGTGTTATATTGCAAAAAGTCAAAAAAATACGTATTTTTGCTCACTAAGACAATAATAATATTAACAATAACACACAACGAATGAAGAAAATGATGATGGCTGTCGCAGCAACGATCCTGATCAGTCCCTGCGATTCGTCTGCCCAAAAGACGAATGAAAAGAATCCGTTCTTTACGGAGTACACCACCCCATTCGGTGTTCCTCCTTTCGAGGATATCAAAGTAGAGCACTATTATCCCGCCTTTATAAAAGGTATGGAAGAACAGGCCGCCGAGATAAAGGGTATTTGCGAAAACAAAGAGGAACCGACATTCGAAAATACCATCGTGGCATTGGACCAGTCGGGACCCTTGCTCAAAAAGGTTAGCAGCGTATTCTATGGATTGGCGAGCGCCAACACCAACGACCAGATCGATGCGCTGAGCCGTCAATTATCACCTTTGCTCTCCAAGCACCGTGACGATATCAGCCTCAACCCGCAACTCTTTGCCCGCGTCAAAGTGTTGCACGACAAGGCCAATGCGCTGGGGCTCAACAAGGAGCAAGCCAGACTGCTGAAAGAGACTTACAAGGACTTCGTTCGCGGAGGCGCTAATCTGCCGGAAGACAAACAAACCGTTTTGCGCCAGCTGAACAGCGAGCTGTCGACCCTGCAACTCACCTTCTCGCAGAACATGCGTAAGGAAACCAACGACTATCAGATGGTGATCGACAATGCCAAAAACCTGGCAGGCATGTCGGAAGCACAAATTTCCGAAGCGGCTGCCGAAGCCAAGAAAGCAGGCATGGCGGGCAAATGGATCATCAAACTGCAAAACCCAAGCGCACTGCCTTTCCTGCAAAGCAACAAGAACCGCGAACTTCGCAAAAAACTTTTCACCGCATACATCAACCGCTGTAACAACAACAATGCACAGGACAACAAGGAGATCGTAAAGCAGCTCGTTGCCAAACGTTTGGAGAAAGCCAAGCTGATGGGTTATGACGACTATGCCGCATTCGTGCTCGAAGAACGCATGGCTAAGAACGAAACCTCCGTATATGCACTGCTGGACGAACTGTGGACGCCTTCGATAAGCAAAGCGAAAGCCGAACTGGCCGATATCCAGAGCGAGATAAAGAAAGACGGCAAGACGTTCACTGCCGAAGGTTGGGACTGGTCGTACTACTTCGAACGGGCGCGGAAAACGAAGTTCGATCTGGACGAGAATCAGGTTCGTCCATACCTGAAACTGGAAAATGTACGCGACGGCGCTTACTATGTGGCCAACAAACTGTACGGCATCACCTTCACACCGCTCCAAAATATGCCGCTACCCCATCCCGATGCCGAGGCTTTCGAATGCAAAGAAAAGGATGGTACACATCTCGGTGTATTGTATATGGACTACTTCCCCCGCGAAAGCAAACGTAGCGGAGCCTGGTGCGGCGCATACCGTTCGCAAACGTACAAAGACGGTAAACGTCTGGCTCCGGTAGTTACCATCGTATGCAACTTCAGCAAGCCGTCGGAAGGCAAGCCGGCCCTGCTTAGCGCTGACGAAGCCGAGACTTTGTTCCACGAATTCGGGCACGCCCTGCATAACCTCTTCAAGGATGTACATTACTATGGCACTTCGGGCGTTCCGCGCGACTTCGTAGAGCTTCCCTCACAAATCATGGAACACTGGGTATTCGAACCGGAAGTACTGAAAGTGTACGCCCGCCACTACGAAACAGGCGAAGTGATCCCCGCTGAACTAATCGAGAAGCTCGATAAGGCCGGCAAGTACGGCCAAGGTTTTGCTACTACCGAATACCTGGCCGCTTCGCTGCTCGATATGGACTACCACGTACTAAAAACCATACCTGCCAACTTCGACGTATTGACTTTCGAAAGCCAGCAGTTAGGCAAACGCGGTTTGTTGAAGCAGATCCCTCCGCGCTACCGCAGTACCTACTTCAACCACACCATGGGCGGCGGCTACACAGCCGGTTACTATAGCTACATCTGGGCAGAAGTACTCGATGCCGATGCTTACCAGGCATTTGTAGAAACCGGCAACATCTTCAATCCCGAAGTAGCCGGGAAGTTCCGCAAGTTTGTCCTCACACCAGGCGGTATCGACGATGCCATGGACATGTACGTCAACTTCCGCGGAAAGCAACCCAATACAGAGCCATTGTTAAAGAATAGAGGATTGAAATAAAGTAGTAAGACGAATCATACAGTATATATAATGCACCTCAGCGCAGCAGGAACAAACATTTCCTCGCGCTGAGGTGTTTTTTTAATATATTCATTCATAAACAATTCATAATTATGGCATATACCATCGCATTCTTTGATACCAAGCCTTATGACGAATCATCGTTCACCGAAAAAAACAAAGAGTTCGGATTCGACATTCGTTATTACAAAGGACACCTGAACAGAAACAACGTGATACTGACACAGGGAGCCGACGCCGTTTGCATCTTCGTTAACGACACGGCCGATGCCGAAATAATCCGCATCCTGGCAGCCAACGGTGTGAAACTGATTGCCCTCCGCTGTGCCGGTTTCAACAACGTCGACCTCAACGCCGCCGCCGAAGCCGGTATTGCAGTAGTACGTGTACCGGCCTATTCACCATACGCCGTTGCCGAATATACGGTAGCCCTGATGCTGTCGCTCAACCGGAAGATACACCGGGCATCGTGGCGTACGCGTGACGGTAACTTCTCCTTACACGGGCTGATGGGATTCGACATGTACGGAAAGACAGCCGGAATCATCGGCACCGGAAAGATCGCCAAGATACTGATCCGGATACTTCGAGGCTTCGGCATGAACATCCTGGCCTACGACTTATATCCCGACTACAACTTCGCCCGGGAGAACCAGGTAGTGTACACCACACTCGACGAGCTGTATCATAGTTCGGACATCATCTCACTGCACTGCCCGCTCACGGAACAGACGAAGTACCTCATCAATGATTTTTCCATCAGCAAAATGAAAGACGGCGTGATGCTGATCAACACCGGGCGCGGACAACTGATCCACACCAATGCCCTTATCGAGGGATTGAAAAACAAAAAGATCGGCTCGGCCGGATTGGATGTGTACGAGGAAGAGGGCGACTACTTCTACGAAGACAAGTCCGACCGCATCATCGACGACGACGTACTGGCCCGGTTGCTTTCGTTCAATAATGTGATTGTCACTTCGCACCAGGCATTCTTCACCCGCGAAGCACTCGATAACATCGCCGGAACGACTTTAGAAAATGTTCGTGATTTTACCAATCATAAACCCTTGCTAAATGAAGTGAAGAAATAAACATTTAGCGAATAGCTAACGTTTGTCCGTGATACATTTAACTATTTAAAAAAGAGTGAACCATGAGAAAAATATTACACAAAGCGGACACCCGCGGAATAACCCGCACAGACTGGTTGGAGAGCCGCCATACATTCAGTTTCAACGAATATTACCACTCCGACCGTATCAACTTCGGAGCTCTCCGGGTACTGAATGACGACCGTGTAGCACCGGGAAGTGGTTTCCAAACCCATCCGCATAAAAATATGGAGATAGTCACCATTCCGCTGCATGGTACAGTGAGGCATGGGGACAGTAAAAAGAACAGCCGCACCGTCACCGTGGGCGATATCCAGGTAATGACCGCCGGAACGGGCATCTTTCACAGCGAGGTGAACGACAGTCAGGAAGAGATCGTTGAATTCCTGCAAATATGGATACTGCCCAAGGAAAAAAACATGCGCCCGTTCTATCAGGACTACAGCATCCGTGAGCTGATGAAGGAGGACGAGCTTTCGCTCATCATCTCGCCCGACGGCAGTACTCCTGCATCGCTGTGTCAGGACACCTGGTTTTCTATCGGAAAAGTGAAAGCCGATAAAAAAATAGAATACGATGTGCACCTGAAAGACGCAGGAATCTATATCTTTGTGATCGAAGGCGAAATAAAAGTCCTTGATACCACCTTGTCGTTCCGCGACGGGATGGGAATCCTTGAAACGAATCATATAGAACTGGAAACCTTACAGGACTCTCACATCCTGCTCATCGAGGTTCCCACACGAACGAATTTATGAAAATAGACCTCGCCGGAATCCGGCAAGAATACATCAAAGGCGGGCTAAGGAAAGGCGACTTACCCGAAGACCCGCTTTTGTTCTTCGGCAAATGGCTGCAAGAAGCCATCGGTATGAAGGAGAAAGAGCCCACGGCTATGATAGTAGGAACGGTATCGCCCGAAGGTACCCCTTCGACACGCACGGTGCTGTTGAAAGATATACACGATGGAAAGTTCGTGTTCTTCACCAACTACGACAGCCGGAAGGGGCAACACCTGGCTCAGAATCCGGCCATCTCGCTCACCTTCGTATGGCATCAGTTGGAACGGCAAGTGCATATAGAAGGTACCGCCACCAAAGTATCCGCCAAAGAATCGGACAATTACTTCAAAACCCGTCCGTATGCCAGCCGCATCGGCGCCCGCATCTCCCCGCAAAGTCGCCCGCTCGGTAGCCGGATACAACTGATGAGGGCTTTCCTGAGCGAATCGGCTATCTGGATGGGAAAAGAAGTAGAACGCCCGGACAACTGGGGCGGTTATGCCGTAACACCCACGCGCATCGAATTCTGGCAAGGACGCCCCAGCCGGTTGCACGACCGTTTTCTGTATACACTCCATGCCGACGAGAATTGGGAACTGGAACGGTTGGCACCGTAAATGGATTGAAAGCAAGCATCGTTTTAATTTATCTGATCATATATATGAAACTACATTATATCTACCATAGCGGTTTTGCCATCGAAGCAGAAGGCGTGACCATTATTATAGACTACTACAAAGACTCATCGGAAACCGTCCGTCATCAGGGAATAGTGCATGACTACCTGCTCCGGAAGCCCGGAAAGATCTATGTACTTTCCTCGCACTTCCACCCCGACCACTTCAACCGGGAGGTACTTACCTGGAAAGAACAGCGACCCGATATTCATTACATCTTCTCCAAAGACATTCTCCGCCATCGCCGTGCATCCCAGGAAGATGCTATTTATATACGGAAAGGCGAAGAGTATGCCGATGACTCGATACGCATCCAGGCATTCGGTTCTACAGATGCAGGCATCTCTTTCCTTATTACTTTACAGGGCATGAGCATATTCCATGCAGGCGACCTGAACAACTGGCATTGGAGCGATGAGTCGACCGAAGAAGAAATCCGTAAAGCCAACGGCGACTTCCTGGCCGAACTTGCGTATCTGCACAAAGCCACACCGGCCATCGATCTGGTGATGTTTCCCGTAGACCGCCGGATGGGGAAAGATTACACAAAAGGAGCCAAACAATTCATCGAACAAATAAAAACTACTATATTTGTGCCCATGCACTTCAGCGAAGATTACGAAGGAGGCAATGCTTTTCGTGCTGAAGCCGAAGCCCATGGATGCCGTTTCATTCCCATCACGGGTCGGGGCGACTGTTTTGAGATCAATCAATAAATATAGAAGTTATGAATAAATTGACACATCTTTTACTTACTATGTTCCTGTGTTTCGTACCATCACTGATGATGGCGCAGGATGATAACAGCAGATACTTAGTTGGAGCTGTTCCGGAGGTTGATGGGAAAGTGGTATTCTCGAAAGAGTTCAGTATTCCCGGAATGTCGCAAGAAAAGATTTACGAACGCATGAACAACTGGCTCACCGCCCGGTTGAAAAAGAATAATAATACCGATAGCCGTGTGGTATTTACCGATCAGGAGAAAGGTACCATTGCCGGTGTAGGTGAAGAGTGGATCGTTTTCAAATCATCGGCCCTGGCATTGGACCGTACGATGGTCAATTATCAGGTAACCATTAATTGCAGCCCGTCCAAATGCGAAATAGAGATAGGCAAGATACGCTACACGTATCAGGAAAAAGAAAAATATATGGCCGAAGAATGGATTGTCGACAAATATGCCCTGAACAAGTCAAAGACCAAACTGGTACGCGGATTGGCCAAATGGCGCATCAAGACTGTAGACTTTGCCGACGATCTGTTCGAAGAAGCAGCCAAAGCGCTCGGAGCACCCGACAAGGCAGAGAAACCGGCAGAGACGCAACCGAAACCTGTGACCAGCAGCGGTCCGGTAGTGATTGTACCTGCCACACAAGTCACAGTAGCTCCTGCCAAGACCGGTACATCCCAGAAACAAGAAGTGGAAGACGCACCAGCTCCTCAAATTCCACCTACTGTGGCCCAATCGCCTATCATTATCAACACCCCGGTCATACAGAAAGAAGAGATTCCGGGATACAAAACCATCGCTCCGTCCGAACTGCCGAAGAATGCCATACAGATGGGCACTGGCGGACGGTTGGTGATCGTGATAGGTAAAGACGCTTTCAACATGTCGATGATGACTGCTGATGCAGGTGGCTCGCTGGGACAGATAGGCGGCAAACCGGTAGTTTTCTCTTTCCTTGCTCCCGAACAGCCGTATGAGCAGATGGAAAAAGCAGAAACTTATACAATTCGCTATTATCAGGCCCAACAAAACGAGCCTTCGATTGTTCTGGAATGTAAGAAATTACCGTCGCAGGCCCCAATGGAAGGACAACCACGCATGTATGTAGGTGAAATTCTGAAAGCTTGGACTAAATAATAAATACATTCATGGAGATAAAAGGAAAATTCGATCATTTCAATATCAATGTCACCGACCTGGAACGTAGTATCGCTTTCTACGACCAGGCGTTGGGATTGAAGATACTCCGCCGGAAAGAAGCGGCTGACGGATCGTACATCATTGTGTTCCTTACAGACAATTCTACGCATTTCGCTTTGGAGCTCACATGGTTGAGAGAACACGAAGGTGCATACGAGCTGGGTGAAAACGAAAGTCACCTATGCTTCCGGGTTGCAGGCGACTATGATGCTGTGCGCCAATACCACAAGGAAATGGGATGTGTCTGCTTCGAGAATCATACCATGGGATTGTATTTCATTCATGATCCGGATGATTACTGGATTGAAATACTGCCAATGAAATAACATTTCACTACAGAGGGCACAGAGGAATAAGTTTAGGGAAATGATAACCCTTGTACTTAAATCCTCTGTGCCCTCTGTGTACTCTGTGGTGAAATATTATTTTTTCTTATGCCGGTTAGCCCGTTTGCGCCTGAACTCCGCACGCATTTTAGCTGCGCCCGAACCGTGAGCACCCTTTATATATGAAGTTTTTTTGGCTTTCGTCTTAATCTTATTTTTCTCGTCCTCGGGCTTCTCTTTCATCCCTTTGAAAACGATTCCGCCCATCATTGCATCTTCTACGCTCATAACATCCTTTCTTTAAGTTCCATTATTCCAGCGACAAAGATAACTGTTTTTCCGCGAATTACCTATCTTTGCACCCTGTAACATAATACATTTGCCGATGGACCCTACACTGCTTACCCCCGACAGAGACCCGATGGGAGCTGCCATATCCGACTATTTCGAGCACCGAAAGGCTGCCAAACTCCGTATCTTTTCTTCGCAATTCGATGAAGATGAAATGCCGGTGAAAGAGTTGTTCCGCACATTTGCCGGCATGCCTGCACTGGAACGTACTGCCCTGCAACTTGCCGATGGGCAGATACTGGATGTAGGAGCAGGCAGCGGATGCCACGCCATCGCCTTGCAAGAGATGAATAAAGAGGTGTGCGCCATCGACATTTCGCCCCTTTCGGTAGAAACGATGAAGAAGCGTGGGGTAAAAGATGCCCGGCTTCTCAACCTGTTTGACGAACGCTTTACCGAATCGTTCGACACCATCCTGATGCTGATGAACGGTGCGGGAATCATCGGCCGGCTCGAATGCATGCCCCAGTTCTTCAAGCGAATGAAACGGTTGCTGCGTCCGGGTGGCTCTATATTAATGGATTCGAGCGACCTGCGTTACCTATTCGAGGAAGAAGACGGCAGTTACCTGATCGACCTTGCCGGTGACTATTACGGTGAGATCGACTTTCAGATGCAATACAAAGAGATCAAAGGAGAAGTGTTCGACTGGTTGTATGTCGATTTCCAGACACTCAGCCTATATGCAGCGGAGAATGGATTCAAAGCCGAACTCATCAAGGAAGGAAAACATTACGATTATCTGGCGCGACTGACTATTGCAAAATAAATACTCATTATAAAATAGCAACTGCCGGGATGTTCTCCATGTTCATCCCGACAAATTGTTTATATCACTTCAGCAAAGCGTCAATGTGTTGCACCAGCGAAGCAAACTCTTCTTCGTTATACAGGCGAGTGAGTTGAACAATACGCCCATCCCGGTCGATCAGCACATTGCGTGTAATACCCGATTGCCGCAAAGCATACAAAGCGAAAATATCGGCTCCCGGATCCAATCCCAACGGATAGGTTATTTTTGTTGACTTGGCAAAGGCTAACACCGTTTCCAACGGTTCGTCACGGTCGATGCCTATCAACATAAAATCGCCCTTTTCCCTATGTTTCTGCCAGATATCTTTCTCAATAAACGGCATCTCCTTACGACACACACCACACCAACTGGCAGTAAACTGCAACATCACCACTTTACCCCGAAGCGAAGAAAGAGTAACTTCTTTTCCATCGGTGAGTTTGATTGTGAAATCAGGAGCCATATCGCCCACCCGTACAATGTACCCTGTACTGTCGGGCTCAGCTTCATGACTGTGATTATTTCCTCCGGCTTTACATCCTGCTGCCATCAGGAACAGGCAGCAAAGACTGATAACTAACTTTCTCATAAGACTTTTCTATTAGATTGTATAAGATATCCGCATAAGAACAACAAAAGGCCGCCCCATTTCGAGCATATCCTTAAAACAGAAAACTCCGAAACCCTTTATAATAAGTAGTTTCGGAGTCTCATTGAGGTTCCTGGCGAACCTCTTTTTCTTTATTTCGCTAATTCTTCCACAAAAACAAAACTCATACATCAAACTGATTATCAACAATTTATTCACCAAACAGATTAAATCAGATTAATAGAGAGAAAGAAAAGGCGGGAACAAAGTGGGAACATCTAAAACTTTTATTGTATATTTGTTCCCACCTCATCATAATAAGAACTCGAACTAACAAATGAAGTTATGGCAGTATCTTTTTTTATAAGAAACAAGAAAGCAGATATTGCAACGATATTTGCACGCATCAGGAGTAAATCCAAGAGCATAGATATTAAGGCATCCACCTTGATAGAAGTAAATGTTGCAGCATGGGAGAAAGCACATGAAACGGCTATCAAGTGGAAGAACTACCGAAATGACAAAAACAACAAAGCCTTTATTGATAAGCTGGATGAAATAGAAAAAACGCTCAATGCTGTACTTGATTCCGACATTGAAATTACAAACGATGGTGTAAACAAGCGAATCTACGAAATAGTATATGCCGAACAAATCGCAGTAGAGAAAAGACGTGCCGAAGCTGCAGCCAAAGCATTGGAAGAGGAACTGGCTACTAACTTCAATGACTTCATTACACAGTTCATTAAAGAATGCGAATTCGGAAAGCGAAAGAAGAAAGGAGGTACAACCAACGTATCATCTGGAACAATCAAAAGTTACAAAGGTTTTCAGGCTCAATTCAAA
Organism: Bacteroides sp.; assembly: GCA_031554665.1. Lineage (GTDB taxonomy): Bacteria > Bacteroidota > Bacteroidia > Bacteroidales > Bacteroidaceae > Bacteroides. The sequence goes on along the minus strand of JAVBVA010000023.1, from coordinate 51,143 downwards.
GAGTATCAAGAAGCGAGATTGCGAGTGATTGACTTTGGAGACTTAACACTGGACTTTTATAATGACTTCCGATTATTCCTGACTGACAAAGAGTATTCCCCGAACACTATCGCCCGGATGGTGAAAATTTGCAAAACGGTCTGTTATGCAGCAGAACAATTAAAGCTAATGGATGCAGGAAATATCCGGGCCGGCTTCGATGTCATCTATAAAGATGTTGATAATGTTTATTTAACAGAAGAGCGAATACAGGAACTTTACGAACATAATTTATCCAACCGCCCGGCGTGGGAAAAGGTTAGAGATGTATTTGTTGTTGGTTGCCTGACCGGTCAACGTGTAAGTGATTACAAGCGCATCAACTCAAAAATGATCGTCTCCTTAACCGATGGGAACCGATATATCAAGCTGAAGCAAGAAAAGACAGGAGAGATCGTTTACATTCCTCTTGATTATCGTGTGGATGCTATTCTCAATAAATATGCAGGAGAACTACCCAAGGTTTATGACCAAAAGATAAACGATCACATCAAAGAAATAGGCGCTGCTCTGAAATGGACTGAAATAGTAGAGCTGGACGAACAACGGGGGGCAATGGAGTACACAGCGAAGAAGCGTTTCTGCGATCTCCTTAAAACTCATACTTGCCGGAGGAGCCTTGCCACCAACATGTATAAGGCTGGTGCCTCATTAAGTTCCATCATGGCAATAACTGGGCATAGCAGCGAACAGCAGCTCAAGACATATCTCAAGTTAGATGAGTCCGAAAAGAGCATGCTGGCTGCAAAAGAGAATTATTTCATGAAATTAAAGATTGCAAAATAAGTGATTGACAAAAAATGGAATACATAGACATACTTAATATTGTTACAAAAGTAAGACATGAAGTGCTTACCCGGGTTAAACATGAAATGAAGAAGAACAAAAGGTTGATAGAACTTAGCAGCGATAAGAATGCTGAAATAATGCGTATTATTAGCTCACTCGACTATGAAAGTACAGATGTCGGATGCCGTTACATCAATAGTAATTATGATATGACTTTAGTAACGATAGAAACAATAGCAAACGCATACTACAAATCAAGATCAATGAGACGTTTTGCGGAAGATGTCCAGATAGATTACATAAAGGAAGATGCGGAACGTTTTCTATTATTATTTCAACAAGAAATTGTACTAAGGCATATATTAGATAAAATGAATAGTGAAAAAGCATCAGCATCTAACAATAACACCAAAAATGAAAACAATGGCGATGAAAAAAACATACCATCTGATAAACTACTTGCCTTTATACTGTTCGCAAAAAAGAAAGAATTCTTGACTCTATTTCAGACGATTATTGATAATCGCATTACCAATGGACTTAATAGGGCAGCAATTACATACATAATATACGGATCTAAGTTATTTAATCGAAGCAAACATCACGAGTGGAGGCCTTTTTATGAGCAATTCTGCAAAGATATAGGTTGGGAAACAACATCTTATAAACCAAATAGACTAAATAATGCAGTAAAAGACCTCAAAAACAACCACCATTGGGTGGATGCTATAAAATGAGAGAAGTTGACACTTCTCTTTTTCGTTCCCTTAAAGTTCCCACCTTAGTTCCCTCGACCAATATAAATAACTGAGAAACAAAAGCATACAAAACACACAAGTTCCTTTTTTTCTTCTATTTCCTTTCGCATATAACTTTGTTGGCGAAGATAGGAAGTGCACACCCTGACTTCATAACAATTAAAAGAAATAGTTATGAAAGATTTAAGTACAACCCAACAAGCAGTTATAATGAGTTTCTTTACTCCGTTCATTGATATAATTGTGGATAGAGTATCTGAAGTGGTATTATCTGCAACGGCAAAGAAGGAACTCAAGTTCTACACCCGCAAAGAAACAGCGGATTTACTTCATATAACCTTGCCTACATTGTCACGTCTCACTAAAGATGGCCTTATTACCTCTAAGCATGTAGGTAGCAGAGTTCTCTATGAAGCTGATGCAATCGACGAGGCTGTAAAAAAACAGGTTATCTTTAAATATCGGAGGGCCTGACATGAAGAAAAAAGAAAAGGCGACCGAAGCCGCCCCTCAAACACAGTGCGAAGATAACAAATCTTCTCGAATTATTCAACAAGTACGGCATTTATTCTTGTCAGGCCGGCAATTTACCGCCCGTGAGATCAATGCGCTTACTGGCGGAAATGATGCGAGAAAGATTATTTCCAATTTGCGGAACAAGGAAAGATGGAATATTCAAGACATTTGGCTTTCTGGGCACAAATTGTATTGGCTTGTCGCCGACGATCGGCAACTGGACTTATTTAGCGAGGAAGGAGGTGAACGATGAATACAAAGGACGCTTTCTACTTCCCCCATGACAGTAATGCCAAGGACGATCCGAAGTGTGTACTGGTAATTGACCAAATGGGACCAGAAGGATACGGAATCTATTGGATATTAGTTGAGACCTTAAGAGATCAGCCAGGTTATCAATACCCGATGAATTTACTTCCGGCACTCGCTCGAAGATATAATACTACCGCTGAAAAGGTTATAACTGTTGTTAAGTCTTACGGGCTTTTCACAATTGAAGATGACAAGATATTCTTTTCTGAAAGTCTCATCAAGCGTATGATCCCCCTCGAAGATAAAAAAGCAACTGCAAAGAAAGCTGCACAAATTAGATGGGAAAAATACAAGAGCAATGCAGATGCAATGCAAACGCATAGCGAATGCAATGCGGAAGCTATGCCAATAAGAAGAGAAGAGAGTAGAATAGAAGAGAGTAAAGGAAAAGAGAGTAAAGGAGAAGAGAATAATAAGTCGGAAAAACCTAAAAGGTTTATTCCTCCAACCCTCTCAGAGGTTCAAGATTATATTTCCAGTAATTCTTATTCCGTAAATCCGGAAGCTTTTATTAACCATTACACATCTAATGGCTGGATGGTAGGCAAAAACAAAATGAAAGATTGGAAAGCAGCCGTGCGAACCTGGCACCAAAAGAACGATCAGAAGAAGTCGGAATTTCCTCAAGCGACTCCAACAGTCACCAATGTGGAAACGTCAAAAAAAGATTATTCATCGAGATTTTAGCGTATGATGACAGAAATCATCCACGGCCAGGTGATAGCCAAGTCCAATCACTATTTGAGTGTTCCGGGCAAGTTTGGTACCAGGCGCATCATCAAAGATGAGAAGATACGAGCCTATGAGCAGTCATTCATTGCCCAATGCCGGATATACAGAAACAAACGCATTTCGGGGCGCTTTCGGCTATTTGTCAAAGTGCGGCATAGTTCTCCCAGGTTCGACTTGGATAATAGCCTAAAAACGCTCTTAGACTGCCTTCAATCAGTGAACGCAATCACGGATGATAATCTATGTTATCAGATTGAAGCAGAGAAGCACATAGACAAGCGATATCCCCGGGTAGAGTTTGCCATACTGGAAGTAAACGAACAAAAGAATATTTTTCAATAACCAACAAAACAGAAAATCATGAAGAAGAAAATTTATCAGATCGAGAATGAATCAGGGCTAAATTTTAGTATTCAGAAAACACAGCCTTTCATCGAGGGTGAAGATAAGCGGATATTACCGAGTGAAGTGCTCTTCTTGATTGAAGGAGTCACACGGGATAATTTAACCAAAGACGGTGACTTAGTTCTTTCAATCAGTAAAGCTGCGGCCAAAAAACTGGCTCATGAACTTTTGAGAATGGCATAATAATATCCGGGTAGGCCTGCTTCGGATGGTCTACCCAATCAAATAACAATTAATATCCCAATAATCATGGAAAAAAATAAAGCAAACATTGAATCGGATATTGTCAACGCAATGTTATCAGTACCCGCACCGTTCACGGTAGGCGAAGATCGATTTAATTTATACCCGAAATCACTCGGTAAAGTTCTTCTCCTAAACCGATGCCGGAAGCAACTTGATATCAATGAGGAGCATGCTAAAATTAATCCCTACGCTGAGGCTCTTCGAGTATGTCAGAAGAAAACAGACATTGTGTGCCGGATGATCGCATATAGTACATTCGATAAAAAGAGCGACGTTCTCAATGAATCTAAGGTTCGGCGCCGGATCAAATTCATCATGAATAACCTGTCTATCGAAGAGCTCGCTACTCTTCTATTGCTTATCCTCGATAACAACGAAGTTGCTTCATTTGAGGAACACCTCGGTATTGACAAAGACCGGGCCGAGCGCCGGCGAATAGAAGCGGCGAAGAAATCACCCGGTACATTGGTCTTTGGCGGAAAAAGCATCTACGGAACATTGATAGATTTTGCCTGCCAACGCTACGGGTGGACGATGGATCACGTTGTTTGGGGGATCAGCTACACGAACCTGATGTTATTAATGTCAGACAAAGTCGAGGTCGTTTACTTGAGTGAAGAAGAACGTAAGCAGCTAAACATCTTCGATAACGAAACGTACATCAACGCCGACGATCCGAAGAATAAAGATCTGGTCCGAGAACTGATTAGCTACTGATAAATAAACCCTGCGTATGAAGTCATACGCTTCAACAAAAGAACGAAAAGACTATGAGTGGACTACATTTTGATATAACAGGTGACAACTCCAACTTCATGCGGAAGCTGGACGAAACCAAGCGTGGTGTGATTGAGACATCGAATCTTATCGAGAAAGAAGGAGCAAGCATTGAAGATATGTTCAGGCGTATGGCGAAAGCTGCCGCTGGATTCGGTGTGGCATTTTCCGCAAAGGAATTTATAAGTAAAGTCGCTTCTGTTCGTGGTGAATTCCAGCAATTGGAGGTAGCCTTTACTACCATGCTGGGCAGTGCCGACAAAGCAGATGCTTTGATGCAGCAGTTAATACATACTGCAGCCATTACGCCATTTGGTTTGACAGACGTTTCGAACGGTGCAAAACAACTACTGGCCTATGGCATAGCCTCCGAAGATGTAAATTCATCTCTTATAAAGCTTGGCGATATTGCCGCCGGACTTTCTCTCCCACTTAACGACCTGGTATATCTCTACGGAACAACTATCACACAAGGTCGAATGTTTACTGCCGACCTTAGGCAATTCCAAGGTCGTGGTATACCTTTGGCCGATGAGCTTGCTAAGCAATTCGGCGTTGCAAAAAGCGAAGTTGGCGACCTTGTAACGGCTGGTAGAGTTGGAGCCAAAGAGTTTATTGCAGCTATTGACTCTATGGCTGGCGCCGGAGGCAAGTTCGGCGGATTGATGGAAGCTCAATCGAAGACTATCACCGGCCAGATATCCAACATTGAAGATGCCATAGAAACAATGTTTAACGATATTGGCAAAGCCAACGAAGGTCTTATCAATGAAGCCTTATCTGGCGTTTCCTATCTTGTAGAGAATTATGAAAAGGTTGGTGAAGTGATAATGGTTGCCGCTACCGCTTATGGCACGTACAAGGCTGCCCTTATGTCTGTTGCTGCATATCAGAGAGTTGCAACCGGTTTGGCCTACTCGGCTGAGATAGCTGAGCTGCAAAAGATTATTCCATTAAAAGAAGCTGAATCGAAAACCGATTTACAACAAGCGGCATCCAGCGGCAGACTGGCGGAAGCTAAAGCTGCTCAGATTGCTGCAATGCGTGTAGAAGCTGCTGTACATGTCGAATCTTTACAACTGAAGGCGGCAGAGGCTACAGCCAACTATAACGCAGCTACGAGTGCGGCAGCCATGGCAGCTCTTGAACTTGAAGCCGCCCAGGTCGAGGTCGTTGCTTGTGAAATGAGATACAATGCAGCCATCAAAAGTGGTAGTGCCATAGCCATAGAAACAGCCGAAACACAGCTCGGTATCGCTGTAAGTAGCGAATATTCTGCATCCAAGGCTTTGGCCGCCGCCCGGTCCGAAGTAAAAGCCGCTGCCGATATAAAGTCTGCCGCAAGTACGGCAGCAGATACTGCATCTACTCAACTGAATACCGTCTCTCAAGTTTCCAATACGAGAGCTACCAATATTCTCACTATTGCCAAAACTAAACTGGCTGCTGCATCTAAAGCGCTCGGCCTGTCCATGCTCACGAATCCTTACGTCCTTGCTGCGGCTGCTGTTGCAGGTTTGGCCTTTGGAATATACAAACTCGTAACTGCTGAGACAGCGGCAGAAGCTGCACAAAAGGGGTATAACAATGAGTTGGAAAGATTCAATAAAGTCTTAGATGAAAGGAAAAATAGAATTACAGAGCTTATAAATAACATCAAAAGTGATTCTTCTACTGATTTAAGTAAACAACTCGACTATGATGAATTGAGTCAGATTGCCCCTATCTTAACCGAGATGTATACAAAAGAACAGCTTGTCAAAGAAGGTATGTCCGATCTAAATAAAGAGATCGGTAAGCTTGGAGAAGTTGAAACCGAAGAAAATATAAAGAAGCATGTTGCAAACTTGCAGGAGATCATCAAGCAATTAGATTCTCCTCATAGCCCATATAACACATCAGGTAAAGACGATGCAATTAAACGGCTAAAAGAAGAAGGTGTCGATGGAAGTTCTTTTTGGGGATATGCTGATCACATGGAAGCTGCTCAGAATGTTCTTAATTCATACCTGAAGGATCTAAAGAAAATTAATGATGCACGTAAGGCATTAGAGAAACCTACCGAGCTATCTGTAAAAGTAGCGAAAGAGGATTATGAGCAATCCAGATTGATGCTCCAGTATATGTCTGACTTCGCCCTTGCTAAAAAGAATGAGATAGAGGGCGATGATATAAAGATACCATTCTCCACTGATGGTGCTAAGGCCGAAAGAGGTACTGACGAAGTTGTAAAAGAGATAGAGGGAAGAATAAAGTCAATTGATGAAGAGTCAACGAAAATCCCCTTATCAGCAGACAAGTTAAAGTTGCGTGAAGATTTGCAAGAAGTGTTAGGTTATATCCAACAATGGAAACAAAACGGTTGGGATAATGGAACTTTTACTATACCCATACACTTTAGTATGAAGATGTCAAAGCTCGAAGAGGAGACTAACAGTAAGGGAAAGTTCTTCAATTATGTAACCGGCCAATATGAGGAACTAACCAAGAAAACGAAATCTTTTGTTGAGAACCAGAAAGCCGCTGCAAAAGCCTGGAAAGATGCAGAGAGTGTGTATGAAACAGCAAAGAAGTCTAAAGAGCTAAAAGATACAGATGGCAATGTCATTACCAATACCGATGATCAGAAAAAGCATTTGCAAGAACTTAAAGACGCAGCAAAAGCAGCAAAAGAAACTGCCGAAGCGCTCGGTATAGACACATCCGGAAAATCATCTAAGAAAACGTTAGATGAAGCTGAGAGACTTCGTAAACAAAAAGATAAACTTAATGAGCTGGAACTCAAACAAGATAGAGAGCATGCCCGGCAGATGGAAGATCTCCTGATGCAGATTGAGCAAGCCAATATTGATTCAAAGGAGGATGGAGCCAGAAAAACCCTTGCTCAGATGGAGCTAAATCATGAAAAGGAACTCCAGCAACTCGATCGACAAATAGAGGATTACTTGGAGAAGAAACGGAGTGAAGCTAAAGCAATATTTGACGCTCAAGAGGAGATGAGGGAGGCTCAAAATTCCTCTTACAAAAAAGAGACGTTTGATGATTCTAAAATAGTGTTGTCTGAGACAGAAATTGAGCATTTCAATAATTGGTATAAGGCCATACTCGCAAAACAGAAGAAAGATAAGGATGAGATGAGTCGGTTGGAGCTTGAATCCATGCGTGACTACCTGAAAGAGTACGGCACCTTCCAAGAGCAAAAGTTAGCCATTGCCGAAGAGTATGCTGAAAAGATTAGCAAAGCGCAAAATAAATGGGAGAAACAAAAGCTCGAAAAGGAACGTGATTCCACTATTCAAAAGAAGGAGATTGAAGTGCTTAAAGCCGATATCGACTGGCAAACTGTATTCGGTAACTTAGGAGGAATGTTTAAGGATGCAATAAAGCCTGTTCTTGAAAAAGCAGAGAGATACACCAAGACAGATGCTTTTAAGAATGCTGATCATGCCGACCAAAAAGCTTTGATTGATGCTATCGACCAGATGAAGAAATCGTTAAGTGGTGCTGGTACTCTCAATTTCAAGAAGCTCGGGCAGGATGTTCAAGCATACCAAGCTTCGCAAAGAGCCCTTGCACTCGCAACAGATGAAGAAGCTAATGCGAAAGAGAAGCTTAAAAAGGCTACAGAAGCATATCATAAAGCCCTAAAGGAAGGAACGGAAGAAGAAAAGATAGCTGCCAAAGATGCTGTTGAAAAAGCAGAACTGAATTCAAATGCAGCATCAGCAAATGTGAGAACGCAAACGGACACAATGAATCAAGCCCAAGAAGGAGTGTCTGATACTGCCAACTCCTTGAAAATTGGCATGGATGATGTGACCGAAGGTTTGTCCAAGTTGGCTTCTGGTGGACTTCGGAATGCGTACGATGGGTTGAAACAAATTGCTGGTACGATGGGCGGCGTCATTGGAAAAGTAGCAGATGACCTAAAAACTGTTCCTATCGTTGGATGGATATTATCTATTATTGATATCCTTAAAGATGGATTGAGTAACCTTGTAGGTGGTTTACTTGATGCTGTCTTTCAGGCAGTTGAGGGGATTATTGGCGATGTGCTTTCAGGAGACTTGTTTGTGACCATTGGTCAATCACTTGCAGAGGGGATACGTGGTATATTTGACGCAATAACATTCGGTGGATTCAGTTCTTGGGTTGGTATTCGTGGAAACGCAAAAGAGGTTAATGAAACAATTGATAAGCTTACAGATTCCAATAAATACCTTACCGCTGCCATAGATAAGCTCACAAGCGAGATGGAGAAATCCGGAGGGGCAAAGGCTACTTCTTTGTATGCTGCTGCATACGAGAAAGAAAAGCAGAAGATAGAAAACGATCGCCAGATGCTTGCTGCCAAGATGGGATACTGGTCATCGCACCACTCAAATGACTATTACATCAACGATGCTTTTAGTGCTAAAGACTGGAAGAAAGCATCCGACTATGTTGGCAAGCAACTGAAATCAGCAGGTGACCTGTGGAAGCTTTCTCCGCAAGACCTGGCTAAGTTGCAAGAACTGCCAGATATTTGGGAAAAGATAAACAAAGGGAAATACGACCAATCTAAATGGTTGGATGCCTATATCGCTGATGCTGAGAAATTGGAGGAGTTAACCCGTCAATGGCAGGAAACCATGACACAAACATCTTTCGATTCGTTTTATAGCAGTTTCCTCGATACGCTGATGGATATGGACTCATCGGCAGAAGACTTTGCTAATAATTTTGAAGAGTATCTAAGAAGGTCTATTTTTAATGCAATGTTGGCCGATGAATTTGATGAGGATATTCGAAATCTTTGGAAGGATTGGACTACCGCATACGAGAATGACAGTAAGATAGACGAGGATGAAGCAGAGGCTTTGAGGGAACGACAAAAGAAGTTGTCTGAGGAAATGATTGCCAAGCGAGATAAGCTGATGGAAACATTTGGCTGGTCCAGCGATTCGTCTTCTTCCCAAGACTCTACCAAGCGAGGATTCGAAACCATGACACAGGATCAAGCTGGTGAACTCAACGGGCGTTTCACAGCTTTACAGATGGCAGGCGAAGAATTAAAGAACCAGATGATTACCCTCAATCAGGTTACAGCCTCGCTCCTTGGCGTAAATCAAGACGGATTCAATTCACTGATAAACCTACACATCCAATCGAATGGATACCTTGAGGATATTTCTAAGCATACGAAGGACATTAGGGAAATGAAAAGTATTATGAGTGAATGCCTGAAAGCATTGCAAAAGATATAATGTAAACAACATTGAAATACATTGAATTATGGCGCAACAAAAAGGAAAAACGGGAAATCCAAATGGCAGGCCGAAAGGATCTCCTAATAAAATAACCAGTGATGTACGAACTTGGATATCTGATCTTATTGACAAGAACCGGAAACAGGTTGAATTAGACTTGAAGAAGTTAGCTCCAAAAGAAAGGCTTCTTATTCTTGAAAAATTGATGAGTTATGTCATACCAAAGCAAGCGGCTGTTTCCACCAAACTGGATTTTGATAGCTTAACGGATAGCCAGTTAGATGAATTAATTACAAAACTAACAGAGGGGGTAAACGATGAAAATACCGATTGATAGAAGATTAAAGATAGTTTTAATCAAATCACTCAAGCAGGGATATTTGGACACAAACGATATCCCGGAGCTGAATGATGTTAGGGATAACTGGTTTCTGGAACTGATGAAAGAAGCCAGCGCAGTAGAGGCGGAAGAGGAAAAGAGACGGCAGGAGTATGACGCTGCTCGAAAAAGGATGAAGTAACTCTTCTCTCTGTCATCTTATAGAGGCGGGCCGGGCAACTGATCCGCCTCGCTCTTGAGACGTCTACGTAAAATTGCGCACACCTTTGGTTTTTGACAACTTTATCAAAAACTTAGCGGGCGACCGCCGTTAGGGTTTCTAAGAAAATTTTTAAAAACCACCATGCAGTAACAATTTAAGGGAATAGGGTGTGCGTAAAATTGCGCAGTCCTCCAATGTGAGACTGTCTACTCGACGAAGCCTCAACACCTCCGAAAAGCTTCTAAGTGTTGAGGCTCTGACATCTTATGAAAAATCGGCTAATCTAAATACGGGGAATTCCCCTTGTTATCTGAATAGGCGGAATTCCGGCTATTTACTTTCTGGTATCGGGATCAATTACCCGTAATTCCGGGTGTTTATGCCGGTTACCAGTTTCACAATAAACGGAATTCCGTTCTTAATACAAATTAGGAGTGACATCTGATGATTCTTGAATATGATACCCTATTATTCTATTGAAGGCGTTTTTTCAAAAGCCGAAGGAGCATACAAATCCCTGTGTCCATGACTCGCTAATAACTCAAAACGCATATTCTTCAGTAACGCATATTTCTCAATTAATGCTTTAAACTGATTGTCACCTCCTTTTCTTGCTATACCATTATAGAACAACCATACCAGTTCATAGTCTGATAAATGTGCCCTTACTATAGCAACATAATGGTAGCGCTCTTCAAATGAGTTTGGAAGCAACATGGATTCATCTACAAATTTAATGATGCGATACAGGTGCCTAAAATAATGATCAAAACAAGAAATAGATTTTGAATACCTGTAGGCATCAATTCCTGCATTAAAGATTGCCTGCTTCATTCCGCCCTCTATAGTTATATTCCTTTCTTGTTCTGAATTAAAATAAGTCATATTCCCTTGCTCATAATATGACACAAACACATCTCTACCTGAATAAGAGAAATGCTCATCCGGTACATTTTTATTTATTTGGTTGGACTTGGTTAAGTGAAGTGCAATACCTTCAATAATATCTTGTTGCGATGACAACATATTGAAAAACGTATTCTCAAAACGTTGTCGCCGAAGTGTTTCATTTTGTGCTTCAAACTCCATCTTTTGCCCTTTGAGTTCCTCTCTCGTCATCTCCAATTCTTTCCTTTGCAATTGGAGTTCCTCACGCTGCAGAAAGATAGCCCACAACACGCCAAAGAAAGCCAGGGCAGAAAATAAGGCATTTATAGCACCTGCGCTATCTCCAAGTTGCCCTGTTCTTGTTAGAATATCATCCCCTGTACCACCTGGTCCATATAGGAATATAGTTATATCATTTGCAAAAAATATAGCTGCACAATATACAGCCAAAATCATTAGCAGTGCCAATGCTACATACCATTTCTTCATAGGTGTTTTTATTTTTGTTGTTTACGATCACCTCAAAGCGACCATTTATTTTTATTCTTCACATTCGGTGATTTGAAAGCGATTGAACCTTATTCAAGTTCTTTAATTCGCTCAATCTGCCTATTCAGAAAATAGTCAGCATACGGGCTATAATCCTCTGTTTCATAAAAAGCTATCAAACCTCTTCTGTAGTTCAGAATATCGGAATCTTTGGCAGAATACACAGGAATAATGCCGGTATTCATCAAAGCAATACTTTCTATCATCCGGGCGGTTCGCTTATTGCCATCAATAAAAGGTTGTAGTCGTGCAAGATTACAATGCAGATACACTGCTTTTTCTAATGGATTGACATATTCATCTTGCTGAAAGAGAATTTCGTTCAATCTGCTTTTTATCTCTTGTAGGTTCTTAGGGGGGATATATTCTGTTCCGCTAATACGAACAGCACGTGTTCTCAAAAAGCCGGATTCTTCATTTGAAACCAAACCAGTAGAAATAGATTGATGCACCCTGAAAAGGGTACGTTCGTCTATCGTTTCCTGATTCTGCCCTTTATTGATGTATTCCAGTTCAGAAACAAAGGTATTGTAGAGGTTTTTAAGCATCTTGGCATCTTCATAACTTTTCTCAGAAGTAATGCCATCCTTTAGTAATGCTTCCGTTTCAACGTATGTATAGGTATTGCCTTCGATCTTTCCCGAATAGTAGCACCACACTACAGCCAGATCCTTAATCTCTTTTGAATACAGTTCAGACAGTTTCGATAAAGGGCTTTCAAGGATAAACGCCGCTTTCTTCTGTTGTTCCTCGGTAAATATCCGTATCATACTCATTCCGCTTTGATATTGAGACTCTTCCCGCAATACGGGCACGTGAGAGAGGCACCCTTGCGTTCTTCTTCTCCTATTAATTCTGTGATTGATACATTTAGTACCTCAGCTATCTTTAATAGGTTATCAAGCGATGGAGATGATTTGCCAGTTACAATATTGCTTACTGCTACTTTCGAGATCCCGACCTTTTCAGCCAACCAGGCAGATGTAACACCCCGTTCGCTCATTATTTCTTTAATCTTTAAATCCATAAACTATACTTTATTATGATTATGACGCAAAGTAATGCAAACTTTATCAAATAATCAATAGTCGGCAAAGTTCTCTTTATTAAACTTTGTTAATTGATAAATAAAACTTTATCTGAAAGTTTGTTTATGATAAAGTTTGCTTTATCTTTGCAATATCAAAGTTAAACAAAACAATTTCAATCATGAAACGATTCAACTTATCAGAAATCATGCGCAACGCACACCGTACTTACAAGTACGTAGGTAAGAAGCAAGGTAAGACCTTCGGCGAAGTCCTCAAGTCAACTTGGAAGCTGGCAAAAATGCACGTTGCCATGAAAGAAAGCGAAGCACGTGCAAAGGCTGAAAGAACTAAGCGTAACGAAGAGCTTGCCAACATGAAGCCGGCACAGCGTTCCTCTTACAACGACGTTAACCTAACTTGGTCCGATTGCTACAACCCAAATAGTCGTGGGCACATGGGCTCACAGTACTGCGGTGATTGATACGAATACTAACATCAAAAACATACATCAAATGAAAACGAATTTCAAAGATCAAATGAGAGAAGTAATGAACAACGCCTGGCGCATGTTCAGAGTAACGGGTGAAAGCTTCGCAGTGTGCCTGAAAAGAGCTTGGCAGCTGCTTCGACTGAGCCAAGCCATCAGGACAAAGACGGTCCAGTTCTTCTACCGTAAAGTGAACGGTGAAGTTAGGCAGGCTTTCGGTACCATGAGAGAAGATGTCATCTCTGACAAGGTGAAAGGAAACGACATCCGCCGGAAGAACAACGACCTGTTCACCTACTTTGATACCGAGAAAGGTGAGTTCCGTTCCTTCAAGAAATTCAACCTTGTATCTATCGCATAATTATGAAAAGAGATATTGTAATCGACGCCAACAATGCGTATGTGCAGGGGCTGGTCAAAGTGATTAATGAATTCATGCTTGAAGAAGCGGAAGGATGCTTATGTACGGAGCTTCGTTTGAAGAATAAGATCGAGAAGCTGAAAGAAATTTTCGGTGAAGAGCGTAAGCGAATGGTGTTATCGGGTGACAGACCTGTACTTACCCGTCTAAGCCCTGAACAGCACCAGATAATTTTCAAACAAAATTAGTCAGAGAGAAGTGAAAAGGTATATCTTCACGCTGGTAGCGGGCTTAGTCCTGCTACTGGCTACTAATAGCGACTATTGTTTAAGTAATATAACCGGGCTGGCAATGGCTTACTTTGCTTGCCACAAATTGAATTTGTTCTATGAAGACAATTAGCGAACTACATAAAGAATTGAAACGAGTTTTAGCGTATAATGGCTATTATGTACCCGAATACGGGTGTATGAGCAAGACCGAGATAGTCGATCTAATTTTAGATGAAATATTGCTTGCTTCCAAACTGTGTGCCTTATGAATGACAAAGAAGTAAATACAGACCATGTTCAGCAAGAGACAAAGAGCATTGGGACTCTAATGTACGAACGTAACCAGGCATACGCTTTTATCGTTATGAACGGGCTTGCATTGGACTTTTTGGCGTTCATACAAGAAAAGCAATGCGAGCAAACGACTAATGACGAGTTGAAATTGTTATTAGAATTGTATAACCCCAAAAAGAATGCGAAGTAATGAAAGAACTTGATTTTAAAGAAATGGTAGTGGATAGCTGCAAGAATTATTTAAGTGAACACTTGGACGATGAAGAAATATACAGAAAGATTCTAACTTGTTCTTCTGATGCTTTAGATAGTATTTTAGGGCTTAACTTTGATTTTTTCGCAATACAGAAAGTCCTCACTTTCTATCTGTTAAATTCTAAAGACTGTGAAGAAATCAAACAAAGAAACGCTTACTGCATTGGTTTATTTGTAGATGCAGCGCAAATTATACTGAAATATAATATTGAGTTAGGCGTTCTTAATAAGGTGCTTTTTGAAATAACAAATAAACAAGATAGCCATGTTAGATGAAAATGTATTGAAAATCGTTTTGAATGATAAAACGTTTGGGCGCAACCAGTCTGCTGATATAGTTGGTGGATTAGCACGCCTAAAGAGACTTGTAGGAAAAGGTCTTATTCGAGCTGATAAACGGAGCAATACTAAGAACGGAAAATGGTATTGCAACGCCTACGACGTATTGAAATATGCTACTTTAAAACGTTAAATTAACATGTTAGACGAGAATGTTCTGAAAATTGTATTAAACGATAAGACCTTTGGAAAGGATGCGGCCGCCGATATAGTGGGTGGACTATCCCGGCTCACTGATCTTATCGGCAAAGGTCTTATTCGTGCAGAAAAACGTACCAATAAACAAAATGGTAAATGGTTCTGCAATGCTTATGATGTTATCAAGTATGCCTCATTAAAATGATTGATAATATGCTAAACGAAGATGTATTGAAAATTGTGCTGAACAACAAGAGTTTCGGACAACGAGAAGCTGCTGAAATTGTAGGTGGAAGAGGTCGTTTGTTCCGATTGGTTGGTTCTGGAGAAATACGTGCTGAGAAAATTCCTGCTGACAGGCAAAATGGGAGATGGCATTGTAACGCCTACGATGTTATAAAGCATGCCGTTCTAAAATAAAGCAAATTAAGTGTTGAGGCCGCCCTCAAAGGATATTCTCTATTTTAGATAAACAAATGGTGTAGACCATTGATGAAAGTGAGTGCCCCGGCTGTGATAGTCGGGGCTTTCCTGTGCTCTCAAATATCCTTTCCCCCGAACATGCCCTTTACCCTTTCATCATCATAATATCGGAGCGCATTTCTATGTACTCCTTGTATTTATCCGATGTGCGTTCCTTAGTATAGAGGCTGGAAATGTTTAGCCTTATCTTATGTCGTCCAATCTCATCGATACGCTCAACCTGCTTATTCAGTAAATAGTCAGCATCCGCTATCATTTCTTAAAAGGCGGGAACAAAGTGGGAACATTTTAAGACACCACAAAAGAAAAACCCTCTCAGAGGTAATCTAAGAGGGTCTCTTGAGGTTCCTGGCGGATTCGAACCGCCGTAGACGGTTTTGCAGACCGGTGCCTAGCCACTCGGCCAAGGAACCTTGTTTCTCGTTTGCGGTTGCAAAGGTAGTAACATTTTCCATATTACCAACTATCCGCAACACTTTTTATTCGGTTTACGCTTTCTTTCCTTACAATCCTTACGTTCCTGCAAAGGCAAGTTTCTTAACTCACAATCGCACGAGCAATCGCCACATGGATTTTTACCACTCTTCACCCGACGGAAAAAGTCACGCAGTCGATAACCGATCCGTACCACACAAACAACAACCAACAGGGCAACTACCCATTCTTGCCATCCCCAATTCATACGAACAATCCTCCTATCTGATAAGCGGCAAAGGAAACAATCCATGCCAATGATGTAGTATACAATGCTGTAAATACCGCCCATTTCCAGCTACCGGATTCTTGTTTGATAGCTACCAACGTAGCTATACATGGGAAGTAAATCAAGACAAAAAGCATATAACAGAAAGCAACCAAAGGAGTTATAGGAATACGTGCACCCAAACTGACTGTATCTGCATTCGAATCATTTGTGTACAACACTCCCAAAGTACTTACTACCAACTCTTTTGCGCCAGCACCGGTAATAAGTCCGATGCCTAATTTCCAATCAAAGCCAAGGGGTTCTAAAACGGGCTCCACAGCCTTTCCTATTTGTCCGATGTATGAATGTTCTTGCTGGTCGGCTACTGTTCCATATGCGTTGTGGTTGGGGAAATAACCCAAAAACCAGACGATAATAGACGCAATCATGATGATACCTCCCATCTTTTTGAGGTATTGTTCACCCCGTTCCCACGTATGACGCAGAATGGCTTTCGCAGTCGGCATACGATAAGGTGGCAGTTCCATAACGAATGGTACATCCTCTCCCTTTACAAGAAAACGGCTGAATAGGCGTGCCAACAACACTGCCAACAAGATACCGATGGTATAAATAGAAAACAAAACAAGGCTGCCGTTATGCGGAAAAAAGGCGCTGACCAACAAAAGATAAACCGGCAGTCGGGCGCTACACGACATCAATGGAGTGACAAGCATTGTTACCAACCGGCTTTTATGACTTTCGATGGTGCGAGATGCCATCACGGCAGGAACATTGCAGCCGAATCCCATGATCAAAGGAATAAATGACTTCCCGTGCAACCCCATTTTATGCATGATCTTATCCATGATGAAAGCGGCACGGGCCATATAACCGGAATCTTCCATCAAAGAGATGAAAAAGTAGAGTATCAGAATATTAGGAAGAAACACAATCACGCCTCCTACTCCACCGATGATGCCATCGACCAGCAAGTCTTTCAATGGGCCGGGATCCATATTGTTTCGTATCAGGTTGCCCAAAGCTTCGACCACCCATTCTATGCCGGCCATGGGATAGGCTCCCAACACAAATGTACCCTCAAACATGAGATACATAAACAGAAAGAAAATGGGATATCCCCAAATACGATGGGTCACAATAGTGTCGAGCACCTTCGTGAAATGTTCCTGTTCCTTGTGATTATCGACAAATGTTTCCTTTAAGGCACCACTAATAAACCCGTATTTGGCATTGGTTATAGCTGACTCACATTCTTCGTTCTTAACCTCAGACACCCGCTTCGCTACTTTGTCGCGCTTCTGAAGAATTACTTCTCCATTAGGTAACGAATGCACCAGGTTCTCTATCTCCCGGTCGTTCTCCAACAACTTGATTGACAAAAACCTAGTAGAGTATTTATGACGGATCACCTCGTTCTTCGAAATTTCATCTTTTACTGCATCGATAGCTTTTTCCAGCTCCGGACCGTGATTGATGTGAATATGACGGTATAGTTTCTCATCCGACTCTGTGTGGTAAACAGGGTCGTCGACTCCATCAGTAGTCGCCCCTTCGTCCACATACGTACGATGCCAATCCTGCAATTCTTTTACTACATCAGGATTGATATTTCCATGCTTGTCAAGGAAATCGGCCCCTTCATACAAATGGATAACGATATGAAAAAGATGATCGATACCAATGCTGCGCTTACAAATGGTAGGCACCATCGGCACACCGAACAGCTTGCCAAGCAACCGGTAATCTAATGTATTTCCACTGGCTTCCAACTCATCATACATATTGAGCGCCACCACCATACGGACATTCATGTCGATAAGTTGGGTAGTAAGATACAGATTGCGTTCCAGGTTGGAAGAGTCGACCACATTAATAATAATATCAGGCATTTCGTCAATAATATGACGACGCACATAAATTTCTTCGGGGGTATATGCCGAAAGCGAATAAGTTCCCGGCAGGTCGACTATCTTGAATTGATAGCCTTCGAAGTTGAAATAGCCTTCCTTAGCATCTACAGTCACTCCACTGTAATTACCCACATGCTCATGGGCTCCGGAAGCCAGATTAAACAAAGAAGTTTTACCACAATTAGGATTGCCTACCAAAGCCACATTGATAGTCCGTCGTTTGCCAAGAGCTACACGTTTCAATTCCTCTTCATCAGCACGAAGATTCTCACCAATCCCTTTCTGTTCATCAGGAGTTTCGACTTGCAGCATTGCCTCCTGTTCACTGATGATCTCGATCATTTCCGCTTCCTGCCGGCGAAGTGATATTTCATACCCCATCACCCTGTATTTGATAGGATCTTTCAAAGGGGCATTGAGCAGTACCTCTACCGTTTTCCCCTTGATGAAACCCATTTCTACAATACGTTTACGGAAGCCTCCGTGGCCCAGTACCTTAACGACAACTCCCTTCTCACCTGTTTTCAGCTCGGACAACCGCATACTTACTTCTATATTTTTCGACAAAATTACTGATTCACATTGATACCTACAAGTTATTTAGATTGTTTTTAAATAACGACAAGATTCTATAGTATTCAAAATGGATTCTTAATTTTGCAGTATGATACAAAATCGAATCTCACAATTTATAGACAAAGAGCGTTTATTCTCGTTGAAGGATAAAATCCTCGTAGCTTTGAGCGGTGGTGCCGACTCAGTAGCCCTGTTGCGAATACTACTTTCGGCAGGTTATACCTGTGAAGCAGCGCACTGCAATTTCCATCTGCGGGGAGAAGAATCGAACCGGGATGAGAACTTTGTACGCGAATTGTGCAAAAAATGGGGAGTCCCTTTGCATATCATGCATTTCGAAACCGAAAAACATGCTTCCGACCGGCATATTTCGATTGAAATGGCAGCCAGAGAGCTACGATATCAATGGTTCTCCAAGTTAAAAAAGAAGCAGGATGCAAAGGTGATTGCAGTGGCTCACCATCAGGACGACAGTGTAGAAACCTTCCTGCTTAACCTTATTCGTGGTACCGGAATCAATGGACTTACAGGTATCCGCCCGAAAAACGGTGATGTGGCACGCCCCTTGCTTTGTACAAGTCGTGACGAACTCATCACCTACTTACAACGAATCGGCCAAGATTTCGTAACCGACAGCACCAATCTGCAAGATGAATTCACCCGCAACAAGATACGCCTTAACCTACTACCCATCATGCAGGAGATCAACCCTTCGGCAAAAGAAAGTATTGCCGAAACCGCCAACCATCTGCAAGAAGCAGCGTATGTATACAAAAAAAGTATTGAAGATGGAAAAAGGCGGGTATTCTATCCGGAACAAGGTATTCAAATTACTTCCTTACTGAACGAACCATCGCCTGCAGCCCTGCTGTTTGAAATTCTTCATCCATTAGGATTCAATTCCAGTCAAACGAAAGATATCTTCGCATCCCTGACCCGGCAATCGGGCAAACAGTTTATCAGCAAGGAGTGGCGAGTGATCAAGGATCGCGAATGGTTACTTGTACAAAGATCTGTAAAAACAGAAAAGAAAACCCCGCCTTTCGAGCTTATAAGAAAAGAACAGGAATACACTTCCCAGTTTATTATTCCGCGAAAAAAAGATACAGCCTGCTTTGATGCCGACAAACTAAATGGCAAAATCACTATACGGAAATGGCAGACAGGGGATACATTTGTTCCTTTCGGTATGAAAGGCAGGAAACTTATAAGCGATTATATGACCGACCGCAAGTTTTCCATTGCACAAAAAGAAAACCAGTGGGTACTCTGCTGTGACGAACAGATAGCATGGCTCATCGGCGAACGAATAGATGACCGCTTCCGGGTAGACGAAGAAACAAAAAAAGTAGTTATATACGAACAATCAATCAACTAAGATCAACGACGAAAGTGAGGGTATTTATTGTTGAAACGATAGCCCAAACCCAACATCAGGTAGTTGGGATCCTGAAAGTTCTGAAGATTATACCCAATATGAATAAACATATTCCGCGTAACCTCCATCTTAAGTGCCAGTATCTGATACAAGCCATTCAGATCACCTCCGGCATGGAGTACATTTGAACCAATACCCAGGCCAACTGTAAAATAAGGCATCACATATTCGATACGACCGGAAAGTCCTAACGCTAATTGTTTGTCAAGAGAGGGTGTATAAAATTTCGGGACAGTTCCTGACACATAATCTGAGGTATAAATATTAGCACTTCCATCATAAACTCCATCCAATGACACACCGGTACGGAATCTGTACCCGACATTGTACATAGGAGCAAAATTAAAGCCAAGCACTGTATACGCTTCCGGAGAAGCTGAACCTGAGCCATCAATATAAACAACACCTTTCCGCCGCCACGAGCCAAATAACACCAGATCATAGCTGATATGACGCGGAAACTTAGGGATTACCGATTGAAACAGGGATGGTTTAAAGCTGTCATCCCGCCGGTTGAAATTGTAGACGAATCCCACTTTAGCGCCAACCGTATTTAGTCCTGCATTAGGAAATTTTGTGTTGCCGTTAGAAAAGTGACTCAATGTAAGTCCGACATTCAAATCAACGTTGCGGGAAACAATCCAGTTCAGATAAAAATCCGTATCCATGTAAGCATTAACTCTGGAACCTATCACCCGGTTATCATTATTATAATTGAAGTCGAACGGCTTCCACCCGAATGACAAACCGAGGTTCCATTCATAGTTAAGCGACAAGCGTGAAGAAAATTTCGCCATCCGCGCTCCCTGAAATAAATAAACCACCGTCGGATCGCCCAGATATTCTTTCTCTCCAAACGAAAAGAATGATACCCCTATACCTTGATAAGCCCCACCATAAATCCGATCAATAGTTGTATTGGGCTGGAATTGGAACGAATATTTCAAGTGTGCAGAATGCCCACCTCTGATAAGCTTGCGATAAGGGTTGACTCCCTTCAGGAAACGATGAGAAGGAATAACATAAGAAGGATGAGACTCAATACCCAACCGATGAATAAAGCCACGCGAAATAATCAACGATTCGACATACGAAGAAAGACTGTCCGATAATGCATGATCAGCAAGTGCAGTCGAAACCGTATCACTTTTCTCCGGGAAGTCCTCTTGAACAAGTGTTTTTGCCGAAACAACACTACACAGGAAAAACGCGACCACAAAAGTAGCCATAAGTTTCCATCGCTGAACTTTGCTCTTCATAATGCCGCGCAAACTCTTTTTACAATTAGTGAATCCTTAATTTAATAGAGCCAAGAGAAACAATTTCCTCTTATTATTACTCTATTAAGTCGTTAAAACTCCGAATAATCTCCTTACCGCCGAATAACCCATACAGCGTTGTTGTTTTCTATCATGAGCTACACTTGGCACGCAAAGATAATAAAATTGTGATACAGGCAACAACAACTTAGCACCTAAAAGAATTTAATTAAAATCTTTTTGATGCTAAGTTGAAAATAAAAACAATAATTAGTTCCTTCAACAGTCATTTCAGCATCACCAGTGCTCCTTTCCTAATACAGTTTCCCCATTGGGAGAAAGCACGAAAACTTCTGTTTCTTCCTGAATGATGTTGCTGCCGGGTATCGTTACACTGTACCGGCAAGTAACGTATACACACAATAATTCGCCCATATCCAGCTTATCGTATTGCAACAAGCTTTCCGAGGGCAGTCTCTGTTGCAAAACATCGATTCGCTGCAACGAGTATATTATCTTATTCATCTCATCGGCTACGCCCAATAATCTCTCTTCCCAGGCATCTTCGTACATTCTTTGTATAGATTGAGCTATGGTGTATGGCCGAATCTCCAGACTGATGATTTTGAAGGACACTTTCAGCCGCTTTCCATCAGAGCCTTTCCGTAAATATCCGGCAATGGTCCTTTCTATTCTTCTTTTGTCCAATTCAGGTGCAGTTGTTTTCATTTGTTCATTCCTTTCAGTTGTCATTTTATTAGCACTTCTTTGTACCACCGCAACTGTTTATAAGCTTCGTTCAACTTCGGGTATTCATTCTGGGGGACATAGATCGTTAGTCCGCTGTGTGTATCTATACCGAAGCCTCCGTAGGAAGGCATAAACTGGCGGGTGGCTATTTTGTAACTCACCGCCTCATCCATAGCCTCTTGTAAGCGATCAGCTTCTGCCGCTGACATTCCTTGCCTGTAACAATCCACTAAGTCAAAGTACAACCGCTTCCCGTTTCGGTCATACCTTTGTACAGGGAGGGTGTTTACCTGTTCTGCTAACTGCCGGAAGTCAATATTCCGTACCACCTTAGCCAGTTTCTCTAAAGCATGTGTTTGTATCAGGCTCAGAGTCAGCGAAGCGTAGTCGGTTTGCCTTCTGGCATAATCCTGTCCGATGGCTTTGATGAATCCTTTCAAGTCAGGAGTCTCCCGCATAAGGCAGGGCAAAGCGTCCGGGTATGCGGGATCAAACCCTGGTACAACGATCTCAGCCGACGAAGCTACGATGTACTTCGTCTTTTCTTTCAATTCCCAGGCTACCTCGATGCCCGCCATGTGGCATGTCTCAAACACGATGAAATCGAACATCCCGCCGGGGATGGCGGCAGCAAAATCTCTGAGTTCCATTTCGGACCTGCCGTCGGTAATGATAGAACGGGATTGGACTGCCGACCGTGAGTACGCTCCTCCGGGTAGCCAACCCGAAGCGTGCGAGAAGACTACCAATCCGTACGAAGGAGAAGAATACCGTTCTTTCACTTCCTGCAACACGGCGGAAAAGGTAACGGCAGAGGCTGAATTGGTTTCCTCGTATTCTTGCACCGTTTTCCAGTTCTGTACACCATTCATTGTGGTCCATTCCCGTAGTTGCGGACGATTTCCACGCGTATCCATATATACCAGTACGCGGCTACCGGGAGGAAAGCCAGAAACCTGTATCTGCTCCACCTTCCGGTTTACTTCTGCCGATAGGTTGTTGTCACCTCCCAGATAGAAAAGCAGGGTTCTGTGGATAACCGGCACCTCCATGCTGTTTTCTTCCTCCATGCAGTTTGCGAAAGCAACAAGTAGAATCAGGAAGAAGTATGCTATGTTACATCGTACATTCATTGACAGGTATTTTAGCATTCCAAATTACTTATCCTTATCTTATTCACGCACACAGCGCACAGAGAAACCACATGCCCTAGCCACGGCATAAGATGGATTTATACTATTTGAGGCTGCACGCATGGCGTATGCATTTGTAGAACTGGTATTAGCTGCCCACACTTCACTGGTTACACCTACATTAGCAATCACACCTGTAGTAGAAACACGGTATCCTATGGCAGCATAATACCCTGCATTGGTCCATGTGTACCCTTTGTTCCATGTCAGGCCGGCAACTGACAGTCCAGACCAGGGTGATTGGGTCCCTGTTCCGCTCCTGGGTACACGCCACCCCTTGGGACATGGATCGTACACGGTTTTCTGGTTCATGGTTGAGTTCCATAAATTGGCATTTTGCCCACCTGAGGTTGAATACCAGTCGTTGGGAGCCGTTGTACGGAAATAGAAGGTGGAAGGGTACGCAATGGATAGCTCCAGACTACCTCCGGATGCTTTCAAAATGCGATTGGTAGAGCCTGTACCGGTGGCATTATACAGAGTACGTTCATTATTATCACTTACACCAGTAGGCATAGGGTCTTTCCGTCCCCATTGATACATTAGTCCGGTCTTGGAGTAATTGACAGGATTCATGTTGGCGGTGTTATATCCGGTAAGTCCTCCGATGTTGCGATCCATGAATACGAAGCCATTATTATTTTTCGTATTCAGAGGGTCCTGTAACGGTACATACTTATCGTCGTACAGGCTGGTGGTATAGGCAGTTGTCCAGATATGCCAGCTCCATTTGACTGCTGCTCCCACTCTGGCAGCAATCACCGAATTCCCTTCCTGCGCTCCTGGAACCACTTGTATGAGTCCGCTATCCCCTGTCCCGATAGCAAAGATCCGATCGATGGCGGCAGCCTGACCGGTGGTGTATTTCACTCCGCCCGGATGGTCTGTCCAGAGCAGATCGGCTGTATAGGTATCTCCGGTGCCGATACGTGTCACTCCCCCGGCATTGGCCCGGCTTACAGGGATAAGGATCGGATACCCACCGGGATTAACCATATAGGTGTTCGATTCGTCCAATACTATTCCCGTCAGGCAATAGAGGCTCACGGTTTCCGTCACTGTCTCGTCGTACAGATTCGTGAACTTAATCTTGGCGGTTCCATCCAGAACGTTCCTAACGCTCAGGTCGTTTACCGTCCTGAATCTCACGTTGATACCTGTGTTGGTATTGGCAGCACCGCTCGTGGTGATAAGTTGGGCGATCACATTCTTACCCAACTGGTCGCCCCACTGAATGATCTCTGCTTTCCACGGGTAGTTGGACTTCACAGTAAACGAATATTCCCCGCCATCCATGGAATAGAAATTTTCCGTGATATAAATCAGGTTATACGCCAGTTGACGCAAGAAGAGACTCCGGGTAGCTGTTTTCGATTCGTTCGTCACGGTATATTCCACCCGCGTCACCCGTTCCATGAATGGATTGTCGGTCAGGTCAGTTTTCATTATAGGAGTAGGAAAAACGGTGAAAGTCTGTTGGTATGCTCCAGCAGGGATATGTCCCGATACTATGACGTCCGAACCGGTCTGGAACGTAAATGCCGGATTGTTTCCCGACAAAGAGGTTGTTATCGACGGAGAAGCGCTTACCGGGTTCCATTGAACGGAAAACTGTCTGGCGGCAGGCTGTGCATCTTTGGGGGCGGTAAACAGTAGTCCGCTGATTTCTTTCCCCGTAAGCGGATCAAGTACCAACAGTTCGGCGCCCGGATCGATGCTTTGCTTCACGACCACTGTATGGCGCAGTCGCCCGGCATTTATCACAATATGGGCGGTACGTTCGTTACCGGTATTGTTTTCGCCTACCCGGAGCCAAAGGTTCTTCTTAACCTCTGCCGTGCCTGTAGTGTCATCCTGAACCGAAAGCCAGCTCACAGGAGTGATTCCATCGGCTGCATCTACTACCTCCTCGATCTTCCATCCCAAAGGATGATCAGTATAAACAGACAACCTGTTCTTCTCCATTGCGATGGGTAAAGCATCCCGGAAGAAAGAAAATTCCGACGGGCCAACGGCCAGCATGTATTGTTCGTCGAATAGTACGTCGGTCATTCCACTATCGTCCCAGGCCTTTATTTCGGTTTTCATGTTGAGAGGTCGGGAGTCGAACGCTTCCTGCGCAGTCTTGTATCCGGATCCGGAAACGGCAGTGATGTAGATGCGATAGCGGTGGTTGCGCAAAACATCGTCATAGTCGGCCATATCATTGCCTTCCGCATCTTTCCGGAAGAAGTCAATCCGGTAATAGGTTGTCTGCGTGTCCGAAGCAAATGTGCCGCCTGCCACCAGGCAGGTAGCTTCCGATGCCTGACCAGCTGCCATGCCCCGGGCTTCGAACAGGTAAATGGTACGTTCGAATACACGCTCCATCCCTGCGGGCACTTCATACCGTAGCGGTGTAATGTTATTGATAGCCCCATCAGGAACCGTGGCCATCTTTACCCTAGCGTTGAAACCGTCGAGGTGGGCAACAGCGGGAACAATCTGTCCTTTGTTCTTACTGTTGTACACATAAATCTCATTGAGTTCGAAACCGGTGACAGCATTGGCCAGCACCACATCCATGCGTGCAATGCCTCGGAGCAGGGTTACCCCGGAGATCTGGGTGGTGGACTTCCGGATATCCGCCGTCACTTCTCCCCACATGGGGAAAGGCAGGAAACGGTCGGGAGCACCGACAGGCTGGCTGTTGTCGTTGTTGGCATTCCAGCTCCCGGCGTTGGCAAATACCAGTACGCCCAGCAGTTCGTCCTTGTCGGTACCCGGGCTGAGTTCGCCCAGCACTTCGATCTGGTTGCGCACATTGGCCAGTATAACCAGTTTTTGCAGGTTGTCCTCATCTGTTAACAACCGGACATCGAACTTCTTTTTGCCCCTGATAGGATTGTCGCCCGACTGGTCGGTAATGGTGTTTCCCTTGGTTTTATAGGCAAACTCCCAACCCGAGGACCGGGCAGCATTGGGCTTGAACACCAGCACGTCAATGGTGGCTACCTCATTCTCATCCTCCACCGAGATGGCATACGTATCGGGCGCAGGTGTGGTGGTAGCAGGCATACGCAAGGTGACGGTTACCAGGGTTTCGTCTCCGGTTGCTTTTCCCCGTCCCTCTTCCAATACCTCTTCGGCCAGACAACCGACCAGCAGGAGAGACAGCGAGAGCAGTGAAGGATATTTAAGTTTCTTGTTCATATACACGATATTATCTCGTTAATGATTCACTCTTACTCGCGTACACAACGTACCGAATAACCGCGCATCCGGTAGCCGTAGCTAACGTAACCGGGATTGACACTACCATTATAGAAATAAAAGGACAGCCCGTTTATACCATTGGTAGTCGCTTCCCATACGTGCCCGTACTGATTCACATCGAACAGTACTCCATTGGTACTTCTTCCTCCGGCGGCCGGGTAGTACCCTATGTCTGTTGAGGTGGTGCTCCAGGTGTACCCTCCGTTCCAGGTAGCGCCACTGGTACTCACACCGTTCCAAGCGCCACTTTGTGGGATTCGCCATCCTACGGGACATGGATCGTACACCGTTTTCCCTTCGGTGGCTCCCCACAATTCATTATTCTGACCGGCTGTGTTGGCCGAATACCAGTCATACGTAGGTGATCCGCGGTAATACACCGTGGCCGGATTCGTAATCGACTGTTCCAGACTTCCTCCGCTGGCCTTGGTGATCCGGTTGGTAGAACCTACACCGGCGGCATTGTATAAGGTCGGTTCAACATTACCCGATACTCCCGTCGGAGTGGGATCTTTCCGTCCCCATTGATATAGTAATCCGGTTTTGAAGTAATTGTTATTACTACTGGTGGTATATCCGGTGAGCGCTCCCAGGTGGCGGTCCATGAATACCACTCCGTTATTAGATTTGGTAGTACTGCCGTCGTATGCCGTTACCCAGATGTGCCAGCTCCACTTGATTGCCGTACCTACTTTGACGGTAATCACCGAGTTTCCTTCAGCCGGTCCGGGGGTCACCAGAATGTATCCGCTTTTTCCCTGTCCGGCTACCGTAATCTTCCGGATGGCTGCTGTGGTGCTTACTCCGCCCGGATGGTCTGTCCAGAGCAGTTCGGAAGTAAAGACATCATCGGCATCGATGCGTTCGGTGGTTACTTCAGCGTTAGCACGGCTCACGGGTATGAGGATGCCTTTACCACCAGGTTGCACCAAGTAGCTGTTCGATTCGTTTTGTACCACTCCCGAAGCGCACAGCAGACTCACGGTTTCCGTGACCGACTCATCGAGCAGGCAGGTAAACTTCACCCTGGCTGTTCCCAGATAGATGTAAGGGTCAATCATATCGTTGGCCGTCCTGAATTTCACCTGTACCCCGGTAGTAGTATTGGCGCTTCCGGTGGTGGTGATCAGTTGTACGATCACATCCTTGCCCGGTGCATCTCCCCACTGTACGACCTCCGCCTTCCAAGGATAATTGGATTTCACGGTGAACGCGTATTCGTCTCCGTTCATGGAGTAAACGCTTTGCGTGGTGCTTACCAAATTGTACGACATCTGCCGGAGATAGATACTCCGGGCAGCTATCTCCGTTCCGTTGGATACGGTATAGTCTACCCGCGTCACCCGTTCCATGAACGGCTCGTCCAATAGATTGGCGGTTGGAATAGCCGTAGGTTGTATGGTGTAGATTCGGCTTCCTGTCCCACCCGGCAGGGTTCCTGTGGCGATGACATCTGAGCCTGCCTGATAGGCAAAAGCAATCTGGCCGGGCGTTATAGTGACCGACGGAGAAGCGCTTGCCGGAAGCCAGCCGACTGTAAACTTCCGGGCAGCGGGCAGCGCGTCTTTGCCGGAGGCAAACAGCAGTTCGGTAATTTCGTTTCCAGTGGCCGTATCGGTGATGAACAGGTTGATTTCCGGGACGACACTTTGTTTTACCGTCACCTGATAGCGCATGCGTCCGGCAGCTACTATGATCCTGGCCTTGCGTTCGCTGCCCGTGGTATTTTCTGCTACTTGGAGCCAGAGTTCTTTCGCCGTTCCGGGCAATCCGTTGGTGACTTCCTGTACCGAGAGCCAGGTGGCGGGGCTGGTACCGTCGGCAACTTCCACAATATTTTCTATGCTCCAACCTGCGGGATAGTCTGTATAAATGGTCAGCTTGTTCTGCTCGCCCGGCTCGGCAATAGCATCGCGCGGAAAGGAGAATTGCCCAGGACAGACCGTTAGCAGGTATTGCCCGTCGAAGATCACATGGATATCTCCATCGTTCCATTCCTGTACCTCTGCTTCAATAAACAGGGACTTGGAGTTGAATGCATCGTCCGCCGTGGGATAGCCTTTGCCTGTGACTTTGATGATGTTGATGCGATAATGATGGTTGCGGAGTATGTCTTTGTACCGGGTGCGGTCTGCTGCCTGGAGAAAGTCCACCCGGTAGTAAGAAACATCCGTGTCCACGCCGTACTTAGCTCCGATAACAACACAGGTAGCTTGTAAGGTTTTTCCCGTTGGGGCGGCCTGTGCTTCAAGCAAGTACATAGTCCGCTCAAAAGCGTTCCGCATGGTTGACGGAACGGTGTAAGACAATGGGGTGCCGTTGTTCCACGACGCATATTCACCGGCATCAGCAGGTATGGTGGCTGCGGTCGCTTTTCCAGTACTCATCAGGTCGGGATCTGGTACGATGTAACCGGTATGCTTGCTATTGTACACATGCACTTCATGCAGTTGAAAGGTAGCGGCGTCGATGATAGGTTGGCTGACGACCACATCAAGACGGGCAATGCTGCGTAGCAGTTGTATACCGGTTATTTCCGTCATGTCCGGTGTGAGCACCACCTCTTTTTTCTCGCCCCACATGGGAAATGGCCGGAATTGACCGGCATTGTCCTCGGGTGTGGCGTTCCAGTTACCGGTATTCGTGAAGAGAAGTTTTTTCAGAAGTGTTTCCTTATCGGCTCCTATGGCAATGTCGCCCAACGCTTCCACTTCGTTGCGTACATTGGCCAGAACCACCAGGGTTTGCGGGCTGGTCAGGGTGTACAAGGTCACGTCGAACTGTTTCTTCGAGCTGTCGTCGGCTCGGTTGGAGATGGCTGTGCCCTGTGCTTTGTAAACGTATGCCCATCCGGAAGAGGTACTTCCGTCTCTCCTGAAAACTAACACGTCAATGGTTTCTACGTGGTTTTCGTCTGTGCCGGAGATGGCGTAGGTGGCTGGCGAAGCGGTGGCCGGCATGCTCAGGAATACCCGCACCCGGGTATGGCTGCCCGCGCCTCCACCCGTATCATCATCGCCTCCGAAGTGATTGGTAGTACAACAGGAAAGAATCATCGACCCGATTCCGGTGAAGAACAGGAAACGACCGTATGTTTTCAATTTACCGAATGTCATATCTTTCTGTTTTTCTATTAATAAAGCACTTCGTCAACCTCCGTCACCTCCCAGCCGTTGATGTGAACCGTGGCCGACAGATCCGTGCCGTCGAAGGTAAATTTGATATGGATGTCGAACGTATGTATGCGGTTGTAGTCCATATCACCGATCTGGTTTAAAAGGGCAATCAGGTCGGCGCTATATAAGGTTTTTTGTTGGGTTTCGTTCTGTATCTCAAACAGCGGATGCCTGTCGGCTGCCAGTTTTAGGATATTGAGCGAGGCCCGCATCTGTCCGTCATTGTCCGGGGTACAGGGGACGGTATATGTGATTTCGCCACAGGAAGCGAAAGAATAATCGAAGTTATAGATTCCATTGTTGTCTGTAATGGTGAGCCGAAAGCGGTCATCGGTAAACGGAAAGCCTTCGGTGGTGAGATTGATGGTATTGTAAGCTTGCACCAACAGCAGGGCAATGTGCTGCTCGCGGATACCGGAACGGATATGCGCTGTCTTTTCGGCATGGAAAAGCGGATGAATACGGGTGTTTATCGCTCCGGAAAGTTGGTGGAGCAGTAGCTGGATTTCGACAAAAGTGGTCTGTCCTGCAGTGAGGGAAGCAGGTTGGGTGATATAGGATTCTTTCAGACCGCCCCAGACTATGAAACGATAGTCATCTTCGGGCAGTACGGGAATGGTCATGTAATACCCAGGCGTGAGGGTGGGACTCTCGTCCACCCACACACCACGGAATATTCCCCGGGAATCAAAGATGAACAGGTTTAACTTATCCACTTCCTCCGGATTGACACCGGTACGGGCATACGTGGCCGGTTCGAAGGCGAAATAGACTTTCAGATTCGCAGGACAATCCGCCTGGTCTTCCCGGATGCAGGATATCAGGATTGCCAGGCAAAGCTGCGTCATCAGTACATATATATAATGGATAGGCTTCATATTCTTATCTTTAATAATTATCTGCTTAAGGCCAACGGATTCACATGGAATTACATCGGAGTAAGCTCTTCGTCCTGTGGCACTACATCCCAAGCTACAATATCGATATGAGCTATAATATCTGTGGGAATGGATACGGGATCATTGGGAATTACCGGCTCGGGAGTGGAGTTACCCGGTGCCACGATCCTGCTGATGGTTACCCGATAATACGCATTGCGGATGACATCGTAAGGGCCTACTGCCCCATTTGCATATCCGGCAAACGTCAGAGCATTACCTTCAATAGTGGTTTTATTGGCTACCCCCTTCGGATTGAGGTACACCCGGTAATAAGAGTAACCATCGGTAAATTCGGTCAGGGTTCCGCCCTTCTCGGTAGCATAGGCAGTAGCTACCGCCGGTTTCAGGAAATACTGTTTCACACCTCCGGCCAGGGAGACGGTGTAGAATGTAGCCACAATGCCTTCATCATAGTTAGGGCTGGTAATAGTGGTATACCCTCCTGTATTGTCCAAGCCATTGGTGAACTCAATCACCTCACCCGGTACATATTTACAGCGTACCACGGCAGCGGTTACTTCCTTCTGAAAGAAATCTTCGGAGGTATTTTCCGGACAATAGCGGGCAACGAGCTCTTTTACAGGCACATCCTTTGCGTTGAGGGTTACGTAGTCGGCATCGGTAAGTACAGAGGCAGGCGATGCAAAAAAATCGGTAGACACATAGCTTCCACCGATCCAGTTGTGATCCTTCACAGCACCCGAACCGGCTGCTCCCCAGGGACGCAACAAGTAGGTTTTCAGATTGGTAGTTGCCAATGCATATTCCAGATTGAACACTTTTCCTCCTCCCGCTTCTACCACCATACCGTCCAATTCCTGTAAGGTCACTTTGGCTACCAGGCGTTGTACGGGAATGGTCACCTTATTATAGAGTGCATAGTTGGTTGCATCACTTTCGGGATACATGGTAGCAGTAATTTCGCCTACGCTGAACATAGCAATACCACGAGGTTCCGGCGAATCAAAGTCGACCAGTGCATCGTCGCTCGCCCCATAATTAGTCACACCGAACTGCGAGTCGACGAATAAGTTCATCCCTTTATTGGCAATGGCTATTCCACGGGCTTGGGAAATATTCAAAGCGGCCAGCACTTTCTTGTTTCCGGTTTTACATGGAATCTTGGTATCAGAAGTGTATTTCCATTCGTCCGCATTGTTGCCGGCAGCAGCTCCGGTAAACTTATCTTTATTGATACGCTTGTGTACCTCGAGTACATTGGCGGTAAGGTCGTACACATACAGGTCTACAGTGCTGAAATCTGATTCTTCCTCCGACGCATTAAGGTCAGTGGTGGCATACGTACCCGGTGTTCTGGACTGTGAGATGGTGATCTGCATATACGTATCCTTACCGGAAACGACTCTGCCGCTTTCGTCCACCATTTCGTCCTTGTTACAGCTTGCCAAACCAGTCAGGAGGCCAAGCATTGTTACTAATAGAGATTTAGTCTTCATACATATAAAAGAATTAAATGAATAAAATTGGGGTTATCTATTTTGTGAAGAACATCCATTCGCATTTCGCGCACTGGAGCAGGAGGGAAGCTCCGGTTGCACGAGGAAATGCTTCCATTTCTTATTGTCCGAAAACGTCCAGGGGTTGTAGTTGAGAGGAATTTCGAGTGTGGTACGCCGACCCAGATTGAATTCTCCTCCGAGATTGAATGCGGTAGTGGCATCATACAGCAGGTTGGTCTTTATCGCCCAGAATGGCTTATCTGTCCTGTTTGCTTTAGTCTGCGCCTGCACCTGTAATATTCCGGCAAGCAGGAAAAGCAGTATCTGAAGTTTTTTTACGATTACCCTCATACTCTTATCAGATTTTTTATTTCTTAGTTAATGCTTTCGCAAGTAACTTTTACTGATACGAAGATAAACGGTTCACGGATACCCGACGGCTCTGTATCGTACATCAATTGTACAATCCTGTACGGATGGAAGACTTTACTATTTCCCTGTACAATATTGCTCTTTCAGGGATACTAAAAGCTATTTCTCTTTTTCCTTTTTCAGCAGTGCAGACAGTTCGGCAACGACCTGCGGGTTTTGACGGGCTACGTTGTGCTGTTCCTGCGGATCGGCCGAAAGATCATACAGTTGAGGTTGGCATTCATCGCCCAACTCGGTGCAATGCTTAGTTCCGGCAAAAGAATCTTTGGCAGGTTCGATATACTTCCATCTTCCTTTGGCAATGGCCAAGGTGTTGTGCAGGCTCTGCTCGATGATATATTCCCGGCCGAATACTTCTTTACCTAACAGGACGGGGAGATGGTCTTCGCTATCCTGCGCTTGGCCCGGTTGTATCTGTTGGTTGAGCAAGGCGGCAAGTGAGGCGTATATATCCACATGGCTAAAGAGGGTTTGTTGTTTGCTCGGCTTGACTCCGGCCGGCCAACAGATGATGAGGGGAACCTTGCTTCCGGCTTCGTAGATACTGTGCTTTCCGCCGCGGTACATCCCGCCCGGGTTATGTGTGCCCCATGCGTAGCCTGTACTGTCGGAAGTGCGCTCATTGATCACAGGGCCGTTGTCGCTGGTAAACAGAATCAACGTATTTTCCATGAGACGATAGCGGTCGAGGGTCTGTAGAATCTGGCCGATGCTGCCATCCAGTTGCAGGATCATATCGCCCCGGACGCCGAGTTGACTCTTGCCTTCAAATTTAGGGTCCGGCATCTGCGACATGTCGATGCCCTGCGTACCTATATACAAGAAAAAAGGACGATCCTTGTGGGCAGAGATGTATTCTTCAAACTTTTTCATGATCAGGGAAGATATATGCTTACTGGGCTCCAGCTCCGATACCTGTCCGTTTTCCATATATATCCGCTTGCTCTGATCCTGTACGGGTGGCAGAATGAATTCGTAATCGAATCCTGAATGGTGGACGGCGGCCATGTCCGGGATAAAATGCCATATCCCGATCACTCCGGTATTATACCCGGCTTGCGCGAACATACCAGCCAGTGTAACACGGGTTGTGTCGATAAGCAATCCGGAGTAGTCCGCTGCCCCATCTTTCTGCGTGACCCGCCAAGGGTATATGCCCGTCAGCAGCCCGAACCGGGAAGGCTGGCAGGAAGCCGATGTGGAATAGGCATTGGAGAACTGTACTCCCTGCCCAGCCATCCGGTCAATGTGGGGAGTGCTTATCAGGGTTGCTCCGTAACAACTCAGATCGCCTATGCCCAAATCGTCTGAGAAAATACAAATGACATTCGGAGAGCGGGCTTGCCCATCAGTGGGTTTCGCCGGCTTTGTCCTACAACCGGTAAGTAATACAATTCCAGTCAGAATTAGTGTAGTAGAAAGATGCATTTTCATGTTCTATATAGCAAAGTATGAATATTCAAATATAGAGCATGGCTACAGAAAAGACGGGTAAGTCCGTACAAAGAAATAGTCAAAAAGTACATTTCTCACTTCTCATCACTACCCTCCGGCTCCTCCCCCCGGCGGTAGGCCAGCGGATTGACATGATAAGCATCCTTAAAGCACTTGCTGAAATAGCGGGGCGAACTGAATCCGGTCCGGTCGGCAATCTCCGTGACATTCAGTTTGGGCTGATTGCGCAACAGGTACGCTCCTTTTTTAAGGCGGAGGGAGAGAATGAAATCGTTGGGCGTCTGTCCGGTAATAC
This sequence comes from Bacteroides sp., assembly GCA_031554665.1. Classification (GTDB taxonomy): domain Bacteria; phylum Bacteroidota; class Bacteroidia; order Bacteroidales; family Bacteroidaceae; genus Bacteroides. The sequence goes on along the minus strand of JAVBVA010000023.1, from coordinate 16,832 downwards.
CTTTGAGTTTACAGAAGAGGCTGGTGCGCGCCATTCCCATTTGCTGGGCAAAGACGCTGACACTGAACTCAGTATCGTCCAGATGCTTTTCAATAATCTCCGTAGCCCGGTCGAGCAGCTCCTTGTCGATGGGGTTGGTAGCCAGTGTTTGCGCAAACATTTGCGGTTGCCGGCTGAATTTCTCCTGCAGAATAATGCGGGAGTTGACCAGATTGTTGCAACGCGATACGAGCAGGTTGATGTTGAACGGCTTGGTGATATAGTCATCGGCCCCCATGCGCAGTCCTTCGAGATTGTGCTCCGTGGTGGTGCGGGCGGTAAGCAGGACGACCGGGATGTGACAGGTTTCGGGATCGGACTTGATCTTCCGGCACAGCTCCATGCCCGACATGCAGGGCATCACTACATCGCTCAGTACAATGTGCGGAGACTCTTTGACGACCAGCCCCCAAGCTTCCTCACCGTTCGAAGCACTGATGACGTGGTAGTAAGTCCGAAAGACATCGCACAACATGTGGCGTATGGATTCGTTATCTTCCACAATGAGGATGATAGCATTGGAGATACGCCGTCCCAAGAAGATCTCCCCCAGAGAGTCTGCGACATCTTCCTCCGGTTCGAATACTTTCAGCTCCGAATCTTCCTGATACAGGTTCTCGCTCTGCTGCTCCTGCTGATCGATCTGTTCGGGCAGGAAGTGTTGGTTTCCCAGCTTCAGCACTACCCTGAACGTACTTCCTTGCTCAGGATCGCTTTGTACCAAAACCTGTCCGCCATGCAGTTCCACAATTCCCCGGGTCAATGCCAATCCCAATCCGGTACCCTTCCCCAATGCCTCGGACTCCTTCGTCTGGTAAAAACGGTCGAAGATATAGGGTAAGTCGTCCTTGCGGATCCCCGGCCCGGTATTGGTTACTTCGACCACCGCCTCATTCCCCTTCCGGTAGACAGACAATATAATAGAACCTCCCAAGGGGGTATGCTTCAGGGCATTGGACAGCAGGTTGTTGACCACCTTCTGCATCTGGCGGGAATCGTACCAGACCAGCAGGGCATACACCTCCTTGTGGAAAACGAAGTCTATTTGCCGAAGCTGGGAATATTCCTGGAACAACAGATAATTCTCGTACAGGAATTTCACCAGATCGTGCTGGGCTACCCGAATCTTCATGTGTCCTTGTTCCTGTTTGCGGAAGTCGAGCAACTCGGAGATCAGTTCCTTCAACTGCAAGCTATTCTTGTAAATCCGCAATATTTTTTGATACACCTGCGGAGTAAACGATTGGCCCTGCATCAGCGCCTCCACCTGACCGACAATCAGCGTGAGCGGAGTACGGAACTCGTGGGAGATATTGGTGAAGAAGCGCAGTTTAGACTGGTTGAGCGCCTCTACGTCTTGTAAGTGTTTCTGTTCATACTTCAGCGATTCCTGCAGGCGGATGCGAGAATTGTACGTACGTAACAGAATCCAGCCTGCCGTACCGAGAATCACTATATAAATAAGGTATGCCCACAGGCTTCGATAGAAAGGTGGGGGGACAAGGATGTCCAACCGGCATTCCTGGGCCAGACTATCGACCTGGGCAGGACGGATAACCAGTCTATACCGTCCGGGACTCAGATTGGTATAGGTGATGGCGTCCGGTTCACGGATTCGGTTCCAGTCGTCTGAAAACCCTTCCAGCCGGTAGACAAGCGGCTCTTTATTGGCCGAAATATAATTGGAGGTGGCAAACTCGATAGTAAGCATCGAATGTCCTGCGGGTAGCTCGATTTCAGTGGTATATGAAATATCCTGGCGCAGAATCCCGGTATTGTCACCCGGCACGATCTCCCTTCCGTTGACCTTCAGGCTGGCCAGCATGATGTTGTACGCCTTGGGGGTAAACCGTAGTTTTTTCTCATAGAAAGAGATCATGCCCTGCACACCTCCCAAAAACACCTCTCCGTCACGAGTCATGTAGAGGGCGTTTTCGTTGACTGCCGTTAGTGGAAATCCGTTTTCTTTGCTGTAATTGATGAATTCCTTCCGGGGATGATCGAACAAAGAAAATCCCTGGTCGGTAATGAGCAGATAGTGCCCCGTTGTGGATGACTCGCACATTTCGTACACGCAATCGCTGGAAAGGCCATTGTTGCGGGAGTCGAAATTCTCGAAACTATTGGTCGCCCGGAGGTAACGGTCCAGTCCGGTACCAGAAGTGGAAAACCAGAGATTTCCCCGGCTATCTTCCAGAATGCTGTTGATGTTGTTGTTGCTGATGCATCCCGGAACGTGGGGATGATAGCGGTAGTTGACCAATGAATCGGTATCGAAGCGGTAAGCGAAGACCCCTTCGCCGGCAACAGCCATCCAGAGAGTTCCCTCCCGGTCTATCTGCAAATCGGACACCATGTGAATGGAACGTCCTTCGCGCTTATCGATAAACATCCGTCGGAAGATGCCTGTCTGGGGATCGAACAGGGTGACTCCCTCTTGTGTGGCCAGAATCAATTGGCCCCGCCAGGGTACAATGTCCTGTACAATATCTGACGGAAGGATATTCAGGTCGCCGTCCTTGTTCGGGAACTGGGTGAAGCGGTCGGTTTTCAGATCCAGCCGGTTGAGACCACCCAGGTGCGTGCCGAACCACATCACTTCATTTTTCTCGTCGTACCAGATGGACTTGACACTGCTCTCCGACAATCCGTCCGGTCCTTTGCCAGGCAAATACCACCGGAATCTCCGGCGATCCCGCTCATACACATTGATTCCCCCACCTTCCGTACATATCCACAGATTGCCGTGTTTGTCCTCCAGCATGCAGCCTACCACCGGACTGCTCAGACCGTTTGCCTCCACATCGGACTCCCGGTGGTGGGTGTATATTTCGTAGGCCGGATTGAAAAAATTCACCCCGCCGAAATAGGTACCCAGTAGGATTGTACCTTGCGCATCCTTAACAATGCACCAGATGGAGGAATGGATAAGCCCTTTCGGTCTATCCTTCCGGGCTACGTAGGTATTCACCACGCCTTCGCCCCGGCGATACTGGTTCAGTCCGCTAAACGTTCCGATCCAAATATCGCCCAGATCGTCCTCACAACACATAGTGACGAAATTGGAGGAGATGCTTGCCGGATCGCCGGAACGGTGCAGCAAGTTGGTCACCTGCCCCTCCCGGTCGATGTGAAACAATCCATGTTCCCAGGTGCCTATCCAGAGTTCGCCGGTAGAATCCTGATAGATATGGGTGATTTTTCCTTTGGGTAGTAACTGTTGGAGTTCTTTTCGCCCGCTGACTTTGTACACTCCACTGTTGCTGGTACCCAGCCACAGATAGCCTTTATCATCCAGATGCAAAGCAGTAATAGAAATATCCTTCCGGGGTAACTGGTAATAGAAATCGAAATTCCGAGTCGCTTCATTGTAGATATAGATTTCGTTCCTGATACTTATATACAACCGTTTGTTGAAGTAAATGGTACTGATATTGCCCAGCAACAGGGTTCTGAATTGCTGGTAACGGAGGTCGAACTCGGCCACCCCATCGGTACAGAGCAGATAGATCTTCCCTTCCCTGTTTCCGGTGATGCGCAGGACGTTGTTGCAGAAAAGGCTGTTGGGATCGTCCTTTTGAAGTTTATAGGTATGAATATGGTTGCCATTGTACCGGTTCAGCCCTTCCCGGGTCCCGATCCAAAGGAGATCGTGTTCATCGAGGTACAAGCTGTTGACGGAAAAGTGCGAGAGTTCTTCGTCGGTCGTCAGGTGGCCGAATGTAATGTTCTGTCCTTTAACCGGGGATGTGGCTGTACAGAAAAATAATAACAAGAAGTAAAGACACGCTTGTACGTTCATTTTCAGAGATTTGGTTAGGATAATTGTATGGACAAATATATACTTTTCAAGTTATATTCTACCTATTTTTCGTGAAAATTTAGTCTTTGAGATATAAAATGTATCAAACCTTCTTCGCAAAATTATTTAGCTATGGTCACTTTCTTGCCCATACATGGCAACCGTATTACTTCATTCGATAAAATATCTTAATGATACCAAAAGACTGATATCGGTGTCTATAAATCTGTTTATTCTGAATATTGATAACGCAAAATTGCGGCTATCGCCCTATTACAGAAAAAAAACTGTATACTACATGCATATTTCATGCACATATTTACATGAACATACCATAAAAATGCAGTTTTCTTGTGTAAATATGGCTCATTGGTTATGAAAAAAGAGTTCGAAGGTTTTAAACCCTCTTGCCGAAGGTTTTAAACCTTCGACCGGAACCTTTAAAACCTTCGGCAAGAGGGCTCTGAACCTACCGCTGAAAACCTCCAATTTGGAGCTATTCTGAGCTGGCTTGTTGCATTTTTCGTTCTTTTTCATTTTGTCGTTTATCTGTCGATCGGTTCGCATCACTGCCAAATTGACGGTAAAATAATCATTTGACATCCAATTGCCGTTGATCACCCAAAATGAATTTCAAATTGAATAATAAAAACCAAAAATCCTTCGGCTTTTGAGAGCGACCCCTCCTTCTGTGTTCAAATAAGCGATCCTGAAAGGGGCAGGAATGACAAAATGATAAGATTGACAAAATGGTATAGTTACGGCTATAAAGTTTACAGTGAGTAAAGGCCGTTACAGATATATATTTAGATTTGCGACACCTCGTTTACTTATGTAACCTTTGTAGCCGAGTAAAATGCAATCAGATAATTCCCATTTCACAAGATGAAAAAATTAAAAGCCAACGGGATTAAAATCCTGAAAATCAAACATCTGTTGTTCGCCATTCTCCACAGGAAAGCCATGAGATGTACATGCGTTCGCTGACTCTGAAACTGATAGATGACTGGCTGATCATTCCCGGAGCTAAAGTTCACTCCATTCCTCTTTGCTAATCTGGCTGACATGTTCCGTGCGGATATCATTCGTGAACTCAAAAAACTTATCCTTATCAGTATGGTGATAACGGAAGCCACACTTCTCCTGCGCACGTTTCGACTGCTCATTTCCATCGAAATAGCCGCACCACAATGCCGTCAGCTTTAAATCTTCAAAACCGTAACGCATGATTTCGCGAATCGCTTCAGGAATAAAACCCTTGCCCCAATAAGGTACTCCAATCCAATAGGAGATTTCGCCTTCATTGTCGCTGATCGGGAAATTACTCTTGGCGCCACAAATCAATCCGATACAACCAATAGCCCTGTCATCCTCTCTTAAAGTAACGGCAAATACCCCATCCTGGGCAAAAACGGTACGGATAATTTCAGCACTTTCTGCTACACTTTGGTGTGGAGGCCAACCTGCAATGGGGCCAATCCGGTCGTCTTTGGCATAGTTGTATAAATCTTCTGCGTCTGTATCCCGCCAGGGTCGCAAGACTAATCTTTCTGTTTTCAGTATCATATTATTCCATTATTCATTATCACTGCAAAGGTACGGTAATTACAGCGAACTCACCAAAGATATCACCCTGAGAATACCCACCGAAGAACATTATATTCCTCTGTTATATACACTGGCCTTGCAATCGTCCAAAGACAAATTAAAAATATTTAATGACAAGATTGTTGCCGGTTCCTTATCGATGACATCATTAATTATAGGAGATTACGGGTAATCAGATGTCAATAAGATTACCCCAAAGCGTGGCGATATTCATTTCTTAGTTAAACCAAACCACCTGAATATCGTTTTATATGGTGGGAATGTTTCTTGCAGATAACCTAAATATATAAAACCACCATGCACAGAATCCTATTCATACCGCTATTCCTCTTCGTTTGTGTGTACACCATGGCGCAGTCAAGAACTGTCGTGTACCATTTGACCGTGTCCGACACCACCGTCAATTACACCGGGAAGACGCGCAAGGCCATTGCCATCAATGGTCAGATTCCTGCCCCAACATTGTATTTTACCGAAGGGGATACTGCTGAAATCCATGTGCACAATACGCTGAGAACCGAGACTTCGCTTCATTGGCATGGTCTGATTCTGCCCAACCACATGGATGGAGTCCCCTACCTCACCACCGCACCCATTCAGGCAGGTAAAACAGCCGTCTATACATTCCCCATTGTCCAAAGCGGGACCTATTGGTACCATTCGCACACCAAACTACAGGAGCAAAGCGGGATGTATGGCAGCCTTATCATCCATAAACGTCAGGAACCACCGATGAAAGAATACGTTTTGCTGTTAAGCGACTGGACTAACGAACGCCCTGCCGAAGTACACCGGAGCCTTCGCGCCGCCAACGACTGGTATATGATAAAGAAAGGCGCCACGCAAAACTACTTCGAAGCCATCAAAACCGGCAATCTGGGCGTGAAACTAACCAACGAGTGGAAACGTATGCATGCCATGGACGTCAGCGATATTTATTATGACGCCATGCTGGCAAACGGGATGCAGGAAACTGAATTCACGTCGTTGAATCCCAAAGAAAAAATACGCCTGCGAATCATCAACGGCTCATCATCCACTTATTTCTGGTTGCAATTTGCAGGCGGTAAACTATTGGTAGTCGCCAATGACGGTATGGACGTGGTTCCCGTAGAAGTGGACCGCATGATTATCGGTGTGGCCGAAACATACGACGTTATTGTATCCATCCCCAACGATATGCGTTACGAACTCCGTGCCACCGCCGAAGACCGTACCAGGCATACTTCACTATGGCTCGGCAAAGGGATGAAAATGCCTGCGCCCGATCTTCCTAAACTCGACTATTTCGCCGGAATGAAAATGATGAATGACATGATGAAGATGAACGGCGACCTGGACGACATGGGCATGAAGATGAGTGTGCAGAAAATGGATATGAACGAGGTTATGTACCCCGAATTGCGTGAAAAAAGCAGTGATTCCCATGTGCACCACGAAGGCATGGACATGTCACAAGAACCGGGGCAAATCGTCACCCTCAACTACGGTATGCTACGTTCGCCCGTTAAAACTACACTCCCCGATGCCCCTTGGAAAGAACTGCACTTCAAACTGGAAGGCAATATGAACCGCTACGTATGGTCGCTGGATAACAAAGTCCTTTCCGAAGCCGACCGCATTTTAATCAGACAAGGCCAGAACGTACGCATCATCATGTACAACAACAGTATGATGCGCCACCCCATGCACCTGCACGGGCATTTCTTCCGTGTTCTGAATGGACAAGGCGATTATGCCCCCCTAAAAAACGTAGTAGATATCATGCCCATGGAAACCGATACGCTGGAATTTGCCGCTACCGAAAATGGTGGCGACTGGTTCTTCCACTGCCACATCCTCTACCACATGATGAGCGGAATGGGGCGTGTATTCACCTACGAAAATTCGCCGCCCAATCCTGATATTTCCGAACCGAAGAAGTCTTACCGCAAATTCCTGAGCGACGACCGCGAGATCCACCCCATGTTTCACGCAGGAGTAGCCAGCAACGGCACACACGGTGAAGCCATGCTGTCCAACACCCGTTACGCTCTGGGTGCCAATTGGCACACGGGCTGGAACGATGAGGACGGCTATATGGCTACCGTTCGCTTGGGAAGGTATCTGGGCAAAATGCAATACTGGTTTCCCTACGTGGCATGGGATTACCATTACAGCTCCATGCATACCGAAAATAACCGCAGTACCTTGATGTTCGGACTTGCCTATACGTTGCCCTGGATGGTGGTGGCCGATGCGCAGGCCGACATCGAAGGGAACGTACGGTTGAATCTCAGCCGGAAAGACCTCGCCATTACCTCGCGTCTGCGATTGGACATGTCTTTCAATACCGATCTGGAATACCGTTTCGACCTGCGTTATATCCTGACCAAATACATCTCCGTTGCCGGAAATTATGACAGCGATATGGGTTTTGGCGGTGGCATAGTAGCCACATATTAACCCATACCTATTTATCATCCTTTTTAATATCAAAACCACTGACAATGAAAACAAGAATGAAAGTACAAGGAAGCTGCGGGATGTGTAAAACCCGCATTGAAAAAGCAGCCATGAGTGTGGAAGGAGTATCATCTGCCACATGGGACCTGCAGAAAAAAGAACTTGAGTTTGAATTCGACCCTCAGTTGACGAATCAGCCTATCGTAAGCAAAAGAGTTGCCCAAGCCGGTCATGACACCGAAAGTGACAAAGCATCGGAAGTCGCGTACAACGCCCTGCCCACTTGCTGTAAATATAGGAGATAAAGAATACACCAAACAAATTTTGAATATGGAAGAATTTATAACAGTGGACGGATGTTCTGTCCGTGTAAGAGATTCGGTGACCGGTTCACCCGTAGTTGTATTGTTGCATGGCTATCTGGATTCAATGGATGTTTGGGAAGATTTTACCCCCTTGCTGGAAGGCGTCCGCACGGTAAGGATAGACTTTCCCGGACATGGAAAATCGGAAACAAAAGGAGAAATCCATACGATGGAGTTTCTGGCAAAGACCGTGCGGGGAGTTCTCAAAGCACTGGAAAAATAGCCAATCACCCACAGGCACAAATCGTGTGGCTGGAACACTCGGGACACATGGGTTTTATGGAAGAGCCGCAGTTGACCGCCCGCATCATGCTTGATTTCGTAAACCGGCATGTGTAAAATCCAAGCCAGGCATCACGGATATTCAACCTAATAAACGAAACAATCATGGAAAAACAACTTGCAAAGTATTATTGCCCCATGCATTGCGAAGGCGATAAGATGTACGACCGTCCCGGCAATTGCCCCGTATGCGGCATGGATTTGCTACCCCTGAATCCACAGGAAGAAGAGACGACCTACAAGGAACTGTTAAAGAAGTTCAAGATTGCCGTGGCGTTTACCGTTCCGGTTTTCCTGATTGCCATGATCGAAATGATTCCGGGCAATCCATTGTCGGCAGTTCTGCCCCCGAAAGTTTCGGGCTGGGTACAATTGGTACTTTCCCTGCCCGTCGTTTTCTATTCCACCTGGATGTTTTTCCAACGCGCATGGACTTCCTTCAAAACCAGGCGCCTGAACATGTTCACCCTGATAGGCATCGGCACCGGGGCCGCATTCCTTTTCAGCATCGTCGCACTCATACTCCCCAACCTGTTCCCACATGAATTCAAGAGCCATTCCGGAGGCGTGCATTTGTATTTCGAAGCCGTAACCGTCATTCTCACACTCGTTCTGCTGGGACAGGTACTCGAAGCCAAAGCCCACAGCAAGACCAATACTGCCTTGAAAGAACTGCTCAAACTCGCACCCACCGATGCTACCCTCGTTGCCGGAGGACAAGACCGGATAATCTCCATCCACGATATTAGAAAAGGAGATATCCTACGCGTAAAACCTGGCGAGAAAATTCCGGTGGATGGCTATATCGAGGCCGGGACAACGAGTATCGATGAGTCGATGATTTCCGGCGAGCCCATACCCGTAGATAAGAAAACGGGCGACAAAGTGAGCTCCGGAACCATCAACGGAACCCGCTCCTTCACCATGGTTGCCGAAAAAGTGGGCGACGAAACCCTGCTGGCACAAATCATCGCTATGGTGGAAAGTGCCAGCCGTTCCCGTGCACCCATTCAAAAACTGGCCGACAAAGTTTCGGGTATTTTCGTTCCCGTGGTACTGCTCATCTCCGTACTTACCTTTATCGTATGGATCGTCTGGGGACCGGAACCCGCATACATCTTCGCGTTCCGCAATGCTTTAGCCGTGATGCTTATCGCCTGCCCGTGCGCCCTGGGGCTTGCTACGCCCATGTCCGTGATGACCGGAATCGGGAAAGGTGCACAAAACGGCATCCTCATCAAAGATGCCGAAGCGTTGGAGAGTTTCAACAAGGTCAACGTACTGATCACCGACAAAACCGGTACCCTCACCGAAGGCAAGCCGACTGTGGAAAAAGTAAAAGCCTTCGGATCCTTTTCCGAAGCCGATATCATCGATCTCAGCACCTCGCTCAACCAACACAGCGAACACCCGTTGGCCAAAGCAGTGACCGATTTCGGGCAAGCAAAGCAGGCTGCCATCGCCGGAGTGGAAAACTTTGAAGCCGTTGCCGGAAAAGGAGTAACCGGTCTTGTGCAAGGGAAGCATCTGGCATTGGGCAACAAATCCCTGATGGAGCAGGTATCGGTCATCGTTCCGCCGGAAGTGGAAAAAGAAGTAACGCAGGAACAGAGCCTCGGAAAAACCGTTTCCTATCTGGCTGTGGGCAACCTCGTAGCAGGCTATGTGAGCATATCCGATGCCATCAAAAGGACCAGCCGCGAAGCCATACAAGCGTTAATGGCGCAAGGTGTGGAAGTTATCATGCTCACCGGAGACAACCCGCTTACCGCCAAAGCCGTTGCCCGGGAATTGGGGCTTTCCGCCTACAAAGCCGAATGCCTGCCCCATGATAAACTAGAAGAAATAAAACGCCTGCAAGTATCCGGCAAAATAGTAGCCATGGCCGGCGACGGCATCAACGACGCACCGGCATTGGCACAGGCCGATATCGGCATTGCCATGGGCACCGGCACGGACGTAGCCATCGAAAGCGCCGCCATCACCCTGCTCAAAGGCGACCTCCGGGGGATTGTGAAAGCCAGGAACCTGAGTCACAAAACTATGAAGAATATCAAACAAAATCTATTCTTTGCCTTTGTGTACAATGCACTGGGTATCCCCATCGCCGCCGGGGTGCTGTACCCGGCGCTCGGTATTTTGTTGTCCCCCATGATTGCTGCCGTGGCCATGAGTTTCAGTTCGGTCAGTGTGATCGTGAATGCGTTACGATTAAAGGGGGTGAAGATAGAATGACATGATTAATTATAGGGATCTGAGCAGATTGAGGGGGCAGTAAGTGCATTTTTTCGCATAAGTTTTAAAAAATCAGCCTCCTTTAGGCTATCTTTGCGGTCTTAATTGCCATTATAGGTTCAGGTATGATAAAACCTCTTACATCGCTGAGGTTCATCTTTGCATTGATGGTATTCGCGGCACATTGCTATCTGATCGATTCACATTTTTCTCACTTCCTGTATAAAGAGGGGTTTGTGGGAGTGAGTTTCTTCTTTGTGCTGAGCGGGTTTATTATTGCATACAATTATCAGCGGAAAATTCAACAAAAAACGGTTACGAAGCGTGATTTTTGGGTAGCCCGTTTTGCAAGGGTCTACCCCCTGCATCTGGTCACTCTTTTGTTTTCGCTTTTTACAGGTGGGTATTTGTTGGCTATAAACTGGGATACGGCCCTGAAATTCTGCTCCCAACTTTTTCTGTTACATCCGTTTGTGCCGCAGACGGACTACTTTTTCTCCTTCAACTCCCCGTCCTGGAGTTTGGGATGCGAGCAATTGTTCTATTTTCTATTCCCGTTTTTAGCAGTATGGTTAAGCAATGCCCGCCGGTTGGTTGGCGTACTGGTTATTGTAGGAATTCTGGTTGCATGGGGAATGTACTGTACCCCCGACGAACAGATCAAAGCCTGGTGGTATGTCAATCCGTTGACCCGGTTGCCCGATTTTCTGGTGGGAATGTTGCTTTTCAGACTTTATGACAAAAGCGAAAAGAATTGGAGCGTAAACCGTGCTACTTGTTTGGAGATAGGGACGATAGTCTTATTTGCCGCATTTTTCTATTTCGGATCGGCAGGTATACTACCTAAAGTATATCGCTACTCGGTGTACTATTGGTTGCCTGTCTCGTGCATGCTTTATGTCTTTGCGGTGAACAGAGGAAAGATCTCCCGTTTGTTGAGTAATAAATACTTAGTTATCGGCGGCGATATCAGCTATGCGATGTACCTGTTGCACCTCTTTGTCATAGAGTTTTATCAGAAATCAGGGTGGGACTACCCGTGGCAGGTGGTCATACCCGTATTACTGGCTATCACCATCGGCTTTAGCCTGCTGTCGTTCTACTATTTCGAGAAACCTGTCAATAAATATATCAGAAAACATTTAAAGTAAACAATATGAATCAACCCTTAAAAATGAGTCGCGTCGAATCCGTCGATGCACTGCGTGGATTTGCCGTAGTGGCCATCATGCTGCTGCATTTTATCGAACATTTTATTTATGGTGTTTATCCCGAAGCGACATCAGAAACAGCCAAACTGCTCAATCAAAGTGTTTGGGACGGTCTGTTTTTTATCTTTGCCGGAAAAAGTTATACCATTTTCGCTCTGCTTTTTGGCTTTACATTCATCGTCCAGCAACGCAATCAGGAGTCTAAAGGCAAGGATTTCGGCGGACGTTTCGCGTGGCGGTTGGTGATACTCATGTTGTTTGCTACGCTCAACGCTGCCTTCTTTCCCGGCGGTGATGTGCTGATGCTTTTTGCTGTGATGGGTTTTGTGATGATCCCGTTCCGTAAGTTTTCGCAAAAGACGCTGCTGATAATTGCATGCCTGTTTCTGATTCAGCCTATCGAATTATTGGAGTGTTTCGGTGTGAATTTCATGCCTACACTACTTAACGATGCTTACTATCCGACGCTGAAAACGGTGATCGATTCGGGCAACTTCTGGGACATGATTATTGCCAATATCGGTATAGGTCAGTTAGCCAGCCTGTTTTGGGCGGTCGATGCCGGACGTCTGTTGCAAGCACCGGGAATCTTTATTCTGGGTATGATACTGGCGCGTGGTGACTACTTTAGTCGGGGAGACGGCTTTTGGGTGAAGACGTTTGCCGGGAGCTTCCTCGCAAGTTTTGTATTCTATGTGGGCAAAACTTCTGCTATCGATTCCCTACAGATCATCCTTACGATGTGGTACAATATCGCCTTTACCGGAATGCTTGTAGCTGTATTTGTGATACTCTACCAAAGCGACATCTTTAAAAGAATGACCAACGGATTACGCTTTTACGGACGAATGAGCCTGACCAATTATGTCAGCCAATCGATCATCGGCAGTTTGATTTTCTTCCCTTACGCCTTGGGGTTGGCTTCGGCACTCGGTATTGCCTGGAGTTTTGTGATAGGGCTCGGGGTGATGTTTGCTCAAATCGGGTTCTGCCATTGGTGGCTGAAAAGCCACAAACAAGGACCATTGGAATCTATCTGGCACCGACTTACCTGGTTGAAATAGAGATTTCTCTATTTCAACCAGCCATGTATTTAATACTTTCAGACTTTAGTATATGACAAAATGTATGATTGCATCTGTTCAACCTGAGAATGCATACAACAATCCAACTCCCTTCATACGCTATTTTTGTCATGTACTGAACTTTCAGACCGTAAAATTACAACTTCCCTGCTGCTTTCAGATAATATGTCTGATTGAAACGTTGGCGGGTTTTAGCGTTGATATTTTCCATCCATGCGCGTTGCCAAACAGTTTGTGCTTCCAAAAAATTAGCAAGCGTTTCCATTCCCGCTGTGTACTGGTCGCCGCTTACTTTCATATTTTCCTGTGCTTGTTCCAACGAACGGATGGTTAATTTTACTTCCAAATCCGATTCATCGCATTTATCCAACGCCTTTGTTAACTCAAGTTCCATTTGTTCGCCAATATCGTCGCGTTGCAGTTGCATGATGTCGCGTTCGGCTTTGGCTGCACGGACTTTATTGCGTCCTTCGCCCCATTGGAAAAGTGGAATGCTGACGGTGGCGAGAGCAGTAAACGAAGCTTTGTCGAAAAGTTTGTCGCCATTCAATTTCACACCGTTGATGTATCCGTAGTTTGCCACGACGCCTACTTGGGGCAGGAAATCACTTCGGGTAAGTTTGATCTGTTGCTCTTTCAACTGTATCTGTTTTTCGAGCATCGAGTATTCAGGACGGTTGGTGTAATCTGCCAAACGGTCGATGTTGGCCAAAGACGGTTCGTCGAACGATTCGGGAAGAACAACTTCGCTATTGAGCGCAATGCCCATCGTGTGGCAAAGGTTTTTACGCGAAAGCCGCACACCGTTCTCTGCTTGCCGCACCTGTAATTCTGCTTCGTTCACTTTTACCTGTACTTTCAACACGTCGTTCTTGTGTTTTAGCCCGACTTCTTGTGCGTCTTGCACATTGCGCAGCAATTCCGTCACTACTTTTTGATACGACAAAGCCAACTTTAGCAGTTCGTTGGTTTGCACATAAGTCCAGTAGGCTTCGTCGGTTTTTACAATGATTTCGGTACGGGTAAGTTCCTTATTCAACCCCGCTATTTCGTTGCCTATTTGCGACATTTTATAGGCCGATGTAATTTTCCCGCCCGTATAAATCGGTTGTTCGGCGCTTACGCCTGCCATCCATGTTCCACTTAACTTCAACGATACATCCATATCGGGGAAATAAGCATATTCCTTGAAAATGGGATTGCCATCCGCACCTGTTGTCAGAATATTTGGTACTAATTGTCCTGTTGCAGGGTCGGGAACAAAAGTCGGCAGATAGTTTCCCGGTAATGTTTTGTTCATTTCCGTATTGGTATAGAGATAATTTCCCGAAGCCGATATTTTCGGGAAATAATTTGCCCAATATGACTTTTGGGTATATCCGGCCTTGTCTTTATTACGTGCAGCAATAGCGGCGGCCTTGTTGTTTTCCAATGCCAGTTCGCGGCACTTTTCAAGCGTCATCGTTTGTTGGGCGTTTATATTTCCACTCAACAGAACGAATGAAGCAATTAAAGAAAAAATAATTATCCACGTGCTTCCCCCACCTGGCCCAGCGGGCCAATGTGTCCGTAGCCGTGGGCGAAAGCCCACGGGGCAGATGTACCCCATACATGCGCCACGTAGTGGTGCCGTGTATTCCAAAAGCCAACATAACAGCACCACTACGTGGCGCAAAACTGAAACATATCGTTCCGTGGGCTTTCGCCCACGGCTACGGACACGTTGGCCCACTGGGCCAGGGGGAAAGTTCCGGATAATCATTAAAGAAAATAGGTATTTCGTCTTCATTTTACTTACTTGCTTTTTAGGTAATTTTTCAATGTCCGCCAATTGTAAACGAGGTGTAAAATTCCGAATATCGTAAAGAGTATTCCGAAAATCACATGAATGTGTAGCCATAAGTTACTGGTTGCTTCTGCACGGTGGGTTGCATGTGTAAATATTCCCGTGATGGGCATCATGATTAATGAAATGAGTAATCCTATCGAGATAATTGCCCGCTTGTTTGCTTTCTTCTTTGCCTTTTTCATCATTTCTTTATTTTAATCTTAAAAAATACCGCATACAATACAGGAATAAACAGCAGGGTGATGACGGTTCCGAACATCAGCCCACCCATAATCGTTGCTGCGCAAGGGCCGAACAGACTATCGGACAACAACGGTATCATACCTAATATGGTGGTAAGCGAAGCCATCATCACGGGACGGAAACGCATGGACGAGCTGTCGAGCAACGCTTTGTACGGCTCCACGCCCGATGCTATTTGCAGGGTGATTTCGTCCATCAATACAATACCATTCTTCACCATCATTCCTATTAATCCCAGCATGCCTACTATGGCGACAAATCCGAATGTTTTCCCCGACAACAGCATGGCAACGATGACCCCAACCATGATAAGAGGAATGCAGCAGAAAATAATCAGCGGCTTTTTATAGTCCTTGAACAGCATGATAAGGATGACGATCATAAGGATGATGGCCAGCGGCAGGTTGCCGAATAAGTATTTCGTGGCCTGCGAACTTGCTTTGTATTCGCCTTCCCATTGCATAGTATAACCTTCGGGCAGTTGGATTTTTTCTATGTCTTTAATAATGCTTTGCCGCGCATCTTCGGTAGAAGCGCCAAACACGGGATTGCACTGCGCCCTCATGGCGCGTTGTCCGTTGTAGCGGACTACTACAGGGTCTTCCCACACCAATTTTACGCCGTTCGATGCCTGACTCAGCGGAACCGTGCGCAATACGGATTCCAACACTTCTTCTTCCGATACCGCGCCGGTCATCAACCCCTGTATGGTTTGCTTGTTCAGTCCGCTAAACGAAGGCATCATGCTGAAAACGGATATGTTTTCGAGTGATTCGATAGGCTTCCCGTTTTTATCGACGCTTTTCAGGTAAATGGTTTGGCGGTAGTCGCCGTCGTAAAATACGCTTGTAGGAATTCCGCCTGTGGCCGAAAGCAACGACAGCGCCACATCCTGACGGCTCAACCCGATGTTGCGGGCAATCGGCTGGTTGTAATCCACCATCAGGGTCGGCGTTTTAGGTTCCCAGTCGGAATTGATGAGGAATATCTTGTCGCTGCGCCGCATGATATCTTCGGCCTGTGCGGTAAGCTGACGCAACACTGCCGGGTCGGGACCGTTGAATTGCAGTTCTATCGGATATTTCTTATACATCAAGTTATACCGCTTCATCCGCACGTATGCATCGGGATAGGCGGCTGTGAGGTATTCCTGTATTTCCGCCATGTTTTCCACCAATTCTTCCGGCGAATTGAAATCCACAATCAGTTCGCCATACGCCAACGACGGGTCGGCTATGGCACGTACTAAATTGTAGCGGGCAGGCGTTCCGCCAATCGACGTGGTGACGTGTTTAATATCCTTCCGATTGAGAAAATAGTTTTCCATTGTTTCCAGATCGGCTTTCACCCGTGTGCTGTTACTCCCTTCGGGCAACTTGTATTCGATATAAAGTTGAGCGTAATCCATATCGGGGAAGAATCCCTGCGGCATAAACCGAAAGCCGAATGCACTGACTACTACTAATACAACTGCAACAACAATAGAAAGCGACTTATGGTGTAAAAACCACGATAATATATTGCGTAATAAGTACCAGTTACTAATTAGTTTGCATTAAAATGCGAGAATTTGATTCTTTGCCCCTTCCCCATATCTGCCATGCACCTGTCAAGTGCATATGCCAGAGTTTCCTTGTTCAGATAATCTTCTGGATCAAGCCACTCTTT
>JAVBVA010000028.1:0-38225 GCA_031554665.1 Bacteroides sp. | reverse complement strand
TTAGGTGGTACGGCTCCGGGCATTGATGCACGTCATTCTCACTATCCGCGCACACGGACATTCATGTTCGGCTTAAACGTAAATTTCTAATCACATAAAACGCAGAGATATGAAGAAAAAATATATTCTCCCGGCAGCATTACTGGCTTTAACGGTAGGAAGCTGCACAGATTTGGATGTAGATGTCAAATCACTATACACAGAATATCCTGATTCGGAAATTGCCATTGAAGCCAAGACTTCCGATGTTTATTATGCTTTCGCCGGTCCTTTAAACCGTCGTTACAATGAGTTGGTCACATTTTCATCCGACGAAGCCATGGGTGTAAGTTTCGATGGTGACTACTATGATTCCGGTAATAACTCTCATCCTTCCTTGCACAATTCATTGCCCAACGATCCCTGTGTCGACTGGTATGGTGATTTGTCGGGTGGTATTACCAAGTGTAATCAGGCAATCGTCGAACTGGGTGGCGACGAAGCTCCTTCGGCTGTAATTGCCCCTGTGCGTGCCGCACGCGCTTTCTATCACTTCATCCTGATGGATTGCTACGGTGATGTGCCCATTCTGAAACGTACTCCCGACGAAAACGAAGCCGTAGAGCGTATGCCTCGTGCAGAGGTGGCCCGCTGGATTGAATCGGAGTTGCTGGCCGTACGCGAAGACATGTCGACGGAAGTGAGTAAAGCCACTTACGGCAAGCCTACCCGCTGGATGGTAGAGGCTCTGTTGGCCAAACTTTACATCAACTGGAACGTATATACAAAGGACGTAACAAACGCCGGATGGTCGGCTACGGACGCCAACGAAAAGTTAAACGACTGTCTTGCTGCCTGCGATAACATTATCCGTAGCGGGTTGTTCAACCTGAGTGATGACTATAAAGCCAAATTCCTTTACAACAATGGCCCGCACATCAAAGACTTCATCTATGCCGTGGACTACGACTGCGTCACCCGTCAAGGTATGAACTATGCCCGTTTCCGCACCTGGCGACGCGGTCAGAACGACGGTGGTAGCGGTGCCGGTTTCTATACCATAGCCATGAGTAACTCTGTGGGCGGCAATGTGGTCATGACCGAAGAATTTGCCAACTTGTTCAACCTGCAAGGCGACCGCCGTAACGATTGTGTCGCGGGAGGTGATGTGTATCAGATAGATGCCACAACTGCTGAAAAAACCGGAAATCGTAACATGTATCAGGGTGCAGCTGTCAGCTTTTCAAAGAGCATTAAGCTGAAAGACATCGTGGATAATGGCAATGTTTTGCCTCTCGGACCTGCTTACGACAACCTGAACACAGGCGCCAACATCACTGGTTGGACACAAGGCTGGCGTTCCATCAAGTTTGCCGCTTACGTGACGGAATACAACCAGTACAGCCGCAACCAGAGCAACGACGTGCCCATCTTCCGCTATGCCGATATCCTGCTGACCAAGTGCGAAGCCATCCTGCGTGGTGGTAGCGCTACCAATGGTGATACTCCGCAGAGCCTGTTCAATCAGATCCGTACCTACGTACATGCTCCTTCAATCAGCGCCAATCCTACCTTGAGCGAACTGCTGGACGAACGTGGACGTGAGTTCTTCGACGAGAATTGGCGTCGCAATGACTTGATACGCTTTGGCCTTTACGAACGTGACTGGGGCTTCAAGAACATTATCAATCCGGGAGCTAAAACCAAGTTGACCAATCGTATCTTCCCGATACCGCAAAATGTGTTGGATACCAATACCAACTGGAAACAAAATACAGGTTATTAAGATTGTTTAGAAAAGGCCTTGCGCCGCAATTGTTTCTCCGATTTATCCAATTGCGACACAGGGCCTTTTCTTTTCCACGAACTTGCCACTGATCTATAAGAACTCAACCGATGAAGAATACTTTATTTACACTATCTGTCTGCCTGTTCTTTTGCACAAATAGTTTGGCACAAGAAACGACCCTTACTCATTATGTAGATCCACGCATCGGCTCCGAAGGACTGGGACGCGTTTTTATCGGCCCTTCCTGTCCCTTCGGCATGGTGAAACCGTCGCCGGACTGTACACCCGCACCGAACAGCGGTTGGCTGCCCATGCCCGTACAAGTGAACGGCTTTGCACAAGTACACGTCAGCGGAACCGGTGGCGGTCCCAAGTATGGCAATATCCTCGTAATGCCTTTCGGCGAAGGAATGGACCGCACGCAGCACATTGATTACCGCAAGAACGAAACCATTAAGCTGGGTTATTACGCCACTCAGTTCGAGCGCTCCGGCATACAGACCGAGATAACCACTGCTCCACGGGCTTCGTTCTACCGCTTCACCTACCCGGCCGATTCGTTGAAATCGCTGGCTATCGACCCTGGTTTCTTCCTCGGCGAAAGCCCCATACCCGACAACCGGGAGTCGCAACAGTTTGTAGGCTCGGAAATACAGATCATCTCCGACCGCGAAGTGGTGGGCTACACCCGCATCCGCGGCGGATGGAACAACGGACGCGCCTACACAGTCTACTTCTATGCCCAGGCCGATCAGCCCTTCACACAAACAGCCACCTGGAAAGACAAACAAATCACAAAAGAAACTTCTCAATATGACTCCCAACAGAAAACCGGTGCCCTGCTGCGCTTCGGTTCTTCTTCCGGAAACGTAGTACAACTGAAAGTAGGTATCTCCTACCTCAGTTCCCTGAAAGCCCGCGAGAATGCACACGCCGATATTCTCCACTGGTCGTTCGAAACGGTACACCAGCAATTGCTCGACCAATGGGAAGCCCTCTTCCACAAGATCGAGATCTCCCCCAATACTCCCGAAGCCTACAAACGGATGTTCTACACCGGCCTGTACCACACCATGATCATGCCCGTAGACCGCACCGGAGAGAACCCTCTTTGGGCCGATGCCGAACCGTATTATGATGACTTCTACGCCATCTGGGACACCTACCGCAGTTCATCGCCACTCATCACCCTCATCGACCCGAAACGGGAAACAGACATTGTCCGTTCCCTCATTAATATATATAAGCGCGACGGCTACATGCCCGATGCCCGCAGCGGCAACAGCAACGGGCGTACCCAAGGCGGCTCGAATGCCGAAATTGTCATAGCCGATGCCTTCGTAAAAGGACTGCAAGGAATAGACTACGAACTCGGCCTGCAAGCCATGCTGAAAGACGCCACCGTCCCCCCAGGCGGTAACGAGGAAGCCGAAGGACGCGGCGGCCTCATCCCCTACCTGCAACTCGGTTACATCCCCTATGGCATACCACGTGCCGGAAACCGTACCGTTGAGTACTCCTACTGCGACTACGCCATCGCCTTAGTAGCCCGTGGTCTCGGCAAAGAAGAGTTGTACCAACACTACCTGAAACAGTCCGGAAATTGGAAGAACCTGTGGCGCGACGATTACGAGCATGCCGGTGCCAAAGGCTTCATCATGCCGCGCGACGAGAAAGGCAACTGGCTGGACCAGATCCCTTACGGCAAATCCAAGATTCAGAAACCGACCTTCACATATACCCCTGTCACCTTTGAAGGCCCGTGGTACACTCCTTGGTGGAGTATGTTCTTCTACGAGGCTTCTTCGTGGGAATATTCGCTCAGCATTCCGCACGATGTCCCCGGACTGATCAGTAAATGCGGCGGCCCGGAAGCGTTCGAGAAACGTTTAGACATCTTCTTCGACGAAGGGTTCTTCAACGTCAACAACGAACCCTCGTTCCTCTCCCCGTGCCTGTATCACTGGATTGGAAAGCCCTATCGCAGCAGTGACCGCATCCGCCAGATCATCGGCAAAAACTACAACGACGGCCCCATCGGCCTGCCAGGCAACGATGATTCCGGCGCCATGTCGTCCTGGCTGGCGTTTCACATGATCGGTCTATATCCCAATGCCGGGCAGGATTATTACCTCATTAACACTCCGTTGCTCGAAGAAACCACTTTCCATCTGGAAGACGGGAAAACGTTCAAGGTATCTACCCAAGGCCTTTCGGATAAGAACAAGTATATACAAGCCGTCACCCTGAACGGAAAGCCTTACCCATACTCCGCTATACGCCACAAGGACATTGTAGCAGGCGGTGAACTCATACTGAAGATGGGAAAGAAACCCGGCGAGTGGGGCAAGCAATTATTGTCGAACGAAGAAAACAGCAAATGATGAAGAAACAAATCATACTATCCCTTTTGTTGTGCATCAGCGCCAGCGGAAGTCTGCTGGCGCAAAGCATAGTGACAGATACCCTCATATTCGTATACAGCCTGCATGGCCAAACAAGAAGGTATCAAACCACCTTCGAAGAGAAACAAGATACGTTATATATGTATTGGGGTATAGAACGGAACACCAAATGGCAATCCGGCAGTTATGCCATGGGACGCAAATCAGTAGAACAAGCCATCCGTCTCAGCTTCCTGCAACCGGAAGATGGTAATCATGTATCTCTATCGTCCGAAGAAACCGTAGCTATTCTTTCGCTCGCAGCCTATAAGCAGTTGAAAGAACAGCAGTCGTTTGTGTATAATCAAACCAGTTATTCGGTTCTGGATATGAATGAGGAGGCGTTAGGGTATTCGCTTATTCATGTAAAAGATACAGTAGAGGGCTGTGAAATGTGGATACTGGACAACCAGAAACTCCCACTTATATGGAGAGTACGCAACAATCCCTTAGAAATCAACTGGGCCGTACAGAAAATGAATCACTAATCTCAGTACAGCACCACTACGTGGTGCAAAGCGGTGGATGATCGCGTCCCGTGGGCTTTCAGCCCACGGCTACGAACACGATAGCCCTTTGGGCTATGATGAATGAACTTACAATCTGAAACTTGTGTAGATTGTTGCTGAACTTTGGACACATTCCAAGAGAATACATATCCTACCATTAACAAAAAAACACGAGCGAAGCGATGTGGCGAATAAAGACCGGCCTCATTTTCGCAGCGTTAAGCGGAGCCTGTATGAAAAGCGTGAAAAAGGTTCGGCTGTCTGAGCGAAGCGAGTTCCGAACCTTTAGCTTTTCGTGCAGGCGGAGTAGCGTAGAAAATGCAGCCTTGACTTTTTTTCTTTGGTTCTTTCTTTTTTGCGTCAAGGCAAAAAAGAAAGAACAAGCACAATGCAACAAACCAAAAAAGGAGTAAAGACCATCGTCTTCACTCCTTTTGTTGTTTCTTCATCAAGCAATTATTATGCTTTTCTTCCGTTGAATTCGTCAGAGACAGTCAATTTCTTTCTGCCTTTGCCACGACGGGCAGCCAATACTCTACGACCATTAGCCGATGCCATTCTCTCACGGAAACCGTGCTTGTTCTTTCTCTTTCTGTTAGAGGGTTGATAAGTTCTCTTCATTGCTGTATATATTTTATTGTTATTATTCTACGTAACGGGCTGCAAAAATAGACACTTTTTTTAAATTAACCAAGGAATAACGCTTTTTTGCTTTAAACTTTTTGGCTTTTTTATTGATTTACATTACTTTTGTACCCGGAAAGCTATTTCCATAGGATCAGAATTACAACAATAATAATATAAAATCAAAAAGAAAGAAGTATGGCTACCACTGCAGACATCAAGAATGGCATGTGTATCGACCTCGACGGTCACTATTATTTTATTACCGAATTTTTGCACGTTAAACCAGGTAAAGGCGCTGCTTTCGTTCGTACGAAGATGAAGAGCGTAACTACCGGACGTACCTTGGAAAAGACATTCAACGCCGGCGTGAAGATCGAAGAAGTTCGTATCGAGCGTCGTCCGTACCAATACCTGTATCAGGACGATATGGGATATAACTTCATGAATCAGGAAACATTCGAGCAGATCTCTATCCAGAAAGACCTGATCAATGGTGTGGAATTCCTCAAAGAAGGATTCGTTGTCGACGTAGTGGCTCATGCCGAATCAGAAACCGTTCTGTACGCCGAAATGCCAGTAAAGGTTCAGTTGCAGATTACCTACACCGAACCGGGATTGAAGGGTGACACCGCTACCAATGCTACCAAACCGGCTACACTGGAAACAGGTGCTATCGTACGCGTTCCTTTGTTCATCAACGAAGGCGAAACAATCGAAATCGACACACGCGATGGATCATACCAAAACCGTGTGAAAGTATAATCTGAAAAGGGTACACAAACGTTTCCCGACAAAGCGACTTCCATTTCTCCCCCAGGGTATTCATCACAGGGAGAAATGGAAGTTTATTTTTGTCGTTTCGTACCACTTTAACGGGCAGCACTCATCAAGGCATACAAAGCAAAACTACCCAGCCAGTGGCTACCCATGTAATGATCATCCGCAGTGATATTACGAACGGAGTAATTCAGATGTTCTGCAGCAAGGAGTTTCAGGTGGCTCAACTCGGGCAATTTCCGCGCAATGCCATAAAAGCAAGTAGCCCGGCTGAAATTCAATCCATCCAGATGGACCAGTTTCCCGTCACTGCGGTCGGAAACTTTCCCCGGAGCCAGTTGCATCTGCGGGTCGAAAAGAACCGGCAGAAATTTCTTTAACCATTGCCGGTATTCATTCGTTTCCATAATTTTACTCATCAGCAAAGCCTCTTCCAGACAAGGGGAGAGAAAATCGTTTCCTCCCGGCTCATAAGCCAGGTTACAGTCCACATCCGCCTCGAACAGACGACGGGCATGTTCCCGTATGGTTTGCCCGAACGATGTATTTCCGACAGCCAATGCATAATCGAATGCCAGGGAAAGACCGAAAGCCGTATTGTCATGCTGACCGGTACGTATCGGATAGTACAATTTCGGAAGATACTGCTCATAGTTCGCCACCAACAGGTCTTCCAACGGCTTGAATGTGGTATACCACCGCTGTGCATCCGGGTCCTTCCAGTCAAACAGCTCGTTTTGTAACTGTAAGAACCAGGCCCAACCGTACGTACGCTCGAAATCCTTGTTGTTTTTGTCTTCGAAGAAGGCTTTTTCTACGGCTACCTTATCAGGAGTGATCACCTCATTCAGCACCGCACGAACCGTTCCTGACTTATCCAGTTCCGGAAAGCCTCTCATCAACCGCACAATCGACCAATAGCCATGAACCGACGAATGCCAGTCAAAGCACCCATAAAAGACGGGGCGCAATTCCTGCGGACGCATCAACTCGTCCGGGCTTCCCAATACCTGTCCCAATTTATTGGGGAACTCCACTTGAATACAGCCTACCGGCAGCTCAAAGATTTTCTGAGCCTGTTGATAATCCAACTTCTGAGCCTGCGCTAAAGATGAAATCAACCATAAGAGATAAAGAATCTTTTTCATGTTAGTATACGATAAGAAAATTTAGGGTGTAGCGCAAAGTTATAACTTTTTCAAAATCAATGCTATAATTATAGAGAAATAATGATTGACCCAATCGTATGCAGGAGGTATTAAATCGACACAATGGAGGCAAGATAGCTTTGCTCGTAGAGTAGGCCACAGGTACTCGTAGAGGGAGGTGGCTTTGGTTTAAAAGGGTCGATGTACAAGATGTGCATCTTATGCTGTACAAGATGTACATCTTAGACTGTATAAGATGTACATGTTATGCTGCGCAAGATGCACATCTTATACATCGACCCTCGGTGAGTAATACAAGCTTGATCGTAGAGGAATGGTACTTGGGGCTACGAGAAACACAAGTCAGCAAAGAACCCATTGCCCGGATGAACCTAAATAATGTACAGACAGAGTCGGCATATTTGAGATATTTTATGTACGTTTGTCCTCGAAAAGGCAACTCCATGCCGGAATCTTTTAATATGTAACTCTATGCAATACTCTGTCATCATCCCCGTATACAACCGTCCCGACGAAGTGGACGAACTCTTGCGAAGCCTCGTCATGCAACGTTTCAAGGATTTCGAAGTAATAATTGTGGAAGACGGGTCGACTATTCCCTGCTGGGATGTGCTCAGACGATATGCTGAACCCTTGATCGTCCGTTACTTCGAGAAGCCGAATTCCGGACCGGGACAATCGCGCAACTACGGTGCGGAACACAGCCGGGGCAAATACCTTATTATATTGGACTCCGACGTAATACTGCCCGATGGTTACTTCCAAGCAGTAGAAGCCGAACTGAAACGCCAACCGGCCGATGCTTTCGGAGGGCCCGACCGGGCACATAAATCGTTTACCGACATACAGAAAGCCATCAACTACTCCATGACGTCGTTCTTCACCACCGGCGGTATCCGTGGCGGGAAAAAGAAAATGGATAAGTTCTACCCCCGCAGCTTCAACATGGGCGTGCGGCGCGAAGTGTACGAAGCGTTGGGCGGATTCTCGAAGATGCGCTTCGGCGAGGACATTGATTTCAGCATCCGCATCTTCCAGAGTGGATACACCTGCCGGTTGTTTCCCGGCGCCTGGGTGTACCACAAACGCCGTACCGACCTGATAAAGTTTTTCAAGCAGGTACACAACTCGGGTATCGCCCGCATCAACCTGTACAAGAAATACCCCGGTTCACTGAAACTGGTGCATCTGCTGCCGGGCATGTTCACGCTGGGCGTCGCCTTCTTCCTGATAGGCGCCCTGTTCTGCCCGTACAGCCTGCTCCCGCTCCTGCTCTATGCACTGCTGGTTTGCACCGACTCGGCCATCCGGAACCGGAGCCTGCACATCGGCATCTGTTCCATTGCCTCCTCGTACATCCAGCTGATAGGCTACGGAACCGGGTTCTGGCGCGCCTGGTGGAGGCGTTGCGTACTCGGCAAAGACGAGTTCGAAGCCTTCCAGAAGAATTTCTACCAATAAACCTCTCCCGTAAAACCAATCAGAATCTTATATCCAACTAAACAACAATGAACCAAGTACAAAAGCTATCTATCCCCCAATGGGCAGAAGAAGACCGTCCGCGTGAGAAAATGATGAATAAAGGTACCGAAGCCCTGAGCGATGCCGAACTGCTGGCCATCCTCATCGGCACCGGAAATACCGAAGAGAGCGCCGTATCGCTGATGCAACGCATCCTCGCCTCGTGCGGCAACAACCTGAACGAACTGGCCCGCTGGGATATACATCGTTTCTCGCAGTTCAAAGGCTTCGGTCCTGCCAAGAGCATCACCGTAATGGCTGCCCTCGAACTGGGCAAACGGCGCAACCTGCAAGAAGCCAAAGAACGGAAAACCATCCAATGCGCACGTGATATCTACGACCTCTTCCACCCGCTGCTGGGCGACCAGCCACAAGAAGAATTCTGGATACTGCTACTGAACCAGGCGTGCAAAGTCATCGACCAGATACGCATCAGCACAGGAGGCATCGATGGGACGTACGCCGATATCCGTACCATCCTGCGTGAGGCTTTGATACAGCGTGCCACCCAGCTCATTCTGGTGCACAATCACCCGTCGGGAAACGCACGCCCCAGCAACGAAGACAAACTGCTGACCCAACGCATCCTCAAGGGAGCACAAACCATGAACATCTCCCTGACCGATCATGTTATTGTTTGTGACGACAAGTTCTTCAGTTTTGCCGACGAGGGACTACTCTGATTAAATAATATTACTATATTTGCATTTAAAACAAAGAGAGTGTATGACAAAATTTGAAATAGAAGAGAAAGTAGTACTGATGCTTAAGACTGTTTACGACCCGGAAATACCGGTAAACATCTACGACCTCGGACTTATATACCGCATCGATGTAAGCGATGAAGGCACCGCCACCATCGACATGACGCTGACTGCCCCGAACTGTCCGGCAGCCGATTTTATTATGGAAGATGTCCGGCAACGGATCGACTCCATTGAAGGAGTCACATCGACTATCGTCAATCTGGTATTCGAACCCGAATGGCACAAAGACATGATGAGCGAAGAAGCCAAACTGGAACTGGGGTTCCTTTAATTTACCACATTCAGAAACGATCTACCCATGAAAAACATATACTTCTTGTCCGATGCCCACCTCGGTTCGCGAGCCATCGAACACAGTCGCACACAAGAGCGGAGGCTGGTCAATTTCTTAGACAGCATCAAGTACAAAGCGTCTGCCGTGTACTTGTTGGGCGATATATTCGACTTCTGGTATGAGTTCAAGCTGGTGGTACCGAAAGGGTTTACCCGCTTTCTCGGAAAGGTATCCGAGCTGACCGACATGGGGGTAGAGGTACATTTCTTCGTCGGCAATCACGATCTATGGTGTGGCGATTACCTCTCCAAGGAGTGCGGCATGATTATCCATCGCGAGCCGCTCACCACAGAGATTTACGGAAAGGAGTTTTACCTGGCGCATGGCGACGGATTAGGCGATCCGGGCAAGACTTTCAAACTACTCCGGGCTATGTTCCATAGCCGCACCTTGCAGATACTCTTCTCAACCATACACCCACGCTGGAGCTTAGAAATGGGGCTGAGCTGGGCCAAACGCAGCCGCCTGAAACATGCAAGCGAACCGGAGCCCGAATATATGGGCGAAGACAAGGAGTTCCTCGTTCTGTATACCAAGGATTACCTGAAGAGCCATCCCAACATCAACTTTTTTATCTACGGACATCGCCACATCGAACTCGACCTGATGCTGAGCGCCAGCGCCCGGGTACTGATACTCGGCGACTGGATCACTCACTTCTCGTATGCCGTATTCGATGGGGAGAACCTTTTTCTGGAAACTTTCATTGAAGGCGAAACGCAAGTATAAGAGCTGTGAAGTTCATCTTAATAGTTACCACCCAATGCATTGTACAATTCCAATGTCCGCTTAATGTTGAGAATCTGGTCTAACGACACCTTCTTTATATCATAATACTGCCTGCCTATCAGCTTCATCTTCGCACTCCTTGCTTGCGAAAGGGCATAGATAAATTCCTTATCCCCAATAGTCAGCTGTTCGTCGCACCACTCCCATATCTTCCCATTTCCGTGGTCGGTGTCTACTTTCGACGGGATGTACTCGTATGCCTTATCGTCGATGGAGAACTGAATGCGATCGAAGAAAAGCCAATCGTCCGCATAGTACTGTACCTTGAAGCGCAAATTCCTGGCCCGTCCGTTTTCGGTTTGAAAATAGCAATAGATACCGTTGCGGTTCACATACTTTGGAGCCGACTTGGGTTCGTACCAAACTACATTGTTGTTGGAGAACTCATCCTTCTTCATCGAGAAGAGCTTCTCGAGTTCCTTAACCTTGGCCGAATCTATCTTCGCCTCTTGAAGGGCTTCTGCCCTGGCTCCTTCTACTGCCCTGCCAATGGATTCTTTGATACCGGTATCCATGGAGAAGATATGTTCGGCTATCTCTGCCTCGCGTAGCTCTTTCCGTGGGAAAGTTACCGTGCCGGCAATATCCTCGCCTGCATCATTCAGCAGTTTGAAGTGTACAGGAGTGGAGTACACTTTCCCCAAGGCCGCAGCCATCTCCTGAGACACCTTCATGGAGATACAGAATTTCTTGAAAGCTTCCAGGTAAGCCGTACTGTCATTGGGAGCTTTGAGCTCTACCATTTCCTTATCCTTTTCCGACTTACTTCCAAAGAAGCCCTCTTCTTCTACGATCTCAATGTACTGATACGTTTTGTCCGGTTTCAACTGCTGACAGGCAGCAAGAACCAACACCAGAAGCAAAAAGCTACACTGTCGGACTGTATTGCCCGGTTGTTTTCCAATCCTGTTTTTCATAGAGTTCTGCTTGTTATAATGATGTATTAGTATTTCCCGGCTTTGGCAATGCGCTTCGGAATATCCGTGTTATCCATCTTCCCCTGGAAGAGTTCGGAGCCTGCCCCAATGGCATATACCGGCACATATCCGGCAGAGTGGCTGTTGGTAGTCCATCCCAATCCGGCTATCTGGTTGATGATGAAACGGGCACGGGCGGCCAATGGTTCGGTTTTGGCGTACAGGCTCTCTTCGAATACCGCTTTGTTTTGCACGAACGACACTTCGAACTCATCGCGCAACATACGTTCCTGCTCCCACTTCAACGGGAGTTTGGTCCAGAATCCCATCTTCTCGGAGAGCAATGCTTTCACATCTTCCCACGATACATGGTTATTCTTCGCCTTACGCAAAGCGCTCAATGCGTTCGAGAGTTCGTCTTGCGACAAAGCCTGGTTGGCCAATGCTTTCAGTTTCAATGTATATCCGCTGACGCCCAGTCCCAAACCTCCGGTTTCATGATCGGCAGTGACAACGATCAGGGTCTCTTTCGGATGTTTCTTATAGAATTCGTAAGCTACCTGTACTGCGCTTTCGAAATCGATCACCTCGTTGAAAACAGTACCGCCATCGTTACCGTGGCAGGCCCAGTCTATTTTTCCGCCCTCTACCATCAGGAAGAATCCCTTCCTGGCATCCTTCGACAGGAAGTCGATAGCGCTTTCGGTGATTTGCGCCAAGGTCAAGTCACCGGCTTTCCGGTCGATGGCATAAGGCAAAGCACTCGGGCTCTTGCCGTCTTCCTGAATCAGGATCATCTTCTTGGCAGCACCTGCTTTGGTTTTGTAGTCGTTATACCCTTTGGCAATGACATAGCCGGCTTCTTCGAACAGGGGGAACAAGCTTGGAGCTTCTTTGCCGTCGTGCGTTTTGTTTGGTCTTACAAATCCTCCACCTGCATAAAAGTCGAAGTTGGCTTTGGGCAGATCGGTAGCGATTTCGTAATACCAGCCGCGCTCGGGTTGATGTGCATAAAAGGCAGCCGGGGTGGCATGGTCTACACTTACGCTGGTAGTAATGCCTACGCGCTTTCCTGCTTTTCTGGCTTTCTCGGCTACGGTTTCGAGACGTTCTTTATTCACCCCCACACCAATAGCGTCATTGTATGTCTTCACGCCGGTAGAAAGTGCTGTTCCGGCAGCCGAAGA
Source organism: Bacteroides sp. (assembly GCA_031554665.1). GTDB lineage: Bacteria > Bacteroidota > Bacteroidia > Bacteroidales > Bacteroidaceae > Bacteroides. The sequence continues at coordinate 25,416 of JAVBVA010000028.1, read as the reverse complement.
GTCGGTGATCGAATTGGTTGCAGCAAAAGTAGTTGCCATGCTTGCAACCGGGAATTGGGTGAACAACAAGGGCTGTACGCCGATGCGGTTCTCGTTTTTATCGGCCAGATACATTTCGGTACCGTTGACTTGCTCCAGTCCCATTCCGTCGCCAATAAAATAGAAAACATATTTTGCCTGACCGTTGGCTGCAACGGCAATAAGGATGAAGAATAAAGTATAAATGAATCGTTTCATAATAAAATTGTTTTGTTACCGGAAACAAAGATACAGGATAAAAAACACAAAAGACATAAAGGGCTTAATTAAATTCGTGTTTCACATAGTCCTTCCTCCCTCTATTCCCTCAAGAAAGTTGAAAAAGTAGTCACGCAGTCACGCACTTGTGATCAAACCCTTTATTCATCGGCATTAGAGGCGCGTGAGAGACCTAATTTTCTCTCACGCACCTCTCACGCACCTGTTTTGTTAGTTCGTTGATAATCAGCGGAAAGTTCCAAAATGATACTGAGAGCATTGTTGCTTCCAAGTAGCATTGCCTTGATAACAAGCGAGGGGATGACAGAAGACTTTCATAGGAAGAGACGCACATGCACCGTACATAGTCGCAAGCCCCCGGGTAAGCACACAAAAAAGGCTGTACCACGGAGTGCGATACAGCCTTTTTTATCTATCGTGCAATACTTACTTGTTCAGAATCTCCATAGTATCCGATGCTATAAGCATTTCTTCGTCGGTGGGGATCACTACCACTTTCACCTTAGATTCTTCGGTAGAGATGATCGTTTCTTCGCCACGGATCTTGTTCTTCTCAAGGTCGAGCTTCACGCCCATGTATTCCAACCCTTCACAAACACCGGCACGGAAAGTCGATTGGTTTTCGCCTACACCGCCTGTGAAGAGAATCACATCGACTCCACCCAACGCAGCAGCATACGCTCCGATATACTTCTTCACACGATAGAAGTACATCTGCTCGGCCAACAACGCTTTCGGATCACCCTTGGAAACGGCATCTTCCAGTTCGCGCATATCGCTCGATACTCCAAAAATACCCAGTACACCGCTCTTCTTGTTCAGCAGATTGGAAACACCAGTGGTATTCAGCCCTTCTTTCTCCATGATGTATGTCACGGCTCCCGCATCGATATCACCGCTACGGGTACCCATCATCAGGCCCTCCAGCGGAGTCAATCCCATGGTGGTATCCACACACTTGCCGTCTTTGATAGCCGAGATAGAACCGCCGTTACCGATGTGGCAGGTGATAAGCTTCATACCTTTGGCCTCCATGCCTAAGTATTCGCACACACGGTTCGACACATAGCGGTGCGATGTTCCATGGAAACCATAGCGACGGATGCCGTATTTCTCGTACAACTCGTACGGAATGGCATACAGATAAGCGTAATCGGGCATGGTTTGGTGGAAAGCCGTGTCGAATACTCCTACTTGCGGAACATTCGGCAGAATAGCTGTTACGGCATTCACTCCCTTCAGGTTGGCAGGGTTGTGCAGCGGAGCCAGGTCGTTACAGGCTGCAAAAGCGTCGAGTACTTCCTTGTTCAGCAACACCGATTCGCTGAAACGTTCGCCACCGTGCACCATACGGTGCCCTACGGCATCAATGTCTTCCAACGACTGGATGGCGCCGTGCTCTGCATGCGTCAATGTTTTGAGGATGAACTCTACCCCGATGGTATGCTCGGGAATATCTTTTTCCAGTACTTTCTTCTCACCGTTGGGCAGAGTCAGTTTCAGGAACGAGCCTTTCAGACCGATACGTTCGATACCACCTTGTGCAATTACTTCTTTCTGAGTCATGTCGAACAGCTTGTACTTGATAGACGAGCTGCCACAGTTCAATACTAATATTTTCATTTTGTCTTTTATTATTTATTTTGTGCTCCGGGCAGCAATGGCCTGGTTGGCAGTGATAGCAATCATTCTGTAAATGTCTTCAATGGAGCAACCGCGTGACAGGTCGTTCACCGGGCGGGCAATACCTTGAAGGATGGGGCCGATGGCTTCGGCATTTCCCAAACGCTGTACTAATTTGTACGAGATGTTCCCCACTTCGAGGCTCGGAACAATCAGCACATTGGCCTCACCGGCAATCTGCGAACCCGGCGCTTTGCTGGCGCCGATGCTCGGAACCAATGCTGCGTCGGCTTGCAATTCGCCGTCGATCAGCAAATCGGGAGCCATCTCCCGGGCAATGCGCAACGCTTCCACCACTTTGTCTACCACTTCGTGTTTGGCCGAACCTTTGGTAGAGAAGCTGAGCAGAGCCACTTTCGGATCTTCGATACCGGCAACGGCTTTAGCAGTCTGGGCCGTACATACGGCAATCTGAGCCAACTGGGCAGCATCGGGCACCGGAGTCACAGCCACATCGCCCATTACGAGCAAACCGTGCTTGCCATAATCGGGAGCTTTGGTGAGCATCAGCATGGCTCCCGATACGCAAGTAATACCCGGAAGCGTCTTGATAATCTGTAATGCAGGACGAAGCACATCACCTGTCGTATTGCAAGCACCGGCCAATTGTCCGTCGGCATCGCCGTTCTTAATGATCAAACAACCCAGATAAAGCGGATCGAGCACCAGCTGACGAGCCTGTTCGATGGTCATACCCTTACTCTTGCGGAGCTCGAACAACAATTGTGCATACTCTTCTTTCTTGGGATGATTGTTCGGATCGACAATAGAGGCCATACCTATATTACCCAAACCCCACTTTACAGCGTTTCGGATAATCTCTTCGGGATTCCCCAACAGAATCAGATTGGCTACTCCATCTGTCAAAATTTGATTGGCAGCTTTTAAGGTACGTTCTTCGGTTCCTTCGGGAAGAACGATGCGCTGGCGATTGGCTTTCGCGCGCTCTACGATTTCGTTAATCAGATTGATCATGCTTATATAATATTTTTACGTGTATAATTCCGGTATTATTCGCTATTTCGGTGCAAAAGTAACCAATTTTGCAATATGCACATTGCAAAAGATAGTATTTTTTGTGCAAAAATTGATTCTACTACTATTTATTTTGAGCTATTGCAGAAACCTTTTATAAAGAACTTTTGACAGAAAGAAATTCTTTCGGACAAGCGGACTCCGTTTTGCAACTATTTACCTACTTTTGCGTTATATTCTAAAACAAAACAAGTTCTATGATACGTCAATGTGCCATTTTGTTCGGATGCCTGGCTTTGGGTGAGTTCATTGTCTATCTGACAGGGGTCAAGCTCCCGTCCAGTATCATCGGCATGTTATTGCTCACGCTGTTTTTAAAGCTTGGATGGATCAAATTGCAATGGGTGCAAGGGATGTCCGACTTCCTGGTTGCCAATCTCGGATTCTTTTTCATACCTCCGGGCGTGGCGCTTATGCTCTACTTCGACCTTATTGCGGCCGAATTCTGGCCGATTGTCATTGCCTCCATAGTCAGCACTTTGCTGGTGCTCGTCGTTACCGGATGGGTACACCAACTAACACGTAAATTGAAATGAACTTCTTATCGAACGAATACTTCCTGCTCGCCATCACTTTCGGCATCTTTTTTCTGGCCAAGTGGCTGCAAAAAAAGACAGGACTTGCCTTATTAAATCCCATCTTACTGACCATTGCCGCCCTGATCATCTTCCTGAAAGCGGCAGACATCAGTTATGACACCTATAATAAAGGCGGACACTTGATCGAATTCTGGTTGAAACCGGCCGTCGTAGCCCTGGGCGTTCCTTTGTACCTGCAATTGGAGGCTATCAAGAAGCAACTGCTGCCCATCCTCCTGTCGCAATTGGCAGGCTGTGTAGTGGGAGTTGTCTCGGTCGTTCTTCTGGCTCAGCTCATGGGAGCATCCCGGGAAGTTATCCTCTCCTTAGCTCCCAAATCCGTTACCACCCCGATTGCCATGGAAGTGACAAAAACGCTGGGTGGCATCCCGTCACTGACAGCTGCCGTTGTAGTTTGCGTCGGTTTGCTGGGTGGCATACTGGGAGTAAAAGTAATGAACATCACACGTGTGGGAAGTCCCATCGCCCAAGGATTATCACTCGGAACAGCCGCTCATGCCATCGGTACCTCCACTGCTATGGACATCAGCAGCAAGTACGGAGCATACGCCAGCCTCGGTTTAACACTCAATGGAATACTTACAGCATTATTAACTCCAACAATTCTCGAATTATTAGGTATTTTGTAACAAAATGGCACTATCTTTGTTGTTGGTATTGTATTAGTACGAATATTTATGATCAATTTTGAAGATATCACGTTAAGTGACAAAGAGACAATTACAGCATTCACCATCCATAGTGCATACCGCAATTGCGATCTTTCATTTGCCAACCTATGCAGTTGGCGATTTTTATATGATACCAAGTTTGCGATAATCGAAAACTTTTTAGTATTCAAGTTCTGGGCCGACGGCGAACTGGCTTATATGATGCCGATAGGTACCGGGTCGATGAACAAGGTATTGAGAATGATAATGGAAGATGCCAGACAAGAAGGACAACCTTTCTGCATGCTGGGAGTATGCCCGGAAATAAAGGAAGAACTGGAGAGTATCGCTCCGGGACAGTTTCATTTTACTGTCGACAGGGATTATGCCGATTATGTTTATCTGCGCAGTGACCTCACCACCCTGAAAGGTAAAAAGTTCCAACCGAAGCGCAATCACATCAACAAATTCCGCAACACATATACTAACTACCAGTACACGCCCATCACTCCCGACCGGATTCAGGAATGCCTGGACCTGGAAGCCGAATGGTGCAAAGTAAACAATTGCAACCAACAAGAGGGAACAGGAAACGAACGCCGGGCGCTGACATACGCCCTGAATCATTTCGAAGAGCTCGGATTGACAGGTGGTATTCTGCATGTAGACGGTAAGATCGTAGCTTTTACGTATGGCATGCCCATCAATCAAGACACCTTCGGCGTACATGCCGAGAAGGCCGATACAACGATTGAAGGGGCTTACGCCATGATCAACTACGAATTCTCAAACCGCATCCCTGAACAATATACGTACATCAACCGGGAGGAAGATTTGGGTATCGAGGGGTTGCGAAAAGCTAAATTGTCTTATCATCCGGAGATTCTTTTGGAAAAATACATGGTTTGCCTGCAAGAGCAACCCGTAGAAATGGTAAAGTGGTAAGTATTCATGATCAAGGAGGAAGTCAAAGCGCTATGGAAACTCTGCTTCGACGATGACGAAGAGTTTATCGACCTGTATTTCCGTTTGCGTTATACGAACGAAGTAAATATCGCTATCCAAAGTGGCGAAGAGGTCATTTCTGCGCTTCAGGCGATTCCTTATCCGATGACTTTCTGTGGGGAACTAATACAAACAGCCTATATCTCGGGCGCATGTACCCATCCTGATTACCGTGGTAACGGCGTTATGCGCGAATTGTTGCGGCAAACCTTTGCCCGTTTGTGGCAACGTAGTATTCCTGTCAGCATATTGATACCTGCTGAACCCTGGTTGTTCGATTATTACACCCGCCTGGGATATGCCCCTGTGTTTTATCAATCAGAGAAGAAGGTGAATACCGAAACACTGAGCTCCGTTACCGGTACACTTACCATACATACGACGCAGTACAACGAGAAGCATTACCAATACCTGAACCGTACGCTGTCTGCGCATCCCTGTTGCGTGCAACATACTGCTTCCGACTACAAGGTAATTCTCGAAGCGCTGGAACAGAGCAAGGATTATGTATACGTCGCCGTGCAGAACGACCGGATATCCGGGCTGGCCGTAGCCTGGAAAACCCAAAGCAGCATTACTATCGACATGCTACTTGCCGAGAACAAGGCCAGCGAGCAGGCTCTGCTATACCATATATATAAGATAACAAAATGCAAGGAGATCATCCTCCTGGAACCTTCCTCAAAGAAAAGCAAATCGCAGGCATTGGGTATGGCACGCATTATCAATGCGGAACATATTCTGAGCCTATATGCTGCCGCTCATCCGGAAGAAAAAACAGAAATTGAATTGTTCGATAAGCAATTGTCTGCCAATAATGGATTCTACAAGATAGAGAATGGCAGTTGTGTAAAAGAGAAGGAGAAGCAAACAGCCTCTCCCGTACGGCTGACAGCGGGCGAACTCTCCGAAAAGATATTCGCACCGCTGCAACCCTATATGAGTTTGATGTTAAACTTATAACCCGCTGAAATCAACATCATCGAACACCAGCGTGGGAATACGCCATGATGATGTCAGGCGCGGATCGTTACCGGTCTCTACCAGCGAACTCCACAGCCTCAACATATTTCCTGTGACATTCATCTCGGTGATGGGTTGCGTTAACCGCCCGTTCTCAATGAGGAAGCCTTCCACACCATACGAGAAGTCGCCTGTCGTACTGTTGCAATTACCTCCATTGAAGCCCGTCACCAAGATCCCATTCGACACGCCGGCTACCAATGCATCCAGATTCTTTGTTCCGGTTTGCAACACCAGCAAAGAAGGCTGACTGATGGTAGGTTCCACATTCATCTTCTTTGCACTGTAGGTATCGATGAAGTAGGTATTCAGTGTTCCGTTCTCGAAAATCGTACGCCGTTTGGTAGCTACTCCTTCGCTATCGAAATAACGGGCTCCCGAAGCACCGATCAGGTGAGGTTCATCTTTCAAGGTAAATTTATCGCTGCCCACCTTCTCGCCAAGTTTGTTCAGTAAGAATGAATTCTTTTGCTGCAAAGCAGAGCCATACAGAGCTCCCAGCATAGGGCCTAACAGTTGAGAGGAAATCAGCGGATCGATCACCATGGTATACTTACCCGACTTGATCTTCTTCTGTCCCAGTTTGCGAAGTACCCGCTCGAGCGCTTTCCGGCCGATACCTTCCTTCACCAATTTATCATAGAACAAAGCCCGTTCGCTCCATCCGCCCGAGGGACGCGCTTCCCCTTCGCCTTTGATAGCCACATCGGCATACAGAGAAAACCAGGAACGCTTCGACTCACCCTCAAAACCATTGCTGCACAACATATAGCCAAACCCTTCGCCGTCACTGTACGAGGTACTGACAGATATAATACGTTCGTCCTTACCCATCACTTCCTCTGCCATCGCTTTGGCAAGTGCCACTTTGTCATCCGGTTGAATAGAAGCCAGCTTCGCATCGAGCAATTGCAAGTCCGGATTTCCGCCTTTATAATAGCGGTCAGGATCGGGCAATACCCGGGCCTCATCCTTAGCCAGGTAACGGGTAGAGTCTACACCATTCTTTATAAATGTTTCGAGTTCCTTCTTTTCTAAGCGGTTGGTCGAGAAAGAGCCGTATCTTCCATCCACATACAGTTGGATGCTCATTTGATTCTCCGATGCTTGTTGCAGCTTGTCCATACGTCCGTCGCGCAATTCGAACGAAGTATTCGAACCCGAAGAGATGCCTACTTTAGCCGATTGGCAACCACACTTCAAGGCATAATCCATGGCCCATTGAGCCAATTTTTTATTTGAATCCGATATCATAGTATTCTGCTTTTACTGATTAACTTTCTCCACCTACTGTCAGCTTGCTTACCAATGCGGAAGGCATGCCACAAGTCACCGGGCACGACTGTCCGTCTTTGCCACAGGTCCATGTGCCGTTATCAATCTGATCGTTATTGCCTACCATCGTAATGTCGGCCAACGCCTTCGGCCCGTTCCCAATGATATTGATATCCTTGATGGGTTGTGTCAGTTTGCCATCCTCTATCAGGTAACCCGATTTCACAAAGAAGGTAAAGTCGCCGGCACCGATCTGTACCTGTCCGTTGGTAAACTTATCGACAAATACACCTTTCTTCACCGAAGCTATGATCTCTTCTTCCTTCATATTGCCCGGTTCCATATAAGTAGCCCGCATACGCGGTATAGGGAAGTTGCGGAACGACTCACGCCGTCCGTTGCCTGTTGGCTCTATGCCATAATGCCTGGCGCTGATGCGGTCGTGAATATAACTGGTCAGTACCCCCTCTTTCACCAGATACGTCTTCTGCCCTTCGACCCCTTCATCATCGAAGTTCACCGATCCCCGGTTGTACGGGATGGTTCCATCGTCGATCACCGAGATGTGCTCGTTACAGATCTTCTTATTCAGTTGGTCGGAGAAGATGGAAATATTCTTCCGGTTGAAGTCGGCCTCGAAAGCATGCCCGATGGCTTCGTGCAGCAAGATACCCGATCCACCCGATCCCATCACGACCGGCATCTCACCACCTTTGGGTTTGATAGCCTTGAACAGAAGAGCTGTGTTTTCTACCACTTCGCGGGCAATGACATCCACTACATCGTCGTTCAGAAAGTCGAACCCCCTGCGGTAAGCACGGGCAGCGTTACTATTCTCTATCTTTCCATTCTCGGCCATAATACAGGTAGCTCCCAGCGTCACCATCGGACGGTAGTCATAGTACATCATTCCTTCCGAGTTACAGAACAAGATGTGCGAAGTACTATCGCTTTGCGAAGCCATCACCTTCTGCACCCGTTTGTCGAGAGCGAATATCTTGTCATTGAGTTTCTGCAGATAGGGCATTTTGTCTTTCAGGCTCACCTCTTCCCAAGAGGAGGATACAGGGTAATAGTTTTTACTAAGGGCTTTCTCTACCATCTTGGCAGCTACTTTCCCTTTACCCGATGAAGCGATACGGGCAGCCGTACGGGCAGCTTTCAGCATTTCTTCCAGGGTGACGTTCTCTACATACGCATAACCGGTCTGATCGCCCGCCAGTACACGCACTCCCATACCGAAGTCTATATACGAGTTGCAACGGTTTACGGCTCCATCCTGCAAAGCAATGGAGTTCACAAACGTGTGTTCGAAAAACAAGTCGGCATAGTTGCCACCCTTTTCCAGAGCCGCCGCCAACACCTTCTTCATATCTCCTTCACTTACCCCGAAGTGATTCATGGCCGATACTACGGCTGCCTTCCGGTCGGAGCCGCCTAATGCACCGGCAACCGCCGATGGCATGCCCAGTGCTGATCCGGCAGTAACCGATCCCAGCAAAGCCAATCCGCCTGTTTTTAAAAAATTGCGTCTATCCATATACGATGTATTAAATTAAAGATCTTTTGCAAGCATGCTTTCCAGTTCCTCGCCACTCAGGCGCAGGTAAAACTGTCCCCGGTAGGCCACCGAGATGGAGCCTGTTTCTTCGGATACAATAATAGCATAAGCATCTGACTCCTGAGAGATGCCCATAGCCGCCCGGTGCCGGAGCCCCAATTCTTTGGGAATATCCAGGTTATGCGAAACGGGTAGGATACACCCGGCTGCCTTGATACGTTTTTTGCTGATAACCATAGCTCCGTCGTGTAGCGGGCTATTCTTGAAGAATATATTCTCGATCAAGCGCTGATTGACATTGGCATTGATCAGTTCGCCGGTGCGGACTATCTCGTCGAGTGGAACATCGCGCTCAATAACGATCAGTGCACCGACTTTCTGTTTTCCCATGCTGATACAGGCCATAACGATGGGCAGGATGTCTTCGTGCTCGGGTTTCTCTGCTTTATTGCCCGACAAGAACCTGATAAAGGCGCTTACATGCCGGTGTGTACCCAAGGTCAGCAGGAACCTCCGCAGTTCATCCTGAAACAGAACGATCAATGCCAGCACTCCCACACTAACCAGTTTATCGAAGATAGAACCCAGCAACCGCATTTCAAGCACTTGCGATACCACCAGCCATATCAGGATAAACACCAGGATTCCGGTGAAGATGTTGATGGATCCCGATGCCTTCATCAGTTTGTAAGTATAATACAACAGGAGGGCAACGAGCAGGATATCAATAAAATCTTTTATTCCAAATTCTATAAAAGGCACTTTTCGATTTTCTATTTGACGATTTACTATTTACAATTTACTCTCTCTCTGTGCAACCAACCGTTACCGGCGAGTTGTGATACGATCGTTACGGCTTCTACTGCTTCGCGTACGTCGTGTACCCGGAGGATGTTTGCTCCCTTCATCAATGCTACGGTATTCAGTGCGGTAGTGCCGTTCAGGGAGTCCTGCGGAGTTCCGCCCAACAGTTTATAGATCATTGATTTGCGCGATACGCCAACCAGTACAGGTAGTTCGAACACACTGAATTCATGCAGATTGGCCATCAGTTCGTAGTTGTGTTCCAGTGTTTTACCGAAACCAAAGCCGGGATCGAGAATGAGGTCTTTCGCTCCCAGATCGAGCAACCTCCGTACCTTCTCTGCAAAATAAAGGAATACTTCCTTGATCAGGTTGTCGTAATGTGGTTCGCGCTGCATATCCTGAGGGGTTCCCCGTATATGCATCATGACGTAAGGTACACCCAGTTCGGCAATGGTGGCAAACATCCGTTCGTCCATCCCTCCGGCAGCAATATCATTGATGATGGCCACGCCGTACTCTTCCACACACATCCGGGCCACATCGGCACGGAATGTATCGACCGATACAACGGCTTCAGGATAGTCCCGGCGGATGACTTCCAACCCGTTGCGCAGGCGGCGCATCTCTTCTTCGACCGGGATGTGTTCGGCATTGGGACGGGAAGAATAAGCTCCCACGTCGATGATCGAAGCTCCTTCGTCCAGGATCTGGCGGGTACGGGCAGCAATCTCCACTTCGGTTTGCACGCGGCTTCCGGCGAAAAAGGAGTCGGGAGTGACATTCAGTATACCCATCACCTGCGGAACCGACAAGTCGAGCAACCGTCCGTTTGCATTCAGGTATCGGGGGATAGAAGAAGTCATTTTCATACTAATTTCCGGTTTGATTCCTGCAAATGTAACTAAAAAATTGAACCTTTGATTCTTTTACGCCGAAATAAACGTATATTTGTCGTAGTTATAATATTCGGGGATAATGCTTTATCTCCGCACTGTCGATTAAAAATAGTTAGCTATATGAAACTCTCCACCCTATACCGGATATTTCAGGACTGCACCGGGGTTACGACCGATAGCCGTAATTGTCCGAAAGACGCGTTGTTCATCGCCCTGAAAGGCGACTCGTTCAATGGTAATGCTTTCGCCGAGAAAGCATTGAACAGTGGTTGTGCGTATGCCTTTGTCGACGAACCGCACTATGCCGTGAAAGGCGACTGCCGGTACGTTATCGTGGACGACTGTCTGCGGGTGTTGCAACAATTAGCCAACTACCACCGCCGGCAACTCGGAACACGTATCATCGGTATCACCGGAACCAATGGTAAAACCACCACCAAAGAACTTATTGCCGCCGTACTCTCCCAGACGTACAACATACTTTATACACAAGGTAACCTGAACAATCATATCGGGGTGCCGTTGACATTGCTTCAACTTACCCCGGAGCACGAGCTGGCCGTGATCGAGATGGGAGCCAATCACCCGGGAGAGATCAAGCTATTGTCTGAAATAACCGAACCGGATTACGGAATCATTACCAATGTAGGGAAAGCACACCTGGAAGGCTTCGGCTCGTTCGAAGGCGTGATACGTACGAAAGGTGAACTGTACGAATACCTGCGGGGCAAGGACAATGCGGCCATCTTCATCCATCACGAGAATGGATACCTGAACGAGATTGCTGGAGGATTGTACCACATCACGTACGGCGAAGACAAATCACTCTTCGTCAGCGGATGGGTGACAGGCAACTCACCGTACCTGGCTTTCGAATGGAAACACGGAGAGGACGACCAGCATCACGAAGTACGCACCCAGCTCATCGGCGAGTACAACTTTGCCAATGCACTGGCTGCCGTAGCCATCGGATGCTTCTTCGAAGTTCCTTCGGCACAGATCGACAAGGCATTGACCGGCTATACTCCGCAGAACAACCGCTCGCAACTGAAAGAAACCGGAGGAAATACACTGATTATCGATGCATACAACGCCAACCCCACCAGCATGATGGCTGCCCTGGAAAACTTCCACCACATGAAAGTAGACCGCAAGATGCTGATCCTGGGAGACATGCGCGAACTGGGAGCCGAGAGTGCCGCCGAGCACCAGAAGATAACAGATTATATCCGGGAGGTAGGGTTTGAGGAGGTCAGACTGGTAGGTGAGTTGTTTGCCGCTGCTTCGCACCCTTTCAAGACCTACAAAGATGTGCAGGAACTGATCGGGGAACTGGAAACAACAAAGCCGAACGGCTATACCATTCTTATCAAAGGTTCGAACGGAATCCGGTTGAGTACGGTCGTGGAATACCTGTAACGCTATCTTATTTGCTTCTTACGCATACGCGGAGCAATCAGGTAAACAGCTACCAGACTGGCCAGAAGCGCCCCGGTAGTATTAGCTACCAAGTCCAGCCAGTCGCCGCCACGGTAGGCTGTAGCATACTCCTGAAGCAACTCCACGCATCCGCTAAACACCACCGGACACACGAAAGCCCCTATCCAGCCATGCCGCAACGGAGCCGGCGCCTTCCGGTGTGCACGGAAGAACTCCAGCCACAACATGCCCGACATGCCGAAGTACATACATAGGTGAACTACCTTATCAAGATTCGGAATCTTGTTCAGATCCGTGGTAGGAGGTTTGAAAAACGACAGGTAAACGACTACCAGAATAACCAAAAGCGAAACCGGATATTTCTTTATATAATACAGAATTCCCATAATAATGATGCTATTATCCGGCAAAAGTACGGAACTATTTCTATATTTGCACGTTAAGCGTCGAGAATATATCTTCACTACAAGAAAAAAAACAGACTGTATGACAACGAATAACAGGGCAAACTTTAGCAGTAAAATAGGCGTAATCCTGGCTTCGGCCGGATCGGCGGTAGGATTGGGCAATATATGGCGATTCCCTTACGAGACGGGGAATAACGGTGGCGCCGCTTTCATCCTGATATATCTGGGATGTGTACTCTTATTAGGGCTTCCCATCATGATGGCCGAGTTCCTCATCGGACGCCGGTCGCAGGCCAATACCGCCGGGGCGTTCCGGATATTGGCGCCGGGTACACCCTGGAAATGGGTGGGGCGCATGGGCGTGCTGACCGGGTTTCTCATCCTAAGTTATTACTCAGTAGTGGCGGGATGGACCTTACAATACATCTTCGAAGCCGGAACCAATAGTTTCGCCGGGAAGTCGGCAGCCGACTTTACGGCTTCATTCGGCGAGTTTGCTGCCAATCCGTGGAAACCTATCCTCTGGCTCATCACCTTCTTAGTCACCACCCACCTTATTATCATTAAAGGCGTAGAGGGCGGAATCGAGAAAGCTTCCAAAATCATGATGCCTTCCTTATTTATTCTGGTAGTACTGCTGGCCGTCTGTTCCGTTCTGTTACCCGGTGCAGAGAAAGGAGTTGAGTTCCTGCTGAAGCCCGACTTCAGCAAGGTTACCGGCAGTGTATTCCTCAGTGCGATGGGGCAGGCATTCTTCTCACTCAGCCTTGGCATGGGATGTCTATGCACGTACGCGTCGTACTTCGGGAAGAATACCAATCTGGGCAAAACAGCTTTCAGCGTAGGGCTCATCGACACCGGCATCGCTATCGTAGCCGGATTCATCATCTTCCCGGCTGCCTTCTCCGTAGGTATTCAGCCCGATTCGGGGCCGAGTCTCATCTTCATCACCCTGCCTAATGTTTTCCAACAGGCATTCAGCGGCATCCCTGCACTGGCTTACATACTCTCGGTACTCTTTTACGTGCTGCTGGCCATGGCAGCGCTTACTTCGACCATCTCTCTGCATGAGGTTGTTACGGCTTATCTGCACGAAGAGTTCAAGCTCACCCGCCGGCGGGCAGCTACCTTGGTAACAGTCGGATGCATCTTCCTCGGTATCTTCTGTTCGCTTTCGTTAGGGGTAACATCCGGGTACACGCTCTTCGGATTAGGTACGTTCGATCTGTTCGACTACCTTACGGCCAAGATTATGCTGCCGCTGGGCGGACTGTTCATCTCACTCTTTACCGGCTGGTATCTCAACAAAAAGATTGTTTGGGAAGAGTTCACCAACAATGGTTCGCTCCGGCTACCGCTTTACAAGCTGATTGTATTTATCCTGAAGTACATTGCACCGGTGGCCATTACCCTCATCTTTATCAATGAGCTGGGACTGCTGAACGTATGAGATGGAAGAAGTTCCTCTATTACAGTAGGCGCGAACGAGCGGGCATTGCCGTATTGATGGTATTGATTCTCCTGTCGGAAGCCGTTTCACTATCCGTACCTTCGGCATGGACAAAAGATGGAACGACCGGTGAATCGTTCGACCATGCGTATGCTTCCTTTGTGGCTTCGCTCAGCGAACAAGAGCATGACCGGTCTGTACAGTCATCTTACACAAGCGGTAGGCACCGGAAACAGGAGGCTCATCTTGCTCCGTTCGACCCCAACACCACCGATTCGGCAGGGTTCACCCGGTTAGGGCTCCCGCCATGGATGGCAAGGAACATTCTTCGTTACCGGGCCAAAGGCGGTACATTCCGCCAGCCGGAAGAATTCCGAAAGGTGTACGGACTTACCGAAGAGCAATTTGCCACCCTCTTACCTTATATACAAATAGCCGAAAAGCCCGGGCAGAAAGATACGGTCAGGCTATTGGCACAACACGTTGCAGCAGACAGCTTGCAGTTTTACAAGTATCCCGCCGGCACGGTAATCGATCTGAACCGGGCCGATACCACAGAACTGAAGAAGATACCTGGCATCGGTAGCAGCATTGCCCGGATGATTGTGGGCTACCGCAAGCAACTGGGAGGATTTTACCGGATAGAGCAACTGAGCGAAATACGGTTGGCAACGGATAAGTTGCACACCTGGTTTTCGGTTCGCCCGGGCGACACGCAACGCATCAACCTTAACAAAGCCGGCATAGAACGGATCAATGCCCACCCCTACATCAGTTTTTATCAGGCAAAAGTCATCGTAGAGTATCGCCGAAAGAAGGGCGAACTGAAAAGTTTGCAGCAATTGAAACTGTACGAAGAGTTTACACCGCAGGATTTCGAACGGATCGAACCGTACGTTTGCTTCTAAGAAGCCGAATGTTTCATCACTGCTAACAAAGTGTTTCAAGCAATGAAACAAAGTATTTCAAGCAAGGAAACAGAGTGTTTCATGCCGTGAAACAAAGTGTTCCGAGCGAGGAAACACTTTGTTAGAAGCGACGAAACACTTTGTTTGCAGTGATGGAACACTCTGTTTGCAGCGATGGAACAACGAATGTAACGTTATCAACAACTTATGAAACAGATTTCGCTTGTGCTGTAACGGCAGGCAAACGATCTGTATCACTCCGCCAAGACACACCGATCAAAGAACCGTACCTTTGCCTTGTGCTTCTCCACCAAGAAGAAGCACAGGTATTAATCTTTAAATAAATAACTGACGCGCCATGAAAAACTTCCTGAGATTCACACTGATAATCGGTAGCCTACTCTGTTGGGGATGTTCCGGAGATACAGAAAAAGAAGAGGAAAAACCACTTGAAACCAGCACCAGCTTTCTACAAAGCTATTTAGAGCTATCCGCATCGCCCGGCGAAGTGACGGTCACCGTAAACTGGTCGGCCACGCTTTGGGAAATCGTGATGGATACCAACACGGGGATGATCAATCAGATTTCTCCCTCCCAGGGAGGCGAAGCCAAAACAGTGAACCAGCGTACCAACGTCAAAATCAGTTATACCGAAAACACCGGATTAGAAGCACGTACACAAGACGTCTTTCTGGTAAATAAGACCACCGGGACACGTACCAAGCTGACAATCGAGCAAAGCTCCCAATACAAGTCATTAGCCATCACCCTTGACCCGTCGACCAAGTACCAGCACGTCGTAGGCTTTGGTGGGATGTACAACCCCAAAATATGGCTCGCCGCCAATAATCTGATTACGACAAGCGATATCAACAAGATGTACGGCCCCGACGGGCTGGGCTATAATATCCTCCGCCTGATGGTGTATCCCAACGAGAACGACTGGGCAGCCGACGTCGAAGGAGCCAAACTAGCCCAGCAACACGGAGCCATTATCTTCGCCTGCCCGTGGGACTGTACCGATGCCCTGGCCGATAAAATAACGGTAAACAGCAAGGAATACAAGCACTTGAAAGTAGAGAACTATCAGGCTTATGCCAATCATCTGGTGAAGTACATCAACTACATGAAAGCACAAGGAGTGAATCTGTATGCCATATCGGTACAGAACGAACCGGACATGGATTTCACCTTCTGGCACCCGGCAGAGGTTGTCAACTTCGTGAAAGCACATGGCGCCCAGATCCGGGCTACGGGTGTGAAGCTGATGTCGCCCGAAGCCTGCGGTATGAGCCCCGAGTACACCGATCCTATTCTGAACGACGCCACTGCCTTCGGCCAGACGGATATTCTGGCCGGACACTTGTACCAAGGTTTTATCGGTACGGCAAGCACCTACGAAAAGAACCGGCACGACTATATCGCAGGTCTGTATACATCCAAGTTGGCACCTGCCAGTAAAACATGGTGGATGACCGAACACTTATTCAACGATACGGAGAAAGAAACCAACCCCTCTGCCTGGATATTCCAACAGTGGGCATATACTATGGAGCACTTGGCCAAAGAGCTGCACATGAGCATGGATGGGTATTGCAGTGCATACATCTATTGGTACCTGAAACGGTTCTATGGTATGATAGCCGACAGCGACAACCGCAGCCAGGCCACCGTCGGGACTACGCTCAACAACGGCTATATCTTGTCGCACTATGCCAAGTATGCCTCGAACACCACCCGCATCAAGGTTTCCTCGGGCGACTCGGACGTGATGGCTACCGCTTACGTCAACGCAGCAGGTACGGAAATGACTGTGGTACTGCTGAACATGAAGTCGGCTTACTTCTATGCCAAGATCACTTCTCCGACAGATATCAAGAGCATAACTGCAGTTGAGTCGACAGATGCGTATAAGATGAAGGATGCCACAACCACCGTGAGCGAGGATAAGAAGATGGGTACTGTCCTGATGGCTCCCAAGAGTATTGTTTCAATTCGGGTGAAGTTGTAACGAATTAATAATTATATTTGCCCTATTAATTCTTAGTCTATGCGAACCAAACTCACCACACTATGCATTATACTGCTTCTGTATAGTGCTCACAGCATCGGGCAAACGCCCCAAAGCATTCTGGGCAACTGGAGCAATCCGGAAACCCAACAGTGGGAATACGGATTCTTTGAAGAATTCGCCATATACAATGGCGAATTCTGGGAGTACGAGTCGCTACTGTCGAAGAACAATCAATTGACCGTCAAACTAAGAAAAGGGGCAGAGACACAAACCTTGAAGATCAGCCTTCATTCGAAAGTCGATAGCATTTGTACCTTAGCCGGAGATAAAGGAAACAAAAGGAAACTGGTGCGCTACACCCGGCAGCCCGGTTATTCTTCTCCGGCTCACGATACTTTCGCCAACAATGGCTACCGACAGGATTCAGTGGTAATCACGGGTTATCTGCGTCACGCGAAGCAAGTTAATCCCATCCCGGTAATAGTTTACACTCCTTTTAGCCGTTCAGAAATCAAGTATTTAGCAGATATAGATTCCACCGGGCGCTTCCGCGTAACGATACCTATATGGAATACCTGCGAAGCTTACTTGGAATATCAATCTGTAGGCAGAGATATCCACTGTATTCTGGAACCGGATAGTCCCCTGTTTGTATATGTCGATCCCGAAACCAAAGACGTACGTTTTATGGGAAAGAATGCACGTATCAATCAGGAACTGCAAAATTATAGACTCACTACGAAACAACTGTATTTTGAACGCAATTATCAAACGCCACAAGATGCATATTTGGAACAGCAGCAAAGCCAAAACCGCCAAAAGCAACAAATGCTGGAAGAATATATCAAAGAACACCCGTCTGTCTCCCATAAATTCATTCAGTTGCAACAAGCGGGTTATCGCTCAGAATTCGCTGCCAGTCTTATGCAAAAGATGTTTGGATTGGGTCCGGAAGAACAGCTCAGCCCTGCCTTCATGGAGCAAACCGAATCACTCCTGGCACAAATCGCCGAACCTTATACATTGGTCAACGACACATATTCCTTTTTGGAAAACTATTGGGCATATCGTAGCCGGATATCTGGCGACAGAGTATCGAGTAGAGATATGGAATTAATGAAACACTTAGACAAAGAGGGAATCTTCCGGTTGACCGAAAGCCAGAAAGCAGACTTGGAGAATTATCAGCGCAGCATGGAAATCTATGTGAAAGGTCACACACTTAAATGGGATTCACTGCGGATAGCAAAGGAAACCCAACCTTTTCAGGCCAGTACACAAAGAGTTTACAGCCTGTTCAGTGACTCCGTATACCGTCAGTTGGCAAAAGCCAATGAGCAATTATCGATTGATTTGTCTTCGGAGAAAACGCTGAAAGCCCAGGTCGCCATGATAGAGAGCACCTCCCTCTCTCCTTTACTGAAAGAACTGATGTGTACACAAGCCTTTTATAAACACCTGTTCTACGTTAAGAAGCCATTGAGCAAACCCACCTGGGCTTTAGCCGGACAATTGGTATCTCATCCTCCTTTCAAAGAATTTCTGACTGCCTCTCAAGATTTCTATACGGAAATTGCCCGGCAGGAAATGCTATATCCGGAAAGTCTGAAAGGGAATGAGCATCTGGCAGGTATAGACAATGCTGCCGAGTTGTTACAACAGATCATCGCTCCCTACAAAGGGAAAGTTATTTACTTCGACTTTTGGGGTACCTGGTGCGGTCCGTGCAAAGAAGAGATGACGTACATGCCGGGCATCAAGGAAACGATGAAAGGGAAAGATATGGTATATCTCTACTTTGCCAATAACTCACCCGAGGATTCCTGGAAGAATGTAATCAAAGAATTTAAACTGACGGGACCTGAGATAGTGCATTACAATCTGCCCGATGAGCAACAGCGCATGCTGGAACAATATCTTTCCATCCGCTTCTTTCCCACGTATATGCTGATCCGGAAGAATGGAGAAATTGCCGACCGGCAAGCAGCTCCACCCAGTCAAAAAGCGGCACTGATAAATCGTATGAATGAATTGTTGGCGGAATAGTCTGTTTATTTAGTGGAAGCAACAAGCTAAGAGAACTTTGACCATTCGGTACATGATGTTATCACAATTTGTGATGACATGTTTCCCATTCAGACAGTGTTGTTTGAGGTCACAAATTGTGACTTCAAATCACTCCCTCCGAATCTCCCCGTCGACAATATGGATAGTACGGTCGGTGATACGTGCCAGGCTTTCGTCGTGCGTTACGATAACAAACGTCTGTCCAAAGCTTTTGCGCAAGTCGAAGAAGAGCTGATGGAGTTCCTCCTTGTTGTGTGTATCCAAACTACCCGACGGTTCATCGGCCAGGATCACAGCAGGATTATTGATCAACGCGCGGGCTACGGCTACGCGCTGCTTTTCTCCGCCCGACAGTTCATTAGGCTTGTGCAATGCCCGTTCGGCCAATCCCATAAATTGCAGGATCTCGTGTGCACGGGCGGTTGCTTCTTTAGTCGATACACCGGCAATGAAGGCAGGAATCATCACATTCTCCAATGCAGTGAACTCCGGAAGCAGTTGGTGAAACTGGAAAACAAACCCGATACGTTTGTTGCGGAAAGCAGAAAGTTCCTTCTCCTTCAACCGGCTGACATTCGTCCCGTCGATGGTGATACTCCCCGAATCGGGTTCATCGAGGGTACCCATAATCTGCAACAAGGTCGTTTTACCGGCACCGCTCGGGCCGACGATACTTACTACTTCTCCTTTACCGATCGTCAGATCAATACCTTTCAGTACTTGCAACGAGCCGAAGCTCTTGGTCACATTTTCTATCTGTATCATTAGCTATTCACAATTTACAAACTACCATTTACAATTCGCCTACAATCGCTTGATGACGTATTCTGCCAGAAAGCAACCGAACACAGCAGGCATATAACTTACCGTACCACAGGTCGACTTCTTGTTCATTTCGTCTTCGGTGAGCAGTACCGCTTTCGAATCGGCCTGCTCGGTACTGAACACCACCGGAAGTTTCCGCTTCACACCCATCTTTTGCAGGCGCTTCCGTACTGCCTTGCTAAGTCCGCAATGATATGTATCGGCAATATCGGCAAAACGTACTTGCGTAATGTCACTCTTAGCTCCGGCACCCATACTCGAAACGATACGGATGCGCCGTTGCAAGGCATGATAGATCAGGAAGCATTTGGGGCTAAGCGTATCAATGGCATCGACGATGAAGTCGTACTTCGCCGCATCGAGCAGTTCGGGAATATTATCATCTTTCAGGAATACCGGAAGCACAGTAAGTTGCAACTCCGGGTTGATTTGCCGGAATCGTTCGGCAAGTACTTCAGCTTTCTCCTGCCCAATAGTGGAATGTAGGGCAGGCAACTGCCGGTTGATGTTGGTGGGTTGCACCGTATCGGCATCGACAATCGTCATTCGGCCAACTCCAGCCCGGCAAATCATCTCGGCGGCATAAGCTCCTACCCCACCCAGGCCAACTACCAGTACATGCGCAGCAGCCATGCGCACCATCTTTTCCTCACCCAGCAACAAGGCCGTGCGTTGTTTCCATTCCGGCAACTTCACCGGTTGTATCGTATCGTTATCCATCAGTTCTTTTTAAACCACCTATAAAACCAACTGCCCACACTCTCGTACCGTGTTGAATCGCTCTGGTGCCGCGGATCGGAGAAAGACACCGTTTCTTGCGGATCTCCGTACTGATCGGGATAGAGTACGATAAGGCTGCAATTGGCAAAGTACTTGGAAATCTCCATCGGCAGACGTTCGAACGAGGCGTCGTACGACATGAATCCGCGGCGGGCGCTGACGATAACGAGCAGGTGGTCAAAGTTCACCTGGTTGGACAACATCAACAAGTCGTCCCACGAATCCATCGCAACATATTCGGTCCGGATTCCCTTGTGCTTCTTGTTGACATACCCTTCGATATACTTCAGCGTACCGGGGTGTGCATGAAACTGAACGCGGCATCCCAACTGGCTACCCATCCGGCATACCCGTTCAAGCCATTTAAAGAAGCCCACTTCGTACTCCGCTTTCGGCGGAACAGCTACCACTATACGGCGCAATGTATTCACCGGCATCAGGCATTTCACCACCATCACCTGTTTGTGCATACCCTTCAGCAAGTTCTCGGTGAGCGTACCGAAGAACGAGTCGACCAGCGTCATCTTCCGGTGCAAACCGATCACTACTTCCGACGCATTGTATTCTTTCAGAGTATGAATGATACCCGAGGCAATATTCAAGTCGAAACGCGCTACCGTATGCACCGTCACATCGGCCGATGCACCGATCATCGCTGTGCGCTCCAGCACCCGCTTACCCTGCATCAGCAAAGCCTCCGAAGCATGGCTGTCATTGGTCACGCTTAACGCCGTCAAACCGTTCTTCCGTTTGGGATTCTTCATGATCAATGCCATTCCTATCAGCGTTTCCAATGTTTCGGGATTGGCTACAGGAATCAGGATGTTCTCTTCTTCTTTTTGCGGCTTGGCATCCCCCTCGCTCATCTCCTCGCGTACCGCTATCTTGCGCGACGCATGCTCGGTCATAATCGAACTGATGATACAGGTAAACAAGATCATCACCACCGTACCATTCAGCACATCGTCGTTCAGCAACGGAACGCCGGGCGACATCTCTATCTTGTTACCGATAAGCACCGCTGCCAGTGTGGCCGCCGCCTGGGCATTGCTCAGACCGAACATCATGTAACGTTCATACCGGTGCATTTTAAACATCTTCTGGGTAAAAAACGCTGCCAGCCATTTGCTTAAGGTAGCTACAACGGTCATCACGACGGCCACTTTCAGCGCCTCACCACTTGCAAAGAGAGCCCGTACATCTATAATCATCCCCACCCCAATGAGGAAGTAAGGTATAAAGAGAGCATTTCCTACAAACTCAAGGCGATTCATTAACGGAGAAAGACGTGGAATAAGACGGTTGAGCACCAAGCCCACCATGAAAGCCCCGAGGATACCTTCGAGCCCGGCCATCTCCAACATACCTCCCCCAAGGAACATCATCGCCAGCACATACGTGAATTGCATGATGTTGTCTTCGTACTTCCGGAAAAACCACCGGCTGACACGCGGGAAGAAATAGATAATAAGGAAGCACACCACCACTACCTTCACCGTGAGCAGTATCCAGAAAGCCTGGTTCAGTTCGCCCCGGTACATACCGGCTATCACCGCCAGGATGAACAAAGCAAGCGTCACCGTAATGGCTGTTCCGGCAATGGTGATGCTCACACTACGCAAGCGCGACAAGCCATACCGGCTCACAATAGGGTAAGCTATCAAGGTGTGCGAGGCATACATACTCGCCAGCAGAATGGCCGTCGTCGAATTATAACCCAAAAACTCGATGCTGCTCCATATACCCAGTGCCATCGGGATAAGAAAAGTAAGCAAACCGAACACCAGCCCCTTCATGCGGTTCTTCTTGAAACCTTCCATATCCATCTCCAGCCCGGCCAGGAACATGATGTAATACAAACCCACCTTACCGAAGAGTTCGAAGCTACTGTCGCGTTCCAGGATATTGAACCCATGCTCCCCAATCACCACTCCGGCCAATATCATACCAATAATATGGGGTATACGGAGCCGTCCCAACAGAATCGGGGCAAACAGAATAATGGTCAGAACCAGAAAAAACACCCACGCGGGGTTTGTTATAGGGAGTTGCAAATTAAGATTGAGCCAATCCATAATAAAGAGAGTTTTGGGTTTCCTGTGCAAAATTAAAGAAATAATTATCAATTATATGGCGATTTGTTATAATTTTGCAGCCGATTATCGGCTATTCGACAGATTAGCAGGTAGAAAGACGTATTTTTATTTATTCAAAAACAAAGAAAAAAGATGAAAGTAGCTATTGTTGGCGTAAGCGGAGCGGTGGGACAGGAGTTCCTGCGCGTGCTCGACGAAAGAAGTTTTCCGTTGGACGAGTTGGTTTTGTTCGGTTCTAAACGTAGTGCCGGTGCAACTTACACGTTCCGTGGTAAACAGATCGAGGTAAAACTCTTGCAACACAACGATGACTTTAAAGGGGTGGACATTGCCTTCACTTCGGCCGGCGCCGGTACTTCCAAGGAGTTCGAACATACCATCACCAAGCATGGTGCGGTGATGATCGATAACTCCAGTGCATTCCGCATGGATGCCGATGTGCCTTTGGTAGTACCCGAAGTTAACGCTGAAGATGCAAAAGATCGTCCGCGCGGTGTAATTGCCAACCCCAACTGTACCACCATCCAGATGGTAGTGGCACTGAAAGCCATCGAAAAGCTTTCTCATATAAAAACCGTGCACGTTTCTACGTATCAGGCGGCGAGCGGTGCAGGTGCAGCTGCTATGGACGAACTCTACGAACAATATCGGCAGGTATTGGCAGGCGAATCCGTAACGGTAGAGAAGTTTGCTTATCAGTTGGCCTTCAACCTCATTCCGCAGATCGATGTATTCACGGACAACGGTTATACCAAGGAAGAGATGAAGATGTACCACGAAACCCGCAAGATCATGCACTCGGACATCAAGGTAAGTGCTACCTGTGTACGTGTTCCGGCTTTGCGTGCTCACTCGGAAAGTATCTGGGTAGAGACTGAACGTCCTGTTTCAGTAGCAGAAGCCCGCGAAGCATTTGCCAATGGCGAAGGTTTGGTACTGGTAGACAATCCTGCCGCCAAAGAATATCCCATGCCGTTGTTTATTGCAGGCAAAGAGCCTGTATATGTAGGACGTATCCGCGAAGACCTCACTAACGAAAACGGTTTGAGCTTCTGGGTGGTAGGCGATCAAATCAAGAAAGGCGCTGCCCTGAATGCTGTTCAGATTGCTGAATACCTGATCAAGGAAAAGAATATTTAAGTATATTTTATATGGATAAGGAAGCTGCTCAAGGAATTGGGCAGCTTTTTTTCATTTAACACATTGAAGGAAGACTGCTATTCCTCTAACAAATGTCCATAAAGGTTCTTCCGGAAAATCATTCATCCGCAACCAACAAATACTTTTATCATACGACTCGGTTACAAAATAAGGGATATTATCCCTACTCGACGCCCAATTGAGTTGCTCTTCAAATAAATCTTTTATATTTTTCATATTCTTATCAAATCATTTGATGTCCCATCTCACATCATTGATAACTTGAAAGCAACAAATCACAAACGAAATGACCAGTACAAATGCAACTATAGGTGTTAAATAGTATTTTTTCACTAGTGTCTCTTAAAATTGTTTAATTAGAATATTTATCCCCTTATGCACAGCGACTTATCTTCTCAAAAGAGTGTCCGATTTTTGAAATGGCTACTTTTACAGCCGAATCAAAATCGGTATTACCATGCATATCGGGCAGTATGTTTTCGCTCAAATCGCGCAGTTCCTTCCGCAGAGACATTTCAGGCGTATAGTCGCCAAGTACAACGACAAGACCAGAGGCTGGTCGCTCTCTCATTGGAATCACATGTTGGTCCTGATGTTCGGGCAGTTGTTGGGTTGCAGAAGCCTCAGAGAACTTACAGATATAACGATCGCTCATGGTAAGAAGTCTTTTTTTCTGGGTTTCGGCAACATTCCCGTTAACAGACAGGCTTTGTCCAAAGCTAACGCCATCAGAGATTACAGAATCTTTGAGGAGTTTGCCTTTCACATGGTCTTTCAGGCACAACGTAGGCGCATCACAAGAGATTTCACCGCTAAGTCTTGGAAGGTCGCAGTAGGTGCTATAACATTCCAAAGGAGGGCTGCTCAGGTTGTAGAGGTCAGCAGGCGAATACGTCCTCTCCTGTGTGGCCCACCAGAAGCCGCGTGCTATGCCGTTATACATATCCAGATATCCGTTGGCATCGTCGGGAGCCCCGTAGACCTCCCGCGTGATAACTCCCCCATGCTGAGCGACCAGTCCATACCCGCCCAACCGGAGTGGCGGGCAGACTTGATGCCGTCGGAGCTGTAGGACAGCGAGATAAGGAAGTTGAAGTCGGGATCTTGTATTGTGTAGATAGGAAATTCATTTGTTACTGTGCCCGACACCTTCCCGCAAGGCGCAGGAGTCCCCTGTACGAACCCATACGGATTCATAGAAAAACACGCCTGAACGAACAGGTACGACCGATTTAAATTTCTCAGACGGGAGAACGAAAAGCCGGGATACCGTTGCACTTTATAAATTTAAGCACAATGCGAACGGTGTCCCGGCTCATGCCTCCCAAAGACATGTACCATCGCTCAAAGAAAATACAGGAGGGGTAAGGGATCGACTCTTTATTTCGAGTGCTTGATTACCATAAATAAACAACTCATACAGAACACCTTGTTTCGATATTATTTCCTATACCAACTTATTACGTCATGAACACA
>JAVBVA010000040.1:0-102378 GCA_031554665.1 Bacteroides sp. | reverse complement strand
GAAAACAATGGCTGGCACCTTCGCGTAAACCATGTTCTAATTCTTTGCGTTGCTCGGCTGTCAGTGCCGGCGTGTTAACTCGTCCCATAGGGGAGCAAAGATACAAATAATTTAAATTAATTTATAATCAGTACTTACATTCAAATAAAATTAACTTCCGGATGAATGTCGATACCGAACTTCTCCCGGACGGATGCGCGTACGGCATCGGACAAGGCGATGATGTCGCTTCCGCGAGCCCCTCCCCGATTGACCAGTACCAACGCCTGTTTTTCGTACACCCCGGCAGGACCGAGCGACTTCCCTTTCCATCCGCACCGTTCGATTAACCAACCGGCCGGAATCTTTACCCGTTTGGTATCCACCGGATAGTGGGGCATCTGGGGGTATGTGGCGAGAAGCTCTTCGTACTGCGTCCAGGTAACAATGGGGTTCATAAAGAAACTTCCGGCATTGCCTATCACGGCAGGGTCGGGCAGCTTCTTTTCCCGTATTTCAATAATGATCTCGCGAATCGTAGCCACTGTCAATCCGGGATACATCTCCAGTTCTTGACGAATGGTTCCGTACTCAAGTTTGAAAGACTCCTTCTTATTCAGTTTGAACCAAACGTAGGTAATGAAGACCTCTTTCTGCTCGGGTCGCTTGAAGATACTGTCGCGGTAGGCATACCCGCATGCCGATACGGGGTAAACAGCCTCTTCTCCATAAATGTTCATGGTTTCTACCTGGGTGAGGATGTCTTTTATCTCTACGCCGTACGCACCGATGTTTTGAACGGCAGCGGCCCCTACTTCACCGGGTATGAGCGACAGGTTCTCGGTGCCATACCAACCTTGTGCCACGCAATGTGCCACGAAATCGTCCCACACCATGCCAGCTCCTACGCGCAGTGTGACCCATTCATCGGTTTCTTCCCGGATCTCCATATCACGGATGCACGAGTGCAGCACCGTACCGGCATAATCGCCCGTAAACAGCAGATTGCTTCCACTTCCGATGTGAAGATAAGGAGTCCGGATCTCTCCGTCGGCAATCAGTTTCCGGAGTTCGTCCACAGAGTTATATTCTAAAAACAGGGCTGCCTTTACGTCGATACCGAACGTGTTGTGCGTCAGTAGTGAGTAATTTTCTTTTCTCATGTTGTTTATATTGTCTATCGGGCTACATGCTGGTGTCTTCGAAGCGGAAGAGCTCCCATTCGCCACTTTTCTTTTGGAAATAGAGGAGGTTCGAAAAACCGTTTCCGATGCCCTTTATCTCCAGGATCTTGGTTAGTGAATTATTTTTTGTCTGACCGTAGTCTATATTAGAGAGCTTGTCGGCCGGTAGTTCGGGTTTGAAAGCCAGCCATTGATTGAGGTCGAGCGTGGTTTCGAGTACGGCGAAATCATCGTCCGGGTCGGTGGTGATAAACTGAAGCGGTTGACGCACCCGTTGGCACTGGAACAGGCTATCGGAAGCGAAGCGTCCGTAGAAATCCCAGAATTCTTCTCCATCCTCCTTACCCATTGTCCTGAGATTGATAGCCTCAAGCATCCAGGCGCCTTTGATGCGCTCGAAGTAATAACGTTTTATCTTCCCGCTCTTGAGGTATACCCACTCTACCTGCACGGAAGTCAGCGACGGATTGCCTACCAGCTCCATATCCTCTTCTTTGCTGAAGAGTAGCGTGTAGTAATTTTGTTGGGTGAACAGGCTGTCATGCTTCCAGTCTTTTTGCTCGATCTTGGAAGATGAATCGTCATTGTAGAAGGGCAAAGGGAAAATCACTCGTTGACGTTGCAACGCGTCATCGGATGCAAAACTGTAAATAAAGTCGTCAAAAGATTCGTCGGCTTCGATAGGCTTCGGTTCCTCTACGACTGCTTCGTGACTGATGGTGTCGGAAGTCTTTTTATGCCGGACGGAATCTACTTCTTTGGTGATGGCAGCAAAGGGATTTATGTCTGTCTTTTTATTTCCACAGGCAACAAGCACAACCGACACGATGATCCCTACTAATATTTTTCTCATTTCTAAGTTAAGCTTTTAACTTCTAAAGCATATCAAAAACGCCCTGTTAAAACGGCGTACAAAGTAAGCACTTTTTTTTCACTTTTATATCAAATCATTGGGTTTATTCCCCGAAAATTATGTCCTTTGCATAGAAACTATAATTCTAATTTGCTATGTACGGTAAAATGAAAGAACATCTCAGCACTATTCTTGCTGAAATCAAGGAAGCCGGGCTCTATAAAGACGAACGACTGCTCGAAAGTGCACAACAGGCATCCATCACCGTGAAGGGTAAGAAAGTGCTTAACTTCTGTGCCAACAATTACCTGGGACTGTCCAACCATCCCCGCCTGATCGAGGCCGCCACACGGGCGATGAACGATCGCGGATACGGTATGTCGTCCGTTCGTTTCATTTGTGGTACGCAAGATATCCACAAAGAACTGGAAGCCGCTATTGCCGAGTATTTCCAAACGGAAGATACCATTCTGTATGCGGCCTGCTTTGATGCCAACGGTGGGGTTTTCGAACCGCTGTTCACCGAAGAGGATGCTATTATTTCCGATTCGCTGAACCATGCTTCGATCATCGACGGTGTGCGTCTGTGCAAGGCCAAGCGTTACCGGTATGCCAATGCCAACATGGCCGAACTGGAACAATGCCTGCAAGAGGCTCAGGCACAACGCTTCCGCATTGTAGTGACCGACGGGGTTTTCTCGATGGACGGCAATGTGGCTCCGATGGATAAGATATGCGAACTGGCCGAGAAATATGATGCGCTGGTGATGGTCGACGAATCGCACTCGGCAGGTGTGGTGGGCGCTACCGGACATGGAGTGAGCGAACAATACAACACGTACGGGCGTGTGGATATCTATACCGGAACGCTGGGCAAGGCTTTTGGCGGGGCGCTGGGTGGCTTCACTACCGGACGGAAAGAGATCATCGACCTGCTTCGTCAACGGAGCCGTCCTTATCTTTTCTCTAATTCCTTAGCTCCTTCCATCGTAGGTGCAGGAATCGAAACCTTTAAGATGCTGAAAGAAAGCAATGCCTTGCACGATAAGCTGGTAGAGAATGTGGACTATTTCCGCAGCCGGATGCTGGAGGCAGGATTCGATATTAAACCCACGCAGAGCGCTATTTGTGCGGTGATGCTGTACGATGCCAAATTATCGCAGGAGTATGCTGCCCGATTGCTGGAAGAGGGCATCTACGTGACAGGCTTCTACTATCCAGTAGTGCCGAAAGGCGAAGCGCGCATCCGGGTGCAGATATCTGCCGGGCACGAACGGGAACATCTGGATACATGCATCGCTGCCTTCATCAAGGTGGGCCACGAGCTGGGTATCCTGAAATAGAAATACATATAAGAAAAGAACCACCGGAATCAGGTTATGCTGATTCCGGTGGTTCTTTTTTATATATGTAACCCAAAGGGTTATTCAGCGCGTTTGCCAAGTTGTGCATCCATAAACAGAAGTCCGGCCGATCCGCCTATCTTCAATTTGTCAACGATGCCCTGAGCTGTTTCTTCTTCTTCTACTTGTTCATTCACAAATCCCCAAAGGAAGTTCTGCGACGCATTGTCTTTTTCTTCAATGGCCATTGCCATCAGGTTGTCAATCAGTTTCGATACATGGCACTCGTGCTTATAAGCATGTTCGAATATCTCAACCGGTGTTCCGAAACCTGTGGGAACTACATCCAGTTTATCGACCATTGCAGTACCTCCGCGTTTGATAATATGGCTGGCAAAAGCATACGCATGTCCCAATTCTTCTTGAGATTGCTTCTTCATCCAGGCAGCAAAGCCATTTAAACCCTCTTTCTCAAAGTGGAAAGACATAGATAGATAAAGATTAGCAGACCACATTTCGGCAATGATCTGCTCATTCATTGCTTTTTCTAAATTTTTTGTCAACATAATTCTTACGATGTTTTGTGATTGGTTAATTGAATTAATTACCATTGAAACAAATGAATCGTTGACTTTGTTCTCTGTGTTTAGCAAAAAACTGTATTTTTTACACAAGTTCGTCAGACAGATATCCTTTCGGCAGTTCCCGGCAGTTGTAGCCCGATGCCATAATTTCGCCATACGCACCGGCAGAACGAATCGCCAGCAAGTCGCCTCTTTTTACTTTATTCAGGTCGATGGCTTTACCAAATACATCGGATGATTCGCAGATAGGACCCACAACATCGTACGCCTGTACGGCTTCTTCCGAAGTGATGTTCTCGATCTTATGATGTGCCTGGTAGAGAGCCGGACGAATGAGATCGGTCATGCCCGCATCCAGGATGGCAAACTGTTTGTTTACTCCTTGCTTGACATACAACACCTGCGAGATCAGCGTTCCGCACTGTCCTACTACGGCGCGCCCCAACTCGAAGTGGAGCGTTTGGTAAGGACGAAGCTTCAACTGACCGGCATACGTAGCGAAATAAGATTTGAAATCGGGAATCGCCTGACGGTTGGGGTGTGCATAGTCGATGCCCAGTCCGCCACCTACATTGATATGCTCTACCAGGATACGGCGTGCTTCCAGCTTGTCCTGCAACTCATTCACCCGGTTGCACAGTGCGATAAAATCGCCCATGTCCGTAATCTGCGAACCAATGTGGAAGTGCAGCCCGATGAATTTCACATGCTTCATCTCCAACGCAGCATCGATAACCCGGTCCATGTCCTGCAAACTGATGCCGAACTTGTTTTCCGCCAGTCCGGTCGTAATATTGGCATGGGTATGCGCCCCTACGTTCGGATTGATGCGGAAAGCGATATTGGCCACTTTTCCTTTGGCGGCTGCCAGTTCATTGATAACTTCCAGCTCCGGAAGCGATTCTACATTGAAGCAGAAAATGTTGTAGTCCAATGCCAGATTAATTTCCCAATCGGACTTTCCTACTCCGGCAAAAACAACTTTACCGGCAGGAAATCCTGCCTTGATAGCTGCTTTCACTTCGCCACCGCTCACACAGTCGGCTCCCATTCCGCTTTCACGGATGATGGTCAATACTTTGGGATTGGCATTGGCCTTCACGGCATAGTGCACATCAAACCGCTCATAACGCGATGTTTCTTTCTTGATATAGTCCAGTGTATCACGCAGCACCTTTGTATCATAATAATAGAAGGGTGTTTGCAAACCACGGAACTTTTCTATCGGAAATACTCCTTTCATACCGTTAGTTATTGAACAGTGCGTCACTCAACGATTGCAGTGCGGCTTTCTTATCGCATTCGCGTATCAGGAACGAGATGTTGAAATTGCTGCCACCGAACGAAATCATACGTACAGGTATGTCGCGCATGGCATCGAGCGCTTTGGCTTCGAAACCTACGTTTTCCCAATCCAGGTCGCCTACCACACAAACGATGCACATGTCCTTGTCTACAGTCACCGTACCATACTTCTTCAGGTCGTCCAGGATCTCGTTCAGGTGCTTCGTGTTATCGACCGAAACCGATACACCTACCTCCGAAGTACAAATCATGTCGATGGAAGTCTGATAGCTTTCGAAGATCTCGAACACCTTGCGCAGGAATCCGTGAGCCAGCAACATGCGGCTTGATTTTATCTTGATGGCTGTAATGTTTTCTTTGGCGGCCACTGCTTTGATCTTTCCCTTTTCGGTATCGTTGGAGATCATGGTACCCGGTGCATCGGGCTCCATGGTGTTGAGCAGACGAACGGGAATATTGGCGTACTTGGCCGGCTGGATACAGGTGGGATGCAGAATCTTGGCACCGAAATAAGCCAACTCGGCAGCTTCTTCGAAGTGCAACTGACGTACCGGAGCTGTTTTGTCTACAATACGCGGGTCGTTGTTGTGCATACCGTCGATGTCTGTCCATATCTGGATTTCGGAAGCATTGACAGCCGCACCGATCAGTGAAGCGGTATAGTCGCTGCCACCACGTTGCAGGTTGTCGATCTCGCCGTATGCATTGCGGCAGATAAAGCCTTGCGTGATGTATATTTCGGCATCCGGATAGAGTTCCAGTTGTGCATTCAGCTTTTCCTTAATATAAATAGGATCCGGTTCGGCGTTCTTGTCGGTACGCATGTATTCCAAAGCCGGAAGCAATACCGACT
This sequence comes from Bacteroides sp., assembly GCA_031554665.1. GTDB lineage: Bacteria > Bacteroidota > Bacteroidia > Bacteroidales > Bacteroidaceae > Bacteroides. The sequence goes on along the minus strand of JAVBVA010000040.1, from coordinate 96,277 downwards.
TCACTCCGCACTCTTGCAGGTAATAGTTGACCATCGCTGTAGAGATCAGCTCTCCTTGTGCCAGTACCACCTTTTCTTCGAACAAAGTAAAGAGATCTTTTGTATAAGAGCGGATGTAGTCGAAGTGCGACTTGATAACCTCCAACCCTTTCTTTTTGTATTCGGCAGTAGCGTAAAGTTCATCTACATGCTGTTTGTATTTAAGTTCCAGCTTATTGATGATCTCATTGGCTCCTTCCGGATTCTTCTTGTACAGATAGTCGGAGATTTCTACCAACGAATTGGTTGTTCCCGACATAGCCGAAAGGACAACAATCTTCTTCTCGCCATCGGTAATCAATTTGGCTACACCTTTCATTCGCGGTGCAGAGCCTACAGAAGTTCCTCCAAACTTTAAAACTTTCATTTTTTGTACTGTGTTTAAAATTAATATCTGTTTTAATTATTTTCTGTCTCATATTCGTTCGTCACATCGGTTATGTGATGTTCCGAACAACGGTACACCCGTCCGGGGTACTCTTTCACAAGGTTGAGGTTATGAGTAGTCATTACCACCGACGATCCTGCTTCGCAGATACTGTGCAGAAGCTCTACAATCGATTTCCCGGTTTCTACATCCAGATTACCGGTGGGCTCATCGGCCAGGACGATCGCTGGTGAGTTGAGCACGGCCCGTGCAATCACGATACGTTGTTGTTCGCCACCCGAAAGTTCGTTGGGCAGCTTGTAGCCTTTGTTCTCCATGCCAACCAGCTTCAGCACTTCATGAATACGATCTTCAATTTCCAGTTTATTTTTCCATCCGGTAGCGCGTAACACGAATTCCAGATTGCTGTACACCGTACGGTCGGTCATCAACTGGAAGTCCTGAAATACGATGCCCAGTCTGCGACGCAATTGCGGAATGTGTTTCCGCTTGATGGTGCGCATGTTATAGCCTAATACTTCGGCTTCGCCTTCGGCTACATTCAGCTCGCCGTAAAATGTTTTGAGCAGGCTCGTCTTTCCCGAGCCTACCTTGCCTGTAAGATAGACAAACTCCCCTTTGCGCAGCTTCAGATTCACGTCGCTCAGCACCTGGAGTTCTTCCTGGTGTATTTCTACTCCTTTATAGTTTATCAATGCTTTGTCCATGATCCGCTATGCCTTACTTCCAGTTCACGAGCCAGGTCTTCGATGCGATATCCTTTCGATGTAAGCATGACGATGAGGTGGTACAGCATGTCCGATCCCTCGTAAATCATCCGTTCGTCCGTGCCGTTGGTGGCTTCGATGATCAGTTCTACCGCTTCCTCGCCTACCTTCTGCGCCATCTTGTTGATACCCGATTGGAACAGGCTGGTGGTGTACGACTTCTCCGGCATCTCGGCATGACGCTGGTCGATAAAGTCCTGTATCGCCTTGAAGAACATCACCGGTTCTTCGTTCTTTTCGCCCCAACAGGTGTCTGTTCCTGTGTGGCAAACCGGTCCTACGGGCTGTACCTCGATCAGCAGCGTATCTTTATCGCAGTCTTCCTTGATGGAAACTACCTTCAGGAAGTTGCCACTCTCCTCGCCCTTCGTCCACAAGCGGTTCTTGGTGCGGCTGAAGAAAGTAACCTTGCCGGTTTCCACCGTTTTGTCGAACGCTTCACGGTTCATGAAACCCAGCATCAACACCTTCCGGGTATAACTATCTTGTATGATGGCCGGTATCAGTCCGTCCATTTTATCGAAATTCAAATCCATCTTACACTATTATTTGGTAATCAAATACAACGGTTTATTTCCGCATGGAAATTCCTTGGGCGCAAAGATACGATTTTAAATCGGGAATTTTTATTTCGCCGAAGTGAAAAACGCTGGCAGCCAGTGCGGCATCCGCTTTTCCGATGGTGAAGGCATCCCGGAAATGTTCCATCGTGCCTGCTCCACCCGAGGCTATAACAGGAATAGAAAGGCGGTCGGCCAATGCGGCAAGCGCTTCGTTGGCATAGCCCGTCTTCACACCATCGTGATCCATACTGGTGAAAAGAATCTCGCCGGCTCCCCGTTCCTGCGCTTCGTAGGCCCAGGCCAGCATCTCTTTATCGGTTTCTACACGTCCGCCATTCAGGTAGCACTTCCAGCCGTTTTCGGTTTGCTTGGCATCGACAGCCAACACACATACCTGCGATCCGAAGTTACGGGCAATGTCATCGATCAGTTGCGGATTGCGGATAGCTGCCGAGTTGATGGAGATCTTATCGGCTCCGGAGTTTAGCAAGCGGTCTACATCGCTCAGTTCGTTGATGCCACCGCCTACCGTGAAAGGAATGCTGATATTGGCAGCAATACGTTTCACCAGGTCGGCGAATGTTTTGCGGCCTTCGTTGGTGGCAGCTATATCGAGAAATGTCAATTCGTCGGCTCCCTGTTCGCTGTAGGCACGTGCCAGCTCCACCGGATCGCCTGCCTGGCGCAGATTCACGAAGTTGACACCTTTTACTGTCTGCCCGTCTTTGATGTCCAGGCAAGGAATAATTCTTTTTGCTAACATAGTATTATAAATAAGCTTGTAATTCTTTTAATGTGATGCGTCCCTCGTAAAGCGCCTTGCCGAATATCACAGCAGGAACTCCCGCTTCGTTCAGCCGGTGGATATCGTCTATACGGCTCACCCCGCCACTGGCTATGAGGTATAATGCCGGATGCTGCTCCAAGATCTCTTTGTATAGTTCGAACGACGGCCCCGAAAGCATCCCGTCGCAACTGATATCGGTACAGATCACTTTACGGATACCTTTTTCTATATAGCCGGCCAGGAAAGGAAATAATTCGCAATCGCTTCCGTCTTTCCACCCGTTTACGGCTATTTGGCGCTCTTTTACATCGGCGCCGAGAATGATTTTCTCACTGCCGTACCGCGCTATCCAGCCCGAAAACAGTTCCGGATTCTTCACGGCAATGCTTCCGCCGGTAACCATCTGCGCACCGTTCTCGAATGCGATGGCCAGATCCTCGTCTGTCTTCACACCTCCTCCGAAATCAATCACCAGAGAGGTTTGTGTGGCAATACGGTTCAGCACCTTGTAGTTTACCACATGGTTGGATGCCGCTCCGTCCAGGTCGACCACATGCAGCCTCCGGATGCCATTGGCTTCGAACTCCTTGGCTACTTCCACAGGGTTTTCATTGTACACCTTCTTGCTATCGTAATCGCCTTGCGAAAGACGTACGCATTTCCCGTCTATAATATCGATGGCCGGAATTAATTCTATCATTGAATATGTGTTCGTTAACTGTTTATAAATCAAGAAAATTTTGCAGGATTTTCTCCCCTACTTCCCCACTCTTTTCGGGATGAAACTGCGTGGCGTAGAAGTTGTCTTTATGCAAGGCTGCACTGAATGGATGTATGTATCCGGTAGTGGCAGCCGTAAAGTCGCATACGGGTACATAGAAACTGTGCACAAAATAGACAAACTCCTCGTCGGCCATTCCTTTGAAAAGACTACTGTTCAAGTGGGTAAGGCTGTTCCATCCCATGTGAGGAACCTTGTCTTCGTGGCGTTGCGGTATAAACCGTTTCACATCCACGTCGAAGACTCCCAGGCCATCGGCCGAACCTTCTTCCGAATGGCGGCACAGGAGTTGCATGCCTAAGCAGATACCCAATACCGGCTGACGGAAACTTTTTATCAGTGCGTCCATACCGTTGGCTTGCAGGTATGCCATGGTGGTACCAGCTTCGCCCACCCCGGGAAAGATCACCTTGTCGGCCGAGAGCAGCGTTTCCTTATCGTCTGTAATCTCTGCTTCCACCCCCAGACGCCTTAAGGCATAGTCTACGGAGTAGATGTTTCCTGCATTGTATTTTAAGATAGCTACTTTCATTGTTGTTTCATTTAAATACGGAGCATTACTCTATAGGTCACTAACTGAAGATCACCGTCTTGTTTTTGTACGCCAACACCTTGCGGTCGATGTGTTTCTGGACGGCCCGCGAGAGTACAATCTTTTCAAGGTCTTTACCTTTGTTCACAAGATCTTCGGTAGAATCCTTATGCGTGATGCGAACCACATCCTGTTCGATGATAGGCCCTGCGTCCAACTCCGTAGTCACATAATGACTGGTGGCTCCGATGATTTTCACCCCGCGTTCGAAGGCTGCATGATACGGTTTGGCACCGACAAATGCCGGAAGAAAGGAGTGATGAATGTTGATGATACGATTGGGATACGCATTGATCATCTGTTCGGAGATTACCTGCATGTACCGCGCCAGCACGATGAATGTAATGTTGTGTTCGGCCAGCAACTCCATTTCTTTCTGCTCTTGTTCTTCCTTGTTTTCCTTAGTGATGGGAAATACATAGTATGGAATGCCGAATCGCTCGGCCACATGCTGCATATCCGGGTGATTGCTGACGATGAGCGGTATCTCTACGTGCCACTCTCCGGCCGTATAGCGCGCCAGAATATCGAACAGGCAGTGCGACATTTTGGAAACAAACAGGGCCATCCGTGGTTTCTTGTCCGAGAAGTAAAGCCTGAAACTCATATCGTACTTCTGTGCATAGAGTGTACGGAAATAATCTTCTACCTTCTCCTGCGGTACCAGGAAATGTGTCAACTCCCATTCGATACGCATGAAGAAGATATCTTCCACATGATCGACAAACTGGTCCAGATATATGATATTCCCTTTATTCTCTGTTATAAAGTTTGTTACATCTGCCAAAATACCCGGTCTGTCGGGGCAGTGCAACAATAACTTGGCTGTAGTTGTATTCTTGTTTACCATAAAGTTACTCTTTCAGCATACGCTTTCAAAAATATACATTTCGATTTTAGCCTGCAAAAATAGCGAATTATTGTTGAAATACGAATTAGATAAACAAAAAGTTTGAATTTACAGGTAAATAATAGACAGATTGTTGGGGATGAAACCTATTGTTGCGATTATTCTCCAGTAATGTCCATAATGGTGGTGGGGAGAGGTCGACAACACGTTCGATACGCACGAAATCGCCCGGATTGTAAAGTCAGTTTACCTCTGGAAGAAAGATCTTATGTCAAGAAAACAGGAGAAAAATACGGACACTAAGTGTCAGCTAAGTGTCAAAGTGCCATTTGTCACCAAAATGAGTGCAAATGGTGGGTGGTAAAGTTGTAAAGTTTTGATTTATAGTAACTTTAGTAGATTGATCCAATTTTCCGGGCATCGGTTTACCCCCATTGCCCGATCTTCTCTAATCGGCCTTGAAATATACTTCCGGACCCTCAAAAACGACATGATTATGTTGTTAATTATTACCTCTTTCAGTGCGCTCGTTCCGACGAAGGGATAAAGATACTGAAGAGTTGAAAAATATACACAAGAGGATGCTGGATTCCGATCGTTTACCAGAGGTTTTCACAGTCGAACAGTACCTGGAATGGGTTACAGTCAACGAAATCGGGAAACGTACGGTGTTCATGGGACTGAAGCGATCAACCATGCTGATTATCAATAAAATAAAGAATAATGTGTATAAATAGGTGTCATAATGTCACTTGTCACTAAACTGTCACTTACAGGGAGTTGAAAATGCCTCGTTACGACACTTGAGTATACGTCTGCGGGCAGATTAGAAGTAATGTAACGAGGCATTACATTACTTCTAATTTTTTTTACAAGTAATGTAATTCGGAGTTACAAATAACGTACTTCTTTTTATAGTCACTATACTTTTACGATAACCCCATACAGGCTGATAACAAAAAGCTTTGAATCTTACCGGATTCAGGCCTTTACTTTTAAATATAAATACCCATATACTCCACCTACCAGACCTGCTCCACCTACAAAATTACCTAATGTGGCAGGTATGAGGTTACGCACAATGAAATCTCCCCATGTGATATCTGCACCAGAGTAGATGGAAGCAGGTATAAAAAACATATTGGCAATGGAGTGTTCATAGCCTAATGTAACGAAAAGCATTACGGGAATCCAGATACCAATACATTTACCGATGATATCTTTGGAAGCAAATCCCATCCACATACCCAGACATACCAGCCAGTTGGCACCGATGCCCTTGACAAATATCGTCCAGAAATCCTGACTCACTTTGACTCCGGCCAAGTGGTGCAGGTATCCCTGCCACGGCTCTTGCGACAGCATACCTACGCCCGACGATAACAGGTAGGCCACGATCTGTGCTCCCACAAAATTGAACAGGTAAGAAAGTATCAGGAATTTGGCAAAAACCCCTATCTTGATCTCTTTTTGCATCAAAGGAAGAGTAAATGCCGTGCAATCGCTGGTAAACAGATCGGCTCCGGTAATAGATACCATCATCAGCCCGACGGGAAACAAGGCGCCTGCCACAAACTTGATCAACCCGGGATTCTCTGCCCCTAAACCAGGCATTCCGCCTGCCACCATCACGGTGAGCAGACCACCGAAAGCAATGAAAACTCCACCTAAGATTGCAATAACAGCAAACTTAGATACCGATAAACGACTCTTGTAAACACCCGAAGCTGCAAATTCAACGGCTATCTCTTTGGGAGGAATAAAGTTCATAGCAAATAAATTCAAATCTGAAAACAAAAAAAAACTCTGAAGCACTTGAACTTCAGAGTTTTACTTGGTTTTTCTAATTGTTTTTGCGGTGCGTACGGGACTCGAACCCGTGACCCCCTGCGTGACAGGCAGGTATTCTAACCAACTGAACTAACGCACCATTTAAATTTAAACCTTTGCATCTCTCTCGATTGCGGATGCAAAGTTACTCCTTTTTGGTAATCCTGCAAGAATTCGATGAACTTTTTTGCAAAGGAACATTGTTTTATTCTGTCATAGATACACTTGCTTCTGTACTTTGAAATAGCAAATTATAATTGAACAAATATTTCCTAATTTTAGTTTTAATTTAAAAGATAAAACTTATACTTCGATATCTTATTGAAAGTTTAACTAAATAAAAACGGAATTAAGTTAGTATATTCGATTAAACAAAATCATATTGTCGTATATTTGCAGAAAAATAAAGAAATAAGAAACTTTAAACCTTTATTCGATGATCAGAATGATAAATCAGATAGAGTTCACCAAAATGCACGGAACCGGTAATGATTATATCTATGTAGATACACACCGGTTTGCCGTAGCCCATCCGGAGAAAGCGGCCATCGAATGGAGCGCACCGCATACGGGGATAGGCAGCGATGGTTTGGTACTGATCGGCCCATCGGACAAAGCCGACTTCAGCATGCGCATCTTCAACGCCGACGGTTCGGAAGCCATGATGTGCGGAAACGCCAGCCGGTGCATCGGGAAATATGTCTACGAGTATGGCTTGACCCGGAAGCAGGAAATCACGCTGGAAACGCTATCGGGCATCAAAACCTTGAAATTGCATCTGTCCGGCCACCAGGTGAAAGCGGTAACCGTAGACATGGGAACTCCCACGGAAGCTATCCCGGTGGATTATGACGGAGAATTTCCATTCGAATCCATACAGATATCTATCGGTAACCCGCATCTGGTGACTTTCGTAGATGATATCCGCCGGATAGACCTGCCCGTCATCGGACCGCGACTGGAGTGTCATCCGCTCTTCCCGGGACGCATCAATGTAGAGTTCGCACAGATCACCGGCAACAATGAAATCAGGATGCGGGTGTGGGAACGAGGGTCGGGCATTACCCAGGCTTGCGGAACCGGGGCCTGTGCCACCGCAGCGGTAGCCGCCCTCACGGGACGCACCGGCCGGCAAGTGGATATCCTCATGGATGGCGGGAAGCTGACCATAGACTGGGACCCGGTAGCCGGGCATCTGCTGATGACGGGACCTGCCGTAAAAGTATTCGACGGCACCATAACGTGGAACGGACAACCCGACAGGAGCTACACCTTATAGGATATATATAACCAGAAACTTAAAACAACAACAAGATGGCATTAGTAAACGAGCATTTTTTGAAACTACCGGGAAGTTATTTATTCTCGGACATTGCCAAGAAGGTAAACACCTTCAAGGTAACGCATCCCAAGGTACAGCTCATACGGTTGGGCATCGGGGATGTCACACAACCGCTTCCGGCCGCATGTATCGAAGCCATGCACAAGGCAGTAGGCGAAATGGCGGTCAAAGACACTTTTCGCGGATATGGCCCGGAGCAGGGATACGATTTCCTCATCGACGCCATCATCCGGAACGATTTTGCCAGCCGGGGCATACAGTTCGGCCAGTCGGAGATATTCGTAAGCGACGGGGCAAAGAGTGATACGGGAAACATCGGTGACATCCTGCGGCATGACAACAGCATCGGCGTAACCGACCCTATCTACCCGGTGTACATAGACAGCAATGTGATGTGCGGCCGGGCAGGGGTATTCGAAGACGGAGGACGGTGGAGCAACGTCACCTACATGCCGTGCAGCATCGAAAACCAGTTCATCCCGCAGATACCGGACAAACGTATCGATATCATCTACCTCTGCTACCCCAACAATCCCACCGGGACTACGTTGTCTAAGGCAGAGCTGAAGAAATGGGTGGATTATGCCCTGGCCAATGACACGCTGATCTTGTTCGACGCTGCTTACGAGGCTTACATCCGGGATCCGGAGATACCCCACTCCATCTACGAAATCAGGGGGGCGAAGAAATGTGCCATCGAGTTCCGCAGCTTCTCCAAGACAGCCGGATTTACCGGTATGCGATGTGGCTATACCGTCGTTCCGAAGGAGTTGACTGCCGGTACGCTCGAAGGCGAACGTATCTCGCTCAACAAGATGTGGAACCGCCGGCAATGCACCAAGTTCAACGGAACGTCGTACATCACCCAACGGGCAGCCGAAGCCATATACACACCCGAAGGAAAGGAACAGATACAAGCGACGATCGATTATTATATGACCAATGCCCGGATCATGAAGGAGGGACTGGAAAGTACCGGGCTGAAGGTATTCGGAGGAGTGAACGCTCCTTACCTGTGGGTGAAGACACCCAACAAACTCACCTCCTGGCGGTTCTTCGAGCAAATGCTCTATGAGGCCAATGTGGTGAGCACACCGGGAGTAGGATTCGGTCCCAGTGGCGAAGGATACATCCGCCTGACGGCATTCGGCGAGCGGAACGACTGTATCGAAGCCATGCGACGAATCAGGAACTGGCTCTAAGCTGCTTCCCCCTCCCCCGACCGAAAAGACCTGAACTATCCTGATAATATTGCGCGCTATTATATAACAAGGTGGAGTGTACAGCCACCGCACGAGTATTCATTTAATGGTAAAAAGAAGTATGAAAGCGACAAAGAGGATTTGTACACAAGTAGCGTTCACATTATTGGGAAGCTTGGCAACACTGCCTGTGGCGGCACAGGAGAAAACCGAAGTCAACGTAGGTGCCGACTTAGTCAGCAGTTACATTTGGCGCGGAACCGATTGCGGAGGGGTAAGCATACAGCCCACCCTCTCGGTAGCCCGGAGCGGTTTCTCCCTTACAGCATGGGGCTCCGTAGGATTCGAAGGCACGGATACCAAGGAGCTGGACTTCACGCTGGGATATAACACCGGCGGACTCACAGTGGCAGTCACCGACTACTGGTTCGACCGGACGGACGGTGTGCCCAGTGACTATTTCGACTACCGGGCACGAAGCACCGCCCATGTATTCGAAGCCACCCTGGCCTACGACTTTGGCCTGCTGGCACTTAGCTGGAACACCCACTTCGCCGGATCGGACTATACCAAAGCCAATGGCGACCGTGCTTATTCCACCTACATCGAAGCCAGAGCCCCCTTCAAGCTGGGTGGAACAGGCTTCGTTGCCGAAGTGGGGTTCACCCCGTGGGAAGGCGCTTACTCGGACAAGTTCAATGTGACCAACATTGGCCTGCGAGCCGACCGTAGCATCCGGATCACCGACAACTTTGCACTGCCGGTCTTTGCCAAAGTTACCATGAACCCGTACGAAGACAAAGCATACTTCGTTTTCGGGATGGCATTTTAAAGTTTATAAGCAAATGAGATAAGCAACCGATTTAAAACCAATTACTAATTCATAATTTATGTCCAAACTAAGATTTAGAGTAGTCGAAACAGCCTTCAAGAAGAAAGCGCTCGAAGTACCCACTCCCCAGGAACGTCCGTCGGAATATTTTGCCATGTACGTTTTCAACAAGGAGAAGATGTTTAAGTACCTTCCCAGCAAGGTATATCAGAAATTGATCGACGCCATCGATAACGGCGCCTTCCTGGACCGCAGCATTGCCAACGAAGTAGCTGCCGGTATGCAGAAGTGGGCTTCGGAAATGGGCGTCACCCATTATACCCACTGGTTTGCCCCGCTTACCGAGGGAACCGCCGAGAAGCACGATGCATTCGTGGAACATGACGGCAAGGGCGGTTTGCTGGAGGAATTCACCGGTAAGCTCCTCGTACAGCAGGAACCCGATGCCTCCTCGTTTCCCAGCGGTGGTATCCGCAACACGTTCGAAGCCCGTGGTTATTCAGCCTGGGATCCTTCTTCACCTGCTTTCATCGTGGACGATACGCTGTGTATCCCTACTGTGTTTATTTCCTATACCGGCGAATCGCTCGACTACAAAGCGCCGTTGCTCAAAGCTCTGCGTGCTGTCGACAAAGCCGCTGTTGAGGTATGCCGGTACTTCAATCCCGATGTAAAGAAGGTAGTGGCCTACTTAGGTTGGGAACAGGAGTATTTCCTGATCGACCAGGGATTGTATGCTGCCCGTCCCGACCTGCTCCTTACCGGGCGCACCCTGATGGGACATGATAGTGCCAAGAACCAGCAATTGGAAGACCACTATTTCGGCGCTATCCCTACCCGTGTAGCAGCATTCATGAAGGATCTTGAGATTGAAGCCCTGAAGCTCGGTATTCCGGTGAAGACCCGCCATAACGAGGTAGCACCCAACCAGTTCGAACTTGCTCCCATTTATGAGGAATGCAACCTGGCCAACGACCACAACCTGCTTATCATGTCGCTCATGCGCAAGATATCTCGTCGTCATGGGTTCCGCGTACTGCTGCACGAAAAGCCCTTTAAAGGCATCAACGGTTCGGGTAAGCACAACAACTGGTCGCTGGGTACCGACACTGGAATCCTGCTTATGGCACCGGGAAAGACGCCCGAAGAAAACCTGCGCTTCCTCACCTTTATTGTGAACACGCTGATGGCAGTGCATCGTCACAACGGGCTGCTGAAAGCCAGTATCTCAAGTGCTACGAACGCTCATCGCCTGGGGGCTAACGAGGCTCCTCCTGCTATCATTTCCTCCTTCCTCGGCAAGCAGTTGACGCAGGTGTTGGAACACATCGAAGAGAGTACCATCGAAGACTTGCTGAACCTCAGCGGTAAGCAGGGTATGAAACTGGGTATCCCGCATATTCCCGAACTGTTGCTCGATAACACCGACCGCAACCGTACCTCACCCTTTGCCTTTACCGGCAACCGCTTTGAGTTCCGTGCCATTGGTTCGCAGGCCAACTGTGCCAGCGCCATGATTGCCCTGAACACTGCCGTTGCCGAACAGTTGAAGAAGTTCAAGAAAGATGTCAGTGTACTGGTAGAAGAAGGTGAACCGCAAATGACGGCTATCCTTGCTGTGCTTCGCGACTACATTCGCACATGCAAAAATATTCATTTCGATGGGAACGGTTACTGCGACGAGTGGAAGGTAGAAGCCCAGAAGCGTGGTCTGGATTGCGAAACAAGTGTTCCGGTCATCTTCGACAACTACCTCAAGCCCGAAAGCATTGCCATGTTCGAGTCTACCGGTGTAATGACCCGCAAAGAACTCGAAGCACGCAACGAGGTGAAGTGGGAAATGTACACCAAGAAAATACAGATCGAGGCTCGCGTATTGGGCGATCTGGCTATGAACCACATCATCCCTGTAGCTACGGAGTACCAGACAGACCTGATCAACAATGTGTATAAGTTACGCTCCATCGTTCAGCCCGAGAGAGCTACCGAAATGTCTGTACGCAATGTGGAGCTGATCGAAGAGATAGCCGATCGTACTGCCTTCATCAAGGAACATGTAGATGCCATGATCGAAGCCCGTAAGGTAGCCAACAAGATCGAGAGCGAACGTGAGAAGGCAATTGCTTATCATGATACCATCGTGCCGATGCTGGAAGAGATCCGCTATCACATCGATAAACTGGAACTGATTGTAGACGACCAGATGTGGACGCTTCCGAAGTATCGCGAGCTTCTATTTATAAGATAGCATAGAAAAAAGAAGTAGTGTAATTTCGCTATTTTTCTTTTGTTGGTTGTTTTAAGTATGGAGAGTGGGTGCCGGGAGGTAGTTGCTCTCTTTTTTCAACCTGCAAAAAAGCTCCTTCCGCAATTACTTATTCTGCGGAAGGAGCTTGGATATTATTTGGATATACGATTCTACTTGGTGTAGTTCACCACCACTTCTTCGGTGGAATCGATCCACAGGCGCCATACACCCTCGGAAACTTGTTCGGCTGTACCGATGGACACTTCCGGTGCCAGGCGACTGTTGAATGTCAGATAGCCCTTTCCTTCGGTGGCTTTCACCTGAATGGTGTTTTCATTCATCTCCACCTTAATATCGCCATTCGGAGTAGGAATACTTCCTTTCATCCACTCCAATCCACCCAGTACAGGATTGATGGCAAACTCCTTATATCCTTCTTTTACAGGCTTTACTCCTAAGTAGTATTTGCCGAGCAGGTAGATGGGACTGGCTCCCCAGGCATGGCAGAGGCTCTTACCGTACGGGCGTCCGTACATGGCCAGGTGCTGCGTGCCGCTTTCCTCCGGATTGTATTTTTCCCAGAACGAGGTAGCGCCTTCGCGAAGCATACCGCCCCAGTAATCTTTTATCTCCTTCATTACGGCTGTCTGTTCGCCCAAGGCACACAAGGCTTCGAGCTCGTAGAAACGCATATACGGAGTGGTGATTTTCAGGATGCCCGGGTTGAGCAGTACCGATTGCTTAATCTGCTGTTGCTTATCTGTATCTAAGTAGCCGAAGAACACAGAGAACATGTTGGCATACCGGGTTACGGCATCGCTCTGCTGCCCGTCCAGGCAGTTATGCACCATCGCCTGCTTGGCATCGTTCCAGAAGGTTGGTTCCAGTTTGGCGCGAAGCGCGTCTGCCAGTGCTTTGTATTTCACTTTATCAGCATCATCGCCTACCAGTGCAGCACAGAGGGCCATTGTTTCGAGACTCTTGCAGAAGAGCACCTGTTCGAAAGCGATCTCTCCTTTTTTGTCCAGATATCCATCGGCCCAGTCGATGAATACCCAGTCGCCCGTCATACCTTCGACCATACCGTTGGCGTTGGTACGTCCCAGGACATACTCCATCATGGTTTGCATGCGTGGGTAGAGTTGTGTCACGAAGTGGTGGTCGCCACTATACATATAATAATCGTACACACTGAGGAACCAGAAGAACGTGTAGTCCATGATGGTATTCGTGTGGCTCGTTACGGGATCTTTGCCACGGAGCAGCCAGATGGTACGCTTCACCGACTCGGAGTCGAAGAAGAGGTAGTAGTTCATCAGGTAGCTCTGGATGGCATCGCCGCTCCATACCCAACGGTCGCGTTTGATACCGTCGATGAAGAATTCGCGGGTAGTAAGGTGCATGGTGTAGGCGCCGATATCCCAGATGCGGTTTAGTTCATCGTCATTACAGCGGAATGTACCACGGTAGTCTACGGGCAGGTATTCGTACTGCATGGATACGTTGGTTATTTGTACGCCGGCATCGGGCAGGACGAACACGTAACGAAATGCCTTGCTGTTATTCAGCGTGTAGGCTTTGCCGCATAGGCCAGTGATGTTCAAAGCAAGATCGGTAGCCTGCTCCTCTTCCACGCGGATGCGGTCGAGGGTTTCGCAGTATTTCAGGTCGAGCGCTTCTTCGGGACTTTCGCCGTAGAAAATCTTCACCTCTCCCTGCCCGCTCAATCCTTCGAGCACAAGGTACCCGAATGTTTCCCGACCGAAGTCGTAGAGCGTGCCGCCGTTTGTTTCTTCTTTCGAAACAGTTTTCATCGGCTCACGTGTCAAGGTGAATTCGGAAGGCTTACAAGTAGGATCGCAGAAGTTCCAGCAACCGGCATCCATATAGACGGTGGCCGATGTATCGCTGGCTTTTCCGCTTTCGTCTATCCACTCTTTGTCCTCGTACGTTACCTTCCAGGTAGCGTCTGATTGTACTGTTTTTCCTTTTACATAGATAGCCGGCGGAGTAGCTTGGTTCCATACCTTGATGTTCAAGTTATGCTTTCCTGCAGGTAGAGTAAAACATTCTGGCATACCGAATTGTAGCTTTCCATCCAGCTTCACGCTATAGCGTCCTTCGGCTGCTATCTGTATCTCTTCGGGCTGTGCCAGGTCGAGTTGTTTACTGAACTCCACTACCACATAGTGACTGTCTGTTTTCCAGAATGGCGGGAAGAATGCCCCGCGCTCGGTGCGGCGATTGTTCATCTGGTTGCCCAACCAGATTTCGTAATCGCCCGGATACCATATCCATTTCATATATTTCTATTTTTACTGCGATATACCTTATACCTCGTCTCCGTAGCGTTCTTTCGTGATCTGTTGCAAGCTCTTGCCACGAGTCTTGGGCGCCCAAATGGTACCTACGATCAACACGAAAATCAATAAACCGGTCATGATGTAAGCCGCCAGGGTGAACCCTTGGCCTTCGCTGCCGTAAATGTGTACAAACACCAATCCCCACAAAGCCGAGAAGCCACGAACGATGAAGAACATCACTCCCTGAGCCGCTGCACGATACTTGGCCGGGAAGAGTTCCGATGCCCAGAGCGCATAAAATGCCTGCACGGAGATACCTCCCTGAATTCCCCAAAGGATGGTGAACGTCCACAAAGCAGCATGGTTCTTGATACCCACAAAGATGAGGATCAACCACGCCACAATACCAATGCCCGTACCGAAGAAGTAAAGCCAGCGCTGATTCACCTTATCGACCAGCATGGCAAAACCGAAATAGGTTACTGCCACGATGACCAACCATTGTATGGCCGATAGCATATTGGCTTGCCCGTTGGACAGACCACCCGCTGTTTCGTATATATGCTGTTGAAAGAATCCCATCACACTGGCCACTAAATTCCAGGTGAGGTAGATACCCGCCAGAAACAGCATGGTACGGATGTTCACCTTATTAGTAAACAGCGAACCGAACGAAGAAAATACACTCGGCTGCTTGGCCGTACCTTGTGCCTTTTGCGCATCTTCCCAGTCTTTCGACTCATTAAGGCGACGTTGCAACAACCACGCAATAAAGGCTACGATAAACAGCGAAGTAAAAATAATACGGCTACTGAACACATTGACTGCGGCTGCATCTGCACTGCCACCCAGGAAGGCAGCAGCCACCTGTTGCACCCATCCGAAGAGTATACCTGCTGATTCGCCACCTTTGCCGGGAGCCAGCAGCATACCCAGTATGAGAATAATAGCCGGACCCACGCCCCAGGCAAACTGTGAGATACCGATGTTACGTCCGCGGTTGCCCACTTCCGAGTTCTCGGAGATGTAGGTCCACGAAGCAGGAACCCCCGCTCCTACCGAAATACCTGTGATGAGGAACCCAAGCAGCAGCATCCAGAAATTAAACGAGAATATAATGATGGCAACTCCCAGCATATATACCAGCATGTTGTAGGTATAAATGGTTTTCCGACCATACTTATCGGCCAGGAATCCGCCGATGATGGCACCGATGGCTGCACCGAAACAGTTCGCACTGATGGCATTGAGCCAGCCGAGGTGTCCTTCGTTCAGTCCGAGGTAATTTTGCCAAAGCGTCAGTCCGCTTGCGCCGGCCACAATGGCCCCCGCATCTAAATAATTGGTTAGCGATACGGCGATGGTACTTTTTAAACTTCCTTTCTTTTGTTCCATGTTTTTCTATTTGATATTTCAGATTCGTATTTATTTCGACTGTAAACCTGCCCGTTGGCGAATTTCGTCGCTCACCTTCGGCCCGTTGTTCTCCCACAGATTACCGGGACCATTGGCATTCTGGAGATACTTCTCTCCTTCGGTCCAGTTATCGCGTACGATGAAGAACGACGATCCTTCGTCAGTGTAAAGATAAAACCAATGATTGGGGTCATGCACATATCCGGGTGTATAAATGCTATGAACACAATTCTCGGTCACGAAACTTTTGGGTTGCGAACCGAGGGTATAAATACCTGCCACATCGTACATGTGCTTGCCGTAGTGATGTATCAGGTTGGCATGTACACGGTTATTACGTGCGCAGTGCACCGTTTGCGTCCATCCCCAGCCCAGGCTGATTCCGGTGTACGATACTTCGCTCACTTCGTTGTGCTCGATGTTGATGTCGTGTACATAACCGGCGGCTATGCCTATCGTTCCCCAGTCTTCATTAGTCACATCGGTAACAAGATTGTTATAAATGGTGAGGTGCGAGCAAACTTCGCGACGGTCGGACGGATCGTACGGCAAGTGTGTTTCGTGTGCTGCCGGACTGAAGCTGCCTGTCAGTATACCACTTCCACCAATATCGCGGAACTCACAGTTGCTCACCTTACCGCCATGCGTGCCCCACTCGTAATCCAATCCCGTAGAACCCAAATGCTCGAACCGGCAACCGTCGAAGTCGATGCTATTGGCTGCAAGTATCTGTACGGCAGCAGCCGGACGTCCCAGCCAGCCTTGATTATCGAGCTTGTGATTGTTGTAATTACGAATCATCTTCGGGTCGATGCGATACCCATCCGTGAGGTACATGCCTGCCTGCAAAGGCACATGTCCTTGCAACGAAGGACGCATCCAGGTGGTGTACTGAAAACCGATGTTTTTGAAAGCAATATGCTCCACCGGACGGTCCAGCGTACCTTCCACATGTATTAACGTCTCTACTGCCGGCACTACAACAACTGCCGTAGCCACGTCTTCACCCGTCTGCGGATAGTAGTATACCTTACGGGCATCGGTATCGTGGAACCATTCACCCGGCACGTCGAGCAGCTCGCGGGCATTGGTCAGGTAGAAAGCCGAGTTGTGTCCGTCGGTAGTCACCATTGGTCGCGGCCAGGGATGCTCGAACTGAATACGGCTCTCCGGATTGTGAAAACGAACGGCAGCGCTATCGCCCTGCACTTCGATGGACTTGATGCGAAGATTGGCAATGCACCACATTTCGTGCAACACCATCTCGGCGCGCGGAGCCTTCAGTATCTTCTTCACCGCCGCTGCCGGTACCCATAGTATTTCGTTCTCCGTATCGACGCCCCGTATGCGGTACATCTGTTCGAAGTCCTGCACATCGCGTGCACGTACTGCTTTCTTTCCGTTGACGTACAACTGGCGGAAGTCCAGCGCGCAGCCGTTGAACTCCGGGGTATCGGCCACCCAGAACTTGCCTTGTTTCTTCCAACCTGTGACTTGCTGCCCGCCACTCAGTACTGCTTTCTCGTTCGGTGCCGGGCAGATAATGGTCGGCGATTCAGCCGTTCCGCTATCTTCGGGACGTAGAAAGACTGCTTCGTACAGATGGTGTTCGCCTCCGGTGAGGTAGATGTTGATTCCTCCGCGGATGTTGGCGTCGTTTAGGCGGCGCAGTTCGCGCGCTTGGCGTAGAGCAGCTGTCAGCGTTGCTTTGGGCGATGCTTTTGTCCCGGCATTGCGGTCGCTTCCGTTGGGCGATACCCATATATCGGTAGCTTGCAGGCTGATGATTGTCATCATGCAGCATACGGTTGATAGAATTCTTTTCTTCATATTTCTTTTTTTCAAAATCTCTTCCCCCCTGCCCCTTCTCTTAACCTTTAAGAGAAGGTGTGATAGGCTGCGCTATGGAAATAGGCTCCTTCGGACCCTCGAAAAGGGGGTTGCACCCCCCTTGGCCCCCGTTGGGCTGTCTAAGGCCGTACAGTTGGTGCCCTTTCGGCACCGTGACTGCCTGTGGGGCTGTCTTTGTAGGGTCAGTTAGCGGTTTGCGGGGTGGCATGTCCTTTTGTATCCTTTTCTATTGCATCCTTTTCAGTTGTTCCTTTTGAACTTTTCTTGTTTCTTCTCCTATGTGATAAAAGTGATTTCATTCGTCACGTCGTCACGATTTGAGAGCTTATGTATTAGTAATCAATTATATATACCGTGACGAATGGCTGATTAATCCACCATTCATTCGTCACTTTCTGATTTATTCGTCACTTCTGGCGTCCTTCATCTTCCTTAGTCTCCTTCCTGTTCTTCGCTGTTACATGTCCCATTGTCAGTAAGCCATCATTCAATAGCAGCGAGGTACGTGTCCCTTTCCCGTGAGGTAATTCTCCTTTTCAAGCGAGGTAACACCTTATTTCAAAGGCTATAACACTTTGTTCCCCGTAGTGCAACACTTTGTTTCCCGTAGAGCAACACCCTGTTTCTCGTAGTGAAACACCCTGTTTCAAGTAATGAAACACTCTGTTCCAAAGGATGAAACACTTTGTTTCAGCAGCATGAAACACTTTCTACCCACCAATAACCACCTCACCCCGCGTGACGAATAAATCAGATAGTGACGAATGAATGGCGAATAAATCAGCCATTCGTCACGGGATATATAATTGATTACTAACACATAAGCTCTTAAATCGTGACGACGTGACGAATAAAATCACTTTTTCATCACAGGAAGAGAAAGCATCCACTCACAAAAAAACACGAGCGAAGCGATGTGGCGAATCAAGACCGGCCTCATTTTCGCAGCGTTAAGCGTAGCCTGTGCGAAAAGCGTTAAAAAGCTTCGGCTGTCTGAGCAAAGCGTAGCGAGCGAGTTCCGAAGCTTTAGCTTTTCGTGTAGGCGGAGTAGCGGAGAAAATGCAGCCTTGATTTTTTCTTTTTGGTTCTTTTTCTTTTGTATCAAGACAAAAGAAAAAGAACAAGCACAGCGCAGCTAAAAAAGAAAAAACAAGATTACTTCCTGGAAGGAATCATACTATACACAATCGGTATAATAAATCCATTCAGCAACGTAGAAGTCAGCAATCCCCCCAAAATAACTTTCGCCATCGGACTTTGTATCTCATTACCCGGCAAGTCGCCTCCCAACGCCAGCGGTATCAGAGCTAAAGCCGACGACAGCGCCGTCATCAGGATCGGGTTCAACCGGTCGAGCGAACCTTGTATGATACTATCTGCGCGGCTGAATCCCTCCTCCCGCTGCAAGTGATTGTAATGACTGATGAGCAACATACCATTACGTGTGGCAATACCGAATAGCGAGATGAAACCGATAATAGCCGGAATACTGATCTCGCCGGTAGTGAACAACAGGGTAAACACCCCGCCGATCAGCGCCAATGGCAGGTTGAGCAGGATGATGAACGACTCCTTCACACTGCGGAACTCATGGAACAGTAGCAGGAAGATCACCACAATACTCATAAACGAGGTGAGCAACAGCGTGCGGCTAGCTGCCTGTTCGCTTTCGAACTGTCCGCCGTACTCGATGTGATACCCCTCGGGCAATGCGATTTGTGCATCCACCCGGTCGCGTATATCGTTCACCACGCTACGTAAGTCACGGTCGGCCACGTTGGCAGAGATCACAATCTTCCGTTTCACATTCTCGCGACTGATGGTGTTGGGGCCCGTGCCCGATACTACCTCGGCCACTAAGTTGAGTGGAACCTTCTTGCCGTCGGGGGCATCGATCACCAGGTTGTTGATCTTCTCCATCTCGTCCCGGTATCCGTCCTTCACCTTTACGGTGAGGTCGAACGTTTTTCCCTGTTCGTACACCTGTGATACCACCTCACCGGCCAGTGCCACATTGATGAATTCCGAGAATTCAGGCAGCGAGATACCATAGCGTGCCAGCATCTCCCGGCGCGGTTGAATCTTCAACTGTGGACGTTCGATCTGCTGTTCCACATTCAGGTCGGCAATGCCCGGTACATCCTGGATCGCACTCTTTATCTCGTTGCCCAATGAAAACATCTTGTTGAGATCGGTGCCAAACAGTTTGATGGCGATATTGGCCCGCGTCCCCGATAGCATGGCATCGATACGGTGACTGATAGGCTGTCCGATTTCGATATTGGCTCCGGTGAGCATGCCCAACTTTTCGCGCACATCGGCCATGAACTCGCTGCGGGAGCGTTCGTCCAACTCGAACGGCGCCTCGATCTCCGAAGTGTTCACTCCCAAGGCATGTTCGTCGAGCTCGGCACGTCCTGTACGGCGGGCGGCGGTCTTAATTTCCGGGATGGTGAGTAACAACTCTTCGGCCCGGCGTCCGATGCGGTCGCTTTCTTCGAGTGAGATGCCCGGCAAGGAACTCACGTTGATGGTGAGCGAGCCCTCGTTGAAGGCCGGCAGGAAGCTGCGCCCCAAGGTGAAAGAACATCCCAACGCTACGACAAACAGTGCGATGGTGCCACCCAGCGTTACACGCTTATGGTGCAGTACCCATGTCAATGCTTTTTCGTATACCCCTTTCAGGTAGATGGCTACGAACGACTCTTTCATCTCCTTATTCCCTTTGTTCCTACCCAGCAGGTAAGAGCAAAGAACCGGAGTGAGTGTGAGCGCTACCACTGTGGAAGCAAACAAGGCTATGATGAAAGCGATACCCAGCGGGGCCAGCATACGACCTTCCATTCCACTCAGGAAGAAGAGCGGTACGAAGCTGGCAACGATGATCAGTGTAGAGTTCAGGATCGGCATACGTACTTCTTTCGAAGCGTTGAATACCACCTGCAATATACTGAGGCGTTCGGCTTCGGGTTTCAACCGGTTTTCGCGCAGTCGCTTATATACATTTTCCACATCCACAATGGCATCGTCTACCAACGAGCCGATGGCTATAGTCATACCACCCAGACTCATCGTGTTGATGGTGAGCCCCATGTAGTGCAGCGCCAACACGGAAGTGAGCAGCGAAAGCGGGAGCGTGACCAAGGAGATCAGTGTGGTTCGCACATTGGCTAAGAAGAGGAACAACACGATGATGACGAAGATAGCACCTTCGAGCAACGATTTCTGTACATTGCCGATGGAACTTTCGATGAACCGGCTCTGGCGGAAGATGTCGGTCGATACGTGGACATCAGCAGGCAGGTTTTTCTGCAAGTCTCTTACCGATGCTTCCAGCAGCCCGGTAAGTTCCAAGGTGCTGGTGGCAGGCTGTTTGGTGACCGTGAGCAATACGGCAGGCTTGCCTCGTTCTGATGCAGTACCCAGGCGTGGCGCTTTGGCTCCTATAGTCACATCTGCTATATCTTCCAGTGTGATGGGGGTGCCGTTGATGTTCTTTACTACCGCCCTGCCCAATTGGTCGGTCTGGTTGGTAGAGAGAACGCCGCGTACGATGTACTCATTGCCATATTCATACAGTACGCCACCGTTTGCGTTGGAGTTCATGCCGCGTGTGGCAGTCATTACCTCATCGATCGATATACCGTAATGGCGCATCCGTTGCGGATCGAGTTGTATCTGATACTCTTTGATATCCCCGCCCACGACAGCTACCTGAGCCACCCCGCCTATGGAAAGCAGACGCGGACGGATGGTCCAGTCGGCCAATGTGCGTAAGTCGAGCAGGGAAGTTGAATCGGCTGTCAGGGAGATGATCAGCATTTCGCCCAGGATGGACGATTGCGGTCCGAGCGTGGGTTGGCTCACCCCTTCGGGTAGTGCTTCATTAACCACTGCCAACTTCTCACTTACTATCTGCCGGGCTAAGTAGATATCCGTATCCCAATCGAACTCCACCCATACCACCGAGAATCCGGTAGTCGATGAAGAGCGTACACGACGAACGCCGGTGGCGCCGTTTACGGCGGTCTCAACCGGGAAAGTCACCAATTGTTCCACCTCCTCGGCTGCCATGCCATTGGCTTCGGTCATGATGACTACCGTCGGCGCGTTGAGGTCGGGAAATACATCCACCTCCGTATGCATGGCGGTGTATGTGCCTGCAATCAACAGCAATATGGAGGCGCAAAGCACCAACAGACGGTTGTGCAGGGAGTATTGTATGATTTTATTCAGCATGATGTGTGCAGCTTAGTGTTCGTGACTATGTGCCGGGAGTGCATTGCTTACCGAAGCAAGTTTTACCTGGTACGCCCCTTCAGTTACTACCCGGTCGCCGGCTTTCACACCACTCAGGATCCGGACAGATTGTCCGTTATCGGTTCCGATGGCGACTTCCTGTTTCTTATACCCCTCTTCGTCCAATTGCAGGTAGACGAAGTAGTTGCCCTGCTCTTCGGTCAATGCCGTGCGGGGTAAAGCAATCACGTCGGGCATCTCGGTCGAGAGCAGGTAGGCTTCCACATACGAGCCCGGAATAATATCCCCTTTATTGTCGAACTCAAATGTTACCGGGATATAGAATGAATTATCGCCTGCCGACTTGCCGAACGAAAGGAGTTTGCCGCCAAGTGCATCCAGCTCATATACCTTATTATTATAAGGTGTACAGAAGTTGGCCGATTGGATACTACGCAACGAAGCATAGTAACGTTCGGACAGTTCGGCCCGCAGGAAGAGACGACGGTTTTGGGTAATGCTCACCAACGGTTGGCCTACAGTGACATAGTCGCCCTCTTTGACCAGGATACTCTTGACAAAACCGCCGATAGGTGCGGTGATGCTTTGCCCTTTGGCCGAATGATTCTTGCCGAGCGCTTCATAACTGATGCGGGTATTCTCGTACACCTGCCGGGCTTGTGCCAGGTCTTTCTCCGATACAATCTGACTTTGAGCCAGCTTTTGCATGCGTTCGTATTCTTTCTGGGCGATTTCGTAATCTACCCGGGCGCGTTGAACGGGATCGCCTTCGGCCATGCCGCTCGATGCAATGGTGAGCAGTGAAGCGCCACGTCCCACACTCATGCCCTCAGTAACTTTTCCGGCGAAGGATACCACACCGGCAACGGTTGCTACGGCTGTCGATTCATCGCCCTGAGCAGCCAGCACCTGTCCGCTTGTTTTGATAACCTGGCGGAAGCTTCCCGGTTTTACGACGATCGACTTCACTCCGGCAGCTTCGGCTTTCTGTTTCGGCAAGATGATTTCATCGGCGTGGCTATCGGCAGATCCCTGCCCTTCGGCTTCGTGATTGTGCCCGGCATGGCTGTCTTCCGCCTCATGGTTGTGCCCCGCATGATCGTCATGATCATGTGTACATCCCTCATGTGCGTCAGCTTTTGCTTGACTATGTCCGTCATGGCCATGCGCCTCTTCTGTTTCGTGATTATGTCCTTCGTGGTCGTGGTTATGCTCCGCTTTGTTCTGACAGGAACCCAGAACGAATAGTCCCAGTATTCCCATAAAGATAAATTTCTTCATGATAGAAAATAGAAATTGTAATTTTGTAAACTAAATAATTTGCCTGTACAGGCTCAAGGAAGTTATACAAAAAGACACGGAGGCCCACGAAGGGCGAAGGCACGAGTAATATTCGTGCCGTGAAGGGAGTCCAGGAAGACATAGTTGTTGTCTATGCGTCGTTCCTGCAGACTGAACAGATGCTCAATCAGGTAATCGGTAAAAAGGAGAGCTACGAAAACATAGTCCGGATGCCCCAGATCTACCTGCGAAGCCGGTACGGGAGTCTGTAGCCGTGTGAGGCATTCGTCACCGCAACAAGCATCGTTCTCCGGATGGTGATGGTGATGCCCGGGGCATTGCTGATGATCGGTGCAGGAGTGGTGATCGGTACAAAGCGGATCGGACTCGATGTCGTTCTTCATACAGATAGCACCGTCGGCATGATGATGGTGAGGAACAAGAGGTACTGCCAGCATCAACACACTGACGAGAAGCATAAAATAGATGTACCCCTTTTTTCTCATATTCTTATTTTGATTGTGGCAAAGGTAGTTGTTAATCCTCAAAGCAGCAAACGAAACATTCATTTTCCTGTTACAACTCTTCAAGTAAACCGGCTGCCGGAAAAAATAAAGTGAGTTCTTCCGAGCAAAAACACCGTTTTTGTTGTTTTAAAGTAATACTTTTGTAACCTATTTGCATTTGATTGATGGGATTAAGACTTTCTGCTGGTGTTGTTAAAGATGATGTTTTCGGGACAAATCGGTTGTTCCGGGCTTTGTTTATCTGTATAGTTGTCGCTTTTTCTTCGGTATCTACTGTTCGGGCACAGGTCGACAGTATGTACATCGCCTCTTTCGAAGAAGAAATGTCGCTCGGCACCTATTTCTACTATCAATATACCAACCTGGCTTACAGCAGGAAAGGAGGAGAGGTAGTGAATTATCGCCCCAACAGTCCGATAGGGATCGGCCTTAGTTTTTCTTACAAGAACTTCTCCATTGGAGCAGGTATGGGAGTGAAGCCTCTACGAAGTAAGGAGCGGGGAGATACGAAAGCGCTCGATCTGCAATATCATTATTTCGGACGTAGCTTCATGGCTGATCTCTTCTTTCAACAATATAAAGGATATTATACTATTGATAATACGGAGATAACCCTCTATCCCGATATCGGAGTCGTGCAGTATGGACTGCATGCCGAATATGTGTTCAATCACAAGAAGTTCTCATACCCGGCCGCTTTCAATTTAAGTGAACGTCAGTTGAAGTCGGCGGGAAGTTTTCACCTGGGAGGCGGGTTCTATTACAATAAGATACGTTCGGACAGCACGCTGGCTATGAGTGGGCGTACTGTCTTTAAAAGCCAGCAATTAAGTATTACCGGCGGGTATGGCTATAACTGGGTAATTACCAATCGATTTCATGTGGCGGCCAGCTTATCCGTCGGGGTGAATTTCGGCACGGAAAAGCTTAAACCTATCGAGCGGATCGAGATAACGCCGACCTTCCTGCCTCGTGTAGCTGCCGGGTACGATGGAAACGGGTGGTCGGTTGGAGTATGGTACGTGCTGAATAGTATGTATGTCAATCGGTACAATTCGCTGGATATGGCTTTCAATACCGGGTATGCGCAAGTAACCCTTATAAAGCGGTTCGACAAGGCGCCGAAGTTTCTCAAGAAGATCAAGTTCCTGAATTAGTGATTAGTGATTAACGACCGCTAATCACTAACCACTAACTATTAACTATTATTTCTTTTCCAGTTCCCGGAGTGAATCCATCTTTTTCGTTTCGAGGAATTCGTAGATACCACTGAGGTGTTCGGTTACTTTCTTGTTTCCAAACTCGTACACCTTCGTCACTAATCCGTCCAGGAAATCACGGTCGTGCGATACCACGATCAATGTTCCGTCGAAGTCAATCAATGCCTGTTTCAGGATATCCTTGGTTTTCAGGTCCAAGTGGTTGGTAGGCTCATCGAGGATCAGCAGGTTTACCGGTTCGAGCAATAGCTTGATCATGGCCAGGCGGGTACGTTCTCCTCCCGAGAGCACCTTCACTTTCTTCATCGATTCTTCCGGTCCGCCGAACATGAAAGCGCCGAGCAGGTCGCGTATTTTGTTACGGATATCCCCTTTCGCTACATCGTCAATGGTTTGGAATACCGTCAGGTTCTCGTCCAGCATGGATGCCTGGTTCTGGGCAAAGTAGCCGATCTGGACATTATGTCCCAGCGTCAGCGTACCATCATGGTCGATTTCGTTCATGATACATTTGACCAACGTCGATTTACCTTCGCCGTTTTTGCCGACGAAAGCGACCTTATCGCCCCGCTCTACCGTCAGGTTGGCATTACGGAATACCAGATGGTCACCGTATGTTTTCCCTACCCCGTCCATCGTCACCGGGTAGCTTCCCGAGCGTGGCGAAGGTGGGAATTTGAGGCGCAGTGCCGAAGTATCTTCCTCGTCCACTTCCAGGATTTC
This sequence comes from Bacteroides sp., assembly GCA_031554665.1. Lineage (GTDB taxonomy): Bacteria > Bacteroidota > Bacteroidia > Bacteroidales > Bacteroidaceae > Bacteroides. The sequence goes on along the minus strand of JAVBVA010000040.1, from coordinate 70,475 downwards.
CATCTTTTCGAGCATCTTCACCCGGCTTTGTACCTGTAACGTCTTCGAGTAAGTACCCTTGAAACGTTCGATAAACTCTTTGGTCTCGGCGATGAGTTTCTGCTGCTCGTCGTACGCCTTTTGTTGGTGCACGCGGCGGTCCTGGCGCAGGAGCAGGTATTGCGAGTAGTTTACTTTGTAGTCGTATATACGTCCCATGGTTACCTCTATGGTACGCGTGGTGATATTGTCGACAAATTTACGGTCGTGACTGATGACGATTACTGCCTTACCATTATTAATAAGGAAATCTTCCAGCCATTGAATCGATTCGATATCGAGGTGGTTCGTCGGTTCGTCGAGCAATAGCGCATCGGGTTTTTGCAACAACAGTTTGGCAAGTTCGATGCGCATCCGCCACCCGCCACTGAAGTCACTTGTCGGTTTATGGAAATCCTCGCGCAGGAAGCCGAGTCCGAGCAATGCTTTCTCCACATCTTCCTCGTAGTTGGTGGCATCGATGGCATAATACTTCTCGCTGAGCATCGAAACCTTTTCGATCAGTTCCATATAACTGTCGCTTTCGTAGTCCGTGCGTGTCTCTAATTCCTTGTTCAGTGCATCGATCTCTGCTTCCATGCGATGCAGATGGGCAAAAGCCTGTGCCGTTTCTTCGAATACCGTCCGTCCGTCTTCCGTCATCAGGTGTTGAGGAAGGTAAGCAATCACGCATTCCTTGGGAGCCGATATCTTTCCCCGGGTTGGTTGCCGTGCTCCTGCCAGTATCTTCAGCAGTGTGCTTTTTCCTGCGCCGTTCTTTCCCATCAGGGCGATGCGGTCTTTCTCGTTAATTACAAATGAAATATCACTAAATAAAGTAGTACCGCCGAATTCCACGGCAAGTCCGTCGACTGAAATCATAATGTATCTTTAAAATTGAGGTGCAAAGATAATCATTTATATCATTTTTTTTTATAACTTGCGCCCCTGAAATACTTTTCGTAAAGATTAACAAAGAAATATTCAATAACAATGGAAAACGTAGTGAATGAATATCGCCCACTGATACTGGTGGCAGAAGATGATGACAGCAACTTCAAGTTGATTAAAGCTATCATCGGAAAGAAGTGCGATATTTTATGGGCAAAGAATGGTGAAGAAATGGTGAGCTTGTTCAAAGAGAACAGAGGCAAGGCAGCTGCTATGTTGATGGACATCAAGATGCCTATCATGACCGGGCTGGAAGCTACTACCATCATTCGCCAGGAAGACAAAGAGATTCCTATCATCATGCAAACAGCTTATGCGTTCAGCTCGGATAGGGAGAACGCTTTGAAGTGTGGGGCTACCGAAGTATTGGTGAAGCCCATCACATTGAGCATTCTCAGGACTTGTCTGAGCCGGTTCCTGCCGGATATTCAATGGTAAAAAGTTATTATTGAGATAGAAACGAAACGAGGACATGATACTTTCATGTCCTCGTTTCGTTTTTGCTTTTCAGGTACTCATAAAAGGCGTATTGCGAACGTACGGGAGCTTCGCGGTTGTACTTGAATATGTTGCGCAGGGTGCTATCCACAAAGCAGGCTTTGCGATTGTCCTTGAGTTGCAGGCTGAGCATGGTGATGATCTCATCGCGTATGTCTTTGTCTGTAACCGGAGTGACGGCTTCGATACGGCGATACAGGTTACGACGCATCCAGTCGGGCGATCCAAGAAACACTTTGGGGTGCCCGTCATTGCCGAAGTACCAGATGCGGGTATGTTCCAGAAAACTGTCGACAATGCGGGTGACGCGGATGTTGCGGCTGTATGGCATTTCCGGAATGAGGCAGCAGATACCACGTACGATAAGGTCTATCTGTACTCCCTGTTGGGAAGCCGCGTACAACTTGTCGATCATCGCCTGGTCTTGCAAGGCGTTCATCTTTAAGATGATTCGCCCGCATTTTCCCTGGCTGGCCAGTTCTATTTCTTTGTCGATAAGCAGGTTGAGCTCGTGTATCAGGTTGAAACGGGCTACAAGCAGACGTTTGAAGGTTACTTCTTTTTTCCCCTGTAAGGTGCGGAAAAGATTGTACAGGTCGTGAGTGATCGTTTTATTGGCAGTAAAGAACCCGCAATCGGCATACACGGTGGCCGTTTTCTCATTGAAGTTGCCTGTACTGATGTAGGCATAACTGTTCACTGCCCCTCCCCTTTTTCCTTGTCTGCGTATAAGTACCACCTTGGCATGTACCTTTAGTTTCGGAATACTATATATAATATGTATACCTGCTGCTTCCATCATTTCGGCTGTGGCCAGGTTGTTCTCTTCGTCGAAACGGGCCTTCAGTTCTACGAACACCGTTACCTTTTTCTTGTTTTGCGCGGCAGCTATCAGGGTGTTGATGACTGCCGAGTTCTCTGCTACCCGATATTGTGTCACCATGATCTCCTTTGTCTGAGGATCGTGTACGGCTTCGTACAGGAAGTGCAAGAAGTGATCGAACGAGTGATACGGGTAATGCAATAGCAGATCTTTCTGTTCGATGTACTTGAACACCGATCCTACTTCGTCCAACCGGCGCAGACGCATGGGCTTCGGCTTGTCGTTTTCGAGAAGCGCCTTGTTGGGGCATGGCAGGTAGCGAAGGTCTTCCAGGTTCAGGTGTTTGTCGCCCGGAATCAGTTCGTCGCGGTGTATGTTGAACGCATCGACCAGGAAGTCGAGAAAGTCGGCCGGCATGGCGCGATCATATACAAAACGGCATACAGCACCGATCTTGCGTTTCTTCACCTTCTTTTTCACTTGTTCCACCAGGTCGGCAGAGGTGCCGGTGTCTTCGATCATGATATCGGCATCGCGCGATATCTTGATGCAATACGAGCAATCGACCTCGTATCCGGGAAAGATCATGCCGACATTGGCCTTGATAATGTCTTCAATATACATCAGGTAGTAGTTCCCGTCGTGGGGAGGAAGTTCGATGAAACGGGGCACTTTGCTGTAAGGCAGTTTCATTACGAAGTATTGCGGACTGTTGTCAACAAAATACGGGTTCTTTTTCGGGATGAGGCGTACGGCCAGATAGAGCCGGTTGTCGCGGAGGAATGATACGATCAGACTCTTCGATACGGGCACCGGTTGCAGGAAAGGGAATATCTCTTCGCGGAAGAAGTCGCGGACGAAATCCTGATGGGCCGGTTCTACCATGCGATTTTGGTAAAAGATGACGTGATGCTTGCGCAGTGCGGGGAGTATCTTCTGGTTGTATATCCGGATACGCTCTTCCAACTGGCGGTTTACTTCTTCGTTGATCTCTTCGACCAATTGTTGCGCCGATTGTACCGTTTCCTCGTCGCTCAGCGTTGCTCCCGAGGCTACGGCTTTGTGGTCGGCCACCCGGATCTTGTAAAACTCTTCCAGGTTGGACGAGTAAATCGAGATGAAATTAATGCGCTCGTACAGAGGCAGACGGTCGTCGTCGGCCTCCAATAATACCCGGTAGTTGAATGATAACCAGCTGATATCGCGCTTAAAATATTGATAACTGCTTTCCATCGCATTCTGATTTTGCCAAATATATGTATCTTTGTGCAGATAAACAAAGAAAAATGGTCAGAATTGGATTATTATCGGATACGCATGGTTGGTGGGACGAAAAATACCTGCAATACTTTGAGCCGTGTGACGAGATATGGCACGCCGGAGACATCGGTTCGCTGGAGGTGGCGCAGAGGTTGAATGCTTTCCGCCCGTTGCGTGCTGTGTACGGCAATATCGACGGGCAGGAGATACGAAAGATATACCCGCAGGTAAACCGTTTTACGGTGGAGGGGGCCGAAGTGCTTATCAAGCACATTGGCGGGTATCCCGGTAATTACGATCCGTCGATCCGCGGGAGCCTGTTGGTGCGTCCGCCGAAACTGTTTATCAGCGGACACTCACATATAGTAAAGGTGTTGTATGACAAAACACTTGGCATGCTGCACATCAATCCGGGCGCGGCCGGGCAATCGGGCTTTCACAAGGTACGCACGCTGGTTCGTTTTGCCATTGATAACGGGGAGTTCAAAGATTTGGAAGTCATCGAACTGGCCGATTGATACGTTTCTTTTTATGCATCAGGAAGCTCATACCAATGTTGATGCTGAATTCATTACTCATTCCCTTTCCTTTCCAGTAGGTTTGTTCTACCGACTGATAGCTGTAACCATCTCTCATCTGCGTGTAACTATCTCTTACGGTCATGTATGCTTTGTTGCGGGCGAATGATTGCCGGTATCCTGCTTCGGCCGTCAGAGCTATTACGTTGTTGAACCGGTAGTCTATACTTATTCCCAGATCCAGGTTAAGGTCAATGTTACCATCGCTGTATGGCGAATCGTTAGGACTATATGTGACCGTATACACTTCGTTGTTTCCTTTTCCTTTCAGGGTACACTCAAATTCTCCCGGGGGAAGATCGTACAAAGAAGCGCCCACCCTGAAACGTGTAAACCAACGATTCTTACCCAAGCGGTATTGAAGCCCTGCCGTGAAAGTAGGTCCGCTCTCAAACGGGTCATAATTGCATTTGTTGGTAACATAATACTTGTCTTCAAAGGGTGCGGTGAGTTTGGCTTCATCTATTTCGCTGCTTGCTCCAGGATATATATCAAAGCTTGCATACAATCCCCAGTTGGGTTTGATATAAAATGAATAGCGAAGCATGGTTAGTTTCATATAAGAAAGATTGTTGGCTGCCAGGATATCTGCCGGATTGTCGGACGCCCGGTTGGCGCGGAAGCCTACTCCAGTCAGAGACTCTAATTGATGCTTGAGTCTTAGTCCTTCCTGAGCCCTGATGGCCGATACCGGTATCAGGCAGCATAAAAACAGGAGAACGATTTTTTTGTGTGACATACGTACGTGTGTTTTATTTAGTACAACTCAATAGGTTTACTCTCTGCTTCCATGGTCAGCCCGCTGGTAAAGGTCAGCACCACACGGAACTGGTGAGTACCTGCATCGGGGACGGCAAATAATGCTTTGTACAGGGAAGAGGCTGCTTTGAGATGGGTAATGGGATATCCCCGCACAGTACTGTCGTCTATTTTGTTTTTCAGGCTCAACGGATATTCCTTGAAGCAGGAAGTAATATCGGCATCGGCCGGGTACTCCTGGTTGAGGGGATGTATGGTGTAGATGTTGATTTTGGCAATACTATCCTGTAAAGCCGGGAGCATGCTGTATTTCCAATCGTCGTAGATACCGTCCGTAGTGAGTAATATTTCCATCAGATAAGCTTCTTTAGCTATTTTGTTTTGATTGGGGAGCTGTGGCATGACGCCGGTATTATCCCAGTGACTGACGGACATGCCGGTTACGGAGCAGAGTGGATATTCTTCATCCGGCCATTCGTCTTCTTCGCACGAGGTGGCTGTGGTAGTAAGTAACAGGAGTAATAGGATACTCCAACAGGCGGCTTTTCTCATGTATTTCGATTCATTAAGTGTGATACAAAGATAGTTGTTTCTATATATAAATACATATACAACGGATATATTGCATCTGATTCGTAACTATAAATCACTTCAGAAAAAAAACCTCGAAGTAGTACATATCCTTCATTGAATAAAAGTCTCAAAAGGTAAAAAAAGAGTACGGTTTGTCCGCCTTCTTCCCGGCAGATTTATAGGTTTGGATAATGTGCCCTACAGCTATCTGTAGCCATACCCCTCGAAGGTTTTAAACCTAAAGGCCGAAGGTTTAAAACCTAAGCCCCGAGGGTTTAAAACCTTCGACCCTTACCTTTTAAACCTTCCGGGCCGATGGTATTTATTTATATATATAAGAAGATGGAAAGACGGTTGAAATGTTTTACATACTATTTCCTCATCTGTGAAAAAGAAAAGTGTTTTATTGGATAAAGAATGTACTAAATCAGGTTTTTATTTTGTCACGTCGATTTTCTTTCCGTACTTTGCCGACACATTCATAAAGTACAATTAATAATGAAAACTTATCTCGTAACAGGGGCAGCCGGATTTATAGGAGCCAATTATCTGAAGTACATCCTGAAACAGCATAGTGACATCAAAGTGGTGGTGCTCGATGCGTTGACATACGCAGGCAATCTGGGAACCATCATGGGCGATGTAGACAATGAACGTTGCTTTTTCTTCAAAGGAGATATCTGTGACAGACAGTTGGCTGACCGTCTTTTCGCGGAATATAAGTTCGATTATGTAGTAAACTTTGCTGCCGAAAGTCATGTAGACCGCAGCATTGAGAATCCGCAGTTATTCCTGATAACGAACATCCTGGGTACGCAAAACCTGCTCGATGCAGCTCGTCGCGCTTGGGTGACAGGGAAGGACGAACACGGTTATCCTACCTGGCGCAAAGGTACACGTTTTCATCAGGTGTCTACCGACGAGGTATATGGATCGTTGGGCGCCGAAGGTTTCTTTCACGAAACAACTCCGCTTTGTCCGCACAGCCCGTACAGCGCTTCGAAAACAAGTGCCGATATGGTGGTAATGGCCTATCATGATACTTATAAGATGCCGGTTACGATTACCCGTTGTTCCAATAACTATGGTCCTTATCATTTTCCTGAAAAACTAATTCCACTGATTATCAAGAATATTCTGGAAGGAAAGAAATTGCCTGTATACGGTGATGGAAGTAATGTGCGTGATTGGTTGTATGTAGAAGATCATTGCAAAGCGATCGACCTGGTAGTTCGCAAAGGTACGGAAGGCGAGGTGTACAATGTTGGGGGACACAACGAAGAAACCAATCTGGAGATTGTAAAGCTGACACTGGCTACCATCCGCCGGTTAATGGAAGAAAAACCCGAGTATCGCAAGGTGCTGAAGAAGAAAGAAAAAGATGCCAATGGTGAGATTGCCGTCGACTGGATCAACGAAAGCTTGATCACTTTTGTGAAAGACCGGCTCGGCCACGACCAGCGTTATGCCATCGACCCGACCAAGATTACCGAAGCCTTGGGATGGTATCCCGAAACGAAGTTCGAAGTAGGTATCGTCAAAACCATCGAGTGGTATCTCACGCATCAGTCATGGGTGGAAGAGGTTACCAGCGGTGACTATCAGGGATATTACGAACGGATGTACGGGAAACATTGACTGTCTTAACTTAGCCGACGGCTAACGCTAACGATAATAACAAACCCATAAGCAGCATATTGCGCGATGTTTCGCCCAGTATGCTGTTTAGTTTTTTACCACTGTGTATCCGTACCATCTTGCGCCAGGTGAATACATGCAGGCAGAGGTAAATAGACGAAGGCATGAAAGCCGCCAATAAGTTCCTGTCTCTGAGAAAGTAAAGGCAGAGTAAGGCTGCTGCCACTCCCAGCAGCAGATAGAGGTAACGACCGAACGCTTCGCCGAAACGTACCACTACCGTACGCTTTCCACTACGGGCATCGGCATCACGGTCGCGGTAGTTATTTACCACCAGTAAGGTGTCAATAAGGATTCCACAGATAAGTGAACCGACTGTTACTTCGGTAGTCCACGTCAATGTCTGTACATAATACGTTCCTCCCACAGGCACAAATCCGAAAAAGACAATCACCAATACATCGCCCCAGCCGTTGTACGAAAGCGGATAGGGACCCGCGGTATACAGAAAAGCAAACAAGATGCATACTATACCGACAATGATCAACTCCCATCCGGCATAAAACAACAGTGTACTTCCGGCGAGACAGGCAAGCCCTAATGTGACGATAATGCCTGTTTGCATACTGCCGGGGGAGATCCAACCTTGTGCACAGGCGCGTTCCGGCCCAAGCCGGTCTTCGCGGTCGCTTCCTTTTTTAAAGTCGAACAGGTCGTTGATGAAGTTGGCGGCGATTTGCATCAATCCGGCAAAGATAAAACAGGCCAGGGCGGGAAGCCAAACAAATTGCAGGTCTTTGTATGCCAGGGCAGTACCCATCATAACCGGGATAACGGCAGCTGCCAATGTCTTCGGACGAGCGGCTAATAGCCATGCCCGTAGTGAGTTACGTTTTACTTCTATCATATAGTCAGTGGTGAACCAAAAAGAGGGTTATCTGTTTCAAGTATGCAAAGGTACGCTTTTTTGAGTTATCTTTACGCCTCAAATACGCCCTTATGAGAAAGATCATATATCTATTGTTTGCGCTGTCGCTGCTTCTGGCCTCGTGTAAGTCGAAGAAAACGCTCGTCATTGCTCCCAAACCGGAGTTTCCTGTCGTCGTTTCCACGGGGGATACATTGAGAACTGCTGTGATACCCGGAGTATCCGGCTCTGTCGACCGTACGGCTATCATTACCGAGTCGTCGCTGAATCTGCCTTCATCGTATGCCGGCATCGACCGTATCAAGAGGTATGACTTTTCCCACCCCGATGTTCCTGAAGCTTTCGAAGGTTTCCGCATCGCTTTTATATCCGACCTGCACTACAAAAGCCTGTTTCGTGAGAAAGCACTGGAGGCGTTGGTGCGTTTGCTTAACGAACAGCAAGCCGATGTATTACTGATGGGCGGCGATTATCAGGAAGGATGCCAGTATGTGCCGGAGTTGTTTGAAGCTTTGGCGCAAGTAAAAACTTCATTCGGCACGTATGGTGTGATGGGGAATAATGATTATGAGCGTTGCTATGATAATATTGTCCGTGAGATGCAATATTATGGTATGCATGTACTCGAACATAAAGTAGATACACTGAAACGGGGGGATGAACGGATATTGATAGCTGGTGTGCGCAATCCTTTTGATCTGATGGGAAGCCGGACGTCGCCTACACTCGGCTTGTCGCCCGATGATTTTGTGATCATGCTGGTACATACACCGGATTATGTGCAGATGTTTCCGGTCGATCATACGGATCTGGCCTTGGCCGGGCATACACATGGTGGTCAAGTGGTGGTATTGGGTATCGCACCGATTGTTCCATCCCGCTATGGAACGCGTTTTCTTACAGGTCTGAAATATACCACATCTCATCTTCCGGTGATTATAACCAATGGGCTGGGTACTTCAAACAAGGATATTCGTATCGGCGCTCCTTCAGAGATTATTATGATTACTCTTCACCGGTTGGAGAAGTGAGCAAGTGGCGGTAGGCGGCCGGATGCAGAAAGAAACGCAGGTCTTTTCCTGCTGTCAATGACTGGCGGATAAAGGTAGAACTTATCTCGAAAGTAGGAGAAGATACCAGGCGGACGGAAGATGGAAGCTGGTTCTTGTCTATCTCAAATCCAGGCCGGGGATAAACCAACAATCTGTTTTCTGCAAGGATGCGTTCGGCTTCGAACCACCGGTGGAAGAGCTGCCAGTTATCCGAGCCGATAATCAAAACAAACTCCCGATCCGGATATGTTTCTTTCAGCTTATCCAGTGTGCGAATAGTATAGGAGGGGCGAGGCAGATGAAACTCGAAATCAGACACCCGGAAGTGAGGATAATCTTCTATGGAGAGCTGTACCAGCTTCAAACGCAATTCGTCAGGCCACAAATCACTTTGCTCTTTGAGCGGATTGTGCGGGCTTACCATAAACCACAATTCGTCCAACCCCTCGTATTCACAAAGATAGTTTGCCAAAGCAAGATGCCCGATGTGAATGGGATTGAACGAACCGCTGAATATGCCTGTTACCTGGCGCATGACTGTTTATTAGGAGTTCAGAAAATCACGAATCACCCGTAACGCCTCCTGTTGGGCAGTTTCCAGATCATCGTTGATGATCACCTTGTCGAAACGGGGAGCAAAACTTAGTTCGTATTCGGCTTTAGCGATGCGGCTTTCTATGATTTCGGGCTTGTCGGTACCACGTCCCGTCAGGCGGCGACGCAGTTCTTCGATGCTAGGAGGCTGTATGAAGAGTGAGAGCGCCCGCTCGCCATAAAACTTCTTGATGTTACAACCGCCCACTACATCTACGTCGAATATCACATTCTGACCGATAGCCAGCCGTCTCTCTACTTCCGACTTCAGAGTACCGTAAAAGCGGTCGGTGTACACTTCTTCGTACTCCAGAAATTCACCGTTGGCAATGCGTTGCCGGAACTCTTCGGGGGTCAGGAAGAAATACTCTTTCCCGTGCTGCTCATCTCCCCGGGGATCGCGGCTGGTAGCTGAGATTGAGAATTCCAGATTCAGATCCTGTTGCAGCAGGTAATTGATGATGGTCGATTTGCCCGAGCCCGACGGGGCGGAGAAGATGATCAGTTTTCCACTCATGCCGCTATTACATTACGTTCAACACCTGTTCTTTGATTTGTTCCAGTTCGTCTTTCATCTGAACAACGATCTTTTGCATTTCGGAGTGGTTCGACTTGCTTCCCATAGTATTGATCTCACGTCCCATCTCCTGAGCAATGAAGCCCAGTTTCTTACCTTGTCCACTACCATCTTCCAGGGTGGCGATGAAGTATTTCAGGTGGTTGGCGAGCCGTTGCTTCTCTTCGTTGATGTCCAGCTTTTCAATGTAGTATATCAACTCCTGCTCCAGGCGGGTTTTATCGTAATCGATGCTTAGTGTCTTTTCCAGTGCATCGGTGATACGTTCTTTCACTTTCTCTACGCGTTCTTTCTCGAATGGTTCGATGGCCTTCATCAGTTCGGCGATGTTGGCAATCTTTTCACGGAACTTCTTCTCCAACGCGGCGCCTTCCTGTTTGCGGAAGTCTATCATCAATTTCAGTGCTTCCTGGACAGTTTGCTGTACAACCGCCCATTCTTCTTCACTCAATTCCGGCGTTTCACCTTTTGACATCACATCGGGCATGCGCATCAATGTCTGGAACCAATCGGACGGGGCAGGGATACCCAGTGTGTCTGATAAATATTTGAGGCGTTCATAGTAGGCTTTTACAATACCCTCGCTGATGGGAGTAATGCTCTCTGCGCCCTCTTTCTTCTCAATCCAAAGGTTAAAGTCTACCTTTCCACGCTCCAATACCCGCGATACCTCATTGCGTAGCTCCATCTCTTTCTCCCGGTAGAAGGGCGCTATACGGGCTGAGAGATCCATTGCTTTACTGTTGAGCGACTTGAGTTCTGCTGTTATTTTCTTATCGGGAAGTTCTGTTATGGCTTTGCCATATCCTGTCATTGATTGTATCATAATGAAAAAAAGTTTTTGCAAAAATACATGAATAATTCCGTATTATCACCTTGTTATATGCTTTAATTAACACCCGCGTGCGGTAATCTGAAAATAAACACTTAAATTTGCGTCAATTTATAATCTGAAAGTTATGTCGTGCATTTTGCATATCGAAACTTCTACAGCCGTCTGTTCGGTGGCTGTAAGTGAGGACGGACAAAATATATTTGTAAAAGAAGATCTTAACGGGCCTTCACATGCGGTCTCTCTGGGAGTCTTTGTTGACGAGGCATTGGCGCTGGTCGATAGCCGTGGGGTGTTGCTGGATGCGGTAGCAGTAAGCTGTGGTCCCGGCTCGTATACCGGTTTACGTATCGGTGTGTCGATGGCAAAAGGAATCTGCTATGGAAGAAACCTTCCGCTGATAGGGCTTCCTACATTGGAAGTACTGTGTGTGCCTGTCCTGTTGTACCGCGAACTGCCCGAAGAGGCCTGGCTATGTCCCATGATCGATGCCCGCAGGATGGAGGTGTATGCTGCTATGTACGATCGGTCGCTACAGGTGGTGCGGGAGATTTCGGCCGAGATCATCGACGAGAATTCCTATCTGGATATTTTGAACGAACGACCGGTTTACTTCTTTGGGAACGGTGCCGCCAAGTGCCGTGAGAAGATCACTCATCCGAATGCACACTTCATCGATGACATTCACCCGTTAGCTAAGATGATGTCACCGCTTGCCGAAAAAGCAGCGATGAATGACAACTACGAAAATGTAGCCTACTTTGAACCTTTCTATTTGAAAGAATTTGTGGCCACGCAGCCTGCTAAATTGTTATAAACAATAAAATATATCATAATATGCAATATAATACCCAACGTAAAGAAATGCCGCTGCCCGAATATGGACGGAGCATACAAAATATGGTTAATCATGCCATGACCATCCAGGATCCGGCAGAGCGTCAACGCTGTGCCAATACCATCATAAGCATTATGGGAAACATGTTCCCACATTTGCGAGATGTACCCGATTTCAAACATAAACTATGGGATCACCTGGCTATCATGTCCGATTTCAATCTTGACATTCATTATCCGTATGAAGTTATCCGCAAGGATAATCTGGTGACCAAACCGGAACGGATTCCTTATTCGGGCACTCGTATCCGCTATCGTCATTATGGCCGTACGATGGAAGTGCTGATCAGGAAAGCTTGTGAGTTTCCCGAAGGAGATGAGAAAGATAATCTGGTCGCCCTGATCTGTAACCATATGAAGAAGGATTATATGACATGGAATAAGGATACGGTAGACGACTATACCATTGCGCAGGACTTGGCCGACTTCTCCGGTGGTAAGCTGCAGATGGACGAAAAGATTGTTCGCCTGATGGCCGCTCGTCTGTCTCAGAACTATCGCCCGCGTACCAACCAGAACCAGCAGCCCCAAAACCGGAATACTAATAACCAGCGAAGAAAATTCTAAAAGATATGGCTTCATTTGTAATCGAAGGCGGGCACAGACTGAGTGGAGATATTTATCCGCAGGGTGCCAAAAACGAGGTGTTGCAGATTATCTGCGCAACGTTATTAACCTCCGAGGAGGTGATTGTGCATAATGTTCCCGATATCCTGGATGTGAACAACCTGATTCAGTTGATGCGGGATATGGGAGTGACTGTTGCCAAACTGGGAATCGACTCGTATAGCTTCAAGGCTGCCAACGTAGATTTGGCTTATCTGGAAAGCGATGAGTTCCTGAAAAAATGCTCCAGCTTGCGGGGATCGGTCATGCTCATCGGACCGATGGTAGCCCGTTTTGGTAAAGCACTGATCTCTAAACCCGGCGGTGATAAGATCGGCCGCCGACGCTTGGATACTCACTTTGTCGGTATTCAAAAGCTGGGCGCCGATTTCCGGTACAATACTGAGCGGGAAGTGTACGAGATCAAGGCAGAAGGTTTGAGCGGTACCAATATGCTGCTCGATGAGGCTTCGGTAACAGGTACTGCCAACATTGTGATGGCAGCTGTAAGAGCGCAGGGAACCACTACCATTTATAATGCAGCCTGCGAACCCTATCTGCAGCAGCTCTGCAAGATGCTGAACCGGATGGGAGCCCGTATCAGCGGCATAGCTTCCAACCTGTTGACCATTGAAGGAGTTGATGAATTGCATGGCACCGTACATACGGTATTGCCCGATATGATCGAAGTAGGTAGCTTCATCGGTATGGCTGCCATGACCAAAAGCGAGATCACGATCAAGAATGTATCGTATGATAACTTGGGCATTATCCCCGAAAGCTTCCGGCGTTTGGGCATCCGCCTCGAGCAGAAGGGAGATGATATCTTTATTCCGGCACAGGAAAACTACCAGATCGAATCGTTTATTGACGGTTCTATCATGACCATTGCCGATGCACCCTGGCCGGGACTGACTCCCGACTTGCTGAGCGTATTGTTAGTGGTAGCCACCCAAGCTAAGGGTAGCGTGCTGATCCATCAGAAAATGTTCGAAAGCCGCTTGTTTTTTGTTGACAAGCTGATCGATATGGGAGCGCAGATCATTCTTTGTGACCCGCACCGTGCGGTAGTGATCGGGCATGGGCATTCGTTCACCTTACGGGGTGGCAACATGACATCGCCTGATATCCGGGCCGGTATTGCACTTCTTATCGCTGCTATGAGCGCCGAAGGAAGCAGCCGTATCCACAACATCGAACAAATCGACCGTGGTTATCAGAATATCGAGGGACGCCTGAATGCAATCGGAGCACGTATAACACGTATATGATAAAAAAGGAAGACGTATATAAAATAGGTATATTCAACAAGCCCCATGGCATTCACGGGGAATTGTCATTTACATTCACCGATGATATTTTCGACCGGGTGGAATGCGACTATCTGATTTGTTTGTTGGATGGAATTATGGTCCCTTTCTTTATAGAAGAATACCGGTTCCGATCCGACTCGACTGCTTTGATTAAGCTCGAAGGAGTGGACAGTACCGAACGTGCCCGCTCGTTTACCAATATAGAGGTGTACTTCCCGAAAGCATTGGCTGTTGAGGAGGTGGAGGAAAGCGAACTGACCTGGGAGTTCTTTGTAGGCTTCCGGATGGAAGACGTGAATCAGGGCTCTTTGGGAGAAATAGCAGACGTGGATACTACTACCATCAACACTCTTTTTGTGATAGAGCGCGAAGGGGAAGAATTACTGATACCGGCACAAGAGGATTTTATCCGGAGTATCGATCAGGATAACAAACTGATTATCGTTGATTTGCCTGAGGGGCTGCTGGCATTGGACGATACGGAGGAGGTGTAGAGAATGGCGAAAAAGAAAAAGAAGAAACGCAGTAAAGCTTTTTGGAACAACATCAAGTTCAAATACAAACTTACCATAACCAACGAGAATACGCTCGAAGAGGTGGTAGGGCTGTATGTGTCCAAACTGAACGGTCTGTCGGTACTGCTTACGGTGCTGGCAATTCTTTTTCTGATTGCAGCCTCCATCATTACCTTTACTCCTTTGCGAAACTATCTGCCCGGCTACATGAATAGCGAGGTCCGGGCACAGGTGGTAAACAACGTCTTGCGGGTGGATTCTTTGCAACAATTGCTCGACCGGCAGAATCTGTATATAAAAAACATACAAGATATCTTTAGCGGTAAGGTTAGTGTGGATACCATACAGTCGATAGACTCACTGACAAATATCCGCGAGGAAGCATTGATGGAACCTACCGAACGTGAATCGGAATTCAGGAAGCAATATGAAGAAACCGAAAAATACAATCTGACCACAATTACTGCACAGCCGGAGGTAGAAGGTTTGATATTCTATCGACCTACCCGGGGAATGATCTCCGCTCATTTCAATGCAGAAAAGAAGCATTACGGAACAGACATTGCCGCCAATCCCAATGAAAGTGTATTGACTACGCTGGACGGAACGGTGATCCTGAGTACTTTCACTGCCGATACAGGGTATGTGATTGCTGTGCAACATAATCAGGATTTTATATCTGTTTACAAACATTGCGGGTCGCTGATGAAACAAGTCGGCGACAAAGTGATGGCGGGTGAAGCCATTGCATTAGTAGGTAATACCGGTCAACTCAGTTCAGGCCCTCATCTGCACTTCGAATTGTGGCACAAAGGGCGGGCGGTAGATCCGGAGATTTACATCGTATTCTAACCATGGAAAAAGAACTAAAGAAAAAACAAATAGCCATATTGGGTTCAACCGGATCTATTGGTACTCAGGCATTGCAGGTTATTGAGGAACATCCCGACTTGTATGAGGTATATGCACTTACCGCCAACGACCGGGTGGAGTTGCTTATCGAACAGGCCCGGAAGTTTCTGCCTGAAGCGGTAGTCATAGTCAATGAAGGCAAATATGCTTTCCTGAAAGAAGCATTGAACGACCTACCCATCAAGGTGTACGCAGGTACGGAAGCTTTGTGCCAGATCGTTGCGTCGCAACCGATCGATGTGGTGCTTACTGCTATGGTAGGATATTCCGGTTTGAAACCCACCATAAACGCCATTCGGGCCGGGAAAGCTATCGCGTTGGCGAATAAAGAAACATTGGTTGTGGCCGGCGAACTGATTAATGAGTTGGCGCAACAATATCATACTCCTATATTACCGGTCGATTCCGAACATTCGGCTGTATTCCAATGTTTGACCGGAGAGATAGGGAATCCGATCGAGAAAGTTATTCTCACGGCATCCGGTGGCCCGTTCCGTACATGGACCATGGACCAATTGCAGACTGCCAACCGAACGCAGGCATTGAAGCATCCCAACTGGGACATGGGTGCCAAGATTACCATTGACTCTGCTTCGATGATGAACAAAGGCTTTGAGGTGATCGAAGCCAAGTGGTTGTTTGGTGTACGACCGGAACAAATCGAAGTGGTGGTTCATCCCCAGTCGGTTATTCACTCCATGGTACAGTTCGAAGACGGTTCGGTGAAGGCGCAACTGGGAATGCCCGATATGCGGCTCCCTATTCAGTATGCTTTTTCATATCCCGACCGTGTACACTCGTCGTTCGACAGGATTGACTTTACCAAATGTACCGATCTGACTTTTGAACAACCCGATACCACCCGTTTCCGCAATCTGGCGTTGGCTTACGAAGCCATGCGTTTGGGCGGAAATATGCCTTGTATCGTCAATGCAGCTAATGAAGTAGTCGTTGCTGCTTTCTTGCGCGATGCTATCGGTTTCCTCCAGATGAGTGATGTGATTGAGAAAACCATGGAGCGTGTAGCATTTGTTCATGCACCCACATACGAAGATTATGTAACAACCGACTGCGAAGCTCGTCGTATTGCCGCTGAACTCTTTTTTTAGAAATAAATAATTTAATAATAACAAATTGCCGATAGTCAATTGTAAATTGTAAACAACCTGATGGAAACATTTTTGATCCGTGCCCTGCAGTTAGTGATGAGTCTTTCATTACTCATCATCATACACGAAGGCGGGCACTTCCTTTTTTCTCGTTTATTCAAAATCCGGGTAGAAAAGTTTTGTTTGTTTTTTGATCCCTGGTTCACGCTTTTCAAGTTCAAACCGAAAAACAGTGAAACGGAATATGCTCTTGGCTGGTTGCCTTTGGGTGGGTATGTTAAGATAGCCGGAATGATCGACGAATCGATGGATACTGAGCAGATGAAACAACCCGAACAAGCGTGGGAATTCCGTTCCAAACCGGCCTGGCAGCGATTGCTGGTCATGATTGGCGGGGTGCTGTTCAACTTCTTGTTGGCATTATTCATTTACTCCATGATTTTGTTTGCCTGGGGCGACCAGTATGTAGCTGTACAAAAAACGCCTTATGGTATGCATTTCAACGAAACAGCCAAAGCTGTGGGATTTCAGGATGGCGATATCCTGCTTTCTGCCGATGGGGTTCCGTTCGAACGGAACGATGGCGATCTGTTGAGCATGGTGGTAGATGCCCGGCAAGTGGCTGTACTGCGCAATGGTGAACAGGCTGTCGTATATATCCCTGAAGATATGATGCAGAAGCTGATGGCCGATAGCGTACGCTTTGCCACCTTCCGTATTCCTTATGTAGCGGATAGCCTGGTAGCAGGTTCTCCTGCTCAGTTGGCCGGTATACAACGGGGCGATAGCATTATAGAGTTAAACGGTAATCCGATAACCTATTTTGATTTCGGAACGGTGATGGCCGAGCGCAAGAAGAATGCCGAACAATTGCGTCGTGACAGTATTGATCCGCATCTTGTTACAGTAACCTTTATGCGTGCCGGAGTATCTCACTCTTTGGCTATAGAAACCGATTCGGCTTTCCACATCGGGGTGTATCCCGTACAGGAGTATGATCGCCTGTTACCAGTTGTCAAGAAAGAATATTCCTTCTTCTCTTCTTTCCCCGCAGGTATCTCTTTAGGCGTGAAAACGCTGAACGGATATGTCGGAAATATGAAGCATATTTTCTCCAAAGAAGGAGCGAAGCAATTGGGTGGCTTCGGTACGATCGGAAGTATATTCCCTGCTACCTGGGATTGGCATCAGTTCTGGTATATGACGGCATTCTTGTCCATCATTCTGGCTTTCATGAATATCCTCCCTATCCCGGCATTGGACGGAGGGCATGTATTGTTCCTGTTGTACGAAATAATCGCCCGTCGCAAGCCCAGCGATAAGTTTATGGAATATGCACAGGTCACCGGTATGTTCTTGCTCTTAGGCTTGTTGCTTTGGGCGAACTTCAACGATGTGATGCGATACCTCTTCTAATGTTTAATACCTGAAGGCTGTGATAATCGTAAACTGCTGACAATTGCTGCCAGGATTGCGAAACCACATGCTACCCACAGGCAAACAAACGTGCTCTTATCATGTGCTGTAAAACTAAATAGCAGGGATACCAATGCAGTCCCTGTTGTTTGGCCCAGCAGTCGTGCCATTCCCAACATCCCGCTGGCTCCTCCCGAACGATCGGTTGGGGCAGCAGACAGGATCATACTGTTATTCGGAGTCTGAAACAAAGCAAATCCGGTTCCGCACAACATCATTCGCCAGATAATATCCAGCGGGGTGGATTGTGCGTTGAGCAGGGAGAGTGAGAACAATCCGATACCAAACAATACCATACCCATACTTCCCAGCACTCCGGGATGAATACGCTCTACCAGATATCCGGCGGCAGGCGAAGCAACCAGTGCGGCCAATGGCCAAGGTGTTAACATCAACCCTGTCATCACTTCACTATGTCCTAACGTACTTTGCAGGAAGAAGGGTAGCGAAACCATTGCCAGCATCTGCGCCGTAAACGAACAAACTGATGTACTGATGGAAAGCGTAAACGATGGGATTTTCAGCAGATCGATCGGTAGCAGAGGGGTTGTTTGCTTTAGTTGTCTCCGGATGTAATAGGTCCCTACTAGAATAAGAATAAGGATTTGGACGATCAGGAACTTTTTCTGTTCCTGGTGGGCGAATCCATCCATGGTATAAAACAGCAATCCAAATGTTATTGCATTAGCGATGGCACTTGTCGTGTCGAATTTCCGTTGGGCACGTTCTTCTTTCCGGGGCAGGTATTTTAGCCCCAAAACCAATGCAACGAGTCCGAATGGGATATTGATGGCAAACAGCCAATGCCAGGAGCCTACCGAGAGTATGGCGCTGGCTATTGAAGGACCGGCGGCAGCCGAGATAGCGATCACCATTGCATTGACACCCAATCCTCTGCCCAACTGGTTGCTGGGGTATATGGTGCGCAGTTGGGCTGTATTGACACTCGTTATCGCCGAAGCGCTCAACCCCTGCAACACGCGGGCGATGGTCAGTGTCCAGAATGAACCGGCCAATGCACAAGCCAGCGAAGTGACGCAAAACATGGCTATACCCGATAGAAATACTTTCCGGTAACCGAATATCTCTCCTAAAGAGGAAAATGAGAGCAGCGAAACCACAATAGCCAGCTGATAACCGTTGATGATCCAGGTGGTGGCTGCCGGAGTGGTGCCGAATTGTTGCGATAATGTGGGCAATACTACATTCGTGATGTTAGTATCCAAACCCGACATGGACATAGCGAAACAGATGGCTATTACCGCCCCTATGCGTTGACGCAAGGGCAAACCATCCTGTGTCGTTGTTCCCGAAGCAGAAAGCGTATCTTGAGTTGTCATAAACTTTTTCACTATAACAACAAGGATACGCGTTTAGTTTGTGCCTGTTTGAAGAATTAAAGCACCAACGCAATGGCAATAATATGCCCTACACTTCCTCCCAGGCAGAAGAGATGGAAAACGGCATGCATGTATGGTTTGCGAAGTGAATAGAAAACAGCCCCCAGGATATAAGAAACTCCGCCGCCGATAAGCCACCATAGAGCGTTCATGGATCCTGTAGACGACAGGCAATCGGCTAAAGGCTTGATGGCTACCACAATGGTTACACCCATTACTACATAGCAGGTCGTCTCCAGGTGGCTGTGCTCTTTCAGTTGGGCGAAACTTAATATGAACCCGACAATGGCGGCTATCCATACGAAAGCAAAGATACCCCAGCCCCAACCTCCGGCATCGCGCAATACTAACAGGGTAAAGGGAGTATAAGTCCCGGCAATATGCAGGTAGATCGCTCCATGATCGAATTTGCGGAGCAGCTCTTTGGTAGCTCCAGGCTTACTGCCATGATACCAGGTAGAGCTGATATACGAAGAAAGCATACCTGCCAGATAAACAGCCACACATACTACCGCCAAAACCGGCTCGGCACTGTGGCTGGCCTTGGCTATTAAAAAGCAACCGGTTACTACTCCCAGAAGTATACCGGCTGCATGACTGAGCGTATTGGTAAGCTCTTCGCCGAATGAGTAACGGCGAAGTATTTGGACATTCTCTTTCATTGTTGTATCACAGGGTCTGTTTTCTGCTCAACGGCAAAGATACGCTTTTATTCTTTCTTCAAAATGATTTTCCCGTTATATTGCCCGGCTACCTGCTTGCGGAAGTCTACGTAGTCGGTATACATGTCTTTGGGATATACACCGCGCCGCATCAGTAAACGGTGTGTGATTTTGACTTCGCGTCCTTCTACTTCGATGTTGGAGCAGAACGTGCCGAATTTGCTTTCGACTGTTTGAGGGCGGGGCAATGCTTCAATCGCATAACCTTCGGGTAGCTGGAGGCGGATGCTGTCCGTGTCTAAATAGCCATAGTTGATGTGGATTGGATGAATGCGTTGCTTGCTGTCGGATGTGGTGAACCCTTTGCGAAATACATTGACCGGTATAAACAACCTGTTGCCTGTTTTATTGCCATACTGGTTGCTGGTGACGGAGTAGTTGATTTCGATCCGGGGAAAAGCCGACTTCTTCTCATTGATTTGTACCTGATGGATATCTGCTTGTGCCAGACTGATTCCGGTTCGTAACCGGTCTTTTTGTTTAGCCGGCTCTAAGCGGGTGATTACAGACTCATTCTCATATTGGTGTAAGCACGAAGTTTCTGTATTCTCAATATTGGCTTCGCCTGCAGCCGATAGAATGATGCGGGCATTGTTTGCCTGTGTATTCAGGGAATCCGGATAGGAGGGCAATCTGTAAATGGTTCCTCCCCGGGCACTGATCAGCAAGGCATCGTGCCCGGCAACACCTTCGTGTATGTAGCCGAAAGGAAGCTGTGGGTTGGTGCATTCTAACCAAAGGGTATCCTGAGGCAACGGTACTTGCAGAATGACGTGGTTCATCTGGTTGGCGCTGGCAAAGTCGGGCAGCAACCGCTCGTTATCGGTGCTGATTACGGTGTATATCGAAGGAATACCCAGCTCAGTCAGCATGGCATGAGCATAATTGGACAACCCTTTGCAGTCACCGAATCCCGTACGGCATACATCAGTGGCGGCGATGGGCTGCAATCCGCCGATACCCAACTGTATACTGACATAGCGGGTGGTGGCGCCCAGATAGTTATAAACAACTTGTACTTTCTCACGATCCGTGGTGCAGTTGGCCGTCAGTTCACGTAGTTTGGCTTTCACGGCATCGGGCAGTTGGTCGCGTCCGGTCAGCAGGCTATATTGCCAGGTGCCGTAGTCTTTCCAGGTTTTCATATTCCCCTGGCTGCCGTCGAATGTAAATAAAGAGGGGGCGAAGTGCACATAAGGCAATAGCTGCCCTATCGAGGGGCCGAATGGCTCGGACTCGAGAACGGGCAGGTTTTGAAAGACAACCTCGTACACCTTGCTGCCATCGGCAGTTTTCGATTGCTTCACCTCTGTTTGGGTATTGACGGTCCGGAACCGGCAATCGATACTGGCCGGTGTTTGCAGCCGGTATGTCGCCTTGGTCACTCCCTGGTTGAAGCGGTATTGCGGCATAAAGGTCGGGAAGCCGATCAGACCGTTCTTACATTTTACTTCCCACTCGTACTTCACAATGAACGGATACGAAGGGGCATTGCATTGGTAATAATAAAGATAGTCGTCGCTCGTCAGCCCCGAAGAGTATTCCGTCATTTGCAGTTCCGACTTTTTGATCTTGCGTATCGGTTGTGCACTGGTCAGGCTGAATACCTCTCCCGAGAACTTGGTCAAGGTGGTAAACTTATCGCACATGCAGCCAAAGTAAGCCATATCCCTTCCTTTGTCGTTCAGGATGGTGATGGTGCGGCTCTCTTTGCGGATGGCGCTGGTAGGCGAATCGCAAATAATCTCTGTGGTCGATTCGGTGAGGATGGAGTAAGCGTTCTTTAGCTGCTCCTGTGCGCAAACCTGTGTGGCGGATAGCCAAACCAAGATGGTTACCAGCAAACTCTTGGCAAGTGCCGGAGAGCCTGTCTGGTGTAATTTAGTGAATATCATATTATAATTTCTTCAAAACCAACATTTCATTATTCTTCTCTACGATTGTTTCCCAGAACGACTTCAGTCCCTGATACATATCCGGCGAAAAAAACAGTTTGTCGTAGTTGAATGTGTACACTACCGAGAGTCGCTTGCCTTGTACCTGTGCATTGTACCGGCACCTTCCCGAACCGTCTTCCGTCTTGACTATCAGCGGCTTCGGGATTTCCTCCACTGCGTAGCCTTCCGGTATTTCTATGTTGATCGAGAGTGTAAGTTGCTCGGTATAAGGAAGTTCTACCGGTAACTTCCGTTCGGCTTGTGTGAACGGACTCTTTTCCACATGCAGGAAGATCAACGGGTTGAGGTAGATAAAGTTGTCATTAACAGTAGCCTGCTTCTCGAAACCGATTGTCTCTTCCACAGTTGAAGAGAATGCCTGCATCATATTGTAGGAGGCATTGGTCACTTTGATCTCTTCTTCGGTTTCCAGCTTGTTCACAAATTCGGTACTATCCTTGGCCGACCGGTACTTGTTGCGGATGTGAGAAGCGTATTGCCCGTGATAGGCTGTGGTGCGTGTGCCGGTTATCTTTCCTTCGGCATCTATGGAAGCGCTGACCATGGAGCGCAACTGATTCTTCCCAAGGCTGCTTAAATTCATCCACCGGCTGCCATTGGGGGTGATCATACGCGCCCGGTCTACCATCAGGGCCGGAGGAAGCAGGTTGATGTGCCCGGTACGTATCGAACCGTCAAGGAAAATGAATGTGCTGTCACTGTTGGCGATAGCTACAACGAATGTATTCAACTTCTGTATGGATGGGTGTGCGTAGGGAAGTATGCCTTGTGTACGGCGGCTCATCACTACCGGGGCACATGGTATATTTGCTTCGCGCAACATGCTCAGCAGTACGAAGTTGAAGTCGGCATTGGTGCCTGTTCCGCTCTTGATGGCTTTCTTTATGTCGCTGCCATACAGCCCGTATTGATTGTTCCAATTCATCTTTCTTTGCAGGAACAAAAAGAGCGCACCGGCTTTGGTGGGGATATCAGGTAGCTTGTCAATACCCAATGCGGCTGTTTCGTCCCGATAGGGGTTGCGCATCTTGAGCAACGCCCCGAAGTCCTCATCGTCGAGCAGCATCTTGTCTATCTGTTCCCATGTCTGTGTAAAGTTTTTGTAGAGCGCACCGGGGAAAGCCAATCCCTTTAACTCGAAAGTCACCTTTGCCCGGTAGTCGTCCGGACACCAGATGTAGGAGTCGGCATGGAGGGCTGGAAGCTCGTTCGCCTGAAAGATCAGGCGGCGCCCGGTACAATGAATTTGTTCCGACTGCCCTCCTCCCATCAGGGTGAAGGTTACTGACTCTGGTCTTTCTTCCGTTTTCAGGTTGTCTCTGGCCCGCATGTCGAGGTTGAACTGAAAGTATTCCGGAATAGTAATGTCGTATTGACCATAGATAACGGGTATATCTTGTTGGGCATCCCAACCTTGTATGGAATAATAATAATCAGACAATACTTTGTATTTATATTCCAGCACCGTCCCTACTTTCACATTGGGTATGGAGAATTTTATCTGCATGTATCGTTTGTTCAGCCTCTCCTTGAAGATGAATTCGCGTTTCATCTTTTCGCGTACCATTTTCCCGTTTTCCATATTGTAGGCCGAAGCGTCGATGCCGATAATAGTTTCCTTAAGGGGACTGCTGCTTTCCGGCTCATAATAGGGAATTTCTACATTAGCATACGAAGTCCCGTCGGGCTTGAGTACCTTGATCTTTACTTCATTGTCATAAGCAATCCGGAAGGTACCCGAAATAAATTCGTAACGTACATTCGTTGTTTTGTAAAGTACTACGGCAACTGCCGAAGTGTCGGGAGCATAAGAGGTCATCGTCAGTTCTTCGTTCGACGGTTTGCCGAATTTTGTACTGGGTACCAATACAGATTGTTGTGCACAAACAAATGAAAAGGTGCATAACAGGATTAGGGTTACAAATACGTGTTTCATGAAGCAATGGGTTTATTTATTTTTCTTTAGTACAACCATCTCATTGTTTTTCTGGACGATGTTTTCCCATACCGTCTGCAACTGTTTGTAGTGTGCGGCTGCGAACTCCGTTCTGCTCAGGGTGAATAGATAAGAGGTATTCAGAGTGTTTCCGGTAACCTGAACCGAGTAGCGACAGTAAATGTCTTTTTCGCCTAAAGTGATGAGGCCGGGTTTGGGAAGTTCCTCCACGCTATACCCCTCGGGCAAGGTCAAGGAGGAGATGATGCGTACAGTGTAAGCAAACGGCAGTTCCACAGGGAGTTGACGTTCTACCTGCGTGAACTGGTTCTTTATCGTATATGGAAACACCAACGGATTGATGTACAAGAACTCGTCCGTAGCATATCCGGCTGTTTTGTTATAAGTCATTGTCTCTGTCAGCTTATTGGTAAACTTACCCACATCTACCGTTTGGTAAACGCTGATCCGGCAATTCTCCTCTTCGCAACGTTTTTCTACAAAGGCAGCACTATCCTTGGCCGAGAAATAATCCTGACGGAACCGGCTGGCATGCTGTCCGCTGTATTCCGTTTTGCAGGTTCCGCTCACGCTGGCATCGGGGCCGATCGCCCCGTCTATGGCGATGCCTATCTGGTTTGTACTGATCTTGCTCAGGTCTACCCACTTGTCCTTTGCACCGGAATTGATGATGCGCGCTTTAGGGGCGGTGAGGTTGACAGGCAATACATTGAGGTAACCGCCGCTCCCCATTGAACTGTCGATGAAGGCCAACTTCTGACCATCCATTTCTACGCCCACCACAAAAGTGTTCAACTTCTGGAGCGACGGATAGGTGACGGGCAACATCCCCGTATTCCGCTGGCTCAGCAGTACGGGATACGCCTTCATGCCTGATTCGCGCAGCATACTTATCAGTATAAAGTTCAGATCGGCACTGCTACCGCTTCCTTTGCTGATCA
Organism: Bacteroides sp.; assembly: GCA_031554665.1. Taxonomy (GTDB): domain Bacteria; phylum Bacteroidota; class Bacteroidia; order Bacteroidales; family Bacteroidaceae; genus Bacteroides. Next base: position 45,588 of record JAVBVA010000040.1, on the reverse strand, counting down.
CTTTAGACGGTTCTTTGCAGTAAAGACCATACTTTCCATCCCATGCCATCTTTTGCCGCAACAGGCGCAGCAGGCAACCTACACGCTCTTCTTTGCTGAGCTGCATCACCTGCAAAGCTTTCATCTCTTCGCGGAAAGGATTCTTAAGCTCCAGTCTCTCACCGAACGATTCGTCTTTCATTAACACAGCGTCTATATCTTCCCAGTTCTGGGTGTATGGTTTGTACGGACTGCCGGGGTACTGTGTGCCTTTCAGCTCAAAGCTGATCTGTATCTTATGATCGTCCGGGCACCAGATGAATGGCTCATCCTGGCGGATAGCCGGGAGATCGTATGCGGTACACGTCATTTGCAGTGTTTTGATCGTCACATTCCGTTTTACCTGGGCGATTCCCGTTGCATCGTCGCGCACGGTGATATGGATCACTCCTTCTTTGGTTTTCACATCGACCGCATCCCTGCCGCGTATCTCGGCATTGAAATCGAATATCCGGGGAAACTCAATGATGTACTGGCTTAACAAAGTGGGTATCTCGTCCTGCATCTCCCAGTTCTCGATACGATGGAAGAAGTCCGACGAGTGTTTGTAGGTGTATTCGATGACCGTTCCTACCTGTACGGAAGGGACGGAGAACTTCAGTTGCATGTAGTATTCATTCCTCCGTTCGCGGACTATAAACTCTTTGCCGGTGGCTTTTCGCACGGTTTTTCCATTTTCGAGGTTGTACGAATAGGCTTCCACATCGTAAATTTTCTCCTTACTGTCGGGCGACTTCTCGGGCACGTAGTACGGTAGGCTGACATCGGCATAGTGTACACCTTCGGGTTTCAGGATCTTGATTTTTACGCTGATCTCGGTTTCCGTGCTGAACTCATTGTTCTGATATTTGTATTTGGTGACTCCTGTCCGGTACAGTATAAGTGCTACTGCCGATGTGTCGGGCGGATAAGCCGTCATTGCCAACTCCTCGGGAGAGGGCTTGCCGAATTTAAGACTGGGTTTGATAACCGTCTGATTGGATATTTGCGACTGAGCGGATGTGCTGAAGCAAAATAATAAAAAGGGCAGGAAAAGCAAGGTCCGTGCGTGTTTCATGGTATTAGATTGATGATGGAACACAAACGTAAACAAAAAAGCCGGAATAACCTACGGTTTCCGACTTTTTGTTAAAAAATAGATTGTATCCTTATACCAAGTGTCCGATCCATTCTTCACGATCGCCCGGAAGGAGATCGACAACAGGTACTTCCACCATGGTGTAACATCCCGGTTGTTGCTTCATCGAGGCGCGGGCTACACACACCAGCACTTGTGCGGTCAGAGCGGGGTTGTTGATACGCATCGTGAACTCGAACAACTGGTTCTGTGTTTGCCCCGATACACCTTTACGCGTCAGGCTCACCCCATGACCCATATCAAGCAGGGCATCCACGCTCGGTACCAGCTTCACATGTGTCTCGTCGTTCACGAAGTAAGCATCTGCCTTGATGGCCGCTGCCACTTCTTCGAACTTGTATCCGTCTTTAATCTCGATGTACACCATGCGGCGGTGTATGCCCGTACCGGTCGGGATAGTCATGGAGAGGGCGGCTTTTACTCCGTCGATGGCTTTAACGGCTACCGTATGTCCCATACTCATACCCGGTCCGAAGTTAGTATAAGTGATTCCTTTCGGAGCAATCGCCTCGAACAGGGTGCGTACGATGGAGTCGCTACCCGGATCCCATCCGGCAGAGATAATCGATACCGCACCGTTTTCTTTGGCGCAAGCACCCAGTTCGCGACGCAAGTCGACAATACCTGTGTGAATATCAAAACTATCTACAGTGTTGATTCCCAGCGCCAGCATCTCTTTGGCATATTTCTCTACACTGCGGGTGGGGGTACAAAGAATAGCTACATTTACTTCCTGAAGTTCTCTGACATCCTTTACTACCGCATATTCCGCCAGTTCCGCCGGTTTGTTTTCGGCGCCTGCCCGGCGAACGATTCCCGCAATTTCAAAGTCGGGAGCGGCTTGAAGCGCTTCGAGTACATACCGGCCTATATTGCCGTAACCCACGATGGCTGCTCTTACTTTGTTCATCTTTTCGTTGGTTAAATTGAACAAATTTCTTTAATATGGTTGCAAATTTAAGCATTTGTCTCGTCTTGCGAGGCATGTTTATCCATGTTTTTTTAATTTTTCATTACCGGGGTGAACATCTGTCATAAATCCTTCCTATCTTTGTTGCAATGTAAAAGTAAAATACATATTCCTTATGAAAAACAATAAGTTACTGCTGATAGCACTTTTGGCATGCTCCCCCTGGATGGCGTCTGCACAAGGAAAAGTTTCGAAACCGGAAAGCACCGTCGAGGTAGGTAAGGGTTGGGTACAACATCCCTGGTCGGGCAAGCGGGTCGGTTATCTGGGCGATTCCATCACCGATCCCAATAATGGCGGTGGTAAGATTAAGAAGTATTGGTCTTTCCTGCAGGAGTGGTTGGGCATTACACCATATGTATATGGTATCAGCGGACGGCAATGGAACGACATTCCCCGTCAGGCCGAAAAACTGAAAGCGGAACATGGCGACGAGGTAGATGCTATTATCGTCTTCATCGGCACCAATGATTTCAATGCCGGGGTACCCATCGGCGAGTGGTTTACCGAAGCCGAAGAGCAGGTGATGGCTGCCCGTGGAGGGGAGACAAAGAAGCTGGTTACCCGTATGCATCGTACGCCGGTCATGTCGGTCGACACTTACAAAGGACGTATCAACATCGGTATCAGCCAATTAAAGAAGCTTTTCCCCGACAAGCAGATTGTACTGCTCACACCCCTGCATCGCTCCCTTGCCAATTTCAATGATAAGAATGTGCAGCCCGACGAAAATTACCAGAATGGTTGCGGCGAGTATGTCGATGCATACGTACAGGCTATTAAAGAAGCCGGCAGCCTGTGGGGAGTCCCTGTGATCGATTTCCACGCAGCGAGTGGGTTGAATCCGATGGTGGAAGAGCAGCTTATCTATTTCTTCGATGCAGAGACCGACCGGTTGCATCCCAGTACCTTGGGGCAGGAGCGGATGGCTGCTACGCTGATGTATCAATTGTTGGCGTTGCCTGCTGCGTTTGGTCGATAGTCTTTTCATTATACCTATAAATATACTATCTTTGCCCGCATGATTGAATATTTGAGAGGCGAACTTGCCGAACTGAGTCCGGCAACCGCAGTGATCGATTGCCACGGCGTGGGTTATGCCGTAAACATATCTTTGAATACGTATGCTGCCATCCAGGGGAAGGCAAGTATTAAACTCTATATTTACGAAGCGATCCGCGAGGATGCTTACGTGCTTTATGGCTTTGTCGATAAGCAGGAGCGGGAGTTGTTCCTGCTGCTTATCAGTGTGTCGGGTATCGGTGGAAATACGGCGCGGATGATTCTTTCCGCTCTCTCGCCGGCCGAGTTGATCAATGTCATCAGCACCGAGAATGCCAATATGCTGAAAACCGTCAAGGGTATCGGCCTAAAGACCGCCCAACGTGTGATTGTCGATCTGAAAGATAAGATCAAGACAGGTGCTGCTTCGGTGGCTGCTGTCGGTGGGGCGGGCGTGATGCTTCCTGCTGCCAATGTACAGGTACAGGAAGAAGCGGTAGCAGCATTGACTATGCTTGGTTTTGCTGCGCAGCCTTCGCAGAAAGTAGTGATTGCTATTTTGAAAGAAGAACCGGATGCGAAAGTGGAGCAGGTGATCAAGTTGGCTTTGAAGCGGTTATAAATAAAGAAAGTCTAATCGTTATCGTTGAACTCGAATCTTTGTCAGCTCCTCTACACCATTCGAATTTTGCGTTTTATTCGTCACGTCGTCACGAAATTCCACTTAGCATACAGATAGTCAAGCAGATAACCCGTGACGAATACCTTTTTTATTCGTCACAGATCCGTCACAATCCAGGGTATCCGTCACGGGTACCAAAATAGTAAGCAAAACTCCGTTTTCACTTATGGATAGATAGTTTCACCCTGCTCGAAACAAACTGTTTCATGCTGCTGAAACAAACTGTTTCATCCTTTGAAACACTTTGTTTCTCGGTGTGAAACACTCTGTTTCTCGTAGAGCAACACCCTGTTTCTCTACGGACAACAACCTGTTTCAAAGGACTGAACATTTTGTTCCAAGAGTTGTAACGAAGTGTTTCACGGGCTGTAATAGGTTGTGTCACTCCGCGGAACAGAGTGTTACGCCCGGCGAAACACTTTGTTAGCCCGCCTGAAACTGTTGTACACTAACGATTTATGGAGTAGTAGGGTAAGAACAAAGAAGATATAAGCGTGACGAATCCCCCTCGAAAGTGACGGATCCGTGACGAATAAAAATGGCATTCGTCACGGATTATCCGTTTGATTATCTGTGCATTAAGTATCAATTCGTGACGACGTGACGAATAAAACGCAAATTCGGGCAAGGGATGATAAATCCTGGCGAGAGTTGAATCAAGCTACTTAACAACCTTCAGCAATTCCTCCTTCATCTTGTCTGCGCCGGGGAACCCGGTAGCTTTGTACGAGGTAACACCTTCACGATCGATAACAAAATAGGTAGGTACACCTTCAACCGGGAATGTCTTGCACATATACGACCATTGAGCGTCCGTCATGCGGTAGTGCTCGCCGTGAATATCGGGAATCATGTTCTCCCACGTTTTGAGTGGCGAAGTTTCGCCGGTGAGATACACATACACAATGTCCTTATCCTTCAGATCCTCTTTCATGGGAGCCATCGCTTTGTTGGCCGAACGGCACGGACCGCACCAGGTAGCCCAGAAGTCGACCAGCACCACCTTCCCCCGGTACTTGGCCAGGATGGTGTTGAAAAGTTCTTCGTTGGTAGCCTCCGGAACTTCGTTCACGGTGTATCCGCCTTTCAGTTTGTTCTGTTCCAGTTGTTTCAGCATGGCATCGTTTTCTTCTCTCAGCAACTCGACGTACGAAGCAGGTAGGGTAGCCAGTGTCTTTTCATCGTCGGCCGTCAGGGGTGTAAAGTCCTTAAAGCTATACATAAAACGCATCATTGCCTGATTATCGAAAAGCACTCCTCTGTCGGTACCCAGCACCTGGGTCAGGGGAATATTCGGACGGTTCAATAGCTGCACCACCCTCGCATAGTCGCTACAATACAAGGCCTGATAGGAGTTAACAATAGGGAATTCTTTCAGCATCTCGTAATAGTTCATCGGGAATTCGATACGTGTTTTGGTATAATACGCACCGGCATCGGCCTGGCTGAGATTGTTGTTGCGGATATGCGCTTCCTTGATGATACCATCGGCCATGCAAAGCAACTGAACAGTATTGAAGCCTAACATACCTTGAAGTATCTCCTTGCTTGGACTGCTTACCGGAAGTGACTGAATCGTCGTTACATGCTTCTGGTATTCGCCCTTCACATAAGCCACATACTGTTCCAGATCCATATCCTTGATCGCTACGAAGACTTCACTGAAACCTTTCTGAAATTTCGCCATATTGTCGGCTACTTCTTGCTGAACAGCAGCCAGATATCCACCGTAGTACACTGGTTCGCCATACGGTTTGTCACCGGCATGCAGTTTGGACTGACGGCGACAGTATTCGCGCGGATTGATCACCAAGGTCGTTGTCTCGCCAGGAGCCAGCAAGCAGCCGAACGTACCAAAAGAAGTGCTCAAAACAGCCGGGGTGACTGTGGGCACCTTCATGGCAGAACGAAAACTTCCGTCTTTATTGATGTGGATAGTATCCATCGCTTCGGTCGGGACCGGACCGGTCAAACGGAGATAGATTTTATCAGTCATATCGGGCGAATAATCCAACAACTGCCCCTGCACCCCTGCTTCGGCATACTGATACACGGGTTCGGGCAAGGTATTCCCAGGCTTCTGCACATCGAGATTCTTAGGAAGCGCCAATGCCGGAAGCTCACCTTTGAGCTGAATGCCCCAAATCTGGAAAGCTCCCGATATTCCTTCTCCTTCGGAAAAGTCGACGGAAGTTACATTCTTTGCCAATGGCGGGAATACCAGTTTGAACTCCGCCTCACCCGATTCGGGCATCCAGAACTCCTTGTCGGGCGTAATGCCGATACCCGAACGCAACGGGTATTTCTTCCCCGTATTGTCTTTCAGGAAGCTCCCGGCAGCAATCTTGATCCAGTTCTTCGGACGAAAGAAAGCTTTGATGTTCAGTACAGTAGCGGTATCGCTCAATACCACTTTGTCTACTTCGATAGTAGTAGAGTTCCATGCCTTGAAGGGCGGACGTTCGATCACTCGATCCTTTGCACAGGCAAAAGTGGCCATGCCAAGCAACAGGAGGATAAGTTGTGTGTTCTTTTTCATGATAACTTTATGTTTGAATGGTTACAGCAATAAAAGTTTTTCGGGCAGATAGCCGCTACGGATGCGCCACTCCTGCGGGTAGAGATTGTTGGCGCGGTTGCCTATGTTCTTCACAAAGCCCAACGGGATATCCTTGTAGGTGAGCAATACATACCCGCGTGCCGCCTCAACGGGCAGCGTGACAGACTCCTTGCGCAGGTAGGCAATGGCCTGTTCGTACGAAACCTCTTGTTCGGGGAAACTTCCGCGACGATATGCCCGGCTCATAGCAAGGGCATGGCCGGGAATGAAGTCTTTTCCTTTGGCTACGCCCAGATCGATACCGGCCTGTATCACGCGGAGCGACCGGCGTAGCGAGCTAAGTTCGTCTATATACCCTTTGGGAAAAGCAGCCACAGAAGCTCCCTCGACCAGGAACTCAAACATTTCAGGTTGTAGAAGCCACTCCCGGGCAACCGACAGCTGTTCTTTCGACACAGACGAGACGGTCTTGGCGTTATTCTTTTTGTTCGACTTCTTCGAAACGCCATAATCATCGCCTGTAGTACCTCCGGGTTTACGAAGTGCTGCCAGAAAGAATCCTTCGCCTTTCGTGCGATGGGGTAGAAAACGATAAACAGGGAAACCGGCACACACTGCTGCATCAGCCCCTGTTGGCACAGTATGCGGAAGCAAATTGCCCGTAATCCCCCACTCCGCCGGAACCTCCACCGCAAGCGATTCGGCTCCGAACTCCTGCTGCATCCAGCGCACGTTCTCTTCGTCTTCCTTTATATTGTAGGTACACGTGCTATAAATCAACAGGCCGCCGGGACGCAGGCAAGGCCAGATATCGGCTAGGATACGGCGCTGACGTTGCCAACATATTTCTACATTCTCCGGGCTCCACTCATCGACGGCAACGGGATCCTTGCGGAACATACCTTCGCCCGAACAGGGAACATCCGTCAGGACTACGTCGAAGAACTCTCCCAAAGTTGCAAAATCGGCCGGATCATTATTGGTCACCACTACTCCCGGATGCCCCCACTTGGTAAGGTTCTCGGATAGTATCTGCGAGCGGTTGCGCATCACCTCGTTGGCTACCAACAGGCTACCCTCGGGCAACATGCTGCGAGCGTGTGTAGACTTTCCACCGGGAGCGGCACACAAGTCGAGCATCACGGCAGGTTCGGTGACGTATTGCTTCAACACCTGCTCCACAAACATCGACGAGGCTTCCTGTACGTAGTAGCAGCCGGCATGGAACAAAGGATCGAAAGTAAACGTCAACCGTTCGGTCAGATAATAGCCATCGGCACACCAGGGAACAGGCGCCTGCAACAAAGCAGATTCCGGGCGTGCATGCCGGCCATTAAGACGAATACTGACAGGAGGTTCCTGCTGCAAAGCCTCAGCCAATTGTCCGAAAACTTCTTCGCCCAGCAAAGAACGGGTTTGTGCGATAAACAGAGCGGGTAGTTGCATAAAAGAATTAGATAACTTTCTGCAAATATCATTTTTTTTTTGTCTCTTTGCAACTTTACGACGAGCTAACTACGTCTAACAGGCAAAGAAACAAAAAAACAACAAGTATATGAAACAGTTATTTATTGCTTTGATGGTAGCATTGGCCTTCACCACAACAGTATATGGACAAAAGAAGGACACCATCCAGAAACAACAGGTAAACAAAACCCAAGTAGCAACCCCATCGGCAACACCTGCCGAACCGGAAATGAAGGTCGATCCCGAATCCGGATTGGAATACGTCGACGTGATTGACAGCACCCGCCCGGCCGACAGAAGCGACAGTTACGATATCGGGCATGATCTGGGACAAGCCCTCCGGGATGCAGGTATCAACGGGAAAGCCATCGGCAACGGAATGGCTATCGGCGCACTCACCATCATACTGATATTCGGGTTCCCGTTTGTAGTAGTGTTCCTGGCTTTCTACTTCCGGTACAAAAACAAGAAAGCCAAGTATAAAGTTATCGAACAGGCGCTCGCGTCGGGGCAACCGCTTCCGGAACAGTTCCTGAAAGAAACTAAAGAAGAGAACAAACGCTCACAAGGTATTAACCAAACATTTTTAGGCCTTGGTATGTTTATATTCCTCTGGGCCATCACAGGACAATTCGGTATTGGCTGTATCGGTTTGCTGATCATGTGTATCGGCCTGGGCAAGTGGATCACATCGCTCGACAAAAACCGCTCAGACAGACAGAGATGAGCCAGATAAATGACATATCGTTAGTCGCACAGGTCGTGGTGTTCAAGAACACCAGGGCCTTCGACCAACTGGTCAAGAAGTATCAGTCGCCCATCCGGCGTTTCTTCCTGAACCAGACCTGCGGCGACGGCGAATTGAGCGACGATCTGGCACAAGATACATTTATCAAGGCATATACGAATATCGCCTCGTTTCAGAATCTATCAAATTTCTCGACTTGGCTGTACCGTATTGCATATAATGTATTTTATGATTATATTCGCAGCCGAAAGGATACCGGCGACCTGGATACGCGCGAGGTAGACTCCACCAACAGCACCGAACAAGTGAACATCGGTCAGCAGATGGACATCTACCAGGCGCTCAAAAGGCTGAAAGAGGCCGAGCGCACCTGCATCACCCTGTTCTATATGGAGGATGTGAGCATCGACAAGATATCAAGCATCACGGGTTATCCGGCAGGAACAGTGAAAAGCCACCTGTCACGTGGCAAAGATAAATTAGCAACGTTCTTAAAACAAAACGGTTATGATGGAAACAGATGATAAATTAATTCGGGAATTCTTCGGAGATCATAAACAAGAGATTGCCGACAACGGATTCAGCCGGCGGGTGATGCACCATCTTCCCGACCGTCAGCATAAACTGGCCCGCATGCGGACTATTTGTGCCACCATCGCTGTGACTATACTCTTCTTTGCGTTTGGCGGACTGCAAGCCACGATCGAAGTATTCCGCAACATATTCGTATCCTTGGTACAACAAGGTGCAACCAACTTCGACCCGCGCTCATTGCTCATCGTAGTAGTGGTGTTAGGGCTGCTGGGCATGCGTAAAGCCTATTCGATGATCTGACCTCGGTCAGGTCATCCACTCTGTTAATTATTGATAAATATACATATATTATCTGGAAGCGGCAACCGTGGAAGTCGTATATTTGTCAATTCTAACAAAAATGGAACCGAGTTTTGAAAGTATACCTCCTTATATTTTTTGTACTAATCTCCACCTGCAATGTCCGGGCAGAAAGGATTGACAGCTTACTGAACCAACCGCAGGATACTGCACAGATGTCCAGCGATCAGTTTGTGATCAATTTTCTGAAAGAATCGGGCATTGAAACAACTCCCAACAACAAGATAAAACTCCTGAAAAGCGGACGGGAAAAATTCAACGACCTGTTCGATGCCATCCGGCAAGCCAAGCACCATATACACCTCGAGTATTTCAACTTCCGCAACGACTCCATTGCCAATGCCCTCTTCGTGCTATTGGCCGAAAAAGTGAAGGAGGGAGTAGAAGTCAGAGCACTGTTCGATGCCTTCGGCAACTGGTCGAACAACCAACCGCTAAAGAAAAGACACCTGAAAGCCATCCGGGCGCAGGGCATTGAGATTGTAAAGTTCGACCCGTTTACTTTTCCTTACATCAACCACGCCGCCCACCGCGATCACCGGAAGATCGTCGTCATCGACGGCCGGATCGCTTACACAGGAGGGATGAACATTGCCGACTACTATATCAACGGGTTACCCAAAATCGGCACCTGGCGCGACATGCACGTACGCATAGAAGGACCGGCCGTGAACGAGCTGCAGAAAGTATTCCTGACCATATGGAACAAAGAAACCAAACAACAAGTCGGTGGTGATGTCTACCTCCCCGAACCGGAAATAGCAGACAGCCTGTACCATGTACCTACAGCCATTGTCGACCGAACCCCCAAAGAGTCGCCGCGTATGCTAAGCCATGCATATGCAGCATCGATCTATGCAGCCCAGAAGAGCGTACGAATCATCAACCCCTACTTCGTCCCGACTTCGTCGATCAACAAAGCACTCAAGAAGACTATAACCCAGGGAGCGCAGGTAGAAATTATGATCTCCGCCAAATCGGATATAGCCTTTACCCCCGACGCTTCGCTCTACAAAGTACATAAGCTGATGAAACGGGGCGCTACGATATACTTATACAACGGCGGGTTCCACCACTCCAAAATCATGATGGTAGACGATCTGTTCTGTACCGTAGGTACTGCCAACCTCAATAGCCGCAGCCTGCGGTACGACTACGAAACGAATGCTTTCTTCTTCGACCCGGAAGTGACCAGTGAGCTCAACGACGTATTCGAAGCGGACATGCAGCATTGTACAGTTCTTACTCCCGAGCTATGGAAACAGCGATCGCCCTGGAAAAAGTTCGTGGGCTGGTTTGCCAACTTATTCACTCCATTCCTGTAATCAACAAACAATCAAAATATGCTATCCTTATGAAACAATATTTAGACCTGCTCGACCGGGTACTTGCCGAAGGTACAGAGAAAAGCGACCGTACCGGCACGGGTACTATCAGTATCTTCGGACACCAGATGCGGTTCAATCTGGAAGAGGGGTTTCCCTGTCTTACTACCAAAAAGCTTCATTTAAAATCGATTATCCATGAATTGCTGTGGTTCCTTCAGGGAGACACCAACGTGAAGTATCTGCAGGAAAATGGCGTACGCATCTGGAACGAATGGGCTGACGAGCACGGAGATCTGGGGCATATCTATGGCTACCAATGGCGTTCCTGGCCCGATTATACCGGAGGTCACATCGATCAGATCAGCGAAGTGGTGGAAACGATCAGGCACAATCCCGATTCACGCCGTATTATGGTGAGCGCCTGGAATGTAGGCGACATCAAGAACATGAATCTGCCACCGTGCCACGCTTTCTTCCAGTTCTACGTAGCCGACGGACGACTCAGCCTGCAACTCTACCAACGAAGCGCAGATATCTTCCTGGGTGTACCGTTCAATATAGCTTCGTATGCGTTGCTGTTGCAGATGATGGCACAGATCACCGGACTGAAAGCAGGCGACTTTGTCCACACATTCGGCGATGCACACATCTACCTGAATCACCTGGAGCAGGTGAAACTGCAACTCAGTCGTGAGCCGCGTCCGCTACCGCAAATGAAGATCAATCCGGATGTCAAAAGCATCTTCGACTTTAAGTTCGAAGATTTTGAATTAGTGAATTATGGCCCGCATCCGCACATCGCAGGCGCCGTATCCATCTAAAAGAGTATGAGTACAATAAACATTATAGCAGCCGTAGACCAGCAAATGGGTATCGGCTACAAGAATCAACTCCTGTTCTGGCTGCCCAATGACCTGAAACGGTTCAAGGCATTGACCACCGGACACACCATCATCATGGGGCGTAACACATTCGAGTCTCTGCCCAAAGGAGCGCTTCCTAATCGCCGGAATGTAGTGCTTTCTACCCGTCCGGACACGGTATGCCCCGGTGCGGAGGTATTCGGATCGCTCGAAACAGCACTGCTGAGTTGCAAAGACGATGAGCAGGTGTACATCATCGGAGGAGAAACCGTATACCGGCAAGCTATTCCGTTTGCCGACCGGCTGTGCCTCACCGAAATAGACAACACAGCACCCCATGCCGATGCCTTCTTTCCGGCAGTCGACCCCGACATCTGGCAAGAAGAAAGCAGAGACGCCCATCCTGCGGATGAGAAACATCTCTGCTCCTATAGTTTCGTGGATTATATCCGGAAATGACTATTCCCCGTCGGGCACATCCAATATAATCGGCATCTGCCGCTTGATAGCCTCGTGAAAAGAAATCAACGTTTCAGTACGTGCCAACCCCAATGGTTGCAACTTGTCATGAATAATACTCAACAAGTGGTGATTGTTCTTGGCATATATTTTGATGAACATATCGTACTGCCCTGTAGTAAAGTGACACTCCACTACCTCCGGGATATTCTGCAAAGCCTTAAGCACAGAATCAAAAGACTCGGGATCTTTCAGGTAAAGGCCGATATACGCACAAGTCTCATAACCGATCTTCTCCAGATCAATGATAAACTCCGAACCTTTCAATATCCCCAGATTTGTCAGTTTCTGAATACGTTGATGAATAGCTGCTCCCGAAACGTTACAGGCTCTCGCCACTTCCAGAAAAGGAATACGCGCATTATCTGCTATGAGCTTTAGAATCTGGGCGTCCAAAGAATCCAACTGATGTTGTCCCATTTTTAATCCGATTTGTTTTAATTCATGAATCTTTTATGCAAAGTTAGTCATTTTCCAAGCAACAAATACTATAATTTATTACTTTTATTTGCAAACAAGATGTAAATCCGTAATAGTTTGTATCTTTGAAAAACAACAAAATACACCCTACAGTATGAAACAGTTTGCCGTTTTCTTCCTTTTCATTGCATTGGCAGTAAATGCCACCGCGCAGGAGTTCAGTCAATTCTTTGTAAACAAGACTTTACGTGTTGATTATTTCTTCTCGGGCAATGATACCCGGCAGTATATCTGCCTGGACGAACTATCACAACTCCCCTCATGGGCAGGGCGGCAACACCAATTGGCAGAGATTCCGCTGAAAGGCAATGGACAGATCTACATGCGGGACGTGACTACCAAACAGGTAATCTATGCCACCTCATTTTCGTCTTTGTTTCTGGAATGGCTATCGACCGACGAAGCCAAAGAAACGATGAAAGGGTTCGAAAACTCATTCCTCCTACCCTATCCCAAACAACCCGTAGAAGTAGAGATCACGCTTCAGAATATGGAACAGAAAGAAATTGCTTCGTTGAAACACATTGTCCGCCCGGATGATATCCTGATTCACAAACGGGGTGTATCGCACATCACCCCGCATAAATACATTCTAAAAAACGGGAATGAAACCGAATGTATCGATGTGGCTATTCTCGCGGAAGGGTATACCGAAGGCGAAATGGAGTTGTTTTACAAAGATGCCGAGACAACCTGCAACAGCATATTCTCTTACGAACCGTTTGCTTCCATGAAAGGAAGGTTCAACATGGTAGCAGTAGCTTCTCCATCGGTCGACAGTGGGGTAAGTGTTCCACGTAAAGGGCAGTGGACACATACTGCTTTTCACTCTCATTTCGACACATTCTATTCCGACAGGTATCTTACCACCAGCCGGATCAAATCCATCCACAACGCCTTGGCAGGTATTCCGTACGAGCATATCATTATCATTGCGAACACCAAAGAATATGGAGGCGGAGGAATCTATAATGCCTATACGCTGACGGCAGCACACCATTCCTCATTCAGGCCGGTAGTAGCCCACGAGTTCGGGCATAGCTTTGCCGGACTTGGTGATGAATATTTCTACGACAATGATGTGATGACAGATACGTATCCGCTCCAGATAGAACCTTGGGAGCAGAATATAACCACCCGGGTGAACTTTGCCTCGAAATGGCAGGATATGGTACCGGCAGGCACTCCCATCCCCACTCCGGCCAGCCAGGCTGCGCAATACCCGGTAGGAGTTTATGAAGGTGGCGGCTATTCGGCCAAAGGTATCTTCAGGCCGGCAGACAACTGCCGGATGCGCACCAATGAGCATCCCGTATTCTGTCCCGTTTGTCAACGGGCCATCCAACGGATAATCGATTTTTATACACTCAAATAATCACAATGATCCAATTACAACCTATCCGGACAGACTCTCTCCTATACCCATTCATGGAGAGTCTGCTTATCCATTCTTTCCCCATCGAAGAGTACCGCGACCTGGAAGCTTTACGGATATTTACCGATCATACTCCGAACTTCCACAACCATGTCATCACTGATGACGGCAGTCCGATCGGAATCCTGACCTACTGGTGGTTCGGTGAGTTCTATTACATCGAACATTTCGCCATTCATCCCGACTACCGGAATGGGGGTTACGGAGGGAAGACATTGCAACATCTATTCACCTTGTTGCAACACCCTATTGTACTGGAAGTAGAAGTCCCCAATGGAGAGACAGAACAACGGCGCATTCAGTTTTACCAAAGACAAGGATTCGCGCTATGGACTCATCCCTACCAACAACCTCCCTACAGACCCGAAGGAGAATATCTGCCCATGCACCTTATGGCGCATGGAAATCTGCAATGCCCTCAAGACTTTGAGAAAGTAAAAGAACGTATCTACAGGGAAGTATACCTGATTAGCTCCCCAGAATAGCATAACAAAAAAGGTGTTCAAGACCAGAGTCCGAACACCTTTTTCTATTTTATATACCAACTATTACTGACGAGGTTGTGCAGAGTAGTTGATCTTTAATGCATAAGCCTTACGAAGCGCATTTTTGATATCAGTTACAATACCCATCTTCGTTTCCTTATCAATTTTCAAAGACACAGTCATCATAGCCTGATCTTCTTCCTTCATACTCGATCTTTCCTGAAAGATAAAATCTTGTACCTCATCCACTTCAGCATAGCTGTCGTTCAATTGGATACGGCTTTCAGATCCTAACTTCTTACGAAACTCAGCAGTCGGTTTACCTACATAGATAAACGTTACCAATGATTTCTTTTCAAGCTTCTCGAGTTCTGTACCTTGCGGAACCTTAAACTCAACCTTTAATGTTACCTCACGCATAGTTGTTACAATCATAAAGAAGAACAATAAGGTGAAGATAAGGTCAGGTAGAGAAGAAGTGTTCAACGTAGGCATTTCACGTTTACCGGTTTTATTAAATTTTCCCATTACTTCTTTTCTCCGTATTTTTTCGGTTCTGCCTCAGAAATCTTCTGAGGATAAATATCACGAACAGCTCTCTGTTGATCTTCATCTAAGTCAGCATAATTTTTCTGCCACTTCTCCTGAGCAATTTCATTTCTCAGTTCGTTGTATGCAGCCACTAACTCATTCTGAACATTGATATATGCCTGATAAGAAGATCCACGGTCGTTCTGCAAAGAAATTACATGCTTTTCCGTTATCATTGTCGGGCCGAAGAATTTAATATCTTTCGACACTCTTTCCGGCAACTTATCGTCGTTGTATGCATTCACTATAAAATCTTTTGCTTTCTGCTTCAACTGCGGTACACCGATGTACTCGTTACCACACATCAACTGGTCATCCTTATTCAGATACACCTGCAAGACATTGCGCTCTTTGATCTTATCCACATCATCCGGTTTTTCGATATCTTCCGGTGGGGGCGGCAAACGTCTTGCCAAACCGCGGTCGGTATCCATAGATGTTGTGATCAAGAAGAAGATAAGCAACAAGAAAGCGATGTCGGCAGTGGAGCTTGAATTGATTTCAGGAACTTTTCTTTTTCCTTTTGCCATTTTACTTACTTTTTTAATTGAGTATCCTCAACTGATTATGATAACATTTTCTTTACACTGCTAAATAACATAGCCAAGATAGTACCTGCAAACAAGATATAAATGCCATACAGGAACATATCCGTAACTTTCAACCAGAACGGAACGTTTTCATTTCCATCATATCCTTGCAAAACCAAAGGCTTATCGCTACCCATGCTCCAGGCAACTATCATGATAACCACCAAAAGAACGATACCTGCCAATGATTTCAAGGCACCTACCGGATTATCTTTTAAAGCAGCTCCAAATTGGAAGATAACAGCAATAATTGTCACAGCAATACCGAATCCTAACAGACCATACTGCAAATACAGTAAGGCATCTGTATAAACCGGATTCTGCATCTCTGGTGCAGAAGGTATCGGCGCAGCATCTCCACCGAAGTAGAAAAGCCCCAATACCACCAGAATAACAGCAAACATCGCATACAGTACGTAATACGATATTCTATATGATAATTTACTCATCGTCTCAGATTATTTTTTGTATTTCAAGTTGTATTTGATTACCATGTCAAGCAAAGAGATAGAAGAATCTTCCATTTCGCTTGTAAGTGCTTCAATCTTAGCAAGAATATAGTTGTAGAATACCTGAAGGATCAAAGCTACGATAAGACCGAAGATGGTTGTGATCAAAGCCACTTTCATACCACCGGCAACAACCGTCGGAGAAATATCACCTACTTGTTGGATCTTATCGAACGCCATAACCATACCTACTACTGGTCCCACGAATCCCAAAGACGGAGCCATTGCGATGAACAGTGTGATCCAAGAACATCCTTTTTCCAAGTAACCGGCTTGTACGCCACCATAAGATACAACTGATTTTTCTACTACGTCGATACCTTGGTCAACGCGCATCAAACCTTGATAGAAGATAGATGCAATAGGACCTCTGGTATTACGCGCAATGTCTTTAGCAGCTTCTACGTCACCTTTTTCCAAAGCGCCTTCGATAGCAGCCAGGAACTTCTTCGTATTGATTTCAGCCAAGCTCAAATAAATAATACGTTCGATACAGAAAGCTAAACCAATAACCAATGCGATAGCTACCAAGCTCATGAAAGATGCAGTACCTTCAATAAACTTAACTTTCAGTTCCTTGTGAATACCACCTTCTTCTGCATCAGCTGTAGCAGCCGGAGTTTGTTCTACTGCAGGAGCAGCTTGTTCAGTTTGTTCCGCAGCAGGAGCGTCCTGAGCTTTAGCGAGTTGAGTTGAGCCAAATGTTAAGACTCCCATCACAGCAACAATTGCAAATAACTTTTTCATTGTGTGTCTAATTTTTAAGATTAATTAATTAATAGTTATTATATTACTTCAATATTTCTCTCTTTTCATCTACAGCGGAGAGAACGGGATTCGAACCCGTGATACACTTTTGGCGTATACACGCTTTCCAGGCGTGCCTCTTCAACCACTCGAGCACCTCTCCTTTTGCTGTTTTTTCTTTCAAATTGGGCGCAAATTACAAAAAAATCGCGAACCACAAACCATTTCAGCTACAAATGTATTCTTTTTTTTGTTCATCCCCAGCATTCAGCTCGTTTTATGTGATAGAAAGAGTTCAAATTAATAAAATTTAAAATCTAAATGCCTCATTTAAGCCGTTCAAAAACCTTCAAAACATTCTCTGAAGTCACCTTTGCAACATATTCGGGCATACACTCATAAACTTCCGCCACTTTTGCCGCTATGTATGCAACGTTAGCGCTTTCATTTCGCTTTCCCCGGTTGGGAGCAGGCGTCAGGTACGGCGAATCGGTTTCGAGCACGATACGTTCCAAAGGTATATTTTTCAGCACACCCGGCAAATGCGATTTTTTAAAAGTCACTACCCCATTGATGCCAAACATAAAGCCTGGAAATTCCTGAAGCAAGCCGGCCTCTTCCACCGTTCCGGCAAAACTATGGAAGATTCCCGTCAAAGAAGTGTTTTTATAGGGTAGCAATGTCTTATATATGTATTCGAAAGCATCACGACTATGTATCACAATGGGCAGGTGATAATCCAATGCCCAATTGATCTGCTGTTCGAAAGCGATAAGTTGTTCGTTCAGATAGGTCTTGTCCCAATACAGGTCCAACCCGATCTCTCCGACGGCGATAAACTTGTTGTCCTTTGCAAGATACTCCGCAACGACCTCCAGCTCTTCCTCATAGGTATCGTTTACAGAAGTAGGATGCAAACCAATCATCGGATAACACAAATCGGGATAGGCTGAACAAACGTCCAGCATGGGTTGTATAGTACTGCGATCAATATTAGGCATGCAAATGCGGGAAACACCTGCGGTTCGCGCGCGTTCCATTACTTGTGGTAAGTCTTCCGAGAATTGTTCCAGAAAAAGATGGGAATGAGAATCAATCAATGTCATCAGAGCGCTTCTTTCATTTGTTTTTCACCCGTACGGTAATAGTATATGATACCGTACTCGCGGCACAATTCCAGCCGGAGCTCATTGGGACAGACCTGAACAAATTTTGCCTCCACCTGATTCCATATATCAAGGATCAATGCATCGGCTTCGGTACGCATGGCCGCCAACTGTTCCAACCGGCGGTTAGTCAGGTTTTGCAGGTTTTTTTGTTTTTCATACGTATCCATAAATATATCATAATGCACCTTTACTTTGGCTATTGTCGGATTGTAAATCGGTATTCCTCCATGAGAAACTCTTTTCTGTTCACCCTCAATGATTTTTTTTCCCCACTCTGCCAACGCCGATTCACTGGTAAGATCGGGTACACTGTTATTATCCGAAGGAAGATGATACAATACTTTCTGCGACTCTTTCACTTCCGACCGGATAACAGCCAAATTCAATACCTGAACAAAATGAGAAACATACAACCGGGCTGTCCGTACGTTTGTCTGATGCCTGGGGCTTGCCTTCGCCTGATTTTCATAACACTGCATATAATAGGTATGAGCTGCTTCAAACTTCCGAAGGAAACCACGCACCCGTCCCAACGTTTTCAAATCAAACGCCAAGTCGTGTATGCTACAGGAGTCCCCCTTGGCTATAGCAGCTTTCAGTGAGCGCACCCTGGCCTGATCGGTATTTGGTAATCTTCTGTATGGCATCCCGGTCAACAGCTACATTTCGCGATACATTAAATATTTCATCAGGTTCTTCAATCCTTTTTTCTTTTCCACAGGTATATTAACCAAGGCCAGGCAATTCATCCCGTGGGTATAATATTCGCGCATCTTATTTTCGCAAACAGCTTTCACGCCTACCTGATTAAACAATCCGGTCACTGCAGCGACTTTCTCTTCCGGACAAGGATCTTCCTGCTGCAACCAACCATTCAATTGCGCCCGTTGTTCTGCATCAGAGCGCTCCAGGGCCTTGATAAGCATGTATGTTTTTTTGTTACACAGGATGTCTCCTCCGATCTTTTTACCGAACACTTCGGGGTCACCGTATACATCCAGCAAATCGTCTTGCAACTGGAAAGCCACTCCGATATGCATACCGAAGTCATAAATCCGTTCGGCATCCTCCTCTGAAGCTCCTCCCAGCAAGGCTCCTATCTTCAAACTGGCAGCCAATAACACGGCGGTTTTCAAACGGATCATTTCCAAGTATTCATTTTCAGTCACATTGTTACGACCTTCAAAATCCATATCCATCTGCTGGCCTTCACATATTTCGAGAGCAGTTTGTCCAAAGATAGACATCACTTTATCGGCGTACCCGGCAGGACACTCACTCATATATTGATAAGCAAGCACCAACATCGCATCGCCCGACAGGATCGCCGCATTGTCTCCCCAGACCTTATGAACGGTTTTCTTACCGCGCCGCAAATCCGACCGATCCATCAAGTCATCATGCAGCAGGGTATAATTATGGTAGACTTCAATTCCGGTAGCCGGCCCCATCGCCCGGCCAATATCCTCCTTATACAGGTTATAAGCCATCAACAACAACAATGGGCGAATTCTTTTCCCACCCATTGACAACACATATTCTATCGGCTCGTATAATCCCTCCGGATGACGTTTAAACTGAAGTCCGGCAATGTGATCGTTGATCTTCTCAAGTAATTGCGGTGCTGCAAACATAACTCATTCTAATTAAAAATTCTTATGAAAAAAGGCTGCTTTTAAGGGCAGCCTTTTTCTTTTACCAAACGTATTACTGCAATCTGAACACTACAGGAACCGTATATTTTACACGTACAGGTTTGCCACGTTGCATACCTGGTTTCCACTTAGGCATTGTTCCAATTACGCGGAGAGCTTCTTTGTCAAGATAGGGGTCCACACTACGTGCAACCACCGGGTCTACAATTGTACCATCCTTATTCACAACGAACTGAACGATAACACGTCCTTGGGTTCCGTTTTCCTGTGCAATAGTAGGATACTTAATGTTTTTATTCAGGTACTGCATCAAAGCTGCCATACCTCCGGGGAATTCCGGCATATTCTCTACTACTTCAAAGATGGTTTGTTCTTCCGGTTCTTCCTCAACCACTTTTACCGGTACATATTTCACTTCGACTTTCTGTCCGGTGTCTTCTGTTGATTGGATAACCGTTTCCTGTACATTCGCCTTATCGTCGACAATTTCAAGTACGTCCGTTACTGACGGTGCCTCAGGAGGCGGTGGAATTACTTCTTGTTTTTGTTCCGTAATCGGAATAATTTCTTCTTCAAAAACGAGGTCGGATAATGCTTGACTTGTATCGATCACTAAATCCCGCTTAGTCCATTCGAACGCCACAAAGATAAAGCTCAACACAATCAGATAACCGACAAGCATCCATGTGGTTTTTTTACCTTCCAAGTCTGCTTTGGGTGATTTTTTAACTTCCATAAAATATAAATTAAAAATAAATGTGTGTCTTCGTCCTAAAACTATGAAAGCTTTTCTGCCACAAATATAATGTGGATATTTTAAAAATGAAGTATCTTTGGGGAGTTTTTTCAACCAAAACATTAATATTACATTATATTTTAATTCTTTTCACAAATCATGAAGAAAATTACCATAGCAATCGACGGGTTTTCGTCTTGCGGCAAAAGCACCATGGCCAAAGACCTGGCCAAAGAGATCGGGTATATTTATATCGACAGCGGTGCCATGTACAGGGCCGTCACCTTATATAGCATAGAGAATGGATTGTTCGATGAAACGATTCACGCCGAAGAGCTCAGGCAACAGATGGACAACATCCGGATCACTTTTCGTATCAATCCGGAAACCGGCCGACCGGACACGTTCTTAAATGAAGTGAACGTAGAGAACAAAATCCGCGCGATGGAAGTTTCTTCCAAAGTAAGCCCTGTCAGCGCTTTAGGGTTTGTACGCGAAGCGATGGTATTGCAGCAACAAGAGATGGGGCGGCTGAAAGGCATTGTAATGGACGGGCGTGATATCGGAACAACCGTTTTTCCCGATGCAGAATTAAAGATATTCGTCACTGCATCTGATGAGATCCGGGCGCAACGCCGGTATGACGAACTGCAAGCCAAAGGAGAAGAAGCTTCCTTTGAGGAGATCCTGGAGAATGTGCGGCAACGTGACTATCAGGATCAAAACCGGGAAGTCAGTCCGTTGCGTAAAGCGGATGATGCCATATTACTCGATAATTCGCTGATGACCATCGCAGAACAGAAACAATGGTTGCTCGACCAGTACACCCGGGTAACCGGAGAATGAATCGGAAATGAAACAGATCAGTGTGGAAATAGATAAGGATTCGGGGTTTTGCTTCGGAGTGGTGACGGCTATCAATAAGGCCGAAGAGGAGTTGGCCAAAGGAGCGACTCTCTACTGCTTAGGCGACATCGTTCACAATAGCCGTGAAGTAGAACGCCTGAAAGCGTTGGGTCTCATCACAATCAACCATGAAGAGTTCAAGCAGCTACACAATGCCAAGGTGCTGCTCCGCGCCCACGGCGAACCCCCGGAAACCTACCTCACCGCCCAAGCCAATAACATAGAAATCATTGATGCTACCTGCCCGGTAGTCTTACGTTTGCAGAAGCGCATCAAGCAGGAGTTCCTGAAAGAAGATAACGACGAAAAGCAAATCGTGATTTATGGCAAGAACGGCCATGCCGAAGTGCTTGGGTTGGTAGGACAAACTACCGGTCAGGCAATTGTTATCGAACATCTGAATGAAATAGCCAAGTTAGACTTCAGCCGAAGCATCCGGCTGTACTCCCAGACCACCAAGTCGCTCAACGAGTTCGGCGAAATAGTCGACTACATCAAAGCCCACATCTCGCCAACCGCCACCTTCGAATATTACGATACCATATGCCGGCAGGTAGCCAACCGAATGCCCAAACTCCGGGAATTTGCCGCCTCGCACGATCTTATATTCTTTGTCAGCGGCAAAAAGAGTTCCAACGGAAAAGTACTTTTCAGCGAATGTCTGCAAGTAAATCCTAATTCACATCTGATCGACAGCGAAGAGGAGATTGATGACACCTTATTGAAACAAGTTAATTCCATTGGCATTTGCGGAGCCACATCCACTCCTAAATGGTTGATGGAAAGGATATTTGACTACATTAATTCCAAAATAAAAGGGGCTTAACGTTAACGTTATTTATTAAAAGCAGTGGTAGTTTCCCTTCGCAGAGAAACATTTACAACCTCTTTTTGTTATCTTTGCAGCATCAAATTTAAAAAAGGTTGTTATGGGAACAATTAAATGTATTGGTATTTTAACATCCGGAGGTGATGCTCCGGGGATGAATGCAGCCATTCGGGCAGTAACACGCTCGGCAATCTACAATGGACTGCAAGTAAAGGGTATATACAGAGGATACAAAGGTCTGGTTACCGGAGAAATTAAAGAATTCAAGAGCCAGAACGTCAGCAATATCATCCAATTAGGTGGAACCATTCTGAAAACAGCCCGGTGTCAAGAGTTCACAACCAAAGAAGGACGCCAATTGGCCTACGAAAACATGAAGAACGAGGGAATCGATGCGTTAGTAATCATCGGAGGCGACGGTTCACTGACCGGTGCGCGCATATTTGCCCAAGAGTTCGATGTACCCTGTATCGGTCTTCCTGGAACTATCGATAACGACCTGCATGGTACTGATACCACCATCGGTTACGACACAGCTTTGAACACCATCCTGGATGCTGTGGACAAAATCCGCGATACAGCTACCTCGCACGAACGGCTTTTCTTCGTAGAGGTAATGGGACGTGATGCCGGATTCCTTGCTTTGAACGGCGCCATTGCTTCGGGAGCCGAAGCAGCCATCATCCCGGAATTCAGTACGGAGGTCGACCAATTAGAGGAGTTCATCAAGAGCGGCTTCCGCAAATCAAAGAACAGTAGTATTGTTATCGTTGCCGAAAGTGAAATCACCGGTGGCGCCATGCATTACGCCGAACGTGTTAAGAACGAGTATCCACAGTACGACGTACGTGTAACTATCCTTGGACACTTGCAACGGGGTGGTAGCCCTACCGCACACGACCGTATACTTGCCAGCCGCTTAGGCGCAGCCGCTATCGATGCGTTGATGGAAGATCAGCGTAATGTAATGATCGGCATCGAGCACGATGAAATTGTATATGTGCCTTTCAGCAAAGCCATCAAAAAGGACAAACCTATAAAGAGAGACTTAGTCAGTGTTCTGAGAGCATTGTCCATTTAATAATGAAAGAAGCCGGTCCTACACAGAGCCGGCTTCTTTCATTATATTACTGATCCGTTCAGCGTTTCTTCAACGGGATATATTCCGTTTCATCTAACACATTCTTATAGGCCGGACGGATGATACGTTTTCCTTCGAAGTTCAACTCTTCGTTGCGGTGGGCGCACCATCCTACGATACGCGCCATGGCAAACAGCGGAGTATATACTTCTTTCGGTAGGCCAATCATTTCGTACACAAAACCGGAATAAAAGTCGATATTGCTCGAAACTGTTTTTCCGTTGTTCTTTACCCGGCCGAAGGTTTCGATGGCCCGGTCTTCCAACAATTCGATGAAAGCAAACTCGCGCTCCTTACCCTTCTCTTTGGCCAGGTCGCGTGCCAACTCTTTAAGCAGTAACGCACGTGGATCGGAGATCGTATAAACCGCATGGCCGATACCATAGATCAGTCCAGTTTTGTTGTACACCTCTTTATTCAGCATGCGGGTGAAATAGGTATCTATCTCATCCACATTGGTCCAGTCGCTGATATTTTGTTGCAGATGATGTACCATATCCACCACTTGCAGGTTGGCTCCTCCGTGAAGTGGGCCTTTCAGGGAGCCAATACCGGCAGCAATAGCCGAATAGGTATCCGTTCCGGTAGAAGAAGTCACACGCACGGTGAATGTAGAGTTGTTACCACCTCCATGTTCTGCTTGTAGTACCAAAAGCAGATCGAGCGTACGGGCATCCAGTTGGGTATAATCTTTCTTCAACATATACAGGAAGTTTTCGGCGATCGATAGATCTTCCTGCGGATGACGTATATGGAGCGAACGTCCGAAGGTAGCATGGCGCAACATATTATAGGCGTATGCAATGATAGTGGGGAACTTCGAGATCAGTTCGATGCTCTGCCGCATCAGGTTATCGCGCGAAGTATCGTCCGGGCTGGGATCGAAGGTGTACATTTCCAGCACGCTCCTTGCCAGAATATTCATGATGTCGTATCCTTCCAGCTCAAGTATGTTCATTTTTGTTTTCTGCTCCAACGGCATATTGTCGTTGACCAGCTGCAAAAACGATTTCAGTTCTTCCTTGTCGGGCAGGCGTCCGGAGAGCAGCAAATAAGCCACTTCCTCGAAACCGTACCGTTGTTCGGCAATCATCGCATGCACCATATCTTCCACATCGTATCCCCGGTAGAACAATTTACCGGGAATGGCTTTCAGTCCGCCACCCTCAATACGTTCATAGCCTACCACATTACCGATCTTTGTCAATCCTACGAGTACGCCCGTTCCATCTTCATTGCGCAATCCGCGCTTTACATTGTATTTCGGAAACAAGTCATTGTCTATCCGGGTACATTCTTTCATGGCTTCCGATAATTTGTACACCAGATACTCTTTTTTCATTTTCATTGGGTTCATTATTCGTTAATAGTTGTTCAAGTGTTCGATCCTCCCCTTTATCTCATACGTGAATGCCGTACAAGAAAGCGCTTTCCCACCGGGAATGAAACGGGCAAGGTCGGATGTAGCCCGACCGCTCCCGAAACTATGTTCCAGCGCAGTTGTTATCAGCGTTGCCGCTTCGTTCCAGCCCAGATATTCGAGCATCATCACCGCCGAAAGTATCAGCGAGCAGGGGTTGGCCAGATCCTTTCCGGCAATATCCGGTGCTGTGCCATGGGTTGCCTCAAAAATGGCATGCCCGGTATCGTAATTAATATTGGCACCGGGCGCAATGCCGATGCCTCCTACCATAGCAGCCAACTGATCGGAAATATAATCGCCATTCAGGTTGAGCGTAGCTACAACGGAATATTTCTCAGGAGTGAGCAGTGTATTCTGCAGGAAGGCATCGGCTATGCAATCGTTCACCACCAGCCTGCCATCGGCAAGCGCTTCGGTGAATTCGTGCTTCGCCAGTTCGTACCCCCATTTCTTGAATCCTCCTTCCGTGTACTTCATAATATTACCTTTGTGCACCAATGTCACCGTAGGTAACCGGTTTTCCAAGGCATACAGACAAGCTGCACGTACCAGACGCTCCGACCCCTCACGCGAGACCGGCTTCACGCCGAACGACGATGTTTCGGGGAAGCGTACTTTCGTCACTCCCATCTCGTCGTACAGGAAACGATAAAACTTTTCTGCTTCGGGTGTTCCTTCCTCCCACTCAATACCGGCATAGATATCTTCCGTATTTTCCCGGAATACATGCATGTTCACCCGTTCGGGCATCTTCACCGGCGACTGTATGCCTGTAAACCATCGCACCGGGCGCAAGCACACATACAAATCCAGTTCTTGTCGTAAAGCCACATTCAAAGAGCGTATCCCTCCTCCTACCGGTGTGGTAAGCGGACCTTTGATTCCCACCAGGTATTCCCTGAATGTTTGCATCGTCTCTTCGGGCAACCAGGAACCTGTAGCATGAAAAGCCCGTTCGCCGGCCAATACTTCTTGCCAGAAGATACGACGGTTGCCGCCGTATGCTTTCTCCACAGCGATGTCGACCACTGCCAACATGGCCGGAGTCACCTCAGCCCCCACGCCGTCGCCCGTGATATACGGGATAACGGGATCGTCGGGTACCAACAATGTACCATTGGGTTGTTTGGTAATTTTCTTCATAAATTATCGGGAGTTAAGTGCAGAGCCGGCTCGGAACCAGGCTATCTGCTGTTCATTATAGGTATGTTGTGCTTCAAAGCACTCCTTACTGCCGTCTTCGTGAAGTAGTTCTACTTGCAGGTTCTTCCCTGGAGCAAACGTCTGGACTCCATATACCGAAATAAGATCTTTCTCACAAATCCGGTCATAATCCTCCTTATTAATAAAGGTAAGCGCCAATATTCCCTGTTTCTTCAGGTTCGTTTCGTGTATGCGGGCAAAACTCTTGGCCAAGATCACCTTTACGTGCAGGAAGCGAGGTTCCATGGCGGCATGTTCGCGGCTCGACCCTTCTCCATAATTCTCTTCGGCCACTACGATGGAACTAATACCCTTGCCTTTGTATTGCTTGGCCACGCCCGAAACCGTTTCGTAAATACCCGTCAAGCGATTCCATACTTTATTTGTCTCGCCATTGAATGCATTCACAGCCCCCATCAGCATATTATCGGATATATTTTCCAGATGCCCGCGGAAACGCAGCCACGGTCCGGCCATCGAAATATGATCGGTCGTACATTTTCCTTGTGCTTTGATCAGTAACGGAAGGCGGATCATATCTTCCCCGTTCCACGCCGGAAAGGGTTGCAGGCGTTGTAAACGTTTCGACTGAGGGGCGATCAATATTTCTTTGTGCTCGCCTGTGGGTTCGATGTATCCATCGTTCGTTGTTTCGAAACCATATAACGGAAGTTCTTCACCAATCGGTTCACCCAGCTTCACCCGCTCACCTCCATGCGTCATCAGGCGGTCCTTCAGCGGATTGAAGCATAGGTCGCCGGCAATGGTCATCGCCACCACAATTTCGGGCGAGGCGACAAATGCAAATGTATTCGGGTTGCCATCCACACGCTTCGCAAAGTTCCGGTTGAACGAGGTAACGATGGAGTTTTTCCGGTTAGGATCGTCCATCGGACGTTTCCATTGCCCGATACAAGGGCCGCAAGCATTGGCCATGATGGTAGCGCCGATTTGCTTGAACAGGGTAATGATCCCGTCGCGCTCGGCTGTGGCATAGATCTGCTCCGAACCCGGATTCACGATGAACTGCGCCGAAGCGCTCAGGTCTTTCTCCAAAGCCTGCTTGGCAATGGAAGCCGCCCGGCTCAGATCCTGGTAAGACGAGTTGGTACACGAACCGATGAGCCCGACTTCCATCTTGCGCGGATAGCCGTTGAGCAATACCTTCTCCGAGAACTCGGATATAGGAGTGGCCGCATCGGGCGTGAACGGTCCATTGATATAGGGCTCCAGGGTAGTCAGGTCGATCTCGATCACCCGGTCATAAAACTCTTCCGGATTCTCGGTCACTTCGTGATCGGGAAGAAGGTCATCCATCGCCTCATCGGCCAATTGCACCACTTCCTCCCGACCGGTAGCACGCAGGTAATCGGCCATTCGCCGGTCATACGGGAACACCGAAGTAGTGGCTCCCATTTCCGCTCCCATATTGCAGATAGTTGCCTTGCCGGTTGCCGATAGCGACTCGGTACCTGGTCCGAAATATTCGATAATGGCATTGGTGCCGCCTTTTACAGTGAGAATACCGGCTAATTTCAGAATCACATCCTTCGGGGCTGCCCAGCCGTTCAGCGTACCGGTCAACCGCACTCCAATCAGTTTGGGCATTTTCAGTTCCCACTCCATACCCGTCATCACATCCACCGCATCAGCACCGCCTACTCCGATGGCCACCATCCCCAACCCTCCGGCATTAGGCGTGTGCGAGTCGGTTCCCACCATCATTCCTCCCGGGAACGCATAATTCTCGAGCACTACCTGGTGAATAATACCGGCGCCCGGTTTCCAGAAGCCGATGCCATAACGTGACGATACATCGCGCAGGAAATCGTACACCTCCTCATTCGTTTGCCGTGCTATATCAATATCGGCACTCGCACCTTTGTAGGCTTGTATCAAATGGTCGCAATGCACCGTCGAAGGCACTTCTACCCGCTCCTTTCCGGCATTCATAAACTGCAACAGCGCCATCTGAGCCGTAGCATCCTGCATGGCTACCCGGTCGGGCCGGAAATCGGCATACTCCGTTCCCCGCTGATAGATTTTTACTTTCTCTTCCGTGTAGAGATGAGCATACAGAATTTTCTCGGCCAACGTCAACGGTCGCTGCAACACGGCACGGGCTTTTGTTACTTTTTCTTTATAGTTCGAATAGAACATTCGAATCATATCAATATCATACACCATACTTACTAAGGTTTAAAATATGTTACACTATATAATTAACGAATAAAAAAGGTAGAAGGTTTAAAAATACTGCCAATTAAATAGCGGGCGGATAGAGAAATATTACCTTTGTATCCACTAACATAACACCCATGAACAATAACCCTGCACATAAGCTTTCGCCCACGGCCGACCTACAGCACCAACAGCTTCTGCTCCGCATGGAGTACGAACATGAAAAAGAAGAATTCCGCCGCCAGACGGAGAACATGGGGGTGGCCCGGAAAGTCAAGCGGGGGCTCTGCTGGTATCCCGTCACTGCCGGACGAAGTTACTACAACTCACTCAACCAGCTGGTAGTAGAGATAACGCGCAGCTCGGACAAAGAAATAGAACATGCCTTTGAGTTCGGGCGGCCTGTCTGCTTTTTTCAGGAAGATTATACCGGGAAAATTAATTATATGCCATCCATCGCCACGGTCAGTTACGCCGACGAGGAACGGATGGTGGTAGCCCTGACCGGAGCCGGAGCATTGCTCGACTTGCAGCATGCCGACCGCCTGGGGGTACAGCTATACTTCGACGAAACCTCGTACCGCACCATGTTCGAAGCATTGGACGATGTGCTGCGGGCCAAAGGCAACCGGCTGGCCGAACTACGTGATACCATGCTCGGCACTCTCCCCACCCGGCGACGGGAATTATACCCGGTACGATTCCCGTGGCTGAACACCACCCAGGAAGAAGCGGTGAACAAGGTGCTTTGTACACGTGACGTAGCCATCGTGCACGGACCTCCGGGAACCGGGAAAACCACCACACTGGTAGAAGCCATCTACGAAACGCTACACCGGGAAAACCAGGTGCTGGTATGCGCACAAAGCAATACGGCTGTAGACTGGATAGCGGAAAAGCTGGTCGACCGCGGCGTACAGGTGCTTCGTATCGGCAACCCCACCCGGGTGAACGACAAGATGCTCTCGTTTACCTACGAGCGACGGTTCGAAAGCCATCCCGCCTATCCGGAACTGTGGAACATCCGCAAGTCGATTCGCGAGATGGGCGGTAAGCTACGCAGAGGCAGTTATGAGGAACGCGAAGGAGCCCGCAGTCGCATGAGCCGCCTGCGCGACCGGGCTACCGAACTGGAGATACTGATCAACGAAGAACTCTTTGCCGGGGCGCGGGTCATCGCCTCAACCTTGGTAAGCAGCAACCACCGGCTACTGAACGGGCGACGGTTTTCCACCCTCTTCATCGACGAAGCCGCCCAAGCCCTCGAAGCTGCCTGCTGGATAGCCATCCGCAAAGCCGACCGGGTGATCTTTGCCGGCGACCATTGCCAGCTTCCTCCTACCATCAAGTGCATCGAAGCCGCCCGCAACGGATTGGACCGCACCCTGATGGAGAAGGTAGTAGCTGCCCGTCCGGCTTGTGTGTCGTTGCTCAAGATTCAATACCGCATGCACGAAGCCATCATGCAGTTCCCTTCCGAATGGTTTTACAACAAAGAGCTACAGGCTGCACCCGAAGTACGCAACCGGGGTATTCTCGACTTCGACACCCCGATGGTGTGGATCGATACCTCGGAGATGGATTTCAAGGAAGAATTTGTAGGCGAAAGCTTCGGGCGCATCAACAAAGCCGAAGCCGACTTGTTGCTCAGGGAACTCGAAGCGTACATCAAACGGATAAGCGAGAAGCGAGTGCTGGACGAGCGGATCGATTTCGGACTGATTTCTCCTTACAAAGCACAAGTGCAGTATCTGCGTGGCAAGATCCGGGGCAGTAGTTTTCTCCGTCCTTTCCGTTCGCTCATTACTGTGAATACGGTCGATGGGTTCCAGGGACAGGAACGCGACGTGATATTTATCAGCTTGGTACGTGCCAACGAAGACGGACAAATCGGCTTCCTGAACGATCTCCGGCGGATGAATGTGGCCATTACCCGTGCCCGGATGAAACTGGTGATACTTGGCGAAGCCAAGACACTGACCTGGCATGCCTTCTACCGAAAACTACGGGAATTCGTCGAAAAACACTCTCAAGAAGGTTGAAAAACTACCCCCGCACTCGCGCGGTTTTGCTCAAAGCCTTTATTCATCGGAATTACAAGCGCGTGAGAGACCTCTTTTTCTCTCACGCACCTCTCGCGCACCCCACGCTTGATACGAGTCGTTTCCTACTGACAAGCAGAACGTTTCAAGCGATGAAACAATCATTTATCCAGTACGAAAAACCTTTGTACACCCGGATGTACAACTGCTGTACACCCGGATGTAGAGTACTTGTACACCCAGGTGTAGAACGGTTGTACACCCGGGTGTACAGAAGACTTTCTCCCTTTGTAGACAAAACTTTCTTCCTTTGTAATCAGCCGGTTGCTCGCTTGTTATCAAGACAATACCCGCTGCAAACGGCAACTAACAAGGGGATAAACTTCGCAGCCTACCCCCTCTTTTCCATACAAATTAAAACCCGTAAATTAACAATCAATCTACTACCTTAAATACAACTTCATCCCCACTTTGACTGTTTGTTGCCACCCAAAGCGCGAAGTCTCCGGGCTCAACGACCTTAACCATATCAATGTTCCAAAACGCTAATTCTTCGATCGGGAGCTCGAACGATACGTTTTTCTTCTCACCCGGCTTCAGGGTTACGCGGGTAAAACGTTTCAGTTCTTTCACCGGGCGGGTTACCGAACCCACTTTATCTTGTACATACAACTGTGCCACTTCCGTAGCTTCGCAGTCTCCTGTGTTTTGCAGGTCGAACGTCACCGTCAGCACATCGTTCTTCTTCAACTGATCGGCCGACAAACGTATATTGCTGTAAGCGAAAGTAGTGTACGACAAGCCGTAACCGAAGGGGAAGAGCGGATCGAATCCGGCATCGAGGTAGAACGAAGTACATCCCAACGATGTCTGTCCGGCCTCTACGGGAATATCGTTCAACAACGTTTCCGTACGCGAAGCAGGACGTCCTGAGGCATTGTGCGAATAGTACATCGGAATCTGTCCCACCATTTTGGGGAAGGTTACTGGAGTCTTTCCACTGGGCACCGCCTTGCCGAAAATCAGATCGGCCAATGCCGGACCACCCATCGTACCCGGATGGAACGAGTAGAGTACCGATGATGAAAGACCAACTTCCTTACCGATAGTCAGCGGACGACCGGCCATTACAACAGTTACTAACGGCTTGCCCGTCTTGGCCAATGCAGCAATCAGTTCCGGTTGCGCTCCCTGCAGATCGAGATCGGCTAAGCAATGCGCTTCGCCCGACAGAATCGACTCCTCGCCCACGAACGCCAGAATCACATCGGCACGTGCAGCAGCGGCAGCCGCCTTGGTTACTCCCACCGGATTCTTGTCGCGGCTATAAGCCAATCCCGGTTCGAAGATAATCTGAACCTTATCGCCTACCATCTCCTTGATGGCCGTATATGGAGTCTTTGTGTGTGTTTTATCACCATCGAACACCCAGGTGCCTAACTGTTCGTACGGGGCATCAGCCATCGGTCCTACAATAGCAATGGTGCGAATATTCTCTTTCAGCGGAAGTGTCCGGTTATCGTTTTTCAGCAGGATAGCCCCTTCAACAGCCGCCCGTTTGGCTGCTTCCAGATGCGATTCGGCGTACATCACCGACGGTTGGTTCTCGTCCACGTACGGATTGTCGAAGAGTCCTAATCGAAACTTAATACGCAAAATGTTGCGAACGGCATTGTCGATGGTTTCTTTCTTCACCTTACCCTCCTTAACCAATTCGGGCAGATGCTTCACAAACGTATAGCTCACCATTTCCATATCCACGCCGGCATTGACCGACTTCTGGGCGGCTTCTTTATCATCGGCCACGAACCCGTGCGGAATCATCTCCTTAGCCGAAGCCCAGTCCGATACCACCAGTCCGTCGAAGCCCCATTCGTCGCGAAGCACATCTTTCAGGATAAACTTGTTTCCGGTAGACGGCACTCCGTCGTTATCGTTGAAAGAAGTCATAAACGTAGCTGCTCCGGCCTTGGCTGCTGCTTCGAACGGCGGCAGATACACATTACGCAAGCGGCGTTCGGGGATGAAGGTAGAGTTGTAATCGCGCCCGCCCTCGGCTGCACCGTATCCTACGAAGTGTTTCGGGCAGGCAGCAATCGATGTCGAACCGTTGAGCGAATCGCCCTGGAACCCTTTCACCATAGCCGCCCCCATAACGGAAGTGAGGTATGTATCCTCGCCACATCCCTCGGCTATACGCCCCCAACGCGGGTCGCGGGCAATATCGATCATCGGAGCGAACGTCCAGCGAATGCCCACCGAAGCAGCTTCGATGGCTGCCACACGAGCCCCTTCTTCGGCCACCGACAGGTCGAACGAAGCCGCTTGTCCCAACGGAATGGGAAAGATGGTCTTGAAACCATGGATTACATCGCGGGCAATCAGCATCGGGATTCCCAACCGGGACTCTTCCACCGCCACCCGTTGCAGGGCATTGACACGTACCGGATCTATTTCGTTGAGGATAGACCCTATCTCACCCTTCTTTATTAACTGACTCATCTCCTCGATGTTGCCGTAAGAACTGATCTGGTTCATCTGACCGATCTTCTCCTCGAGCGTCATCTTACTAAGCAGGTTTTCGACTTTGCTTTCCAGAGCCTTGTCTTTCGAATCCGGCACTTGTGTGCAGGAGGCAAAAGGAAGCAGAAGCAAACAGGCAGATAATGCTTTTAATAGTTTCATTGTTATCTTCTTTTTAATGTTTTTATTAGTTAGTCCCAATTTGTAACCAGTTCAGACATATTCTTCCCTGGATAACTTCCAGTCTTAACGTATGTTTTCCAGTCTCCATCGGAATTTGTTGTGACAGGGTGCTCCAGACATTCTCTGTTGAACCTGTGGCAGAAAGAGCTGCTATTGCAACGTCGGCTCCATCCAATTTAATAGAAACCTTTGAGTTTTGCATAGCAGCATACCTTAGCCGGATAGTGTGTGTTTTTGTCTGAAACATTTCCACCTGATATTCTACCCACATGCCCCCAGTAAAATTGGTAAGCTCTAATGTTCCGTCTCCCGGGTCGGTGGTAGGCTGTAACGACGGACCGTCTACCCAACCTTCTTTACCTACGCCCTCGGATATACTGTTAGCTGCATAATGTTCGGCCTCGATAAGTTGGCTTTGTACATAATATATGCTTTTATCTAATGAAGACATATTCACAAAGACTTCTCCTAACGGTGTCAGTCCGGCAGGTTGTGCCTTATTTAGAAGAAACATATATGGATAATCGCTCACCTCTTCATCGCCACGAGGTATAAACCACGCGTACCGGGCAACCATTGGATCGCTTTCCATGTAATTGACAATGTCGCTCAGGTATTTCATTTGCACCTTAGGGGTCAGTGCACCCTCAGATGCACAAATCTCGGTCATCCATATGGGTTTACCATACTTTTTAAAGCGTTCAATATAACTTTTCGTTGCAGACGGCCAGGACATATAGCAATGTATAGCGATTCCTTCAAACTCACTGATCGGAACCAGTCTGAAAAATTCGTCGAGCCACACGATAGGGTCACCGTAGCCCGGCAATGTACCATAGTTCATAGCCGGCGAAATAACCTTTAACCCCAACTCAGCAGCAATCGCTTTTACTTCCTTCCATTTCTCCGCAGCCTCGCCGGGAGTCATGTTAGCCTGATCGGTCAGGTTGGGTTCGTTAAACGCCAACAGATACTTACATTGCGGGTTTCGTGCTTTGTATATACGAAGTTTATTAGCATCCATACCATTCCAGGCCATTGGGCAAAAATCCATTTCATAGCTTCGAAAGGATTGATCATAACTTTGTTTTTGATCCGGAGCCCAGTTATACGACCAGGAGATTCCTTTTGCTAATAGATCAATATCTCTGGTAGTATCGAAATTGAAAGAGACACCCCGTTTCTGACTGCGCGATTGCGAAACAGGATCCGGAAGAGAAATTCCCGGTTCTTCTCTTTCTTCCATTCCGTTTGTGCTATCGCACGAAACAAGAAGAACGGATACTATCCCCAAAATATATCTACTCAACTTCATTTTTTCTGGAAAACTCTTACATAGTCTACTTTCATTGTTACGGGCAAAGCTCCTTCATCCACACCTTTATATCCACCCCAGTCACCACCCCAGGCCAGATTAAGAATCGGATAGAAAGCATACGTAAATGGCCATACACTCTTACCTGTTCCTTCGTTGCGGAATGTCATCAGTTCGGTTCCATCGACAAAGAACTTCAGGTAGTCCGGTGTCCATTCGCAGGCATACACATGAAATTCCGATTCAGCCGTGCCAATATTGCGAGACGCGGTTTTCTGCGTACTGATCGTGTGATTGTAAGCTTGCGTATGAATGGAGGACGACACAATATTCGGGTCTGCTCCTACTTCTTCCATAATATCAATCTCACCACAACCCGGCCAGGGATTGGTTGAGAAATTATTGTTTACCGGCATCATCCAGAAAGCAGGCCATGTTCCTTTTCCTTTGGGAAGCTGGATACGGGCTTCGAAATAACCGTGAAGCCATCCTTGGCTTACTTTAGCATAAACGCGGCCTGAGTAGATTTTACCGTCGGAACCTTTGAAACAGTTGATATTCAATTTGCCATCCACCAGTTCAGTGACACGCTTGTTGTCTGCCGAACCACTCACATACGTCTGAAGTTCATTGTTCACCCATCCCGGTCCTTGAACCTCGTGTGTCCAGTCGCTTCCGAGCGTAGCGCCCTCGTTGAATTCATCGTGCCACACCAGACGATAGCCTTCGGGAGTATTGATCTCACGGTCTTCGGCAGATTCCTGGGTAACGTTTACCGTGATCTTCTCAGTGCCTGAGGTAATTTCGAGCGTTCCATTCCGGGATTTCTTGCTGTCATTGGGTTCTGTGGTAACGGTTACTGTGGTGCTGTTGGTTTTTACAGCTTTTATCCAGCTATCGTTAGACTTCACACTCCATTCTTTCGTGGCGGTAACGGATAAGGTGATGGTTTCGCCAACGGAGAAAGAGTATAACTGCTGCTTGGAGACAGACATCGGGGCTTCCTGTGTAACAGGTACCGTCATACGTTTGGTTCCCGACTTAACGACTACAGAACCGTAACGGCTGGCGGTTCCTGTGTTTGCGCTGACGGTAACAGTAACTGTTCCCTTGTTCAGGGAAGAGTCCGAAACCCGGGTTGTCACCCAGGAACTGCAATCGTCACTGGCATAAGCAGTCCATTCACCGCCGCTACAAGTAACATCCAGTGTGTAGTCTCCTCCTGTTGCACCGGCTTCCACCTTTTCGGGCAAGCATGTCAGTGTAACATCACCGGGCTGCTGGTTGTCATCATCGCTGTTTCCACAAGCGATCAATGCTAAAAGCAGTAGATATAAAATATATTTATACTTCATTATTGGCTTTTTTGTATAACAATACTTGATTGTTGAATAGACCGAACCATAAACTATTTTCTGCGATGAAAGAGGTGGAATGAAATCTCAAAATTAATAAGACAACATCCTCCCTCTTTCATTTATAGAAAAGAAATTCTGTTTTCAAATTGTATTCAACTTCTAAAAAAGCAGGCTGTTAACCCCTTACTTTTTAATGACTGTGATTTCACTGATCGTGATAATCGCATCTACCGGAGCACCACCAAAACCTAAAGTTAACTTCAACTTCGGTGCATCGGCCCCGCCTGAAAGCTGCTGATTCTCTATTCTGAAAACAAAGTCTCCTGCCGGGATAGCTTCTTGCACGGCGAAAAAGTAGTTATCATCATTACCATCCTGAGTCAGTTTGAACATCATCCCCGGTAACTTGGCACTGGAATTAACCTTCACGGAGAAATCTACAACATCATCAGCCGTAGCCGAGAGATCTGTACGAAAATGCCACTGGGCACGCCATATTTCGGCGGCAGATGTCTGGACAGGAACCACAATCGTGTGCTTGTTACCTTCGTGGGTAATTTGGGGATTGCCGCCTATTGAGGCCCAATTATCATCACCGAAATAGGTTTCGTAGGTGATGCCCTGGTTTTCATCTACTGCTTTCCATATATTGCCAGCATCATTATAATCAAACGGAATTGCTAATTCTTCGGGAACTTCGGTTCCATCATCATTGGCATGGTCTTTCAGAACAAAGCTTTCAATAGTGATTTCCGTATTCTCGGCATTACCTCCGAAGTCAAAAACGACCTTCGTATTGCTGAAATCTGTTACCGGATATTTCTCAGAGTTTGAGGAATATATTTCCAGATCCGATCCAAACAGAGCTTTCGGTTCTCCGGCTTCAAGGGCAAAATTCTTATCCATAAGAATAACATCGTCATCACCGTCCCTACCATCGGCCCTACAAATCTTCACCTTTACGCTCTTATGTGCTTTGGTGGAAGTCAGAATTACAGAGAAGTCATAATGCTTGTCGGCAGTAAGAGCCAGACCGGTATTGATAGCCATCTGAGCCTGCCACTGATCAGTAGTAGCAGTAGGGAGGGTAATCGTATAAGCACCTTTGGAAAGAATACATTTAGGAGCATCTATCATATTCCATCCCGGAGCATACCAGAATGCTGGATTATGTGCCGGATTATTATTATTTCCAGGATTATTCGGAAGTTGCAGACCCTTAAACATATTATAGTCGCTATCTTCAACGAAGCCGCCAAAACCGGTCATCTTGGTTTTTTCTACTTCGAATGTACGGGTAATTGCTCCATCGCTAAATCCATTCGAATTCTTCACTTTGCATTCTACCGTATATGAACCTTTTTTACGATAGTATTTTGAAAAGTTGAATGCCGACGAGTAGGACACACCGTCAATAATCCAAACCGGAGTAATTCCGGGAGCGGAAGTGAATTCAAAATAAGCATAATTCGTGGCCTGATCTACAGTCACTTTAAAATTATCAGCGTATTCTGATGCCTGAGGGATATTGCCATTGGCCCCCGTAAATTCTTCGGGCGAACATGCAGTCATTGCAAAACCTGCAATCAACACCCCTGCCATGTATTTTAAAATATTTTTCATACTGTTTATTCTTTAATAGAGTAAGGGAAACTATTTATAATCATTCTGAACCAAAGCCGGGTCTGAATCCAACTCACCTTGTGCAATAGGAATGTATTTCTTCTTAGCAGTCCAGGAATTGGTACGATAACCATATTCATCGGGAACAAGTGCAGTAGTAGCCTTATTTTTGGCCGATGCACCGCTGATTCCTTCGGCACGCACCAGATCGAAGTAACGCTTGCCTTCGCCCACAAATTCATAACGGCGTTCGGTTAGCACATTGTCGACTGTTACATTGTCAAGTCCCGTCAAACCGGCGCGGCTACGTACTTCGTTCAACCATGTTTTGGCCTCACCACTGCCACTGCCACCGGTACGGAGAGAGAGTTCGGCTGCATTGAGCAATGTCTCTGCATAACGGTAATAACGGTAGTTGTTGTTATAATTCAGGTTCTGGTCTCCGCTGGCTTGCTTGAAGTTCTTATCGTACGGGCGATATTTCTGCAACCAAATGTGAGTATCCTGATAGCGTTTCGTGTATTCCACATCGGCGGCAATCACCCAACAGGTAGCATCACGGCGTTTGTCTTGTTTGCTGAACATCTCATACGTTTCCAGACGCATGGGCAGGAATCCCCAACCATCGGCGCCTTTTCCCCAACCTTCATCACCTGGGAAGGAGTTGGGCGAAATCAGTGTGGGAAGTACTGTACCACCAATGGCCAACGGACTGCCCCAGCCACGTTCATTATTGGTTTGTTCGTAGTTGATTTCCCAGATTGATTCGTCACTCCACTCGCCTTCTGTTTCCCAGATGTTCGCATAGCTGGGATTCAGTTTGAAATCAGAACCTGAAATAAGTTCTTTCATATAGCCCAAAGCTTTTGGGAAACGACCTTCATCGTTCTGGTACATCACCATTTCGGCATACATCATATAGGCCATCGCCTGGGTAACGCGTCCCAACTGACCTTCGTCGTTCTCTATTACTTTCCCGTCTTTGAGCCCCTTGTAATATTTCATAGGCAACACCTTGGAGTCTATCACAGCCTCAAGCTCTGCAATCAACTCAGCATAAACCTGGTCGGCTGTATATTGCGGAGCCGTATAAGGAGGTTTGGAAAGATTCTCCAGATAGAAAGGCACGTTGCCAAAATAGTGCCACAACATGTTATAATAGAACACACGAAGCAGACGAGCCTGCATCTCGTAACTCTTCAGATTTTCCGGGGCAACTTCTTTTGCCCATCCTAAGTACTTCAACAAGTCGTTACAACGCTTGATACCCGAGTAGTCCACTGTCCAAAGAGAACTAAGCGTGTTATTTTCGTTCGCTTCATAGTTGAACAACATGTGCCAGTTCTGCATATCTGTTTGGCTGGCACCACCTACCCAGAAATTATCGCCCATGACTTCGCCATCAATGTTCAGCGCATTATACTGTCCCAATCCCCAGTCGGGCCAGTGAATAGGGTCGTAAGCTGCGATCAATGCTTCCTGAATATGTTCATCTGTAGTATAATATTCTTCCAAAGGTTCGCCTGTTGGGTTTTCCACCTCAAGGAAACTATCGC
This sequence comes from Bacteroides sp., assembly GCA_031554665.1. Lineage (GTDB taxonomy): Bacteria > Bacteroidota > Bacteroidia > Bacteroidales > Bacteroidaceae > Bacteroides. The sequence goes on along the minus strand of JAVBVA010000040.1, from coordinate 6,698 downwards.
TGCAACCGGTAGTAAACACTGTAGCGGTAGCGAGTAAGCCTATAGCCAATATCTTATTTGTTTTCATAATTTCTTGTTTTATCAGATTAGAAAGAGATGTTTGCACCTACTGTAAAAGTACGAGGCTGCGGATAGACACCACGGTCGATACCGAGAGATTTAATACCGTCGGGACCTGAAGAGATTTCCGGATCGAAGCCCCAGTATTTGGTCCAAGTCATCAGGTTTTCAGCTTGTACATACACACGCAAGCGATCAATACTTAGCTTGCGGGTAAGAATTTGAGGCAATGTATAACCCAACGTAATATTTTTGAGGCGGAGGTATGAGCCATCGCACACATAGAGGTCGGATACCTCCCAGTTTTTGGCGCCTTTCGTAGACAGACGGGGATACTTGTTGGAAGTTCCTTCACCGGTCCAGCGTGCCAGCATCCAGGTTGGATAGTTCCCGGAAGCTACATCCGAACGATACGTTCCGTCGAATACATCAGCACCAGTTACTCCCTGGAAGAAGATATTGAAGTCAAAACCCTTCCAGTCAGCGTTCAGATTTAAACCGAAAGTCCAGTCGGGTGTACCATTACCAATGTTGGTACGGTCGTCTGCCGAGATTTTGCCATCGCCGTTTACATCCACAAAGCGGACATCACCGGGAACAGCGTCCGGCATAATCATATTACCGTCTTTGTTAACATAAGCGCGAACTTCGTCCATGTTCTGGAAAACGCCGGCGGTCTTATATCCAAAGAAGTAAGGGAAAGGCTGGCCGTTAGATCCACGTGTACCACCACCTGAAAGTCCCTGAATACCATCAAAGTCGATGTAACCGGTGTCATTACCCAGGTTCTTCAGTGTGTTCTTGAGATAAGTAGCATTCCCCTTAACGGCAAATCGGGCGTCGGAAACATTAAACTTGTAACCAAGTTCAAACTCAAAACCACTGTTTTCCATGTCGCCCACATTGCCAAGCGGTTTAGTTTCACCCACATAACTCGGGATAGGCATATCGAGAATCATACCGTTGGTTTTCTTTATATAGTAGTCTGCGCTGAATGTCAAAGCATTATTAAAGAATCCCAGGTCGATACCAAAGTCTGTTTGTTCACTTTCTTCCCACTTCAAATCAGGGTTAGCCAAACGCTGTGCTTTCGAGCCGATCCACTTGGTAGCATTCCTTCCAAAGAGCACATTGTTGCCCATAGCCGTCAATGATGTATAACCGAAATTGGGTATATTATCACTACCGTTCTTACCCCAGCTTGCACGCAGTTTAAGGTTAGATAACCATTCGCGTGTGTCGGCCATAAATTCCTCATTCGTCATGTTCCATCCTACAGATACCGATGGGAATACACCATACTTATTGTTCGTACCGAAACGGCTTGAACCGTCACGGCGTATGGTAGCCTGAATCATATAACGTTCGTCATAGTTATAGCTCAGACGGGCAAACAAAGACGACATTCTGTGTTCGGTATAAGGCCCCCCATATACACCGTGTTGTATGGTAGCAGTGTCTATCACCTGTATGGGCTTGCCAGTCTCCGGGTCTATTACCGTTTTATAAGTGTACTCTATACTTCCTGTAGCATAGTTAATCGAAGGTTTATCGGGGTTCACCAGGTTCCAACGGTTTCCACCGAGTTCGTCACCCTTGTATTTAAGTGCGGACTGCCCCAGCACCACACCAAATGTATGCTTGCCGATGGTCTTATCGTAAGTCAATGTGTTTTCAAGCTGCCAAGTTACGTTTTGTGCCTTGTATGAAGCAGCACTGGTATGCGTTGCCTTATTATTGGCCGAAAGATAATATTTGGTCTTGGCGGCTTCGTCATTCCCCCAGAAAGCCATGTCGGCACTGTAGTTGAAATGATATTTCAGGTTATCCCACAATTGCAGGTCGATAGAGAACTTAGGAACAAACTTATGCGACCAGTTCTTCTTCGGGTTCAGTGTCATCATGGCCAGCGGGTTATTCATTTCCTGGTAAGTACCTCCATAACCGGGAACCGTATAAGGATTGCCGTTGGCATCACGAGGCAAATCAAAGTCACTGTAAGTCTTAATCATCTCTTTAGCAGCATCACCGGTCAAAGTGGGAGTGAGAATGGGTGATAAATAAAGAGCGGAGCCCAGAACGGAACCAAATTCAGAGTTCGTGCCAATCCCCGTTGAGTGCGTACGCATATAAGCCAGATTTACACTCAGGTCCAGTTTATTGAGGAAGTTACGCTCTTTGGAAGCATCGAGCACGTTATACTGATTGTTCGAGCGTATTGTCAAACGGTCGTAATTAGACTGCCCGTGGTTACCTCCCACAATACCATCTTGCGAGAAATAACCCAGTGACAAGTAATAGTTCACTTTTTCGGAAGCGCCACTGATAGTCACATCATGATTCACTACCGGAGCATTATCATTGAAAACAAGGCTCTGCCAATCGGTGCCGAAACCTGTGATAGGATTCCCATTGGCATCAATCAAATTGTAGGGATCATTATAAATAGGTTTCTCACCACCATTCACCCTTGCCTCGTTCTGAAGAATAGCATAGTCCGTAGCACCTGTAACATCCCGTTTCTTCCAGGCGCTCTGCCAGCCATATGAGAAGTTGTAATTGATTTGAGCCTTGCCCGTCTTTCCTTTCTTGGTAGTTACCAGAATAACACCATTGGCAGCGCGTGCACCATAGATAGCACCGGAAGCGGCATCTTTCAATACTTCGATAGATTCAATATCGTTAGGATTTACAAAGTCCAAACCACCACCGATAGGCATACCATCTACGATATAAAGCGGGTCGCTATTATTAATAGTACCGATACCACGCACACGTACACGGGGTGAATCACCCGGCTGTCCGGAAGCTGAAGTAACATCTACACCGGCAGCCAGCCCTTTCAGCGCATTATCTATGCGGACAGGAGACTTTCCTTCCAGGTCTTCACTGCTTACCCTGGCGATAGAAGCTGTAACAACACTCTTCTTCTGAACGCCGTAACCGATAACAACAACTTCGTCGAGTAATTCGGTATCTTCTTTTAATACAATACGAATATTGGAGCTACCCTTCACAGCGACCTCCTGTGGTTTATAACCTATATAAGAAACGGTAAGGATTGCATCCGACGGAACAGTGAGTTTGAAATGCCCGTCCAGATCTGTGATTGTACCATTGGAGGTAGATCCTTTCACTACCACATTAACTCCGGGCAGAGGTTCATTGTCTGCCCCACCTACAACTGTACCTTGTATCTGTATATTCTGCGAAAATACAGTAAGGTAAGTTCCTAATAGAAATAAAACTGCTAATAACTTCTTCATAAGTTTTTAAAAATTAAGATTAACTTATCTCTCTTTATTGTCTCATCGAACCCGTACGTTGTTCGCTTTGGACAGTGCAAACATATATATTATAGCAATCCAAAAAGTTAAAAGGCAAATTCTTTAATACGTCAAACAAGGAAAATGAATACGTTATCAATACGTCAATTCGTCATAAAACGCTATTATTCAAGAAACTAAGCATACGCACACATATTTCGTCAAATATGTTATAAAGCACAAAAAGAGCAACAAACCAAGAAATGTATTCTTCGGTTGTTGCTCTGCAATGTTATTCGGAAGTATGCTTGTTAAAAGCCGTTATTCAGGAATTCCGTCAGACTGTCTTCTCTTTCCAGGTCAAATTTCTTTCGGAGACGATAACGCATCGTTTCTACTCCGCGAACCGAGATGTTAAGCAAGGGAGCAATCTCCTTGGTGGAAAGGTTCATCTTAATATAGGCGCACATCATCCGTTCGTTGAGTGAGAGATCGGGATGTTTCTCGCCCAGATGCTTCATGAAGTTATTATGAACCAGGTCGAACTGCTCTTCGATACGCTTCAACACATCTTCGCTCTGGATATTCGAGTCGATCTTATTGTTTACTACCAATAGCATCTGTTTGGCATCCTTGCTTCCTTCCCCTTTGAGTGTAGTGATCACCTTGAACAGGTCGGACTTGATTTCGGTCAGCATCTCGCTTTTACGCACAAAGTTGATCATCAGGTTGGCCATCTCCTGGCTCTTGTGACGCAGGTCGTATTCCAGTTTCTCCTTTTCGAGATGCATGATCTGGCGTTCTTTTTGGGCATTCACTTCTTCGAACTCCTTTTCTTTCTCCTGCATTTCTTTGTCTTTCTCGACTACAGCCTGTTCCTTTTTACGCCTCACACGGATATCGTCCCAGCGATATACTCCCCAGATAGCAGCAAGCAACAACACAAAGTAACAAGCAAAGGCTGCTTTGGAACGATACCAGGGAGGCAAAACAACAAAGGTAAACGAATCTAACGAAGTAGTACCATCCAGAAAAACAGCTTTCACCTCAAAGACATACTCTCCTTCAGGAAGATTACTGTATTCTTTGGTACGGGTGATGGTAAAGTCCGACCAGTCACCCCGGTTCAACCGATACTGATAGTTTACCTCTTCTCCATGCGTAAACGAAGAGACCCCATACTCAAAACGGATAGCGCTCTCATAATAGCCCACTTGGGGTTTCGGCTTTATCTTCAGGAAATTATCGGTATAGATAAGTGAGTCTTTGGGATATGACAGGTACACATTCAGGATACGCATCGAATGATGATAATCTTTCTTCTGGTTCTGATGGGGGATTTTGAACAGGGCGAACCCATTGTCATTCGGGATAACCATCAAAGAATCGGAAATGGGGATTATTGCTTCAGCCCCCGGCACCAACTCCACCGAAGCCAATTCGATGGGAGTTATGATGGTATTTCCTCCCGATTTATAGGTTCGTAAGTTGCCGATACAGATTTCCCGCTGGCTTAGGCTGACTAAGTGATTGCCATACTGCACCAGACGCAGATAAGGATTAGCGCCATTCAGCAGGTTATTCATCTCCTGACACACCTCCATCTGGTTGGTTGTCTGGTTGAACTGATAAATGCCCTGGGGAGTTGCAAAGTATATCTTACCGTCGATCTTGCTAACATAGACATCCCTATCCGTGGGGAACCCTTCGTTCATGCCGTATGTATCTATCTTTCGCACTTTGGTCAGATCGGGCCCCAACTCCACTCGTAAGGTCTGGTCCGAGTTGAAGAGCCAGATAACCTGCGCCGATTCCTGTTCGAAGAAACGACAGGAGTCAAACAGACCGTCTATTTTGGTAACCACCTTCCACTCTCCTTCTGTTTTCTCCATCAGGTACATACCGTTGTACACGCCCAGAAACATTTTGTCGGGCATGCCCACTACTTGTTGGCAAGCCCATGCCCCTGCCACGTCAGCAATTTTTCGTACTCTCGTTCCTTCGATCAGGAACACTCCGCGATCGTGCAGGCAGAACAAATCATCACCCACCTGGCACAGGTTCCACACCTGTCCGCTCGAATTGGCTACAGGCCGGATATCGGGGAGTTTATCGCTTAGCTTTACCGGATAGGGCGTATAATAAAGTCCCCGGTTGGTACCCAGATAGAGATAATCGTCCGCCAGGAGAGCTGCATAACCGGTACCATACGAATAAGGATAGGAATAAAGATTGGTAAACGATGAGTTCAGGCAAACGTAGTCGATACCGCTATCGAGTCCGGCCCACAAGTTGTTCCACTCGTCGAAGGCTACCGAAAGTACCGTATTATTCTGCAAACCATTGTTCTCGTTGTAGTATTTGTTCTGAAATGTTACCCTGTCAATCAGCAACAACCCTTTATGCACGGTCCCTAAAGCAATCTGGTCGCCCAAGACGGCTGCACAGAAGACTTCGTTCTCCTTCATAAACGCCTCGGAGCCCGTGGTAAAAGGCACCGTCGTTCGTCCGTCGCAATAGAAAAGCCCATCATAGGCCGTAACCACCAGCACCCCGTCCTTATGAGGAACGATGCTGCGTATCCGCTTGGACACCAGCCCTTCTGCTCCTTGCAGCGGGAAGAAGGTATTCCCCACCAGCACAAACACTCCCCGATCGGTTCCGATATAGAGTACACCGTTGATCAGGTTCGAACAATCGATCTTCCACTCAGTCTGAATGGTAGTATATTTCCCGTTGAGCACTTTCAGCACCCTGCTGTCTCCCTGCAGATACAGTATATTGTCTGTTTCATGAATACCCCATACATTACCAAGATAGCGGTCAGGGTTAGGAACCGAATCGGACAGGCAATTATAAATAAGGTTCCCATCCGCACCGGGTTCGAAATATCCATATTCGTTGATACCACCCACATAGATGCGTTTATCTTGTTTGGAAGGGAGTACCGACCGTAAGTCCGAATGATTGTTCAAGGTGAAGACATTCCAGCTATTACCGTCGTATTGCAGCAGGCCGGTTTTATTGGCGAAGTAGACCCAATTCTCATCATACGTTGCTATGTGCCAGGTTTGCGAACCCTTGCCATACAAACTTTTGGGATAGTTAATGATAAAATTGTTCCAGTCGGACGCCGAAACCGGATCAAACAAGCATAACAACAGCAAGGTAAGCAGTATTCGATATTGCTTCATAGTTGATTCTTTAGCTAACATTTCACAAATGTACTTTATTTTCTGATATACACCACCAAGAGAAAACAAAAAAAGCATCCCGTTACCGGAATGCTTTTTCTTGAGCCTCTTGTCGGATTCGAACCAACGACCCCGAGATTACAAATCACGTGCTCTGGCCAGCTGAGCTAAAGAGGCA